>NZ_QXIW01000001.1 GCF_003570985.1 Candidatus Cryosericum hinesii
CCATTCTATTATCTGAGTGAAGAGAAGAAATCATTTGAAAAAGCTGCATATATGAATTTCACCTGCAGAAGAGCGGGCATTACAATACGAAGTACAATCGATTTATTAATTGCTCAGACAGCAATAGAAAACAATTTGTATCTCCTGCATAAAGATGAAGATTTTACCAATATTGCGAAAATTATTCCCGAATTGAAGATTTATAAGAAGGGAGATTTCGCCTAGCAACTGCTTCAACCTGACTCGCGGGACCGTGTCAGTGCCCCTTGCCTCCGTCATTCCTGTCTTTCCCTGTGTCATTCCCCCGAGCCCTTTTGNNGAACCGTCCCGAGAGTGTTACACATCCCAAGGATCAGCAGTAGTCTGTCATCCTTCACCTCCGTTTTCTCATGAGTTTACGGAGCCATTTCACGTACATTTTAGATGAGTCGATGCAACTCGTTGCTTGTCAGCTTGGCGCTAATCGGTACAATAGATGAGGTGACATAGATGTTCCTCACAGAACGGCAGAAGCGCATATTGCTGGCTATCGTCCGGAAGTACATGGACGACGGCGAGCCTGTCAGTTCGGGATTCGTAACCAGCCAACTGGGCAACGACCTCTCGTCTGCAACGATCCGCAATGAAATGGCGGAGCTTAGCAGCATGGGATATCTTCAGCAGCCTCACGTATCAGCCGGGCGCGTTCCGACGGTGCTGGGGTATCACATGTATATCTCGGCATTTCTCGTCGAAGCGACGCGTCAGCGCATGTTCACCGGACCGATGGATCTCCCACTGCAGTATGAGAGCCTTCCACGTCTGTTCGACGGTGTGGCGACTGCGGTGTCTGACCGCACGAAGAAAGTGAGTTTTGTCCTGTCTCCCCCGATCAACTCTGTGACTCTGCGTCATGTCAGTCTGGTGCCATTCAGCGAAACAGTGCTCATGCTGGTCTTCATCACTGACCGCGAGAACGTCGAGGGATATAAGCTGCTTGCCCCGGCAGACACGACTGAGCAGGAACTCGCAGATATCAATGCCATTTTTGCCAGGGAACTCCGTGGAAAGAGCCTCGATGAGGGCATTCACACCCTTCGCTTTGGCAACATGCTGCCGCAAGACCTTGCTCTGCGCTACGAAGGCGTTCTGGACGCCGTGGCCCAGCTCATGGAAGGCGAGTTGCGCAAGGGAGAGAGTCAGATCTTTGTCCGGGGTATCGAACAGATGCTGAGCGAGCTTCCGGATGACCAGGTTGGGGCGTTTTCTACACTGAGCACCTTCCTGAGCCGCGAAGAGGTCGTGAAACCCTACCTGAATTCGCTGAGCGACCGGGGAGAGATCAGCCTGTTCATCGGAGAGGAGAACCAGCGGGAGGAACTGAGGAGCTTCAGCCTCGTGTCGGTGAGCTACTCGCTTGATTCGAACCAGAGGGGCGTTCTCGGTCTCGTCGGCCCCATCCGCATGAACTACATCCGGGCCATCACAGTTCTGGAGAGTTTCGCAGGATACCTCGGCAGGGTCTCGGGTAGCGGCTGATCCATGCCGGCGTTCGAGGCGGGTCGGTCGCTCAGGCTGGGCGAACATGTCATGCTTGGCGGCACGCCTGCTGCGCACCACATTGCAGATGTCCTCCGTGCTCGTCACGGCGAACGGATCGTCCTGTTTCACGCAGGAGAACTATATGACGCGGTTGTTGAAGATGCCTCCAGGTCCGGCCTTGCCGTTTCCGTGGAGGGCGTCCGCCAGTCGCCCTTTTCCCTGCACCCGGTCATCCTTTTGCAGGCAATCATCCGACCTGCGCTGCTCGATGACGTTGTCCATGTTTGTGCTCCACTGGGAGTGCATCGTTTCGTCCTGTATGCCGCTGAGCGCAGCCAGCCATGGAATGTCGCCGGGCGGCTCGAGCGCCTGGGCCAGGTGGCTCTGTCCTCGGCCGAGCAGGCCGAGACAGGTGACGTCCCGACGGTCGAACTGGCAACGGGGCTCCAGGACGGTTTGTCATGTGTCGGCCCTGTGGACAGTCTGATCATGATGTCTCCTCGCGCAGCTTCGACCATGATGGGACTTGCGCGTGACGGGACATATGCCCTGGATGGTTCGGTTGCAGTCGCAGTAGGCCCGGAGGGTGGGTTTTCGGGGCCCGAGGAGGCTTTGCTTATCGAACGAGGCGCCTTAGCCGTTCGTCTCAGCACGGGCATTCTCAGGAGCGAGCTCGCCGGGTTTGCCACCATGCTCATGGTGCGGGAGTTGCAGGCGACCGCATGAAGGTATTCATCTACACGCTCGGCTGCAAGGTCAACGAGGTCGACTCCGAACTCTATGCACAGGAAATGCGGTTGCTGGGCGCCGAAACGACCACAACGCTGACTGAAGCCGACGCCGTCATCGTGAACTCGTGCAGTGTCACGAACCGGGCCCAGGCTCAGAGCCTGCAGTTTGCGCGTCGTGCCCTGCGCGAACGGCCGGGAGCGCCCGTGTATCTCACCGGATGCGGGGCTGCACTGCTGAATCTGACGCGTACGGGGGCTCCTGTCGGCGTCACCGTCGTCGCCATGGGTGATCGAGCAGAAGTGGCGAGGCTTGTCGTCGGCTCAGGTGACACAGTCCAGACCGCTGCGCGATGGGTCGACGGGTGCATTCAGAGGGCGGGCCCTCGCAACCGTGTGGATGTGCGCGTTCAGGAGGGCTGCGACAACATGTGCACCTACTGTGTGGTGCCGTTCGTGCGTGGTGCGCGCCTGGAATCCAAGGCAATCGATGTGGCAGTGGACGAAGTCATGGGGCTGGCGGCAGCAGGCGTCAAGGAAGTCGTACTGACCGGGACGGAGATAGGCAAGTACGGGAGGACGCCACTTGCATTGGAAGAACATGCTCGTGAGGAGGTGCCGGACATGCTGCCCGTCCTGCTGGACAGCATGCTGTGGGCGCTTGAGGCCGCAGGGCTTCCGACGCGCGTACGCGTCAGCTCCCTGAACCCGGACGCGATCACGGAAGCACTGGTCAGTCAGTTTGCGAACCATGCCGCGCTGTGTCCGCAGCTGCATCTTCCCCTGCAGAGCGGGAGTGACGCGGTGCTGCAGCGCATGCGGCGGCCGTATGCATCGAAGAGCCTGCTCGACAGTGTGCAACGCCTGCGGGCGGATGATCCATCGTTTGCCCTGACGACGGACGTCATCGTCGGGTTCCCCGGTGAGACCGAGCAGGACCTGCAGGCTACCCTGGACGTGATCCGGCTTGCGGCGTTTGCCAAGGTCCATGTCTTCCCGTATTCACCTCGTCCCTTCACCCCTGCGGCGCGTGAGGACCATCAGGTCTCCGCGGGAGTCGCGAAGGATCGGCTGCACCGTGTGCTTGAGGCCGCGGAGCAGACAGGTATGGCATTTGCCCGTCGATTCATCGGTCGGGATGTAACGATCGTATCGGAGAAGTCCTCCCTCGGGGAGGTTGAAGGGTATTCAGAGCACTACCTCTGGACGGAGGGACATGTGTGTGGAAACAAGATGCTCGAACGCGACAACTTTGTCGTCGTCCATGTCGAGGGCTGTCACTTCGACGGCGACCGGGTCGTCCTTTCCGGGAGTGCAGCCACATGATGAGCGCGAACGAACAGAACTGTGTTTTCTGCCGTGTCGGCCGGCACGAAGCACCGGCCGAATACGTCTATGAGGATGAGACGGTTTTCGTCATCAAGGACCGGTTCCCGAAGGCGCCGGTACATCTGCTCGTAATCCCCCGCAAGCACATCGCTCGCATCGATGCTCTCGGGGCAGAAGACAATGAACTGATCGTTCACCTCTTCGAGGTCATCCGCCTGATAGCGGTCAAGTATCACCTTGAAGCAGGGTACCGCGTCATGATCAATTCCGGCGCAGAAGGTGGACAGACCGTGTCACACCTGCACGTTCACATCATCGCGGGCAAGTGTTTGGGATCCAGGGAGGACGCTGCACTCTAGAACGGTGCGAACCGGTTCTCCGCCCAGATTCGTTCCTTGAGGAGGTCATATGCCTTCTCGAGAAGATGAAGGTGGAGTTTCTCCCACTCTTCGAGCTGTCTGTACATGGTGGCCTCGTCTGGCTGGGTTGCCTTCTCGGCCGCGGCATGATAGAATTCCCACGAATTGCGTTCGAGCAGCATACCCGTGTGGATCGCGGAGGCTTCGTGCTGTGAGAGATCTGTTGCGCTGCGCACGGCGTCGGCCAGGACTTCATCGTGCGTCGTTTCTTTCAGTGCTGCGAGTTCAGTGATGTCCAGTGTGCCGCCCGCCAGCACATGGTCCAGTTCCTTGCTGATGTACTTCCGGTGTTTCTCCTCCTGCTCGGTCAGATAGATGAAAACGTCCTGCACCGCCCCTTTGGGCAGGGTGCAGGTTACGCCGAGGTAGAACAGCCATCCTTCGATCTCGAGCTGCAGTGCATCCTTGAGAAGAGTAACCATTCCTTCTTTGCTCATGCGCCACCTCCAGTGGTCGTGTCAAGTCTGTCGAGCAGGAGCCCGAGCAGAACACGTGCACCATTCTTGTCCAGCGGCTTGTTGTTGTTGCCGCACTTTGGCGAGTATACACAGCTTGGACAGCCATCCTTGCAGGGGCACTCGGTCACCCGGTCCAATGCAAGGCTTACGACATCGCGGAAGCGGCCGTATGCCGATTCAGTGAGGCCGACGCCTCCGATATGCCCATCATACACAAAGATGCTGGGTTTCAACGTATCCCGGTGGAGTATCGTCGAGATGCCACCCAAGTCACGCTGGTCGCACAGCACGACGATCGGCATCAGGGCGATGAGCAGGTGCTCGGCTGCGTGCAGGCTCCCCGCGATATCGTAGCCACCTTCCGTGAGCCTATCGAGCATGGCGTCAGGAACCGTAATCCAGAGCGCCATCGTCTCATAGCTGATCTCGGGCGTGTCGATGTACTCTCGCCCAACCTCTGTCTCGATGTGAAAACTCTTCTTGATGAAGCCGACCGTCTGCTCGGACACCACGACCTTGCCGAACGACAGGCCGACATCGCCGTAGTCACGGTGCCCCCGTTCGTTCTGGACGACGACGTCGCTGCGGATAATTGCGTCGGTGTAGTAGTTCTGCGTCGTGGGGACGGCATGGACGACCTGCTGTTCGTGATCATTGTCCGTGACGAGATACGAGTCTCCCTGATGGAGGAACACGGCACCGGGGTAGAATTCCTCGATGACCTTGTAGGCGTCGGCTTCCTCGATGACTTGCCCGTCGCCCTGGTTCAGAATGTGGTAGCGCTTATCCGACAGCGTGCGCAGACTCACGAACCGGTGGGGGTAGGTCTCCGTCGACACGACGAGCGGACCACGGGCGCGCAGCTTTCCGTCTGCCTCCAGCTGTTCGACGAGCGGGGTGTACTGCGGGCCGAAGTACTCGACGTCGATTGCTGCTCGCAGCGGGAGTTCATACGCCGCGCAGCGGAGGTGAGCGCTCAGGATGTACTCGTTGCCAGGGTTGATCGTCGGCGTGCCGAAGCGGCCTGACGACAGGAATCCCGGTGTCTGAACAACGTATTGGTCGAGTGGGTTCGATGACGCCACAAACACGGACAGCGAATGGTCTCGTTCGCGCCCTGCCCGTCCCATCTGTTGAAAGAGGCTGGTCACGGAACCAGGGTAACCCGCCGTGATCGACACGTCGAGGTGTCCGATGTCGATGCCGAGTTCGAGCGCATTGGTTGTGATGACGCCGGTCAGCTCGCCGGAGGAAAGACGGTGTTCGATGCCCCTGCGAACAGCAGGGAGGTAGCCTGCTCGGTAGGTGGCGACGCGGTCTCCAAGGCGTTGGCCCTTGCCTGCTCCGGCATCCCTGACGTACTTGTACAACAATTCTGCTTCCTGACGCGATTTCGTAAAGACGATCGTTCGCACATCTTCCTGAACGGCGCGCTGAAAAAGCCACAGCGTTTCCTTCATGACGCTCTTGCGGATGTTGTTCTGTTTGTCGACGATCCTGGGGTTGAACAGCAGGAGGGTCCTCTTTCCCTCAGGGGCGCCCGAGGGATCGACTTGATGCACAATCTCGCCTGTCAGCCGGGAAGCGAACTTGCCGGGTTCGTCGATGGTAGCGGACGTGACAATGAACACGGGGTGGGCGCCATAGAAGTTGGCCAGTCGCCGAAGACGTCGCAGGAGCAGGGCCATGTGCGAACCCAGGACACCATGGTAGTAGTGACCTTCGTCGACGACGATGAACGCCAGTCCGCGCATAAACCGTGACCAGCTCTCGTGATGCGGCAGAATGCTGTAGTGGAGGCTGTCGGGGTTGGACAGGATGAGGCGCCCGAACTTGCGCAGCTGGCGCCTCGCGTCGGGGTCGGTATCGCCATCATAGACGGCGGTGTTGATGTGGTCCATGCATCGTTCCATTTCTCTCAGCTTGGCCAGCTGGTCTTCGATAAGTGCCTTCGTGGGATAGAGGAACAGAGCTGTTGCCCCGGGATGTTTGAGGAGATGGTCGAGGACCGGTAGCTGGAAGGCGAGGCTCTTTCCGCTCGCCGTGGGGCTGACCACCGTTACATTGTAGCCGCCCTCGGCACTGTCGAAACAGGCACGCTGGAAGGAATACAGCTCGCGGATCCCTTTGTCTGCAAGGTCGGCTGACAAGTCGGGATCCACCGCAGACGGCAGAGGAACGAACGTCGCTTCCCGCGCTTTGAAGTCCAGCCGGCCGACGATCTGCCCGTCATAGTCCTGTGAGGTCGTCAGCTCCCGCAGCAGGAACTGCAGTTCATGTTCTGTCATGAAATCAGTGTACCCGCAACGGGCACAACAAAAAGGCGTGCGCGGAGAGCGCACGCCTTTCGACGACTTCTATGAGGAGAGAAAGCTCAGGCGCTGTCGTCGCCGATCTTCTTGAGCTCTGCCTGTTTTGCAGCTATCTGAGCTTCAAACTCGACGACTGCCGCCTGGACGGTGACGAATGCGCCGGTGATGTTATCGATGGTGTTTCCCTGCTCAAGCATGGCGTATACGTTCACGCCCAATTCCTGCTTCGCGTCTTTGATCTTGCCCTGAAGACCTGAGATATCCATCTTCAGTTTTGTGCTTGCCGCCAAGTCCTTTGCTCCGTCGGCGACATTGCCCGCAGCCCTCTTGAGCTTGTCCATAAAACTGTCTGGCATGGTTCCTCCTTGTACATTGTCGCGTACGCATAGTGCACGTTCGTGAGAACAGCCCATTGCGTCCGAGTAGCACCACAATACGACCAGAGATGTCGGCTGACCGACAGTGCCGCGCCAGAAATGCCCGCGCGCAGCAGCGGCTACATCTGTGTTCTGAGCTGGTTGGCCGCCTTGCGAAGCTCGATACGCAGACGCCCGAGGTTCACTTCCGAGTTCGTGAGAACCACGAGAAACGCGTCGGGCAGGTCGATCATGAAGGCCTTGCCTTTGTCACTCTCGAGAGTAATCATGCCAATCGTCCCTATGGCCATGATGCCGGATGTCGTCGAAGCGCTCTGAAAAACGCTTGCCGTCATGCCGGCGACAGACTCCTCATCCTGGTCCAGAGCGCTGGCAATGACGAGGCCGTCCTTGCTCACGATGGCACTCCCTGTCACACCCATTTCCTTGTTCAGGTTCCGCAAGACTTCTTCCATTGTGCCTCCTCATGCCCCTCTCGTGCTCTTTCAGCAGGCGCGTGTCCTTACAAAGAAAGGCGGGCTTTCTGTCTCTTGTTTCCATTGTAGAGATGATGAAATGCAAGTCAATTGTAGAGAAACTGCGCATCTGGACATCTGGACACGGCATTGCCTGCACGTCGACGTTCAAGGCTCCTGAGTCCTCCCAGTCGTCACAGCGCCTCGCTTGCCAGCAGCGGCATTTTCTGGTACAATTGCCATGCAAGATTCCACACGCCCGGGATTCTGGAGTGTTCCGCATTGCGGTTCTCCGGAAGTTGAACGAGCGGAGGTAAAAAACTAACAGGAGGTACTATTGTGGCAGTCGTAACAATGAAGTCCCTGCTTGAGGCAGGCGTTCATTTTGGTCACCAGGTCCGCAGATGGGACCCGCGTATGAAGCATTATATCTTCACGCAGCGCAACGGCATTCACATTTTTGATCTCAAACAGACCGTAGCCAAACTCGACGAGGCGTACGCGTTCCTTTCGAAGGTTTCGCGTGAAGGTGGCAACGTCATTTTCATCGGCACCAAGAAGGCTGCGCAGGATATCGTTCGTGAAGAAGCGACCCGTGCAGGCGCCTGGTATGTCAACGAGCGCTGGGTGGGCGGTCTCATGACCAACTACATCACTGTCCGCAAGAGCATCGACCGCCTGAAGCAGATCGACCGCGAAGAAGCCGATGGTGTTATCGAGACCATGGGAATCAAGGAACGCACGAAGACCATGAAGTCCAAGGCTCGCCTGAGCAAGCTGTTCGGCGGTCTTCGTACCATGGAAGGTCTTCCCCGTGCCATCTATGTCATCGATACCCACAAGGAGCATAGCGCCATTCAGGAAGCACATGTGCTTGGTATTCCGGTGGTCGCCATCGTCGACACCAACTGCAACCCTGACGAGATCGACTACCAGATTCCAGCAAACGATGATGCAATCAGGTCTCTCCGTCTCATCACCGCGCTCATGGCCAGTGCCCTTATCGAGGGACGCGAAGGCGTGCAGCAGTCCGAGGCAAACGAGGAGCACGCCAGCATGGCCGACTTCGCCCATGAAGCTGAGAAGGCGAAGGAGCCGGTGGTAGAGGTGGAGGACAGCACGGACGACGAGAATGAGGTGAGATAATGGCAACGATTGATATGGAGAGTGTCAAGACCCTGCGCGAACGAACCGGCGCCGGTGTCCTTGACTGCAAGAAGGCACTCGTAGCTAGCGATGGGAACATCGACAAAGCTATCGACGTGTTGCGGGAGAAGGGACTGGCCAAGGCTATTTCCAAGTCGTCACGTGAGGCTGGAGACGGCATGGTCTTCACCTATATACACGCTGGTGGCAAGCTGGGTGTCCTGGTCGAGTTGAACTGCGAGACCGATTTCGTCGCCAAGACCGAGGATTTCCAGGGTCTGGGCAAGGAGATTGCGATACAGGTCGCGGCCACGGATCCTTCCTTCATCCGTCCGGAGGACGTTCCGGCGGACGTTGTCGACCATGAGAAAGCTCTCTACCGCGTTCAGCTCGAGGCTGAGAAGAAGCCGGAACAGGTCTGGGAGAAGATCATCGAGGGCAAGCTGGGAGCATATTATAAAGAGAACTGTCTGATACAGCAGCCGTATATCCGTGATGAGAGCAAGACGATCGATGAGCTCATCAAGGCAATGATTGCCAAGACCGGCGAGAACATCGTAGTCGCGCGGTTTGTGCGCTTCAAGATCGGCGGCAAGCCCACAGTCTGCTAGTCTTCGACATACACTCACACCCATGGCGGCGTTGTACAAGAGAGTAGTGCTGAAACTCAGCGGCGAGGCTCTGAAGGGCAGCGCCGCTTCTGGCATTGATTTCTCGGTATTGCAGTTCATCTCGCGAGAGGTGCAGCAGCTTCTCGAACTGGGCGTACAGGTCGGTTTGGTCATTGGCGGCGGGAACATCTGGCGAGGAGCCAATGCCGAGGGTACGGGTCTGGACCGTGCCACGGCCGATTATATGGGGATGCTGGCGACCATCATGAATGGACTGGCACTGCAATCGGCGTTCGAACAGGTTGGACTCGAAGCGAGGGCAATGTCGGCATTGCGTCTGGATGAGGTTTGTGAGCCATACATCCGCCAGCGGGCTCTTGAGCATCTCCGCAGGAATCGCGTTGTTATTTTTGTAGGAGGGACCGGTCTCCCGTATTTCACGACGGACACTGTTGCTGCTCTTCGAGCCGTCGAGGTCGGAGCGGACATCTTCCTGAAGGGCACAAACGTTGACGCAGTCTACTCGAGCGATCCACGCACGGACAAAACGGCGGCACCCTACCGTCAACTGGGGTACGACCAGTTTCTGGCAGACCATCTGAAGGCGATGGACGCGACGGCCGTCTCTCTTTGCCGCGAGAATCATCTCCCAATCCTACTGTTCAACATGAACAAGCCCGGTAACATTGTCCGGGCGGTGATGCAAGGCGACATTGGAACTCTCATCAAGGAGGCTTAGGTGGACAAGTACTTCACGCCAATCGATGCCAAGATGCAGGCTGCTCATCAGGCCCTTCTCAAGGACTACTCCGAGATTCGTGCCGGTCGAATCACGCCGGCCTACGTTGATGGTGTCGTTGTTGAGGCCTACGGACAGCGCAACCCTCTGAAGGATGTGGCTACAATTTCGGCTCCACAGGCGAAGATCCTTGTCGTGGAACCATGGGACAAGAGCCTGTTGAAGGAAGTTGAGCGCGCTATTCTGAAGGCCAACATCGGCGTCACGCCCACCAATGACGGCCAGCGTGTACGGCTCGTCTTCCCGGATCTGACTCTTGACGAGCGGAAGAAGATGGTAGCGCGCATCTCTCAGCTCACAGAGAAGTTCCGTGAAGAGATCCGCTCCGTTCGGCGTGATGTCCGCGATGACATCAAGGCGAAGGAGAAGGCAAAGGAACTCTCCGAGGATGAGCAGCATCGGCTTGAGGAAGACCTCGACAAACTCACGGACAAACACATCACAGAGGTCAACAAAGCCTTCGAGGCCAAGGAGAAGGAGATCCTTTCTCTATAGGGACGTCTGACGTCGTGGCTACAAGCAGTCAGCTTCATGTCGCCATTGTGATGGATGGCAATGGCAGGTGGGCGGTCAAGCGTGGGCTGCCTCGAATTGCCGGCCACAGGCAGGGCGCTCAGGTAGTACATGACATCGTGGCGGCTGCGCCCGGGTTGGGCGTGACCGCCTTGACCATTTTTGCCTTCTCGACGGAAAATTGGAAGCGACCGCCGGATGAAGTCAGCTACATCCTGCACCTGTTCGTCTCGATGGTTACGAAATGGTTACCAGAGCTGGTTTCTCAGCACGTGCGCGTGCGGATCATCGGAGATCGTGCGGCGTTGCCTGGCGACGTCAGCGCTTCGGTCGAGGCAATCGAGAAGCGTACGGCCGCCTGCGACGGTCTTCATCTCAACGTCGCCCTCAACTACGGAGGACGGGCTGAGATCCTGCTCGCGGCAAAGACATTTGCTGCCGAATGCGCGGCGGGAACGGCGACACCCGAAGAACTCACAGAAGAACGGTTCGATTCGTATCTATGGCTAAAGGGTGAGGCTCCCCCAGACATTGTTGTCCGTACGGGAGCAGAATCGCGGGTATCCAATTTTCTGCTGTGGGAGATGGCCTATGCCGAGTTGTTCTTTCTGGACGTGCTCTGGCCGGATTTCACGCCGGCGACGCTCGACATGATTGTACAAAAATTCAAATCCAGGAACCGGAGGTTCGGTAGCTTATGACAGGCAGCAAGGGTCTTGTGCTCTTTGGTTCGACGGGTTCCATTGGAACCCAGATGCTGGATGTGGTACGCGCTCAGCCCGAGCGATACCACATCGTTGGTCTCACTGCACACACGAACGACGAACTGCTCGCTGAGCAGGCTGTGGCTTTTCGGCCGCGCTTCGTCGCAATGTCGGACGATGCCGCGCGTGAACGGCTGATGATCAGGCTGGAGCGTCATGATCTGCGTATTCCGGTGGCCAGCGATGAGGACCTGCCCTCGATGCTCAGCAGGGTCGCTCTTGACATGCCTGTTGTCGCGGCAGCTTCCACTGACCTGGCGCAGGTCGTCTACGATCTTCTGCGATTGGGATTACCCATGGCTATCGCCAGCAAGGAACTGCTCATCACGCTGGGAGACCTGCTGGAGCCATTCAGGGCACAGTTGCGTCCTATCGACAGTGAGTTGTCGGCGGTCTGGCAGTGCCTTGCAGGTGAGGATCCCGAGACTGTCGAGCGTGTTGTGCTGACTGCATCGGGCGGTCCATTTCGAACGAAGCCCGCTGCAGAACTGAACGACGTGACGGCAGCACAGGCATTACAGCATCCATCCTGGCGGATGGGTCGCAAGGTGACCGTCGACTCGGCGACGCTGTTCAACAAGGCGCTCGAGCTGGCTGAAACGCACGTGCTGTTTGGTGTCGACCGCGAGCGGATCACTGCAGTGCAGCACCCCCAGTCGGTGGTCCACGGTCTGGTCGAGTTTCGGGATGGCACCACCCGTGCCATCGCGTACCGTCCCGACATGCGCGTCGCGATTGCGTACGCGTTGTCGGTTCCCGATCGCCCTCTGCACGAAGAGGTGACCCGCTTGCACCTGGAAGAACTGGGACAGCTTACGTTCGAGCCCATTGATGCGAAGTTTGAAGCTTTTGCCATCGGTAGAGAAGCAGAGAGGCGGTCACCAAGGGCGATGCTGGGACTTCTTGGGGCGGACGAGGTGGCCGTTTCACGCTTCCTCATTGCACAGGGTACATTTGGCGATATAGTGGCAGCCCTGCGATACGTGCTCAGCGAAACCCAGGATGAGGTCCTGGATCCAAGTGTCCGAGCACATGTCGAAGCCGTCGCCCAGGGGCGTCAACTGGCTGAACAGTGGTATGAAAAGAGATACAGCACTCAACCGGGCAATCGGGAAGGAGTCTGACCTGTGCAGATAATTGTTACGATCCTTGCGTTTGTGTTCAGTTTCACGCTGGCGACCCTGTTCCACGAGGGTGGCCACATGCTCGCCGCAGCCGCTTCCCATACGCAGACCGAGGAATTCGGGCTTGGGTTTGGCCGTACCATATGGTCCCGTACGTGGCACGGAACGGTCTTCAAGATCAACGCGTTGCCGATCCTTGCATACGTGAAGATCAAGGGCATGGAGTCCNNGGTATGCTCGGCAACCTGGTCCTGGCATTCCTCATTTTCAGCATCGTGTTCTCGACGCTTGGAGACCCGCGCGCATCCACCAAGGTGGGCACGGTGACGCCTTCCTCTCTCGCAGAAGCGGCAGGCCTGAAGGCAGGTGACAACATTCTTACCATCGACGGTGTGCCCATGACGGATTTTGACCAGATCTCGGCTGCCGTCCGAGCCAGCGAGAACAAACAGATCGACATCCTCGTCGCCCGCAACGGATCGCAGGTTGATATCTTCGTGACCCCCGCGCTGGACGCGAGTCTCGGCTATGTTGCAATCGGCTATGGGCCTGGGTTCGTTCGCTACAACCCGTTCAAGGCTGTCTGGCGCGCGCTGACGTTCACAGGAAGTTACATTGTCACCTACATCAAAGCGCTGCCATTGCTGTTTACGAAGAGAGGTGTCCAGTCCCTCACCGGCCCTATCGGCATTGCCCGCATGACTGGTGAAGCAGCGATGAGCGGGTTCATGAGCCTGTTGTGGCTGACCGGCATCATCTCGGTGGCCATCGGGTTGACGCAGCTTCTGCCTATTCCAGCGCTGGACGGCGGCTGGGTCCTGTTCCTGCTGGCCGAAGCCGTCATCCGCCGGCGCATCTCGCCGGAGCGCCAGGGGACAATCCAGAGCATCGGCCTGTTCGCGCTTCTCGGCATCATGGTCCTGATCTCCATCAAGGACGTAGCGGGAATCTTCATCCACTAGCTATGGAACGTCGGGTGTCGCGCGTCGTCAAGGTGGGATCCGTGGTTATGGGTGGCGACCACCCCGTCGTCGTACAGACGATGACCAAGACGGATACCCGTGACGTCGCGTCCACCATCCGTCAGATCCATGAGCTGGAACTTCGTGGATGTGAACTTGTTCGCCTCGCAGTCAAGGATATGGAAGCGGCCCGGGCCCTGCGGACCATCAAGAGGGAAGTGCCCATACCTCTGGTTGCCGATATCCACTTCGATCCACGCCTTGCACTGGCATCCATCGAAGCCGGTGTCGACAAGATTCGCCTGAACCCTTCCAACATTAAGGACCCAGCGATGCTGCGTGAGGTCGCCAGGACCGCGAAGTCGGCGTCCGTCCCGATCCGCGTCGGCGCAAATCTGGGGTCGATGAACCCCGACCTTACGCGTTCAGAGAGAGCCCAAGCCCTCGCTGAAGAAGCGCTTCGAGAAGCGCGACTCCTGGAGGAAGCAGACTTTCATGATATCGTGGTGTCCGTGAAGAGCAGCGATGTCCGCGAGATGGTGGAAGCCGTGCGCATTGTTGCAGGCTGCAGCGACTACCCTCTTCATCTTGGGGTCACGGAGGCAGGACCGCTGAGACAGTCGCTTGTCAAGAGCAGCGCCGGCATCGGCTCCTTGCTTCTTGACGGCATTGGCGATACGATCCGGTACTCCATCAGTGGTGACCCGGGCCTGGAGGTCGACGCGGCATGGATGCTGCTTGCGGGACTGGACTTGCGAAGACGTGGCGCACAGATTGTGTCATGCCCGACATGCGGCCGTTGTGAAGTCCCCGACATCCTGTCCCTTGTGGCGCAACTCGAGGAACGGCTGGGTGAGATCATAAAGCCAGTGACTGTTGCCCTCATGGGTTGCGTCGTCAACGGTGTCGGCGAGGGAAAGGCGGCCGATGTCGGCATTGCCTGCGGCCGTGATCAGGGCGTCCTCTTTGTGCGTGGCGAACCCGTCCGCAATATCGAGCCTTCTGCCTTCATCGACACCCTTATCGCCGAAGCCAACAAGCTGTAGTCCCTTTTATACTTCTTCTCCTGTGCGCCTCTGCATACGCGCTCCAGTTCGATCAGCTTCGACATAGAAACAACCCCTCAGCAAGAGCAACGCTGAGGGGTTGTTATTCCGTGGTGAAGGGCTGGCTAGAGAGCCAAAGCTTTTTGCAGGCGTTCGTGAATGGACGATGGCTCGAGCATCAGGAACAGCTTGACAATCTCCGGGCCATCCTTGGCGCCAAACAGCGCAACACGGATGGGACTGTAGAGTTTCCTGGCCGGGAGTGGAATCTGGTTGCGAAGGTCTTCCACCCACGAACTCATTGCGTCATCGCCCTGGCCGAACGGGATCGCGGCGAAGTGCTCCATGAGGTACTGCAGGACCTGTTTTGCCTCAGGCGAGCCGATGACTTCCTGCGACTTCTCGTCCGTGATGACGACGTCTGGCTGGACAATGTTGCGAGCCAGCCGGAAGATATCCGGGAGGACCTGCGCATTGCCCTTGGTGAGATCGATGGCGGCCAGTGTCTTGTCTTCCGGCAGTCCGCCGAATGCTGCAACATACTGGTCGGCGAAGTCACCCTTGAGGATCGTCAGAATGGATGCTGCATCCTTCCTGCCGAGGTACATGTGGTTCATCCACGTCAGTTTTTTCTTGTCGAAGACAGCACCGGACTTGCCCACACCGCCGAGCGAGAACTCTTTGATCAGCTCGTCCAGGGTGAAGAACTCACGGTCGTCCTTGGGGGACCATCCCAGGAGCACGAGATAGTTGATGAGTGCTTCGGGAAGGTATCCTTCAAGGCGGTAGTCACCGACGGACACGGCGCCATGTCGCTTCGAGAGCTTGCTGTGATCCGGGGCAAGGATCAGCGAGACGTGGGCGAACTGCGGGACGTCGAAGCCCAGAGCCCGATAGATGAAGACCTGGCGTGGCGTATTGGACAAGTGCTCTTCTGCCCGGATGATGTGCGTGATCTTCATCAGCGCGTCGTCGATGACGGTCGCGAAGTTATAGATGGGAATACCATTTTGACGGGCAATGACAAAGTCATCGAATTCCTCTGACTTGAACTCGACGTCGCCTCGAATGAGGTCGTGGACGACGACGTCTTCTTCTGGAATGCGCAGGCGGATGGCGTATGGCTTGCCTTCCGCAATGTTCTTCTCGACCTGTTCAGCGCTCAGGTGGGCACAGGTGCCACCATATCGATAGATGCGGTGTTCGGCTTCCGCCTTGCGGCGTTCAGCCTCGAGCTCATCCTTGGTACAGAAACACCGGTACGCTTTGTCCTCATCGAGCAGCTGCTGGAGGTAGGTATCGTAGAGGGGTTTGCGCTCAGTCTCGCGGTAGGGACCGAAGTCGCCGCCTTTCAGGAACCCTTCGTCCCAATTCAGACCCAGCCACCGAATGTCGTCGAGCATCGAGTCGATGTTCTCTTCGGTCGATCGTTCGAGATCGGTGTCGTCGAGGCGCATGATGAAGGTTCCATCCTCGTGTCTGGCATACAGGTAGTTGAAAATCGCTGTCCGGGCGTTGCCGACATGAATGTGTCCGGTGGGACTCGGTGCGTAGCGTACTCTGACCATGGTTACCTCCACAACTGATTCTTACATATTCTATGGTCATGGACCCAAAATGCAATGATGAAGCTGTCGTCGGGGTGCTTGTGGTACGCGCCGCCATCCTGCGCTATACTAACATTATGGATACAAAATTGATTGCCATCACGACAGCTTCAGATGAAATGGAAGCAAACATGATTGTCGGCCTGCTTGCTGCTGCCGGGATCCCAGCGATGGCCAAGCGCTCGGTCAGGGACGGGTACGGTACGGTCTATCAGGGTCCCTTTGGGTCATTCGACATCCTGATCGACGAAGAGAATGCGACGGCTGCGCAGACAGTTCTGGACGCCGAGGATGTGCCCGGCGAACTGGACGAGAAACCAGACATTCCTGCAGACTGAGCGTATCTCGGCCGTATCGGCCGCCCAATCAGGCCAGGATCCCCTGGTTGACACCTGTTAATAGAGATCGTACCGTGGTTCAGTCGGTGCGATTTTGTGTTTACGTTGATTCCACCAGATCGATTCCTCCGTGTATGTGCTCGAGCAGTCTGCCCATGGGGAGCAGACGCGGTGCGCTGAGGTATCGTACCAGACGCGATCCCGACTTTCGGTATCTCGCGTGCCTTGTTGCGGACGCTCAAGCGTGAGGCTCATCGTCATTGCAATCCAGTCGATTGCTGGTATGATGCTACACGTTAAAGTAACGTCCTCATCCTTACTTTACTAATCTTTGAAAGGGGGTGGTGGTCGAGATGCGCACCGAAGGTAGACACATGGTAGTCGAGGTCTCTGGGTGTAATCCGGATGTTCTGAACGATCTGGACAGAGTTAAGGAGATCTTGCGCGAGTCTGCTCTGCAAGCAAATGCAGAGATCCTGGAATTGGCGTTTCACCATTTTACTCCTCAGGGGGTTAGTGGGGTAGTAGTGATTTCCGAGTCGCATCTGTCCATTCACACATGGCCTGAGTACGGATACGCTGCCCTAGACGTTTATACCTGTGGAGAAAAGACCGATCCATGGCGGGCCATGGAGTATGCCGCTGAGAAATTTGAGGCAACGACAATCGTCAAGACGGAGATTGCTCGTGGACTGGAGATCGAGGGACGCCCAGGCGTTTATGGGCACTCGGTCGTCGAGACGGAGGTTATGAGAGATGGCGTGGCTGTGGTATCATGACACATTTGAGCCCGGGGAGGTTCATCTCCACGCGCTGACTGGCGTGATCGCCACCAGGAAGACCAAGTATCAGACGGTAGAAATCGTCGAGTCTGAGCACTATGGCAAGATGTTGATTCTCGATGGCGACTGCCAGAGTTCCGTAAAGGATGAATACATCTATCACGAGTGCCTGAACGAGCCGGCCATGGTCTGTCACCCGGACCCACGCAGGGTGCTTGTTGTCGGAGGCGGTGAAGGCGCGTCTTTGCGTGAGCTGCTGCGCTTCAAGTCGGTCGAACACATCGACATGTGCGACATCGACGAGGAAGCCAATCAGATGTATGAACAGTACCTGCCGGAGTATCATCAGGGTGCGTTTCACGACCCCAAGGTCAGTATGCACTTCGAGGACGCCCGCAAGTTCATCGAGCGTCAAGCTGACCACTCCTACAGTGTTATCATTGAAGACCTGACTGATCTCTTTGAGGGTGGGCCGTCAATCGTCCTGTTCACGAAGGAGTTTTATCAGCATGCATTCCGCGTTCTGGACGAGGGCGGTACCCTCTGTGTTACTTCGTCATATTTAAAGCCGACGAATGTTGCAGTCCACAAGAGGATTCTGGATACCATCCGTTCGGTTTTCCCGATCGCTCGTTCGCTGTATTCTTATGTCGGCGCGTACGATGTTCCCTGGTCATATATCCTGGCTTCCAAGAAGAACGACCCGCTGGATATGGATGCCGCCACGGTCGACAGGATTCTGGCTGATCGCATTGGGGACACCAGCGCACTGAAGTTCTACGACGGCGTGACGCATGAGCGCATCTTCCGTATGCCCAAGGACATACGGAGCATGCTCTCGACACCCGGCGAGCCTCTCGAAGACGGCAAGTCGTTCGGTATCGTTCCAAAGGGTATCTAGAGTTACTGGTTTACAACGCATGTTTCAGCCCGCCCTCACAGGGGCGGGTTTTTTGCTAGCGAGATTTGTGCAAGATTTGCTATGATATAAGAAAAGGAGCGTGCACGATGATACGAGTATTCACGTCGGCCAGGATACTTGATACTGGGCGGGGAACTGATGACGCGACGCGCGTCGTGGATATCCTTGTGGACGGAATGAAGATCAGCCGCATCGCGGGTCACGTGGATCCGCCCATGGGTGCCAGCGTCGTTGACGCGTCGAGGTACCTGGTTACTCCTGGGTTTGTCAACGCCCACGGGCACCTTGCCATGACCCTCCTGCGGGGGCTTGCCGACGAAGTGTCGCTTGACGTGTGGCTGCATGACTACATGTTTCCACGCGAAACTCTCATGAATGGCGACGACATCTACTATGGCAGCTTGCTTGCGCTTGCCGAAGGCATCATGTCCGGAACGACAACGTTCGCCGAGATGTACTTCTTCGAAGACGATGTAGCTCGGGCTGTAAACGAGGCAGGCGTACGGGCCAATCTCTCGACGGGTACCGCTTCCCTCGACAACGAGCGGGGCAAGCTGGAGAAGTCTGAAGAGTTCGTCGTGCGCTGGAACAACAAGGCCGACGGTCGCATCAGGACCAGTTTCGGTCCTCACGCTCCCTACACGGCGAGTCCGGAGTTCATCCGGGAGAACTTCGAACGTGCCCGCGATCTTGGCGTCATCGTGCAGTTTCACCTTCACGAGACACGCAAGGAAATCGAGGAGTTTACCGCAACGTATGGGGCGTCTCCCATCTCGTACTACGCTGACCGGGGATACTTCGAGAATCCGCCTCGGCTCCTGGCTGCCCACTGTGTCCACATGACCGCCCGTGACGCGGAAATCCTGCGTGACGCGGGGGCAAGCATTGCCCTGAATGTCCAGAGCAACCTCAAGCTCGGGTCCGGCATCGCTGACTACAGGCTCCTGCTGGGCAGCGGCGTGAACCTTTGCGTAGGAACGGACGGAGCGGCCAGCAATGACAACCTCGATATGCTGGAGGAATTGCGGGTGCTGGGTCTGCTCATGAAAGGTTCGACCATGGACGCCTCGGGTATCAGCAACGCCAGTCTCCTTGCGATGGCGACCGCCAACGGAGGTCGAGCTCTCGGGTTTGATGACGTGGGAACACTGAGCGAGGGGGCTGCAGCTGATCTGGTCTTCTGGGATCTCGAGGATGAATCGTTCTGTCCAAGGAACAACGTGGTCTCCCATCTCCTCTGGTCGGCAAACAGTCGAGCTGTCGACTCGGTCATGGTTGCTGGTTCCTGGGTCATGGAGCATAGGCAGTTGCTGGGCATTGATATCGACAAGGTGCGATTTGAGGTGGCACGGAGGGCGCGCCGCTTGGCGAGTGGATGAGCAAAGACCTGGACGAGGATCTCCTGGTGGTTGCCAGAGCACTCTTGAACCTCCTGACTCAGCATGGCTGGTCCCTTGGTACGGCTGAGTCGGTCACCGGGGGGATGGTTGGAGAAGCCATCACTGCTGTGCCGGGAGCGTCGGTGTCATATATGGGTGGCGTGATCAGCTACACGGACCGGGAGAAGACAGCACTGTTGGGAGTATCGGCCGAGTTGCTGAAACAGTATGGTGCTGTCAGCGCCGAGGTGGCAGAAGCTATGGCTCAGGGCTGCAGAGAGAGGCTGAATGTGCAGGTAGGACTCGCGGCGACAGGAGTAGCCGGACCGACATTGGACGACAGAGGTATGCCTGTCGGGACCGTGTTCGTAGCCTGTGCGAGGCCACGAGCGTGCACAGTGGAGCGACTACTGTTGGATGGGAACCGACGCCACATCCGCGTCGAATCGACACGTGCAGCCCTGCGGCTGGCCATCCGGCTCCTAACGGCAACTCTGCCAGGGGCGGAGGAGATGACATGAAACCAGCGAGGCTCAGTCGTGTGGAGGAGGGTGGGGCCGTCAAGTGTCTTGCCTGCGCTCATGGGTGTGTGGTTACTGAAGGCAGAACAGGATTGTGCGGTGTACGTCGCACGGTGAAGGGAGAACTGCAATCCATGGTCTATGGTCTCCCGGCCTCGGTTGCCCTCGATCCCATTGAGAAGAAGCCGCTGTATCACTTCCTTCCTGGATCGACCGCGCTCTCACTGGGCACATTCGGGTGCAATTTTACCTGCGCCTTCTGCCAGAACTATGAACTCTCGCAGGCGCGAGGCATGGACGACGAGTTGTCCCGTCTGCCTTTCCTGGACCCGGAAGCTGTCGTGCAACTGGCGCTGCGGCAGGGAGCATCGTCTATTGCCTGTACGTACAATGAGCCCGCAGTGTGGGCAGAGTATGCCCTGGACATTGCCGTACAGGCAAAAGAGGCCGGCTTGCGCACGGTGTTCGTGTCCAATGGCTTCTACTCCCGTGAGCTTCTGGATGAAGCGCTACCCTTGATCGATGCCTACAATATCGACCTGAAGTCGTTCTCCGACGACTTCTACCGACGCGTATGCGGCGGACGCCTCCAGCCTGTCCTCGATGCCATACGAGCGATCCATGACGCAGGAGTCTGGGAGGAGATCACGTCGTTGATCATCCCCGGACTCAACGATTCTGAGCATGAACTGAGGGCCATGGCGCATTTCGTTGCGTCAATCGACCCTGCGATACCGTGGCACGTCTCGCGGTTCTTCCCCATGTATCACATGCAGGATACGCCGATCACGCCGACTGCTTCAATCGAGAGAGCGGTGCAGGTTGGGCATGAGGAAGGGCTGCTCCACGTCTATTCGGGGAACCTTTCGGCCCACGATGCAGCAAGTGATACGGTGTGTCCACAGTGTGGAGCAACAGTCGTGGAACGGCAGGGCTATACGGTGACAGCCAGGACGGGCTTGACCTGTCCGAGCTGTGGGACTCACATCAAGGGGGTGGACCGATGATACGAAAGGCCGTTGTTGCCGGGCAGTTCTACCCGGCGCAGGCTCATGAACTGCGCAGCGACGTCGAGGGATACATCGAGGGCGCACGTATCCCAGCCGACGTTGCCGGCGCCGTATGCAGGGGGTTGATCGTTCCTCATGCCGGGTACGTATACTCGGGTCCAGTGGCGGGAGGGGGCTACGCCTGTCTCGCGAGCCTGGATACGTCTGCGCACACGACTGTGGTCGTCCTCGCCCCGAGTCATCACGTGTGGTTCAAGGGTGCGGCACTCCCGGAAGCAGACGTGTTCCAGACGCCACTGGGAGACATCAACGTGCCGGATGCAGCGAAGCTCCTGACGAAGGGCTCCTCGGTCTTCACGTCCGGTGAGGCCCATGCAATGGAGCACGCGGTCGAGGTACAGCTGCCATTCCTGCAGGTATCTCTCAAGGATTTTGACATCATTCCATTGGTGCTGGGAGAGGTGGACACAGAGAGCCTGGCTCAGGAGCTCCTGGCACTGAATCTTTCACATATGCTCATCGTTGCCTCCAGCGACCTCAGTCACTATGATCCATATGATATGGCAGTGGAACATGACCATACCACGATCGGACACATATTGAAGGGAGAGGGCGACAAGCTGGGTGGCGACGATGCCTGTGGGTTTATGCCGATCAGGACGATCCTCGCCATGGCACACGTATGTGGCTGGAAGTCCCGTCTCGTCGACTACAGGAATTCTGGTGACACTGCAGGGGACAAGTCTGCGGTTGTCGGATATGCTTCGATTGGTTTCTGGGAGGACAGGAATGGGCATGAATGAACATGAGCGCCTTCAGTTGCTTGTGCTGGCACGTGAATCGATTCGCATGCGGCTGCTGGATGCACACGAACTGACACCGACGCGCGAGGAGTTCCCTGATGATAAATTCTGGCAGGATCAGGGAGTGTTCGTCACGCTGACCGAGCACGGAGAGCTTCGAGGCTGCATCGGGACGATCATGCCCGTGTCTCCTCTGGTTCAGGCGGTTGCGTCCAATGCGTTGTCGGCGGCTTTCAGCGANNGCGTTCTCCTCGCTGGCGGACCTTCAATCGAAGCTTGCAGCAACACGTCCCGGCGTCATTCTTCGGCGCGGAGTCTATCAGGCCACATTCCTGCCCCAGGTCTGGGAGGAGTTACCCAACGTCCACGGATTCCTCGAAGCTCTCTGCCACAAGGCTGGGCTCCACACGGAGAGCCTCTCTCAGCCGGGTCTGAGCGTCTTCACTTACACCGTCGAGGCGTTTTCCGAGGACTGCGAGTAGACCGGCCACCGACGGGCGAGTTCTCTGTTCTCCCTCCGCCATTGCATGGAGAACATGGGGGAGTGTCTCGTCGGGTGATCTAGTGGCTCAATCGCTTTCCAGACGGCAACGCGGTACTCTTTCTCGAGCTCGAAGCACTCTCGCGCAGCTCGCTTCCGGTACTCCGATGCGGCATCTGTCATCATCTCCT
>NZ_QXIW01000010.1:0-23096 GCF_003570985.1 Candidatus Cryosericum hinesii
CCCTGAAACCGGGGAAACACTGATGTACAGAAGCCTGTAGCTATCGTCCGGTACACAATCAATCGCGGACACCATACCACATTCGTCAAATTCTACAAGCATTGCTTGTAGTGAAATGTCAAACGATAGTATCCCTGCTCCTATTGCAAGCCCAGTCGCTCCTTTGCCAAGATCCTTACCGCTGTTGCGCTTTCCAGTCCCAGGCTTTCCCTGGCGAAGTCGCGCAGCCGGGCGATGTCCAGAGTGCGCGCAAGACTCTTTGCTGCGGGTATCGATCCAGGAGCCATGCTCAGCTCTTTGACACCGAGGCCGAGCAATATCGGAATTGCCACGGGGTCACCAGCCAGTTCTCCGCAAACACCGACCCATTTGCCCGCTTCGTCGGCGGCACGTATGGTCCGGTCTATCAACCGAAGGACCGCCGGATGCAGAGCATCCTGCAAGTAGGCTACGTCGACATTTCCACGCTCCGCGGCCATCGTGTACTGCGTCAGGTCATTTGTGCCGATGCTGAAGAAATCCACCTCGCGGGCGAATACCGGAGCAAGAAGAGCCGCCGAGGGTATTTCCACCATGATCCCAACGTCGACTTTCGGCGCGGTCAGAATTCCACGTCGCAGTACTTCTTCCCGGGCTTCTTCCAAAAGAGAGAGCGCGCGACGCAGTTCTGCAATGTCTGCAACCATGGGGAACATGATCTTGATGTTGTGGCCTGCTGATACTCGAAGGATTGCCCTCAACTGAGCCTTGAAAAAATCCGGCTTGTCTAGACAGAGACGAAGTGCGCGTTTTCCTAGAAAGGGATTCTGTTCTTCCTTTTGCGGCAGATAGGCCAGTGGTTTGTCTCCACCCACATCCAGGGTCCTGATGACAAGCGGACGGCCTTCCATTACTTCAGCAATTTCCTGATAGGCCGCGAACTGCTCTTCTTCTTCCGGCGTATCAAGGCGGCCCAGAAAGAGAAATTCCGATCGCAGAAGCCCGACACCGTCAGCTCCAGAATCCAACGCCGTCCGCGCATCCTTTGCAGAACCGATATTCGCCACGATCTCCACCGCAATGCCGTCTTTGCTGATGGCAGGAGCGCGGCTTGTCTGCCGGGCCAGGGCCTGCAGGTTGCGCCACTCGGCGATCTTTTCCTGGTATACGCTGGAAATCTGCGCGGACGGAGAGATCCAGACTTGTCCTGTCGATCCATCCACCACGAGGGGTGTTCCCTCGGCAATTTCGCCAATGGCTTCGCCACAACCGAGAACTGCGGGGATGCCCAGCGTCCGTGCAAGTATTGCACTGTGCGATGTGGGGCCGCCCATTTCGGTGCAGACACCGAGCACCATTGCGCGGTCGAGTCGCGCCGTATCAGAGGGCGACAGATCCACCGCAATCAGAATCCCAGGGGACGGTATGTTCAGAGCGACCGCTCTTCCGTTCAACTGGATGAGCACCTGCCGGCCGATGTCCGCCACGTCGACGGCACGAGCGCGCATGTAATCGTCTTCGATTTTCCGATACTCGACAAGCGCGACTTGAATTGCTTCGCTCCAAGCCCATTCAGCATTCTTGTGTCCGTCCAGAATGGCAAGCCGAACTTTTTCCAAGAGATCAGGGTCGTTCAGGAACATAAGATGGGCATCAAAAATCGCTGCATCGTACTCTGTCGCAGATGTCGATATCTGCCGGCGTAATTGCTGGGTCGAAGCTCGCACGGCGTCCAGGGCCTTCGACAACCGTTCCCATTCTACCTCGGGGTCATCAATCGTGCGTTGTTTGATTTCCGGTTCGGCCAATTTCAGAATGATTGCCGGACCTGCCGCGTAGCCTGGCGAAGCGGGAATACCTATGAGGCCGCCATCAAACCTCTTACTGCTGCGTTCGGCGCTTGCCACCGGGACTGTGGCCGTGGACACTGCTGCTTCTTCGGCTTCGCCAAAGTCATTTTCGGCTGCCTTTTTCAGTGCATCGATTGCTGCGGCTGCGTCCGGTCCTTCAGCCCACACATGAACCGTCTCGCCACGCCGCACACCCATGCTGGCAACGGCATTAATGCTCTTTGCATTGGATCGCTGTGTTTCATTGTCCGTTCGAGCAAGTTGTATTTTCGATGCAAAGCGTCCAGTTGTTTGCACAAAGGTCGCCGCAGGTCGTGCATGAAGGCCGAGCCTATTTCTTATTTCAATGACCGCATCAACGGTAGAACCTGGTACAGCCTCTGAACTCGCCTGTGCCTGGGCTACATTGCTCTCCTCGGGCGCCGAGAGCTGAGCAGCCTTGTTGCCAAGAGAACCGACTGCTTCTGCCCTTACCTGCTCCAGATTTCCACCAAGGCTCGCCTGCACAGCCGCAGAAACCGCGCCTTCAACGATGGGCGCCGAACTCAACATGAATTTGGCCTTCTTGTCCGGCGACAGGAACTCAAGGGCCATCTCCGCGCTCAAGACCGCGCTGCCCATATCCATCAGCACAAGCACGCCATCATCACTATACGCTTCTTCCATCGCCTTAGCTATCTCCTCGGCGTTGGTCCCAAGTGGAGAGTTCTCGTCGCCGGTGCCGGCGGCTGTCGCGATAATCAGTGGAGATTGCTGCGTCATGAGCCGCGCAAGTTCAGCAGCTCCACGCGCAAGAGAAGGACTGTGGGAAACAAGAACCAAGTTAACCATGGCTTCACCTCTGGTCAAGTCAATTAGATGCAACACGTGTGCTGTTCCGACTATAACGAACATGACGTGAATGTCCAATCTCGCATCAGGCAAAACCCAATATGGCAGTTGTGCATACGTTGCCCTGCTTGCATGTATGTCAACTCACGTAAGAATAGTGCATGCCAAGCCCTGACCCGTCAAGCTCTCCACAACGAGGAACTTGGATTGGTCGAGGAGCTTTCTTGACTTTCTGCCGCAATACCTTGATAGTATAGATTCATGATGCAGTTGGAAACACCCGGAGGTGAGATCATCAGACGCATAGCGGTGCTCGAGGACGACGATGACATCCGGGAGCTCATTGGCCTGTACCTGAAGAGAGATTCAATGGAGCCAGTTCTGTTCGCATCCCCGGTCACGTTCCTTGCGTGGCTCGATATCCAGAAGACTCCTCCGGACCTGCTGATCCTCGACCTCATGATGCCGGAGCTTTCTGGCGCCGATGTCATCAAGGCAGTGCGCAAGCGTCCGTCGTGCGACAACATGCCCATCGTCGTCTGCAGCGCCAAGGCTGCCGAGAGCGATGTCATCCTCACACTGGGATTGGGTGCAGACACATACGTCCGCAAACCGTTCAACCCCCACGAACTCGTCGCCCAGGTGGGCGCGATGCTTCGCCGCGCGCAGGCGGGTACCACCACGTCCCAGCAGAGGGTAATGACCGCGGGACCGATCTCTGTCGACTCTGCACGCAAAACCGCCAGCGTTGGTGGAAAACCGATCGACCTGACGCCGGCAGAGTACCACATCTTGACAATGCTGGTCGAACGAAAGGGCTCCGTCGTCTCACGAGAGGACCTGCTGCGGGCCACCGGTGAGACCGACGCCGTAGAACGCGTCATCGACGTACATATCACCAGCATCCGCCACAAACTCAGCTACGCGGCACATCTGCTGCGCACATCACGCAGTTTTGGGTACTATATCGAGGATGACGCATGATCCAGGGTAGACCGTACGCTCTTCGCGTGTTCAGTGCCGTTCTTATCGTCGCCAGCCTCGTGCTTGCGACCGCACTGGTCGTCGAGGTTGCGTCCGTTCATTATCAGGCAAACCTGGATGAGACCGGCCGCCTCGAGGCTTTCGCACTGCTGTTGTCCGACAGGTACGTCGCGGCAGTCCATGTCGGCAGCCCTGCTGCACCCGTAGTCCACGGGAATTTTCCTGCCGGGCTTCGCCTGACCATCCTGGATGCCAGGGGTTCGGCTGTCGCCGATTCAAGGTTCGATCCAGGATCGATCACCAACCGTATTGCCGATCCCGAAGTGAAACAGGCCGCCGCAGGCGACGTGGGTGTCGCCGTATCCTATCGCATCGAATCGGGACAGCGCGAACGCACCGTCTGTGTCGCGATCAAGGACACGGGCTTGCTCATCGGCTTTGCCGTGGCAAGTTCACCGGTCGGCCTGACCTGGCAGTCGGCATCCGGGACGTTCTCCTGGGCTCTGCCTCTTCTGCTTGTCGTCAGCGCACTATGGCTCGTGCTGGCTGTCATTCTTGTGCGCGTGGCGACAAGACCGATATCGGACCTCACCGATGCTCTGGAGCGTCGTTCAATGCAGAGCCTGGCAGGCCTTGCAATGCGCGCCGACGTCACTGAGCTCGGACGAGCGCAGAGAGCAAGCTATGCGCTGCTGCGGGAGAGCGAGGTACTCATCGAGCGCGAACGTTTGCAATCGTCGGCACTCTCGGCCGTCCTGGACGCTGTTCCGCAGGCGATTGTCATTCTCGACAGCACCGGCGCCGTTCTCTCGGCCAACACACAGTTCGACCAGTTTGTCGGGGCAGATGCGCTGCCAGTGGTGGGACGCCATATTGCAGAACTCATCACGCTCCCCGGCTGCCTTGCGGCCATCGATCGCTGCGTCAGCGAGCATCAGCCACAGACAGTCGTCGCAGAGGACCACGGTCGATACTACTCCTGTAGTGTCCACGAACTGGATGAGAAGACATTTCGCGAACGGCGTGCGCTGGTCGTCCTCGAAGACATCACCGACGCCATGGCGTTGCCGCGCATCAAGGCCGATTTCGTCACGAACGCTTCCCACGAACTCAAGACACCCCTGACCGCCATCCGGGGATATCTCGAACTGCTGCGGGAAGAGCCAGGCAATGTTCGCTACCTCGACATCGTGCAGCGCAACGTCGACCGTCTCATCGCGCTTTCGTCGGACATCTCGCTTCTCTCCCGCCTCGAGAACAAGGCGCCGGAGATCGAGCTTGTGGACGTCAGCGAGCTGCAGCACGACCTGGCAGAGCTGTTCGACAAACAGGGGCGTGAGACTGGTGTCGCTCTGGGTTTTTCGGTGGACAGCGAAGGGCGGTTCCTGTACGGTGACCGTTTGATGCTGCTCCAGATGTTCATCAACCTGATCGAGAACGCCTATCACTTCACGCAGGCTGGAGCCATAACCGTGTCCGCCACTGCAGATATTTCTCATATTATCCTCAGTGTTTCAGATACCGGTCAGGGCATTCCTGCCAAAGATCTGCCACGCATCTTTGAGCGCTTCTATTCCCGTGCCAGCAACCACGGACGCCCCGGCACCGGCCTCGGCCTCGCCATCGTCAAGCGCATCGTCTTTGCTCACAACGGGACGATCGATGTCGAGAGCACGGTCAACAAGGGAACAACCTTCGTCATTCATATCCCCAAGAACCTGGGACCTCGCAGACCTGCTGCGACATCTGGACAACCATCCGACACGAAGAGGGAGGACCTATGAGACGCATGAAGCGTATTGCCACATCTGTGCTGATTTGCAGTCTGCTGATCGGGACAGTCGGTTGCAGGACTGCTCCGGGGGCTCCAGTCAAGGACCTCGCTGTCGCTGGGTCCACGTTTGCCGAGCCCCTGTATGTCAAGCAGCTCGACGCGTGGTACCAGAAAACACAGGTGAAAGCTGTCTACGGAGCCCTTAGCTCGTCCGGAGCTCTGCGCGCTTTGCAGGACCGCACGATCGACGTGGGGGCTACCGACCTCCTCCTGGAGGCCGAGGACCAGGCTCGTCTGCCGGCATCTGTCCTTCAGATTCCGACCTGCCTTGGGGCTGTGGCGATCTGTGTCAACCTTCCGGGTAATCCCACTCTCCGCATGGACGCCGCCCTGGTCTCTGCAATGTTCCGGGGTGACGTCAAGACGTGGAACGATGTTCGCATCGCAGCGCTCAACCCTGTCGTCAAACTTCCGGACACTCCCGTCGTCGTCCTCCATCGCGCAGATGGCTCTGGTACTACGGGCATCTTCACGACCTACTTGGCCGCCGCCGATCAGACCTGGAACAACAAGGTCGGGGCCGGACAACTCGTCGCGTGGCCGGCCGGCGTCGGCGTGACAGGTAATGCGGGCATGGCGGCCATGGTGCGGCAGACCACAGGGGCAATCGGCTACATGGAATACACGTTCGCCGTGCAGTCCAGCCTCAACTGCATCGCTCTTCGCAACCGCTCGGGTGCATTTGTCGTCCCCAGCATTTCCTCAATGCAGGCCGCTGTCCCGCCCGATGTGACCGCCGACCTTCAGGGAACGCTCCTGAACCGACCTGGCGCTACGTCCTATCCGATCGTCAGCTTCACGTGGCTAGTGTTCTACAGAGACCAAGCCTATGACGGCCGGTCGCGAGAGCGGGCTGTGGCCATCTACAACCTGATCTCGTGGCTTCTTGGCGACGGGCAGTCCCTTGCCCTGCCACTGCAGTATGGCGGCCTGCCCGAAGGCGTCCGAAAAGCAGCCATCGCCCTTCTCGAACAACTCTCATGGCAGGGAAAGCCAGTCAGATAGCGGCCACGCAGTCCCGGAGAATTTCCTGCGCACTTAACGGAATCTGAACAGGACCCAAACACATGGCAAACATGCCCTCCTAGAATGTCAATCGGAAACCCTCAGGGGTTTATCGATTACTTGGAGGTATGTATGTCAGCAGCTGGAAGAAGGATCTTATCAATAGCACTTGTTGCGCTGATCGCCATCGGGCTTGTGGTCCCTGGCACTCTTGCGGCTTCTGCCGCATCGAGCAAGACCATCGTCCTTAGTATCGGTTCTACTGTTGCAACTGTCGCAGGCTCACATGTCACTCTCGACGCGGCACCTTTCGTCGTCAGCGGTCGTACAATGCTCCCCGTCCGATTTATCGCTGAGGCGATGGGGGCAGGCGTGTCATACAAGACGAAGGCAAATGGCAGCGTCTCACAGGTCACTCTTGGACTGCCGGACAGCTCCACATCGCTCAAGACCGTCACTCTCTCACTCAACTCTACCACCGCCACAGTCGACGGGCAGACGGTGACGCTCGACACGACTCCCGTCATCCGGCAGGGCAGAACCTTCCTTCCCATCAGGTTCATCGCAGAGCAGCTCGGCGCAAAAGTCACGCCCGTCGCCGATCCGTCCACTGGTCGGACCAAGTCTGTAACCGTCGTCCTGCCAGTCGTCAACATCCAGGTGACGACCCAGATGTCCGGTGCCGGATCGACCTTTGGACTTCCCCTGTACACGAAGATGTTTGACGTCTACAACAGCTCGACCGGCACGCGCGTCAACTACCAGGGCATCGGCTCAGGTGGCGGCATCAAGGCTCTCACTGACAAGACCGTCGACTTTGGCGCCTCCGATGCATTCCTGACTGTCGCCGAAACTGCAAGTATGGGCGCGCCCGTGCTGCATATCCCGACGTGTGTCGGCGCCGTCGTCCTCACGTACAACCTGGATGGNNTTCACCGTTCGGATGGTTCCGGCACGACCTCCATCTTCACCAACTACCTGTCTGTTGCAGTACCAGCGTGGAAATCGAAGGTTGGAGCCGGTAAGTCCGTCAACTGGCCCGTCGGGCTCGGCGGCAGTGGCAACGCCGGAGTCGCTGGACTCGTCTCACAGCACAAGGGTGCCGTCGGCTACGTGGAACTTGTCTATGCCATCAGCTCCAAGCTGCCCTTCGCGACCATGCGCAACTCCTCAGGCAACTTCATCGTTGCGTCCCTTGCTTCTTCAGGTCGGGCTGCCCAGATCCAGCTGCCGGACGACCTCAAGGTCCTCCTCATGAACAGCAGCGACCCCCAGGCGTATCCAATCTCTGCATTCACGTGGCTGCTGGTCTACCGCGATCAGAAGTACGCCGGCCGCACGCTGGGACAGGCGATCTCTCTCAAGCGACTCCTGAACTGGGTGTTGACGACAGGACAATCTGTCAATGAGGGCCTCGGCTACGGCACACTTCCTGCGACCGCAGTCACCAAGGCACAGGCGCTGGTGAAATCGATGACATACGGCGGAGCACCCATCCCCGACTGAACCACGTCTTTCTGCTCAGACAGCGCCCCTGGAGTACCAGGGGCGCTGTATCCGTCTGCTGGAAGCAGTCCCCCACTTAATGCAATCTTAACATCCACCAGTGGCACTCCTTACGATATTGTCCTATTCTATGAATACGCATCGTGCCATACGTACCATGTATACGCATCAGGAGGCCTGCATGAAGATGTTCGGTCGTTTGTCTTTGGTTGTGGCGACACTGCTGGTGATCACTTTGATTGCGTCCGGCTGCAGTCCTAAGGGAGGTTCCACGACCGTCAAGGAACTATCGGGGGCTGGCGCAACGTTCCCGTACCCCCTCTACTCCAAGATGTTCGACACATATGCCAGCGCCACCGGCGTCCGCGTCAACTACAACAGCATCGGCTCGGGTGGTGGCATCAAGGCTCTCACTGACAAGACCGTCGACTTCGGGGCTTCCGACGCGTTCCTCACTGATCAGGAGGAAGCGGCCATGGGCGCACCCGTCCTCCATATTCCCACGTGCATCGGGGCCGTCGTCCTATCGTATAACCTGGACGGAAACCCTGCCCTGAAGCTGGATGGCACGGTCACCGCGAACATCTTCCTGGGCAAGGTCGTCAAGTGGAATGATCCAGAGATATCGGCCCTGAACCCCGGCGTCTCTCTTCCTGACCTTGCCATCACGGTCGTCCATCGTTCAGACGGCTCGGGAACAACGTCCATCTTCACCAGCTACCTGGCAGCCGTCAGCCCATCGTGGAAGTCAGCGGTCGGCGCTGGCAAATCTGTCAGCTGGCCGGCCGGCGTCGGAGGCAAGGGAAACGACGGCGTCGCGGGCATGATCTCGCAAACGAAGGGGAGCATCGGCTATATCGAGCTTGTCTATGCGGTTCAATCCAGCATGCCGTTCGCCTCGCTGAAAAACGCCTCTGGCACATTTGTCACGCCGAGCCTCGCGTCGTCCGCCGCAGCTGCGGCCGTCAGCCTTCCCGACAATCTGCGCATCATGATCGTGAACAGCCCGGGGAAAGATGCCTACCCTATCAGTGCCTTCACGTGGATCCTGGTCTACAAGGAACAGAACTACACCGGCCGCACCCTTGCCCAGGCACAGGCACTCAAGAAACTGCTGACCTGGATGCTCGCCGACGGCCAGTCCATCAACGAGGGGCTGTCCTATGCCAAGCTCCCTGCGTCCGCCGTGACAAAAGCACTAGCACTCATCAACTCCATGACCTATGGTGGCACAACCATCCCGTAGCGATCGACGGGAAGCTGCCCGTGAGAGGGCGTTCACGGCCGCGAGCCTCGTTGCGGCCGTGACTCTCGTCGCGACGATTGTGCTCTTCCTCGTCCAGCTTTTCATAACCTCCCGAACGTCCCGGGCCGCCTTTGGCCTTCCTTTCCTCTGGCACAGCGAGTGGAACCCCGTCACCGAGAAATTCGGCGCCCTGCCTATGATCGTCGGCACGCTCGTCACTGGATTCGGCGCCCTGCTCATCTCGACCCCGTTCGCGCTGGGCATTGCCATCTTCCTGGCAGACTACGCCGGCAGGAAGGTCGCGGAACCGGTCAAGTACCTCATCTCGCTGCTCGGCGGACTGCCATCTGTCATCTTCGGCCTTTGGGGACTGTTTGTCCTCGTCCCCATCATTGGCAAGTTCGAGGTCTGGTTTGGCAAACTGGTAGGCAGTAAAGCCCTGGTCGCCAGTGGCACGACCGGCGTCGGTCTCCTGGCAGCCATCGTGCTGTTGGCGATCATGATCCTGCCCTTCAGCGCATCACTTATTCTGGAAGCGCTGCTTGTCGTTCCTACTGAACTTAAGGAGGGAGCGCTCGCCCTCGGCGCGACGAAGTGGGATACGATCCAGAACGTTGAGCTCCCATATGTGCGGAGAAGCACGGTTGGAGCACTCGTCCTGGCTCTCGGCCGGGCTCTTGGCGAGACGATGGCCGTCACCATGGTCATCGGCAATGGGATGAAGATGCCGACAAGCCTGTTCGATCCGGCCAATACACTCGCGTCGGCGATTGCCAACCAATTCCTGGAAGCGACGTCACCCATCTACATCGGTTCGCTCATCCAGCTCGCCCTCATTCTCTTCGTCATCGCTATCATCATCAACGTCCTGGCGCGCGTCATCCTGAGGCGGGGGATTCAGCAATGACTCCCCGGAAGCTCAAGAACGGCGTGATGGGGTTCCTGGTCGCTGCATCGGCCGTGCTGCTCATCACTGTCCTCGTCGTCATCGTGTGGCACATCTTCATCTCGGGCGTCAAATACCTGAACTGGGACTTCTTCACCAAGACGCCGACTCCCATGGGCGAGAGCGGCGGCGGCGTCTTCAACTCCATCGTCGGCACCTTCCTCATCACGCTCGTGGCAGCCGCCATCGGGACACCGTTCGGCATGTTTGCCGGTATCTACGTCTCCGAACACCGGGGCCAGCGGTTCGCCGACATCGTGCGCCTGTGCGCCGACGCCCTGCAGGGTGTGCCCTCCATCGTCATCGGCATCTTCGGCTACACGTTCCTCGTTGTGCGTTTTCGCAGTTACTCCGCCCTGTCGGCCAGCATTGCGCTCGCCTTCATGTTCGTCCCGACGACAACACGGGTCACTGAAGAAGTGTTGAACCTCGTCCCCTCGGGCCTCAAGGAAGCGGCCTTCGCTCTTGGAGCCAGAAGATCGAGCGTGGCCTGGAATGTCAGCATCAAGACCGCTGCAGCCGGCATCACGTCAGGACTGCTCACGTCCATGGCCCGCATTGCAGGGGAGACCGCACCTCTGCTGTTTACGGCCTTCGGCAGCCGGTATGTCGAATGGAACATGCTGCGCCCGATGTCAGCCCTTCCGCTGCAGATTTACGTCAATGCCAGCAGTCCATACCCCGCCCTCCAGCAGCAGGCCTGGAGCGCCGCATTTGTCCTCGTCCTACTCATCCTGCTGCTCCAGTACGGCGCCAAACATCTCATCGCCCGCGTGTTGCGGGTGAAGGCATAAGGAAGGCAACCATGGAAGAACCTGTCATCGTTCTCGAAACCCAGAAGATCAACGCCTGGTTTGGCAAGGATCAGGTCCTGTTCGACGTCTCAGCACGCATCCCGAAGAACAGGGTCACCGCGATCATGGGCCCGTCTGGTTGTGGCAAGACAACCTTCGTCCGGACGCTCAACGGGTTGCACCTGATGACGCCTGGGGCCCGTTCCTCGGGCACGGTCCTGCTTGAGGGCACCGACACCTCCACCATGGATATCGTGGACGTCCGCAAGCATATCGGCATGGTGTTTCAACGGCCCAACCCCTTCCCTACGATGACCGTCTACGAAAACGTGCTTGCCGGCTACCGGCTTACCGGGCAGCGCCTCTCGCGGGAAAAAGCGGACCAGATCGTGGAGGCAATCCTGAACAAAGTCGGGTTATGGACCGAAGTCCAGAGCAAGCTGTTCAAGGCCGGCACGTCCCTTTCCGGAGGGCAGCAGCAACGCCTGTGCATTGCGCGCACGATCGCCATGGAGCCGGCAGTCGTGCTGTTCGACGAGCCGACCAGCGCCCTTGACCCGAAGTCGACAGCGATCATCGAAGAATTGTTGTCCGACCTCAAGGCTGACTATAGTATCATATTTGTGACTCACGGCCTGCAACAGGCAGCGCGCATCTCGGACTACGTCGCCTTCTTCATGCTGGGCGAACTGGTGGAGTTCGGCGAGACGAAGCGCGTCTTCGTCGGCCCACAGGACAAGCGAACCGAAGATTACCTGTCCGGAAAGTACGGATGACAGGGAAGGAGTAGACCATGCACGAAGAGAAACTGCAGGAAATCAAAGACAAGCTGTTCACGTTCAGTGCCCTGGCTAGTTCCATGATCGAAAAGAGTACAAGAGCTATCGTGACCAAGGATGAAGCTCTTGCCAGGGAGGTCATCGACGTCGACGAGCCTATGGCAAATGAGTTCGACCACGCCATCGAACGCGAAACCATCAACTTCATCGCGCTGTATCAGCCTGAAGCACACACCTTGCGCAGCGTCTATATGTACGCCAAGATCGGCACGGATCTCGAGCGTCTGGCGGACCATGGCGTCAACATCGCCGAGAGCGCGCAGTACCTGATCGCGCGGCCCGACATCAAGCCCTACATTGACATCCCGCGCATGAGCGAAGAAGCGCGGAAGATGCTGGCCGACGCAATGACGGCGTTCTCGACCCAGAACACCCGCCTTGCCATCGACGTCGTTGAACGCGACGACATCGTCGACCAGCTGGATCAACAGGTCCTTCGTGAGCTGCTCACCTATATGATGGCGGACCCCAGCACGATCGATCGCGCACTGCAGGTTCTGTTTGTCAGCGGCAACCTGGAGCGCGTCGCCGACCTGGCGACCAACATCGCCGAGGACGTCGTCTTTGCCACCTCCGGGCGCCTCATCCGGCACAACCGCCTCAGCAAGGAGGAGCTCGACAAACTAGGCTGATGGTCTTGTCATCCCTTCTGCGAAGGCGGGAACCCATGTAACACTCTCGGGACGGTTCCATTCGACGGGAAAGTGTTACAGTAGTTGTCACCGGGCCGTTCTGCGGCATACTGGAATCGAGGTGAGCCCATGAACAGACAATTGATGTGCGTAACGTGTGGATCGACCTACCCTCTCGAAGCCCGGCGGCTCCGGTGCGATTGTGGCGGTCTGCTCGACGTTCAGATCGATATGGACAGCGCTCTGTCTCCTGAGGCTCTTGCTGCCACGTTCGAGTCGCGTCTCCCATCCCACCTGCCGCAGGACCTCTCCGGCGTCTGGCGCTACCGCGAACTCGTGCTGGACTTGCCTGCAGACGACATCGTCACCTTCCCGGAAGGCCGCACCAACCTCTACACACTGAACCCCACCCCGCTCGGCCTGTCTGCCCTCTGGGCCAAACACGAAGGAGAAAACCCCACGGGCTCCTTCAAGGACCGGGGCATGACTGTAGCCGTGAGCTGGGCCAGACATCAGGGAGCGCGTGCACTCATCTGCGCCTCCACTGGCAACACCTCCGCTTCGCTGGCCGCATATGGCGCCCGCGCCCACCTCCCGGTCTTCGTCCTCATCCCCAACGGCAAGATAGCGCAAGGCAAACTGGCACAGGCGCTCGCATACGGCGCTCACACCTTGCAGATCGACGGTGGCTTCGACGACGCCATGCACGCAGTGGAACAGATGGCCACGCAGCACAATCTGACGCTGGTCAACTCGCTGAACCCGTTCCGCCTGGAAGGACAGAAAACCATCATCCTGGACAGCTTCTTCCAGCTGGGGAACATGCTGCCGGACTGGATCGTCGTCCCGGGAGGAAACCTGGGCAACACCAGCGCGTTCGGCAAGGCACTCATCGAGATGAAAGCGCTGGGCCTCATCAATCGTGTGCCACGCCTCGCGGTCATCCAGGCCGAGGGAGCATCCCCGTTCGCGCGTGCCGCACAGGGCGACTTCCAGCACTTTGAGCCCATGCAGCCTGAAACGGTCGCGACCGCCATCCGTATCGGCAACCCAGTCAACTACGACAAGGCCGTGCGCGCTATCCGATTCACGAACGGTATCGTCACCAGTGTCACCGATGCTGAGATCCTGCAGGCAAAACATGACCTCGACCGGCAGGCCATCGGGTGTGAACCGGCATCGGCCGCCACTCTTGCCGGCTTGCGCAGGCTGACACGCGAACACGTCGTGCACCCCGGCGAGAGCGCTCTGCTGATCATCACCGGCAACCTGCTCAAGGACCCGGACACGACCATCGCACTGGCGACGGGGCAGACGGCCGCACTCGGCGTCCAGGGAGCTCCGTCGCTGGACGCCTGTGCCAATCAGCCGCGCCACGTACCCTCGGATCCAGAGACAATAGCGCGCATCATCGAGGAGGAACTGCAATGAAAACAGCACCCACAACACACGTTATCCAGCTGGGATATGGCAAGGTCGGCGGACCGCTGGTCCACCTGGCGGTCGAGAACCGGGCACGCATCGAGCACGAGACCGGCGTCCATCTGCAGTACGCCGCTGTCGTGCGCAGCAGCAGCGTCGCACTGGGTGACGACCTGGCACTGCGAGCAGCCGACAGAGGGGCCTCCTTCGACGAATGGACACAGCGCGCGCCCGGCATGACGCTTGACGTCCTGGATCCCATCTTCGACCGCTTCGGGCTTCCAGATGCCACACGGTATGTACTGGTCGACGTCACGGCCACGGCCGAAACGGGGCCTCTGCTCCTGGAAGCCCTGGGGATGGGCATCCCGGTCGTCACGGCAAACAAGATACCTCTCGCGGAGACGCCCGGCTGGTTCGAGCAGGCGCGGGCAGCAAGCCAGCACGCCAGCACGCCGTTCCGCTATGAATGCACCGTTGGTGGCTCCCTGCCTGTCATCAGCACGCTTGTTGACCTCATGACGACAGGTGACACTATCCATCGCATCGTTGCCCTGCCCAGCAGTTCACTGTCATGCATCCTGGGGGGCTTCAACCGCGGGTTTCCGCTGGACGCCGCTATTGCAGACGCGATGCGGAGAGGGTTTGCGGAACCCAACCCACTGACGGACCTTGCCGGCCGCGACGCCCTGCGCAAGATCGTCATCCTGGCCAAGACCATGGGGCTCCCCACCAGCATCGGCGACGTCGACCAGGAGCCGCTGCTCGACCAGGACTACCCGAATTTCGAGGCATTCCAGGGTGACGGCATGACACGCCTCGCGGCCCACCTGACGGCAGCCCGACAGCCAGGGATGGTCACGTACTACGTCGGCTCCACCTCCGCTGACGGGACTGTGACGCTCGGACTCCGCAGCTTCCCACAGGCATCCGTCTGGGGGACGCTGGAACCCTCTGAGAACATCTTCCTGTTCAGCACCAGCCGGTTCGGCGACCTCCCGGTCGTCGTCCGCGGTATCGGCGGAGGACCCATCCTTACCGCCTCAGGCGTCCTCGCGGACATTATCAAGGCCGCACAGAGACAGATATAGGGAAGCTCTACCCGACGCTCATCCCGCGGACCGTGACACCTTCGGTGCTCATGGGAACGCCCGCAGCGGTCAGAGCACGAGGCAGCGCCTCGGCGCCGCGCATCATCACGGCACCCATCTGATCCGTGAGCCAGATGTGAGCGACGCGCCCGTCCTTCATGGTGATGCGGAAGCCCCGCGTCTCCGACTGCGCACCCAGCAAAGCGGCGCCTGACCCCCGCCGGCCGGACAGCGCAGCAAGCCAGGAAGTCGTGATGAGCCACTTCGGTGGGATCTGGATGGCAGGCTGGACAAACGCCATATCCGCGAACAGATACTCCTCACGCCGCCATGCCGTCATCCGCACCAGGCTGTCCGCCAGCACCATGATCTGCAGTCCTCCGGCGCTGATGCCGACCTGCACGGCCCACAGGCCGAGGAGTCCGATGAGCCAGAAAACCAGCGTCAGTCCCCAGTACTCCGTGACGGCCAGCGCGGCATTGCTGGTGATCAAGAAGGGCAGCCCCACGAAAACAATCGTGAGCAAGAGTCCCATGCTATCTCCCAACACCATGCGCCATCGGTCATAGGCAATGATACCCTCACCCCTGTGCGGCCACGGCAACAGGACATATATCAGCACGGCGAGTCCCAGAAGCGGAAAGAACATGTCCCGCAATGGATACGCGAGCGAGTGTGGGGGGCCATGCAGGCCCGAGCCAAGCGTGAAGTCGCTGCTGCTGAGGCGCACCGCGACGGCCTTGACCCATGTCCCGTCGGACAGTGACGCGTAGCGCGCCTCTCCATCTGGGAGTCCGGCCACCAGGTCGGGTGAGGGCAGGTCGCGTTGCCGGACGTACATGCTGCCGTATTCGCCAATGCGGCGGCGCCATGTCCTGTCTGGAGGATTCCCTTCCTGACTCAAGGACACCCCGTGGGCGAACGTCGCCCATGGTGCGGTGTCGACGACGGTCGTCTTCCCGGCGGTCACCGATACGATGTAGTCGGCAAGGGGCATGGCCTTGAGCGCTTTCTGCTCGTCGGTCCACAGCCCATAGAAGCTGCCCAGATCTTGCTGTTCCTGCGTGAAATCTACAACTTCGACACGAGCCAGCGGTTCATGCGTCACGACGAACGCGGTCACCACGGCGGCCAGGACAAGGGCCACCGGCAGGACGCGACGCCAGATCTCCCGGGTGTTTCCTCTCTGTGCTGTGCTCATACGGGACACTCCTCCATGGCAAGGCGTATGCCTCCATCATGGGGAAATGCCCAGACACTGCAAGGGGCGCGGCGCTAACTCTGTGCCGGCTCCTGCCCTGGCCCGGCATACCGCATGTACTTGCTCCACAGGTCGAACAGCTGCGCGGTCGCCTTGGCATCACCCAGACAGTACCGTGCGATCTTCATGTACTCGCCGGCTGCGTACAGGGCAGCGACATCGCTCCCATGCACCTCGCGCTTCGGCTGCTCCACCCCTAGCGCATTACACCAGACCTCAAGGGAGAAACGACGCCGGAGCGCCCCAAACCACGTGAACTGGTCCATGAGGTCCACGTGCTGGTTGCTGTAACGATTGGGCATGAGGTCGATGGTCGGACGCACACGGTTGGCCGCCGAGCGTACCAGGAGGAAGGGGCAGTCGAAGCCGCGCCCGTTGAACGTGATGATCTGCTTTGCCCTCCCGGCCGCTTCCCAGAAATGTATCAGCAACTCCTTCTCGGTACAGGGGACAAACACCACCTTCTCCTCACGGACGGTCTCCATCCCACCGTTCGGTCCCTGGAAATAGACGGCCGCGTGGTCCTGCTCGGGCGAGTAGAGCGCAATACAGGCTATCTGTGCCGTAACGGGGAAGAGTCCCAGCGAGTCCCGGACTTCCTGGCGTTCTTCATCCGTGTCCGCCGATCGCAGCAGCGACTCCTGGACAGCAGGGTCCAGCGACTCCCAGGTCGTCCCGACGGTCTCAACGTCGAAAACCAGCCTCTCCATGTCAGGCCCGGCTCGAGAATCGGTCCAGCGGCGACGTCGTATCGATACGCACCCTGCTGCGCGCGTTCTCGCCGTAGACGCCGTCCAGAAACGCCAGTTCGGCGTCCAGCTCCTCTGCCATCACTGTGATGTGCCAAGCCTTGGGCTTGCCGTTGGTGCCGTTATTGAACCTGTACCCTCGCATCCTCAGTAGATCCTTCGCCTCGAATGGAGCACCCACGGCCCAGATGTGGGCATCGTCCGCCACGGCGTGGTCGAGCAAAGGCTTCAGGACCGGACGGCCAGACAACGGCAGCGTGCCGGCGAGAATGTGCAGAAGCGCCCGGCAGTCGTTCTCGGCGCGGTGGGCCTCATAGAAGAAGCCCAGACAAAGTGCAATGAGCTCCTGTTTCTGGGTCCCGACACCTTCGTCGTGCCACTGAACCTGGCTCATGGAACATCCCCAGGGCTTCCTCGCAAACACGTCCCACTGCTTCTCGACGAACGGACGATCGAAAGCGGCGTTATGAGAGATGATCAGCGTGGCGCGCGAGGCAAAGGTTTCCACGGCCGCGGCATCAACGTGGTGCCCCTGGACCATGTCGTCCGTGATGTGGGTCAGGGCCGTGATTTCGGCAGGGATGTGGCGTCCAGGGTCCCTCAGCTCGTCGAAGGCGTCGACGATGCGGTAGACGCGTCCCGTAGCGGGCGCGTACTCGAACAGGACCATGCCCAATTCGATGACGTCATCCACCTGTGCATCGAGACCGGTCGTTTCCGTGTCGAGGACCATGCCTAGTTGAACCGGCTCACCGTCGGGCTCGGTGTATTGCTCCACCTGGTGGAGTTTTCGGACGATACGGTAGTCCCCCGTTTCCTCCAGCGCCTGTGCTACGACTTCCCATTGCGTTCGCTCGCCGTCCGTCATTGCTTCCCCCTGAGCACTTTTGTCCAATGCGAGGGGTGCTTCCCCCTAAGCACTTTTGTCCACTGTGAGGGGTGCTTCTCCCCATCACGCACACGTCACTGCGTGATGTTGTTATAGCACGATTCCGGCCGAAGGGCTCGCCTGCGTGGAGAGTGTTACACTTTGGAACCGTCCCGAAGTGTAACAAACAGGTTCAGGCGCTGAACAGATCGCCGGGGTCCGAAGCCGCACGCCGGGGGCGTGGAGTGACGGCCGCTGCAATGCCGCCATAGCCGATGCCGTGCGCTGCACACCAGTCACGTGCGGTGATGCCCGTTCGCCGGTAGAACGCGCGCCACCCCGGGTACTGCTTGACAATGTCGTTGTAGTTGAGCTGGCCCAGGCGGATCTCGTCCACGAAGTCGATGGCCTCGAGGACGCGGAGGACGTCCTGCTGCCAGATGTTGGGCGTAGGATACGGTTCGATGTTGACAAAGCAGTGGAACCCAAGGTCGTGTGCGCGGCGCAGTCCCGCGATCCTCTCGGGATAAGGGGCGGTGCCTGGTTCGTACCGCGTGCGGAAGTCCTCGTCGACGGAGACAAGGGTGATGCCGAACTGGTTGTGGTGCGACAGCTGCAGCGCCTCGTCCGGGATGATCCCCTTGGTCAGCGTGTGTACGGGAATGTCATAGGAGTTGATGAGGTGCATGAGCTGGAGCGTCAGCGTGACAACCTCTGGATGCAGATACATGAACGCGTCAGTCGCAAACGAGAGGTGCACATAGCGCGCCTTGTCGCGCAACCGAGGGAGTTCCTTTTGTGCCAGCTGCAATGCATTGGCAACCAGCCGGGGCCGGCACCATTCCTCATACGAGGCGACTTTGCCAAACCGCTGCATCATGAGGAAGGCATAACACGGGAAACGGCAGCCATGCGAGCAGCCGACCACGTGTGTCGCCGCATAGGCGCCAGTGCCGCCGATGCCGGTATGATAGATCAACGACTTGCGAGTGACTGTGTCCATGATTATATGGTACTGCTCGCGGTGCTGTCGGCAATACTGGCAACCAACCCTCCACTTGTCGAGGAGACGCTTTCATCCTGGTGATCGTTCTTCTGAAGCGAGGTTTGGCGAGGGTCACCTCTTGTTTTGCAGGACGTTGGGAAATAGAAAAGGCCCGCAGGGCAAGCTGCGGGCCAAGAGCTAAAACAGTAGACTACTGTTAGTGCTTGCCGTTACCCTTGCCGTTGTCGTTGCTGTTGCCGTTGTCGGAGTTTGCGCTGGTACCTGTCGTTACGATAAGCTTCACGACCTCAACTGAATGATCGGCCAGGGTCTTTCCCATAATGGTGACCTTCTGACCGACAGTGAGAGTCGCAAACAAGAACGATTTGTGCGATGCGTTCTGCAGCACCGATGTCGCCACGATGCGGAAGACGAGCGGCGAGTTGACCTCCGTCGTCACCGTGATGGACTTATCGGGGAAGATGGCGGCGATTGTACCCTGCCACGTTTTCACGGACGGGTCAGTCGTCTGATCCTCGTTGGCTGTCGTGTCGGCCTTCACGTATTTATCCTCGATGTGGACCTGCTGCGCAGTGTACGTCGTAGCCGACAGAGCCACGTGGACTTGGACGGTCTGTCCGACCTTGATGGCGGTGATGTCCAGCTTCCCGGCACCAACCTGTTCCACCTTGGTGTCGGCATTAAGGATGATGTCATTGGCGAAGCCGTCGACGTGCAGCACGGTGGCCGTCACGACTGTGACCTTGCCACGTGCCTGCTGGTCGTTGCTGACGGCTGCCTGCTCATTGCTGGGGTTTGTCTGCTCATTCACCTGTTCCTGTTTTGCCTGCTCTGCGGTGTCCTGTACGATGATAACATTGGCGAGGATGCTCGTATCGACCTGCTTCGTCCCCTGCACAGTGGCGTAGAGTTTACCTGCCGCCAACTTAGTAGCTATGTCAGCTGGCGTAATTGCCTTGCCTTGGTACTTGAGCTGTGTTGTCGACCCGATGACAAACGTCTTGGCAGCAACGGTGATGAGAGAGGTCGAGACGCCTGTGATCTCACCATTCACGACAATCTTGCTTCCGTCAGTGTTGTCGACTGCGGGCTTGGAGTTTTCTCCCTTTCCCTTCGTCGCAGCAGCTGCCTTCACCTGGCTCATCGCTTTGCCGATGTCGCGGCCTGAAACGTTCAGCTGGGCCATGATACGTCCCCAGCCCAGTCCGGTGGCCCTCAGTTTCAGAACATCAGCCACTGGTGTACCTGACTTGTTGGCGATCACGAGCGCAAGAACGCCGTCCGTCTCGGACAACGCGCTGTCACTGACGGTCTGTACGGTCGTCACTGAAGTCTGCAGAGCTGTGCCTGTCTGTTCAACGGGAGCAGTTCCCAGTGTTTTTGAGATCTTCTTTGCCTGCTGTTCCGCTGCCATAGCAGTGATGACCTGAGGCAGCGTCCCGTTCCGGCCGAAGACCGGCGTTACCGCGCTGAGCCCCATAGTCAGGACGACAGCAATGACAACAGCTCCGAGGGCAGTATTGCGGTGGCGCATATGTACAACATTCCGCGCGATCCCGTCCCGCACTTTGCTGTGCAGTCCGGTGCCCGGCTCGATATCTTTGAGTTCGTTGTTCAGCATGTCTGTATACTCTCTGTCGTCATGTTCCATGGTCGATGACCTCCCGCAGCCGTTCCCGTGCTCGTGAGAGCCGAGACTTGACTGTTCCTTCCTTCTCACCCGTCATCCTGCAAATGTCCTGGATAGACGTCTGATCGCCGTAAAACAACCCCATCACGAGGCGATCGGCCGGCGACAGTTGCTGCAATGCTTCTCGTACGACATCCTTCACAATCTCGGTACCCAAAACGTCCTCCTCCTCGATCGGAGCCCTGACAGCGTGACTTCGGCGAAACTTCCGCCTCGCACAATTGATGGCAATCATCCTCAGATAGACCGGTACCGAACGCGTATCGTCCAGCTTCCTGCGTACCTGGTAAAGTTTGAGGTACGCTTCCTGGACCACATCTTCCACATCCTCCCGCGTCATCAGGTACGTGTACAGAGTCTTGTACAGTTGTCGAACCGTGAGATGATACAGGTCGTCAAACGCTGCTTCCTCTCCTGAGTGGACACGTGTGACAACTGTTCTGAGCTCGTCGTCCATAGGGCCATCCTTTCACATCGATGCTCTTGCCTTTCAACTATGATATCCCAGTTGGTGTCAAAAGGTTGCAGAGGATCCGAACAGAAAAGGCCCCAGTCCGAGGACCGGGGCCGATGAGACCTTCCGAATTTCCTATTCTAATAGTGAACCGCGCCGTTCACCCTAGTAGCCTCGCTCCAGGTCGACCAGGTTCCGTGGTGTCTCGCCCCGGTCGGCACGGATGGCGTTCTCGAAGGACTCGCCCCAGAGTCCCTCGACGGAGATATCCGCAAATCCACCAGTGTGTGGTGACATCACAATGTTTGGCAACTCCCAGAATGGCTCATGGGCGGGGAAAACTGGGTGCAGCATGCGGCCCGTGACCGGGTCTTTGGCGACAGGCTGCGGCGGATACACCCACCAGGGGTCGATGCCGGCGCCGGCAAGCGTGCCATCCTTGAGCGCGTCATAGAGTGCCTTCTCGTCCACGGTGCGCCCGCGGCCGATGTTGACGAACCAGTGGCCACGCATCGCCTCAAACTCCGCCTTCCCAAAGAACAGGTCTGTATCAGGTGTCGATGGCAACACATCGACCACAAAGTCGCTTCGATGAATGAAGTCGAGCTTCTGTTTCGATGTGTAGAGGGCGTCAACGTTGGCCGGCAGGTCGCCTCCAGCACTCCTCCTGAGTCCCAGCGCCGTCATGCCCAGCGCCTTGCAGACCTTTGCTATATGCAGACCGATGTTCCCCAGACCGGCGATGCCGACCGTCTTGCCAAAGAGGCCGATGATCGGATCATCCATCGTCGTAAAGCCGTGCCAGATGCCCTGCCTGAGGTCGCGGTCGTAGGGAATGATGCGGCGTGTCAATGCGAACATCAAAGCGATGGCATGTTCGGCGGTGACCTCACGGTTGCCGTGCGAGTTCGCAAGCGGCACTCCAGCACGCTTGACTGTTGCCAGGTCCATGCTGTCGACCCCGGCGAACGGCACCTGGACCAGCCTGAGATGAGGCGCGGCTGCCAGCAGCTCCGGCGTCACGGACTTGGTAACCAACGCGCCCATGTCGCTCCCGTGTCCTGCCAGCTCAGTGGCGTCCGTGATGACCTGTGGGCGCGGGCCCGTGTAGCCCGCACGCTGTGCTGCCTTGTCCCATACCTGTTCCCACCCGACAGGTGGGACGGTCCCGATGTAAACTGCCATAGCGGTACCTCCGATGACTCAGATCTGTGATTCGTTCTTATTGTACCATTGTTTCGGGCAGTGAACCAACGACGGCGCGCCCGGATATGGCGACGAGGACTCGGCTCTACGCCTCTCTTGCTGTTACGGTCTCCCAACTCCAGGTAGTCTACAGGATGTGGAGACGTGACCCCAATCAGAAGGTCACGGCCCCCGGCGGTCAGTCATGCTCATACTGTCAGGAGCCGCTTTGCTGTTTCTAACTTATTCGCCCATAAACATTGCTATATCGTCATCAACTGTACCGATACCGGCAATTCCAAATGTCTCCACGAGAACCTTTGCAACATTTGGAGACAAAAATGCCGGCAACGTGGGCCCTAAATGAATATTTTTTACACCCAGGTATAATAGAGCTAGTAAAACGATAACCGCTTTCTGCTCATACCAGGCGATATTATAGGCGATTGGAAGATCGTTGATGTCATTGAGTTCAAACACCTCTTTAAGCTTCAGGGCTATGACAGCCAACGAATAAGAGTCATTGCACTGTCCTGCATCCAATACCCTTGGAATGCCACCAATATTTCCCAGATTGAGCTTGTTGTAACGGTATTTTGCACAGCCCGCTGTCAGTATGACCGTATCCTTTGGCAGTTTTTTCGCAAAATCGGTATAGTATTCTCTCGACTTCATTCGACCATCACAGCCTGCCATGACAAAGAACTTCTTGATGGCACCTGATTTTACAGCATCCACAACTTTCTCTGCCAATGCAAAAACCTGCTCATGAGCGAACCCACCAACGATAGTTCCTTTTTCTATTTCGGTGGGCGCCTTCAAGGTTGTTGCCATCGCTATGATCTGTGAAAAATCTTTCTTGCCATTCCCATCTGGTTCTATGTGCGCACATCCCGGATATCCGGACGCTCCCGTAGTAAAGAT
>NZ_QXIW01000010.1:23136-23494 GCF_003570985.1 Candidatus Cryosericum hinesii
TCACCATGAGTATAAACATCGACCCCAGTCCCTTGTGTTTGATCCAACAATTGCTCAAGGTCTGTCAGGTCATGGCCCGATATCAAAATTGCCGGGTTATTTCTGACACCTATGTTTACTTCTGTAATTTGGGGATCGCCATACTTTGATGTGTTGGCCTCGTCAAGCAGAGCCATTGCTGTAACACCAAATTGCCCGGTTTTCAAGGTCAAAGCCACCAGATCATCTGCAGAAAGTCCATCATTCAATGTCGCTGCCAGCGCTTCATAGACAAAGGCATAGATCTCGTCTTTTTCCTTTCCAGCAGTAAGGGCATGGTGTGTATATGCCGCTAGACCTTTAACACCATACGTGATCA
>NZ_QXIW01000011.1:0-76257 GCF_003570985.1 Candidatus Cryosericum hinesii
GGTTGGTCCTACTTTGTCTCCACCATCTCCGGTCTAGGAGAGGCAGACCGGGCTCATCGTCGATTCAACAATGGTGTCCGGTATGGCGGTCAATTCCGCAGCCAGACCCTGCAGCTGCTCCTTCTCGCCGTCGACGATGAGTGAAATCACATTCAGGCCGTGGTCCCCATAGGGCAATCCCAGGCGCCCGATGATAAGATCTCCATGGTTGGTGAGTATCTGGTTCACCTTCGGGGCCGTCGTTTCACGCTTGCTGATGATGATGGCAATAACTCCAACATGCTTCGTGCTATCCATTGACGTACCTCCCCTCGCTCCTCTGGAGCGCTGGAGGCGTCCGTTCGTGGCGGACGCCTCCATGTCTTACCGTTCTACTTGCAGCTACGATCGCAGTACTCGGTATGCAACAGATGGTGTGCCTTCTCGCTATTGGGCTCACCCAGGAAGTCCTTGTAGATCGTGGTGATCTCCGGGTTCTCATGCGACTTACGGATCGGCTTACCTGCATCCTCCCGGTAGATGGCCTCCGCACGCCTCTTCTTAATATCCGGATTCTTCGAAATAGGTTGCCCACCGCCACCGAGGCAACCACCAGGACAGCACATGATCTCGATGAAGTGATAGGGAGACTCACCCTTCTGAACCTGTTCCATAAGTACACGCGCGTTTCCTAGTCCGTTAGCCACGGCGACCTTCAGAATCGTCCCGTCGATGTCGATATCAGCACTCTTGATACCCTCAAGTCCACGCACATCCTCGAAGTCAAGCTTCGCCAGCGACTTCTTCGTGAGGACTTCATAGGCAGTCCGCAATGCAGCTTCCATAACGCCACCCGTGGCCCCGAAGATAACGCCCGCACCCGAGGATTCACCCAGCGGTTTGTCAAAATCTTCATCCGGGAGGTTTGCAAAATCGATGCCCGCTTCGCGGATCATCTTCGCCGCCTCGCGAGTCGTCAGGACACAATCGACGTCTTTGAACGCCTCCTCGTCCTTCAGTCCCATCTTCTCCTGCCAGTAATGGAAAGCCGTCTTCATCTCAGGCCGTTCCTTCTCGAATTTCTTGGCAGTGCATGGCATCACGGACACGACGACGATCTTCCTCGGATCGATCCCCATCTTCTCGGCCCAATACGTTTTCGTCACCGTACCAAACATCTGTTGAGGCGACTTGCAGGTAGAAACGTGGTCCAGCACCTTTGGGAAGAACGTCTCTACGAATTTGACCCAGCCCGGTGAGCAAGAAGTGATCAGCGGTAGCGTGCCTCCGTTCTTGATACGCCCGATAAGCTCGAATCCTTCCTCCATAATGGTCAGGTCCGCCGAGAAGTCAGTGTCAAAAACCTTGTCAAAGCCAAGACCCCGGAGCGCGGCGGTCATCTTGCCAGTCGCTTGTGTCCCATCAGGCATACCAAACTCCTCACCGATGGCAACACGTACCGCCGGAGCTGTCTCGACAACCACGACCTTGTCCGGATCTCCCAGCGCCTTCCATACGTCTGGAATCTCGCTGCGCTCGGTGATGGCACCAGTCGGGCAAACAAGCAGACACTGTCCACAGTTCACACACTCGACGTTCCCCAAGCCTTCGTCCAGGAATGTTGAGACTGTGCTGTTTGAACCACGTCCCATGATATCGATGGCATAGACAGACTGCACCTTGGCACACACATTTACGCATCGCCTGCAGAGCACGCACTTGTTGGGGTCGCGTACCAGTGACAGTGAAGTGTTGTCAATCGGCAGCCACTCTGTGCTGGTTCGCGGAAACTCCACTTCCCGCACACCCAGCTCGGACGCCAGCTCACGGAGATCGCAGTTCTGACTCCTCTCACACGTGAAGCAATCCTTCGGATGATTGGCCAGCAGCAACTCGACATTGAGCTTTCGGGCCTCACGGACGCGCGCAGTATTGGTCCAGACCTCCATGCCCTCATTGACCTTCACTACACACGCGCGCTGAAGGTTGCGGGCACCCTTCACCTCAACGACACAGATGGCGCATGCACCTTCTTCGCTGATTCCCTCAAGGTAGCAGAGAGTCGGCACATCGATCTTTGCATAGTCCCTGGCAGCCTTCAGGATTGTCGTCCCTTCCGGCACCTGGTAGTCCCGTCCATTGATTTTCAGGTTTAGCATTCTCGTCTCCATGAAGTCCCTCCGGGTCAATTACTCTTTGCGGATCGCACCAAAACGACAGATTTCATAGCAGGAGCCACACTTGATGCACTTGCTCTGGTCGATTACGTGAACTTTCTTGACCTCGCCGGTGATAGCGTGTACGGAGCACTGTCGTGCACATGCCGTGCACCCAACGCACTTGTCAGCCGTGACGGAGTATGTCAGCAGATGCTTGCACACATGCGCCGGACACTTCTTGTCGTATATGTGGGCACGGTACTCATCTTCATAAAACCTGATCGTAGAAAGGACCGGATTGGGAGCCGTCTGTCCAAGCCCGCACAGCGACGTATCTATGATGCACTTGCCCAGCTTGGTCAGCTTCTCGATATCGCCATCCTTGCCCTTGCCATCGCAAATCTGTTCCATCATGTGAAACATCTGTCGAGTCCCTTCGCGACACGGCGTGCACTTCCCGCACGACTCATCGACCGTGAACCCAAGGTAGAACTTGGCGACATCAACCATGCAGCTGGTCTCATCGAGAACGATGAGTCCGCCCGAGCCCATGATGGTCCCGATCTCCTTGAGGGTGTCATAGTCGATCGGCATATCCAGATAATCCGGGGTGATGACTCCTCCCGACGGACCTCCAGTCTGGGCAGCTTTGAACTTCTTTCCGCCCGGGATGCCTCCGCCAATGTCAAAAACAAGCTCGCGCAGTGTCGTACCCATCGGCACTTCGACGAGACCAGTGTTCTGTACCATGCCTGCCAAGGCAAAGACCTTTGTACCCGGACTCTTGGCAGTACCTACACTCCGGAACCATTCCGCCCCATTTGTGATGATCTGAGGTATGTTGGCATACGTCTCGACGTTATTGATCAGTGTTGGCTTGTTCCACAACCCGGACTGGGCAGGGAACGGAGGCTTGATGCTCGGCGTTCCACGCTTGCCCTCAATGGAGCGCAGGAGAGCGGTCTCCTCGCCACAAACGAACGCCCCGGCTCCGATACGGATCTCAATGTCGAAGCTGAACGATGTGCCCAAGATATTCCGTCCAAGGAACCCGTATTCGCGCGCCTTGCCGATCGCATACTCAAATCGCTCGATGGCAAGCGGATACTCCGCACGGACGTACATATAGCCCTGCTCTGCGCCGATTGCATATCCTGCGATCGCCATCGCCTCGATGATGGAGTGTGGGTCTCCTTCGAGCACGCTGCGATCCATGAAAGCGCCTGGGTCACCCTCGTCCCCATTGCAGACCACATATTTGGGTGAGCCCTGCGCTGCACGCGTAGCCTTCCACTTGAGACCGGTCGGGAATCCAGCTCCACCACGTCCACGCAAGCCGGAGTCGAGAACAACGCCGATAATATCGTCGGGCGTCATCTCAAGTGCCTTGCCAAGGGCGAAGTATCCGTCCCGAGCGATGTACTCCTCGATAGAAAGAGGATCGATGACACCACAGTTGCGGAGGACACGCTTCACCTGACGCGTGTAGAAGGGAATATCACCGCTGGTCTGAGCCTTTTTCTCGCTGGTCGGCTCACTGTACAGCAACTCGCTGACAGTACGACCCTTTACAAGGTGCTCATTTACGATGAGGCCCGCGTTCTCGACCGTGACCTTCTGATAGAACGTCCCCTCGGGATACACGACAACGATCGGGCCCAGGTCACATGCTCCCATGCACCCGGTCTCGATGACTTGTACCTCATCCTCGATACCATTTTTCTTCAGTTCATCGACCAGAACGTCTTTGACGCTCTTTTCGCCACTCGTGATGCAGGCGCCGCCTGCACAGACCAACAGCTGATTTCGTATCATTGCGTTTTCCCTTCTCCCCTTGGGCTAGATGTTCTCCCGCTTGATGACCAGATCAGCCACGACATTGCCACCCTGGACGTGCTCGCGGACAATCCTGCGCGCGTTCGCATCGTTGACGTCGCCGTAAATAACTGCAGGCTGGTCCTTCATGGCTACTTCGACTGTTGGCTCCTTGTCGCAGAGTCCCATGCAACCAGACTGAACAACCTTGACGTCATGGATATCCGCCTTCTCGAGCTCTTCGATGATGGCCATGAGGGCGTCCTTCGCCCCAGCTGCAATGCCGCATGTTCCCATTGCAACGATGACCTTGCCTCTCTCCTTGGCCTGGCGAAGATCCATCTCCTTGAGAGTCTGTTCCTTGATGCGTTTCAGCTCTTCTAGTGATTTCATCCTTTCCTCCCGATTCTCCCGAGGTTAAGCGTACTTATTGAGCAACGTGGCGACCTTCTCGGGCGTGGAACGCCCGTACGTGTCCTTGTCGATAACGACGACTGGGGCAAGACCACAGGCCCCGACACAACGAACAAGATCCAGACTGAACCGACCGTCTTGAGTGGTCTCGCCGGCCTTGATGCCCAGGGTCCTCATGACCTTCTCATAGACTGCATTCCCGCCTCGCACATAGCAGGCCGTGCCAAGGCACACAGTGACAGTATGACGTCCCTTCGGAACACGCGAGAAGAAGTGGTAGAAGGTGACGACACCGTAAACCGTGGAACGCGGTACATTCAGTCTGCTGGAGACGAACTCGAGCACTTCATCGGGGAGATACCCGAAGATCTCCTGGGCATAGTGCAAGACATTGATGAGGCTACCTTCCGGAGTTGCCAACTCACCGATGTACGCGTCGAGTGCATCAAACTGTTTCTTCAGCTCGGGGTTCTCTTTCAGATGGTCTTCCAGATTCATCCTCATACACGTTCCTCCTGTAGAGACTTTTCACTCACGGGCATCATCAGACTGCCATGACGAGGTCGTCGGGTGTGTTTACATTGAAGAAAGACATCAGTTTTTTGTCATACCGCATGACAAACTGCCTGTCGATAGCACCAAAGATCAAGAGTGCCACAAGAACTGGCCAAGCCATATTGAAGAAGTACACTAGCACACAATTGCGCAGGACTCCTCGCCAGGAAGATCGGTGACAGCAGGCGGACAAGGCAATAAGACTGTTTCTCGTAAACAGCTCGGCTCCAGCGAGCACAGCTAATCGTCTGAAGCTGAGTCCGACCTTCCTCTCTCCGCTGGTCATCGCCAGTTCAGCGATTTTCGCAGGCAAAAGACACTCCAACGCAGTGCCTCCTTTTTTCCCCCATACACGTATGAGGTATTGACGGACATTCCTACCAACACAGATACGAATACCCGGATTCCGTCACTAATTTCATGGTAACATGTGAATTGTATAACAGGATAGGATGAAGTCAAGACACTGCTCTACACTATGCTGGCCATGGATTCAACCGTTCGGGAAAATCGGCAGGAGCTGTGGTAGACCTGGAACAACAGTTCAGGAAATCGGTTTGATACGACGCGCAATCAGTGAGGATGGGGCTCCGCTTATTACGGCTGTTACGAACTGCGGCCAGCCGAACAAGAACCGGATGAACGCTGCCGCAGCCACAGGCAATTTCGTCAGCGTCCCGACAATAACGCCAAGGTTGCGACCAAGGCTACTGCTTCGTAAGAGCTACTGCTGAAAGCAACCGCTCAAGAGCTACCAGCGCACTGCTGGTGAGCCCTTTTTTCGTTTCATACTCGATTTCCTCGAGACGCTCCAGCAACGCCTCGAGTTCACGCAGCTTGATATGACTTGCCGCTGTCAGAAGAGCACTTAGCGTATAATCGTCGAGGTATTGATGCTGGGTGCGCAGGCACCAGGCCCTGAGGTCGGCCTTGGGCCGGTTCGACTTCGACACGAGCTTTGCGTTCAGCAACCGTACAAACCCGAGTTCCACATCATAGAGAATGGTTGTATCCGTCGCCCCGGAAGCTGACAGGTCATAGAGTGCTGTCGCCGCACGGTCGTACTTCCTGAGAGAGATTGCCTCGACGAGATCAGCGGCCGCCGCAATATGGCACCGGGGCACGACCTCACGGACATCTGCGACCGTGACGGCTACACCGGTATACGCAAGAAGTTTGTCGATCTCGCTTCGCATAAGGAAGAAACTGCTTGCCGTCCGCTCCATGAGCTCGTGGACCGCCTGGTCCTCTATTGCACGTCCGTCGAACCGCTTCTTGACCCAAGAGCGCACCGCAGTCGGGGGCACGGCGTAGCTGGTAATCACATACGCCTTTTTCAGCAGCTCTGAAGGAACTTTGACGGGGTCCGCAAATATGACAATGGTGGTACTGCCAGACAGAAACAGGGGGGCCATAGTACCCAGACGTTTGGCCCCCTTGTCTTCGAGACCGTTGATGACGAGAACCTTGCGCCCTGACCCGAAACTCTCGCTACCGAGGAACTCGCGGATACCGTCCACGTTGTCGTCGCTACCCTCAAATTCGGCATAATCGAAGGCCCGGAAAGCTTCTGCTACCAGTGAACGCGCTGCCTCTTTCGCCTGTGGAACGAAATAGTCGTCTCCGGGCGCGAAGACATAGAGCGACGCAGGCTTCTTACCCCTGAGGCTTGTGAGACCCTCAGTCACTGAGATCTCGTTGGAGCCTGACGTGTATCCCTTGGCTGCAGCCATTGCTCCCGGTCTATGGATAGATCTTCTCAAGCAAGCGAGGGAACGGGACTGTTTCCCGCACGTGCGGCAGCTTGCAGATCCATGCTACTGTCCGCTCGACACCAAGACCAAACCCGCTGTGCGGGACCGATCCGTACTTGCGGAGATCCAGATACCATTGATAGTCTGCTTCAGCAAGCCCCTCGGCATGAACCCGTTCGAGAAGCAACTCGTAGTCGTCTTCGCGCTGCCCGCCTCCGATGATCTCGCCGTATCCCTCTGGAGCCAGCAGGTCAGCACACAGTACCGTCTGCGGATTGGCAGGGTTTGTCTTCATGTAGAATGCTTTGAACGATTTCGGGTAGCTGTGCACAAAAACAGGTCGTTCGAACTGGTTCGAGATGAGCGTTTCCTCGTCCCCACCGAAATCGTCGCCCCACTGTATCGGCGAACCGGCTTTCTGCAGGAGCTTCACTGCCTCATCGTAGGAAATGCGTGGAAACGGTGTAGCTATCTTTTCCAGCGGAGAAAGATCCCGCTCGATGATGGCAAGCTCCTCTTTACGCTTCTCCAGGACCTGCTGCACAATGTACGTGACGAATTTCTCCTGAACATCGCAATTCTGCGACCAATTGCAGTACGCCATCTCGGGCTCGACCATCCAGAACTCGGTCAGGTGGCGGCGCGTCTTGGACTTCTCGGCGCGAAACGTGGGACCAAAGCAGTAGACTCTTCCAAAAGCCATGGCCGTCGCTTCGTTGTACAACTGGCCGCTCTGCGACAAGTAAGCGGGTACGCCGAAATAGTCAGTCGAGAACAGGGTCGAAGATCCTTCGCAGGCATTGGCGGAAAGGATGGGGGCATCCATGAGCAGGAAGCCGTTGTCATCAAGGTAGTCACGGATACTCTTGACGATCGTGGCGCGTATGCGCATGATCGCCCACTGGCGCTTCGAGCGAAGCCAGAGGTGCCGGTTACTCATCAGGAAATCGACGCCGTGCTCCTTGGGCGTAATCGGGTAGTCTACAGCCGTCTGATGGACCTCGATCTTCTGAACATGCATTTCGTGACCGCCTGGAGCCCGCTCTTCGGCATGGATCACACCGGTGATACTGATGCTGCTCTCCTGCGTGAGGTGGCGCACCGCCTCAAATGTCGACTCGTCGATGTCACTCTTGGCGACGACACACTGCATGATGCCGCTGCCGTCCCGAACGAGGACAAATGCTACTTTCCCGCTGCTGCGGCTGTTGTAGACCCAACCATTGATGGTCTGGACCTGCCCGACGTAGTCTGCTGCCTTGTCGATGTACATGGTTATTTCTCCTCCAGCAATTTCTGATGCGGACACACCATCGAGTTCAGGTTTACCCCGCATTCGGGGCATAGCCCTTTGCAATCTTCTTTGCACAGTGGAAACTCCGTGACTTCGATGAGCAGGTGCTGGCGCACCACATCGGAAACATCGAGTACGTCCGACTCAAGCGCAAACACGTCTTCTTGATCAGGATCATCTTCCCCATTGAGAAGATATGTTTCATTGACGTCGAACTCGACATCCTCCACGACCGGATCCAGACACCTTACACAGGGCTGACTTACCCTCGCACTGAACGCCCCGGAGAACTGATAGCCGATTCCGAGATTGCTCAAGGCGAACTGTCCTGTCACTGGCTCAAGAAGCGTAACTCCAGGAAGATCTCCGACCGAGGTTTCCTCGAACGCGAACGATTGACTGCTCCCTTGCTCAATGTTCAGTTTCTGGAGTTCGAGTCTCATCGTTGTTCTCCTCCACGTGAAACTGCATCTCCGACGCCTTAACGGTCTCAGCCAATTTCATCAAAATCTGCTCCAACTGTTCCAGCATCTTGAGTGAGTAGTCGTCAGCCTGCTGTTCAGCGGTTTTTCGCGCGGCCACAACCTCCGTCATCATGCGCTCCCGCTCGGCGGCAGCGGAACGTACGATTTCGTTGTCTGCAACCAAGTCGTCGTGCGAGTGTTGACCCTCTTCTATCATTCGGCCGCACTGTCGCCTGGCATCAGCCATCAGGGCGTCACGCTGCTCCAGCAGGGCATACGCATTGCGGACTTGCTCCGGAAATGCCGTACGGAGATGTGCAACTGCATCTGCCAATTCCTCGTCCTTGATGAGACGATACCCCAGCAACCTCGGGCTCCGCTCCCTCACCTGATCGATGCGGTCGATGATATCCTGCAGCGTAAGCTTCTCAATCATGCGTTCCTCCCTTGGCCCGAGACAGGCCGAGCACAATCCTGTCTGCAACACTCGCAGGCACCAAGTCACGAATGTCCCCGCCTCCTTCGTACATCTGTTTGATGAGTGTAGAGGAAACGAAGAAATGCTCTTGCGAGCTCATGAGATAGATGATATCTACATTTGGGTCGAGATGCTTGTTCGCCCAGGCGAACTGTACTTCATAATCAAAGTCCGACACGGGCCGCAACCCGCGCAGCATGATATTTGCGCCCACGCGCTTCATGAAATGGACAACCAGATCATTGAAGCCTTCCACTACGACATTCGAGATATGCCGTGTTGCGCTGCGGGCCATGTCCACGCGCTCGTCGAGCGACCAGATTGGAGCCTTATACGCTATGCCGGCCACGCCAACAACGAGCCGGTCGCACAAACGCGCTCCACGCTCAATGATGTCGACATGTCCTCTGGTGACCGGGTCAAACGTGCCCGGATAGACGATTATATCCATATGTCCCATAGACCTCATCTTCAAGTGTAGTCAAAAGGCGCCCGATGAAAAGAAAAAGAGGGGCGCCTTTCGGCGCCCCTCCTCATGATATTGGCACATTCAGGCCAAGAGCACCTTGCTCAGAAAACTCTGTGTACGCTCCTGCTGAGGATGCTCAAATACCTCAGAAGGAGATCCGGACTCAATGATGAGTCCCTGATCCATAAAGATGACACGGTCCGCAACTTCCTTCGCAAAACCAATCTCATGTGTGACCACAATCATTGTCATGCCCTCGTCTGCAAGTTTGACCATCACGTCGAGGACCTCATGGATCAACTCCACGTCAATGGAGGACGTCGGCTCATCGAACAGCATGAGCTTCGGGTGCATGGCAAGCGCACGCGCTATGGCCACCCGTTGTTGCTCACCACCACTCATCTGAGCAGGCTTGTGATCAGCACGATGCGACAGACCGACCTTCGCCAGAAGTTCCATTGCCTCAGTCTCAGCCGTTTTTCGAGCCACCTTCTTGACAGCGATAGGCCCCAGAGCGACGTTCTGAAGAGCGGTAAGGTGAGGAAACACGTTGAACTGCTGAAACACCATGCCGATGTCTTCTCTCAGTCTGCGAATGTCATACTTGCCTGACTCGACGAGCTTGCCGTCGAATGTTATGCGGCCAGCAGACGGGGGCTCTATCCAATTGATGCACCTCACCAGTGTACTCTTGCCAGAACCTGAGGGACCCATCAACACAAGCCGTTCCTTGAAATCCATGTCGAAGCTGACTCCCTTGATGACTTCGAGAGAGCCGAACGACTTGTGCAACTCGTCGACGACGAGCAGCTTCCCCTGTGATACCATCGTGTCGCCAGTCATCTCACTCTACCTTCTTTTCGAGATTTCGGGACCACTGCATGACCGGCGTGGTCATGATCAAGTAGATGATTGCTGCACCGATGTACGGCGAGAAGACATTGTACGTGCGGGCGCCGATAATCTTCGCCTTGAAGAGAAGATCCTCCATCGAGATGAAGGCGACCAGGGAAGTATCCTTGATCAACGCCGCAAACTCATTGGCAAGCGGCGGCAGAACTCGCCGGAACGTCTGCGGGAGGATAACGTGGCGCAGTGTCTGCGCCTGACTCATACCCAGCGAGAAAGCAGCTTCAGACTGTCCCTTGGGGATCGACTCGACGGCGGAACGGAATACCTCGGCAATGTAGGCAGCGTAGCACACTGCAAGGGAAACCGCGGCGGCGGGGAACTGAGGCAGGTTCAGTCCTATCCTCGGGAGAGCATAGTACACGATGAGAATCAGCAGCAAAGCCGGCGTCCCGCGCACGGCCTCGATGTAGACACGCGTAATGGCGCCGATGACCCTTCCCCCAAACATGTTCAACAATCCCACCAGCAACCCAGCGACAGTCGCAAAGATCATCGAGACGACCGTGAGCGAAAGCGTAGTCCATGCACCTGCCAGGAGGAACGGCAAGTTTTCGAAGATGATCGACCACTTAAACATTTTCCGTTACCCCGACCACAACTGTTATTTGGGCAGGTATGGCGGGCTGGCAAAGAAGTACTTTTGGTAGAGACTCGCGTACGTTCCATCCGCAACCGCTTTGCGGAGGGCCGCATCGATGTCGCTCTTGAGTTGGGTGTCATCTTTGCGCACGGCGATGCCATACACCTGTGTCAGGTCCTGACCGGCCATTGAAGTGGTATCGAGAACTTTCAACTCAGTATGGGCACTGGCATAGGTCGTGCACACAGGATAGTCGTTCACCACAGCGTCGATCTTGCCATTCTCGAGGTCCAGGGTAGCAAGCTGGATGTCGGGGTAGGAGTTGACCTTCACCCCAGTGATCAGCTTGGCATCAATCTCACCTGTCGTACCGGTCTGAACGCCGACCGTCTTTCCCACAAGATCCTCGGGTTTGGTGATAGTGTTCTTGGCGGGGTTGTACATGATGCCCATGTCCGCCCTGTAGTAAGGAATGGAGAAGAGGACCTCCTTCTCGCGGTCGGCGGTGATCGTCATGGCGGCGCATACTGCATCGAACTTCTTTCCCTGCAGGGCAAGGAGAAGCCCATCAAAAGCCCCGCTAGTCAGGTTGCTGGTCTTGCCCATCTTCACTGCAATGGCTTCCATCAGTTCGACGTCAAACCCTGTGGGCTTGTTGTTCGCATCGGCGTACTCGAATGGCGCATACGTCGGGTCCGTCCCCCAGTTAAGTGTCCCGGTCTTAGCCTTGCACCCTGTCGACACCGTGACAATCACTGCAGCAACTACTATCAAGACGACAATACGGGCAAACGCTGTCTTCTTCATCCTTTCTCCTCCTGCATGATTCAGATTTCTGGCAACCGTCCACTGAGCGAGCCACCCTATATTGCACTGCGAAAAACAGTGCTACCCTATACTTTGTGCAATCCCCAAAGAAAGTAAAGCATGGAAGGGAGACGGCTCATCTGGCGAGCGCAGCAGGTATTGTTCTCGTCCTGGTCGTCTGCGCTGCCTTTATGGGAGCTTTTGTCATGCACCTCGTTGGCAAACCAGTGGGTTGGTCAGTTTTGGCGGTTATTGGGGGTATGAGTACCCTGGGCTTGGCTGGTCTGAGCTTCATCGCGGATATTGCTGAGACTCATGCAAAGCGACCGCATCACAAGGAGGGACATTGATGTCCGGGATTCTGCGTACGTTCAACGGAACGACTCCGACCGTAGCCTCCACGGCATTTGTCGCAGATACGGCTGTTCTGATAGGAGATGTGACCATTGAGGAGGGAGCCAGCATCTGGTATGGGGTAGTCCTCCGTGGTGACATTGCACCCATCGTCGTGCACCGAAATGCGAACGTCCAGGACAACGTGGTAGGGCATGTAGATGTCGACGTCCCTCTCATTGTCGGCGAAGGTGCCACTGTCGGCCACAGCGCCGTCTTGCACGGCTGTACAATCGGCCACCACTCCATGGTGGGCATGCATGCCACCGTGCTCACGGGAGCCACTGTCGGTGACGAGGCAGTGGTAGCCGCAGCAGCCCTGGTTCCTGAGAACAGGGTCGTACCTGCCCGGTCACTCTCAATGGGTGTTCCTGCACGCGTTGTTCGATTACTTGCTGACGAGGAGATACAGAAACTCCATCGTCGAGCCGACGACTACATCAGATTAGGCGTGATGGCCAGGACAGAATCTGAACAGAAACGACCCTGACATCGGACTGACCGGCACCCCGGTCTCCTCATTCTCCTCATCTTCTCTGCACATTTCTCCTTGCATTTTCTGACTCGTCCCTATACTTCACCCAACCAATGCTACCGGCCAATCAGCCGAAGAGCCCCCTGGTAACGACCCGATGAATGTCGTGCCGTATCTTCATACCCTGGTAACAAGGAGAGTCAGACATGAGCAAAACTCGTACATCACGGTGGGGTGCAGTCTTCACTATTGCACTCGTTTCATCTCTTCTCGTCCTCACGGGCTGTGGATCCGCAGCCACCTTATCTGACCTGAAGCGCGTCAAGCAGGATGGTATTCTGACTGTCGGCAACGATACAACGTTCGCTCCGTTCGAGTTTGTCGACAGTACAAACAAGCCGACAGGTTTTGACATCGACCTCATTAACGCCGTCGCCCAGAAGCTTGGGCTGAAAGCGGACATCGTGACCACCGCCTGGGACGGCATCATCCCTGCCCTCCAGACACAGAAGTTTGAGATTGTCATCTCGTCCATGACGATCACCACAGACCGCGAGAAGGAGGTCAGCTTCTCTATTCCCTACTATCGGGCGGACATGGGCATTATGTACAACCCGGCCAAGAACACTATCACCAAACCCGAGGATCTTGTGGGAAAGACGGTCGGCGTTCAGATTGGCACGACAGGCGAGATTGATGCTAAGTTGATCCCCGGTGTGAAGGTCAAATCCTACCCCGACATCCAGCTTGCCACCCTGGACCTCGAGAATGGCAAGATCGACGCTGTAGTGAACGACTATCCAGTCTCCGCTTACTATGCGAAGGACTCGCCGACGCTCACAGTCATTCGTATGCTCAAGGTGAACAACCTTGGCCTCCCCACCCAGTACTACGGCATAGCCATGCGCCTTGAAGACAAGCAACTGAAGGCCGCTGTCGACCAGGCCCTGCGAGACCTTGTCAAGGATGGCACGTACGACACCATCTACGCCAAATGGTTCGGAGGAACACCCGACTTCCATCCAGGAGACCAGAAGTCCTGACATCTCGACTGAAGTTTCCCTGAGTTCACGCCCCGCCGTACTCATCCAGGGTACGGCGGGGCGTGAACTACCAAGCTTCCTCCTGGTCTAGAATGCAGTAGTCACATCGATGTAACCCTTTCGCTGAGCCTGGCGACTACCGAAAAAGACCAGAACCCACCCGAGCGCAAACAGGACCGCTGCCGACAGGGCAACTCTTCCCAACAACTGGAACGTCGACATGTCAGAGAGAAAACTGGTAAGGATCTTCCCCGAGATTGCCCGGCGCATGAGTTCGATGAACGGACTCATTGGGACGAACTCCGCGATCTTTGCAAACACCGCTGGGAAAGCAGTTGGAGGAAACAGCGCCCCACTCAGTACGAACAAGCCCCCAAAGAGTGCGTCGACGACGTCGACATCCAGTTTGATCGTCAGGAGGAACACTGAAGCCACGGCCAACCCCAGGCCGGCAGCCACAAGATACCCGAGGATAGCGCCCGCTATGAGGTAACCCCAGTTGGGGTGGAACGGCAGACGCAGTACAGGGATAAGCCAGCACAGATTGATGATGATTCCTGCGAGTGCGATAAGATACCGAGTTGCGGCACGGCCGCACAAGTAGGTCCGGTATGAGGTGCTCGACAGGAAGATGTACTTCAGCGTCTGGTAGTGTTCTCGGTCATCGTGGACACTAAACGCCATATCGAAGAACACCATGCTCAGCGAGTAGTAGAAAATGGTCCCGTAGAGTGCGTATGGGAGCAGCCCCGTCTTCTGGCCGAAGACCCCATACAGGATGATGACCGCGAGAAAACTGCCGATCGGATATGCCGCAAGATAGAGCAGCCACACCCACTTCTTTGTCCAGTTGCTCTCGATCTGCAAGCCAATATACATGGAAGCAAGGAAACCCTTCATCACTGCCACCTGAGCGTCAGGCGCGCATCGCGCCTGGCCTTGTACTCGACAGCCCGCAGCGCCCACGATGCGATGAATACAAACACAACACCCAGTCCGATGAGGATGAGCAACTCCCAGCGCCAGTCCAGCACCTTCACTGTAAACGAAGGCACCAGTAGCTGTCTCAGTGCGTCAAGTCCAAGTGTTGTCGGGATGAGTGCCGCGATCCCGACCAGGCCCAATCCCAGGAATCGGGCGGGAAAGTAGGATCCTGAGAGAACGTTCGTCGGTTCCATGACGAGATCGGCAGTGCGCCATGCGTCGCGCCCATGGTAGAGAAACAGCGACGAGAACACGATGCCCAGCCCATACATGGAAAACAGGGTCACAAGGAAAACGAGCAAGGCCAGGGGCAGGTGCAGAACCGTGAACTGCACTTTGAACACAGCGATGCCAAAAAACAGCACCGCCAGAGAACGGAGCATCGTATGCATGGCGCCGCCGACGGACAGACCGACGAGAAAGGCGGACAGTGGGGCGGGGCTCACAAGCATCAGCTCAAGGTTCCCCATTTCCTTCTCCCAGTACAACTGCGTCGCAACACCCCATAGAACGTTCATAAAAAAGGGAGTCATGAATCCTCCCAGCACTACCAGTCCGGTGAACTCAGAGCCGGTGCCAAGCGTCCGGTAAAGGTAAATGTAAGTCGTCATCGTGAAGAAACCACCCAGAACACTCGCCACGACCCAAGTCGCCTCGCGCATCTGTCCAAAAATGCGCACGTAGGCGCGCGCGTTGAGCGTCCTAAGAAACAGGAGAAGCTTCTTCTTCATCTTCGAACCTCTTGCCCACCATCTTGAGAAACGCGTCTTCCAGAGTGGGCTCGAGTTTGCGCATGTACTCGAGGGTTGCCCCCTGCCCTGCCAGTGCCGTGATGAGACGGGCGATGTCGCTCTCGTGCATCAGATGTGCGACAAGCATTGGACTCTGCGTCACCTTGTCGGAACCAAGCACGAGATCGTTCCCCTCCCCCATGGATGCAGTGATATGGTCAAGCTGGTCCCCGTCGAGCCGATCGACCGTAATCTCGTAGTGCGCCCTGCTGTCCAGATCCTGCTTAAGTTGTGATGGAGCTGCGTTCGCAAGAATGAGCCCGTGGTTGATGATAGCCACGCGCGAACAGAGTTCATCGGCTTCTGCCATGTAGTGTGTTGTCAGAATGACCGAGCGTTCCGGCTTCTCCCGAACCCAATCACGCACGATGTTGCGGATAATGACACTCGCCTCGACATCGACGCCAAGCGTCGGCTCGTCAAGGAACAGAACCTTGGGGTCGGTGACGAGACCACGCACCAGATTGACCTTCTGACGCATGCCGGTGGACAGGCGGTTCATCTGCTGACGCCTGCTGTCCCACATGCCGACGACCTTGAGGTATTCCTCGATCCGGGCACGTGCCACATGCGTCTCCATGCCGTAGAACTGACTGAACATCCAGAGCTGCTCTTCAACCGTGAGAATGCCATACCCCGAGGTCTCGCCCCCGGAAATAAGGCTGATGAGCGGACGTACATGAGTATAGTCCTTCTCGACGTCGAATCCGGCCACAGTAACGCGCCCAGACGTAGGAAGCAGCAATGTCGACATGATCTTGATGGTCGTCGTCTTGCCGGCGCCGTTCGGGCCCAGAAGACCGAAGATCTCGCCATATGAGACGTCGAAGCTGACACCCCGCAGCGCGTGGAAAGGTGCCGTGCCCCTGCGGTTGAAGACACGACTGAGGTTCTCTACTTGAATAGCTGTATGCATACAGTGCTACCTCCAGAACGAGTGTGGGGAAAAGCGAACTGTATGGCAGGGGAGATTACTGACGGACTCTGTGAGAGTCAGTGACTGAGGAATTGACGGTCCTGCGTTTACTATGGCAAACTCTTGTCTGCAGCTTGTCCAATCAACGGCGCCCCTGTCATCAGTTGATGCAAATCCTGTTCTCTGTCATTGTCCTGCCTCCACATGCACGAATGTCTATACGCGCCCTCAAAGCCTGATTTTGAGACTATACCAGAGCGTATCTGTTTTGTCAAATGGTTGTATCTCGCATGAGTAGCGAGCCATCCGGTTCTCAGGGACACCGAAAGCCGCCCGGTCCCTTCTCGGGAAAAGGCGGCTTTCGGCAACAATAATATTTTCAGGCTACATGAAACGCTCGAAACGCTCCTTGCCAGCCTTGCAGACTGGACAGACCAGCGGAGGCTGCGGCCTTGCGCACAGGTATCCACAAACCCTGCATCGCCAGACCGGAAACGCGAGCCCGGCCACATGCACCTGTTCCATCTCCCCCGGGTGCGCAGTTGGCCCGCCGACCGGACGCCGGTCCGGAATGGAGGTTGCGGTCTTCTCACCACGACTGATTTCGGGCGAGACATACAGTGCGCAGTAGCAGGCGCCGTATTCGTCGAGGTCAGTGTCTCGGTAGTCACACGGACAGACGAGGTCGACATCCCGTTCCCTCACTCCTGACGCCAGACGGCAGGGACAGGCGCGATATCCGTAGCGTGCCTCGTTCTCCAGCAGGCCCCGGACCAGATCCCTGGCAAAAGCGTCGTCAGGGTTGACAGAGTATCCTGCCTCCCGTGCTTCGAGGGCCAGTCTCTCCCAGACTTCGGCGACACGCTCGTCCGGTATTCTGCTCATTCAGCCGCGAGTTCTCGAATCTTGTCTTCCTGGAAACCTACGACACAATCCTTGTCATCCAGGACGATGGTCGGAAACGAGCACGCTGGGTTCCATTTCAGAACCTCCTGCTTGGCCAGTTCCTTGTTTCCACCCTCCTGGTCGTCGACATCGACGTAGTCATAGCCCACGCCCAGTTCCTGCAGCAGTGCCTTCGTCTTGCGACACCAGCCACAGGTCGTCAGCGTGTAGAGGAAGACCTTATGCTTGTTGTGTATTCCTTCGACATGTTTGGGTTCCAACACTGTGTCCTCCTTGACGCAGATAAATGACTAAGCGTGCAACAATGATCTGAAAATCTCGACGGTCTCGTGACACTCATCGGTCGTCACATCGTGGTGCGTGACCAGCCGGACCGTAGTCGGCGTGACGGCATTGCACAGAACGCCTTTCTCCTGGAGCGCGGCTACGAACGACGGTGCATCCTGACCACTTGCGCTGACGTTGACCATGGCCATGTTGGTTTCGGTTTCAGACGGGTCAGTTCCATACCCGATCCCGGCGAGCTCGCTCGCGAGGAGTTTTGCGTTCGCATGGTCCTCCGCCAGTCTGTCCACCATCGTCTCAAGCGCTACAATACCCGCAGCCGCCAGAATACCGACCTGACGAAGTCCGCCTCCCAGGCGCTTTCGGTTCTTACGTGCCCGTTCAATATAGTCTCTGGACCCCACGAGCAATGATCCGACAGGAGCACACAAGCCTTTGGAAAGACAAAACATGACTGAATCGGCGTAGGATGCCCACACATCCGGTGTGATACCGGAAGCGATCGATGCATTGAAGATCCGCGCTCCATCCATGTGCACGGCAATGCCGCGCTCTCGCGCCTCTGCCGATATCTCACGCACATACTCGATGGGCCATACCTTGCCCCCACCTCGATTATGCGTGTTCTCGATGGCAATAAGGGATGTCCGGGGAAAGTGAATATTGCTGGAGTCACGAATGGCATGCTTGACGTCATCAGGATCCATGACGCCCCGCTTGCCTGGGATCTGCCGAGCCTGAACGCCCGACAGCATCGCAATGTCACCGACCTCATAGTAGAAGATGTGGCTCTCGGCTTCCGTAATAAGCTCGTCCCCGCGCTGCGTGTGCGTCATGATGGCGACCTGATTTCCCATCGTACCCGAACACACGAACAGACCAGCCTCCTTGCCCAGCATTTTCGCACCCAGGTCTTCCAGTCTGACGACAGTAGGGTCCTCCCGATAGACATCATCGCCGACCTCAGCCGTCGCCATGGCATCCCGCATGGCTTGTGTAGGCTTCGTGACAGTATCAGAACGAAAATCGATCATTGTTCCCCTCCAGATGGATTGAGTCCTCTGCGATGCATAGAATAATTAGACATTCTCGACGTTAACCGACTTGACCCCACGAATTTTGCTGACGTGCTCGACAATCTCGTTAATCGTCGGGTCCAGGAACTTGTCGTCAGAACCAACGCTGATTTCGACCCTGACCGCACCCTGGTCAATGCCGATGTACTTGACCATCTTGAGCGTGATGATATCGACCCCGACTGGCGGCCACAACACATGCTTCAGTTCCTCAGTCACGGTCTTGACGTCAAGCGTGGAATCATAGTCGATGCCCTTCATTTCTTTCTTGTACTTGCGAATGGCAGACCGGAGTCCGTCGACAGCGAGAACCGAGCAATGCATTTTGACTGGAGGGAGACCCCCCAGCTCGTCGGCAGCCTGTTTCCACGTGATCGCCTCAGCCTCATCGATCGTCTTGCCCTTGGCCAAGTCTGTGATGATGGAACCTGTGGCTATATTGGAGGCACAGCCGTAGGACTGGAATTTCACATCCTCGATACGGTCGGTCGCCTTGTCGATCTTGAGGTAAACCGTGATCTCGTCTCCGCATGCGGGCGACCCTTCAGTGGCACAGGCGTCGGCATTCTCGATCACGCCGATGTTGTGTGGGTTCTTGAAATGTTCGATGACTTTCGTAGTGTACTTGATTGCCATGGTACCTCCTTATTGCGCAGGCGGCCTGATCGTGCTCTGAGCGCGCAAACGTTCCACGATCGGAACCAGCTTTGCCAGAGCAGTATCGACGTCAGCCTCCGTGCTGTATCGAGACAACGTGAAGCGAATCGAGCCATGCGCCTCTTCGTGATTGCGCCCGATCGCCATGAGAATATAGTTCGGTTTCAATGTCGCAGCCGCGCAGGCCGAACCTGTGTCGACCACGATGTGATCCATGTCGAGGAACATCATGATCGCCTCGCCCTCGATGAACAGGAAACTGTAACACAGATGCGACGCAGCCCTTCCGGCGCCATCCGGCCCATTGAGCAAAATATATGGAATGTGCTCACGAATGCCAGTGGCAAGACGGTTCGTGAGGCCAAGCATGTGCTCAACATCTTTGTCGAAGGTCGCGTACAGCAACTCGACGGCCTTGTCGAATCCTGCAATGCCCATCGTGTTGGGTGTGCCCGGCACAAGCGGAGAATACGACTCCGAACCAAAAGTGATAGGGCGTATCTTCGTGCCCTTTCGCACGTAGAGGGCGCCAACACCCTTGGGGCCATGGATCTTGTTGCTGGAGAAACTCACCAGATCTGCCTTCACCGCGTCGACATCCAGTCGCTGCGTCTGTAGTGCACTGGCGAAATCCACATGGTATGGAATCCTGCGGCCCACGTGCTGTGACGCCTCGGCAATGATTGTTCCTGCCTCGGCAAGAGGTTCGATCGTACCGATCATGTGGTTGACACCCATCAGGCTGACCATCGCCGTGTGCTCATTCAGGACCGAGGAAAGCTGGTCGAGATCATACTTTCCCTCACCATCGACCTTGATGTAGTGAGCCCGGTAGCCTTCCTTCTCCAGTGCCTTGTACACCGCGAGCGTAGCAGGGTACTCGATCTCGCTGGTCACAATCTCCGGTTTGTCGACTGCCTGCGCCCACGTCGAGCCCCACAGGGCGATGTTGATAGCTTCAGTGCCACTTCCCGTGAACACGACCTCATTCTGCGACGCTCCAATGGCGGCTGCAAGCCGGTTCTGTGCTCTCTCTACGAGTTCCGCGGCACCAGTGCCGCACTGCGTGAATGCTGCCGGTACCGCGTATTCATCAATAGCAGCAGTGCGCATCGCTGCCCAGACCTCAGGCGCGACCATCGTACTGCGAAAGTTGTCAAGATAAATCATTGCCTACCTCCTTTTCCTGCAGTGGACAAGAACAGCCTCGAATGCAGGATTTCTTCTTTCAGCCTATCACAAACGGGGCAAAGTCAACACACGAAAAAGCGGTGAATGCGCGTCAACGTGCAGAGTGGTGGTGGCTCAGTATGTTGTACGTACCTCTCATGTCTCTGTAGTGCCGGAGATCAGAACGGGACAGTACCAGCATCTGGCGAACAACATCGGGCTGACTGGGATACCGCTCAGCAATTGCACGGTATCCCATGAAGGCCTTGCGTTCGGCTTCCACGACAACGCCGAGTCCCTGGAGCAGAGCACCGTAGTCAAGAACCTGTCCTGGCTTCAGAGAAGCGATGGCTTCCCTATGCGGCTCATAGACAACACCCGTATATGCACGGTGCAACTGCTGCAACAGCTGAGCATGGGCAGCTTCACCGGCTGCGAGCAAGCTGAATGTTGCCTTCAGGCGCCTGTTGGGGGTCATCTCGACAAGCTGCAGGTAGCGAGTACGTACTTCGACCTCATTCTCGATTGCATCTTCCAGCAGCTCCTGGAGACTTGTCAGTGCTCCTTGCGCTTCCCGCGCAATGTGTTGTCCGACACGACTTCCCAGCGACCGAAGATACTGCAGCGCCCGCCACAGGGTGCGAAGACTGAAGACCCCACCAATCGTTCCTCCCTGTCTGACAATGTCATCCTCGAGCTGGGAGATCAGGTCGTCGCCACCGCTCAAGCGACGCGTCATCACCAGGAATACGGTGACACCTCCGAGATCGACCGAGCGGACAAATCCAGATACCGCAGGCACGACGGCCCCATCCCAGTAGGGAAAAACGAGAACAAGCCTGTCCCCTCGGACGAACGATACACCGGGGGTGCTCAGTACGCCCAGGTCAAAGCCACGGACTGCCCGCCTCGCTGAACGCTTCCATCCAGCAGGTAGAGTACTGAAGCGATCGGTCAGGCCAAAGAGCGGGGCATCCAGTGCCGCCGCTATGCCTTCAGCTACCATTCGAGAATGTCCCATAACAGAGTAGAACACCGTCTTCGTTGTCATTGAGTTGCTCCTCTGACGCAATCAGCCCACCGCCATTGTAGCCGGTGGGCTGACGAATACAACGCGAGTCTCAGGCGATCTAGAACTGGATGCCGGATTCCTCGAGCTTGAGCAGACGGGCCCACTCGTCATCGATCATCTTTTGCATTTCGACGATGACATGTTCGTTCCCAGGCTTGAACAAATGCCTGAACCGTGTCTGACCCTTGAGGAACTCCTCAATCGGTTTACGGTTGGAGGGCTTGGTGTTGACATGTACGACACCGTTCTCGATCTCGTACAGTGGCCAGAAGTTGGTCTCGACAGCCAACTTGGAATACTGCATGGTAAGTGCGGGATCAAAGGACCAATTGGTTGTGCAAGGCTGCAGAACCGCAAGAACGGCCGGACCATCAGCATTGAAACCCTTCTGCGCCTTCTTGTACAGGTCCAGCGTGTTGTGAACTGCTGCCTGGCCGACATATGGAATACGGTGGGCCGCAACAATCTCCACGAGGTTCTTTCTCCACTGCGGCTTGCCATTGCTCACTTTGCCGGCAGGTACCGTCGTTGTACTGGCTCCAAACGGAGTCGCACCGCTGCGCTGGTTTCCGGTGTTCATATAGCCCTCATTGTCGTAGACAAGGTACATGAACTTGTGCTTGCGCTCGAGCGCCCCGGAGAGAGCCTGGAATCCGATGTCATACGTGCCACCGTCACCTCCGACTGCAAGGATGTTGACCTCGCTGTCGATCTTGCCACGGCGCTTGAGCGACCTGTACGCTGACTCGACCCCCGCTGCTACCGCAGCAGCGTTCTCGAACGTCAGATGCATCCACGGAGTGTTCCACGCGGTGAACGGATAGACTGACGTCGTCACCTCCAGACACCCTGTCGCATTGAGCACGATGACCGGCTTGTCCGATGCCGCGAGAACAGTCTTGATGAGAGGTCCAATGCCGCAACCAGAACACATCCGATGGCCGGATACAATTCGAGCATCAGCACCATCAGTCTTCAAAGCGATTTCCTGCAGTGTAGGCATGTCTGCTACCCCCTCAGTCCGATGTACCGCTGATGCTCCGGATCGAGTTTGCCGGACAGCAGTTCCTCGAAAACAGATTCAATTTCGGTGGCCATGATGTCGCGGCCACCCAACCCATAGATATAGCTCTGTGTCGTCGGCCTTCTGTCCAGTTCGAACAGTACGTTCCGTATCTCAGTATACACGGGTGCATAAGCCCCAAAATCCATCGATCGATCGAGGACACCGACGACGGGAACGTCCTTTAACGCGTCACGGACCTCAGCATACGGGAACGGACGGAACAGGATCGGTTTGAGCAGACCCACCTTCTTGCCAAGCGCGCGCATCGCGTCAACAGCGACCTTTGCGGTGCCGGCCGCCGAGTTCAAGACTACAATGACCGCGTCTGCATCCTCGGTCCTGTACGTCTCGAAGAACGGATACTGGTGCCCTGTGATGGCAGACAGTTCCTTCCCTGCCTCGGCGTACACCTCAAAGACATGCATCATCGCTTCTTCCTGAGCCCGCTTCACCTCAAGCAGGTAGTCGGGCAGAACCATTGCGCCTATCGTCCGGACATGCTGCAAGTCGAGCAGCCCCCTGTCCAGAGGGCGGACCCCCACAAACGTTCGAACAGCGGCATCATCGAAGATCTCGACCGGCTCGACAGCGTGGCTGGTGATGAACCCGTCCTGGTTGACCATGGCCGGTAGTTGCACCCTCGTGTCTTCGGCGACACGGATGGCGAGCAGCAGGTTCTCGTAGACTTCCTGGGCATTCTCACTGAAAATCTGGATCCAGCCGACAGTCGTAACCCCCATGACATCCGAATGATCACAGTGGATATTCAGAGGAGCTGAAATTGTACGGTTGACAAGTGGCATGACAATCGGCAACCGCAGACCCGGCGTGGCAGCAACGATCTCCCACATGAGTGCTAGCCCCTGTGACGACGTTGCTGACATTGCTCGAGCTCCCGCTGCCTCTGCCCCAACGGTTGCCGACATGGCAGAGTGTTCCGACTCGACAGGAACCATCTCTGTATCGACAATTCCATCCGCAACATACTTTGCAAACTGTTCAACGATTGGTGTCTGGGGTGTAATCGGATAAGCCACGACAACGTCGGGGTTGATCTGCCGCATCGCCTCAGCAGCCGCCTCAGCACCGGTAATTGCTTTCCTGACTCCCATATCTGTTCCCTCCTCTACAACTTGCAAGAGGCCTGCTCTGCCTCTTCTTCGCGAATCATACTGAGACACTTGGTCGGACACTCATGGGCGCAGATACCGCATCCCTTGCAGTAGTCGAGGTTTGTCTCCAATCGTACGACTCCTTTGAATAACCGTCCGCCCTTGCCGGCGACTCCTTCCTCGCTCTTGGTGACAGGAATAGCCATATCTGGGCAGTAGTTCACACAAATCATGCAATGAATACATTCAGAAGCGTTCCAGACAGGACGGAGAACACGCCACCCACCGGTTTTATAGCCAAGCGATGTAGCTGCCGGCAATTCCACGCCCAGTTCAAGCTCCTGCCATGTCTTTCTTTCGCTCATTTGAACACCTCCTCATAGCCCTTTCGGAGCATGCTGATGTTCTTCTGTACCTTCTCTTCGCCTATCTTTGGCAGGAAGTGCTCGCGCAAGACAATCTCCAGCGACTCCATCTTGACAACGCCGGTCAACTTCACGAGTGCCCCGAGCATTGGCACGTTCGGCGTGTCCATGCCCAGCAACTCCAGTGAAATACCGGTAGCGTCGACACCGTACAGGGTTCCATTAAACTGCGCCAGCTTCTTGATCTCAGCGGAGCATACTTTGGTGTTAACGATGAGGATGCCAGTGTCAGGCAACCCCGCTGCAACCGCAATGGAGCGCATGATGCCAAAATCGAGCACCAGGACGACATCAGGGTTGACAATCGGCTCATGACTCCTGAGCACCTTCTCGGCGATTTTGGTGTAAGAGACCGTCGGAGCACCTCGACGCTCAGACCCATACTCGGGGAAAGACTGAATGTACTTGCCCTCCCTGAACGCTGCCTCGGCGAGCAACTGGGATCCTGACTTGGCTCCCTGGCCCGCTCTGCCATGCATTCTGACTTCGTAGACTTCCTTCATGTTTCCTCCTCTTTCCAGAGCTCGATCGCAGATTCGTGGTTCCACGGCATACGTTCGTGCAGAATGCCCTGCAAGGCTTACAGAGCCACTTCTGGAACCAACCATGCAAAACAGAACTAGCCAGAAGCACACTGTGTCAAACGACGCCTACCAGCCCTTCCTGCATCAATATTATAGAATGCGTGGGGGCAAAAAGCAATGGAATATCAAGAAACCGTCACAGTCCAGAACACAGTACCACCGACCTCTCGAGAGGTGTCGGACTCCGGTATCGCGGCCTGCGCGTGCCTACTTCCCGATCGCCGACCCAAGCAGTGTCAACTGTTGTTCGAGCCAAGGCACAAAGGCACCTTTAGCCGTTGCGCCGAGAGCATCCAGGCTGCAGGCAACGATGCCGTTTGACTGCCGACTGACTCCGGTGCTGCCTCCAGGAGCAACATTCACGACTACGACCTGGGTCTTCTCTCCGGACCCCCAGTCAGCAACTCTCGAGGCTGCCTCTGCCCCCGAGAGGTCAAGACCCTTCAGTCCCGGCTGAACCACAACCCGCAACCCGAAGTCCCCAGCTGCGCTTGACCATGTCGTGTCCTCTGCCAGGAATGCCCTGGTACCAGCACTCCAGACTAGCCGTTTCAGTCGACCATCCGCCTGGCTACACTGGTCCATGAACACTGCATACCGCGAGTCGAACTGCTCCTTCAGCGCAGGGTACAGGACATCCAGCGTATCGCGCATCAGGCGAGCCATATCTGCGGCGTCCCGAAAAGATAGCCATGAACCTTCCAGCGTGTCCTTATCCAAGGCGGCAGAGAGACTGACGAAGCGCACGCCTCCCTGCTCCATCTCGCTAGACCATGTATCAATAGAGGTTCCGGTCTGAAAAACGACAGCACTCGTGGACACAAGCTCTCGCGCATTCCGGAGAGGTGCTCCGTCGTCCCCGGCAAGAACCTGAACCTGCAACGCGGTACCAGCGATAGCCTGGGCGATCAGGGCAACCGGCTTGATGGTTCCCGAGATGATCGTGGGCACTACAACGTTGCGTGGGCCACAACCGGACACTGCCATCGTCACGACCATGGTGCAGGCAAGGATTATCCGAAGCTTGTTCACGCCAGCCTCCTTCACGAGTCCGCTACTGGCGGAAACTCGTGTTACCGGTTACGCTGAATCGTCCTTTGGAGGGAGCATCCTCAACAAAAGCTTGATGAGACCGTAGAAGATTCCCAGCACGGCAAAGATGAGGATATAGCTCACCCCGCTGATGCGCAGACCCTCAGCAACAACAGTATCCATGGCTACCTCCTATCGTACCAGGGCCAGGATCAAACCTCCTGCAATGATGGAGGCGATCTGCCCTGCCACGTTTGCCCCAACAGCATGCATGATGATGAAGTTACTGCCATCTTCCTGCTGCGCCATCTTCTGGATGACGCGGGCAGACATCGGAAACGCCGATATGCCGCACGCGCCGATCATCGGGTTGATCTTTCGTTTCCGGAACAAGTTGATCAACTTCGCGAAGAGGACTCCACCCGCCGTATCGAACACGAAGGCAATGAGACCCATCGCGATGATGAGGAGCGTCGTCGGATTCAGGAATTGCTTTCCTCCCATAGACGACCCTATCGTGATGCCCAACAGGATGGTCACCAGGCTGGAAAGCTCATTTTGAGCAGTCTTGGAGAGACGCTCCGTTACCCCGGACTCACGCAGCAGGTTGCCAAACATGAGGCTGCCGATCAGAGCCACGGACATGGGTGCTATGATACCGGCGATAAGCGTGACAGCAATGGGAAAGATGACTTTCACCGTCCTCGATACCTCGTGTTCAGGGTTCTCCATGTGAATCATGCGCTCTTCGCGGGTCGTGAGCGCCCGAATGATCGGTGGTTGAATAATTGGGACAAGCGACATGTAGGAATAGGCGGCCACGGTGATCGGGGCCAACAATGCTGGAGCAAACCGCGTAGCGACATAGATCGCCGTCGGTCCGTCGGCTGCCCCGATGATTCCAATCGCAGCAGCTTCTCTGAGACCTGGAATGCCCGTAACGCCGGGGATACGCCCGACCAGCAGAGCCAGCATCATCGTAAAGAAGATTCCAAATTGCGCTGCTGCTCCAAAGAACAACATCTCGGGATCCTGCAGAAGTGGACCGAAATCGATCATTGCTCCCACGCCGATGAAGATGAGGATGGGGAAAAGCTCATTCGTGATACCGCCCTTGAACAAGACGTCCAAGAAGCCACCACCGACCGCTGACGAAAACGGGATGTTGGCCAGCAGGCAGCCAAATCCCATGGGCAACAAGAGGTTCGGCTCATACTCCTTCTTCACTGCGAGCCAAATAAGCGCCAGACCGACACCGAACATCGCCCATACACGCCAGTCTGCCATACCCACAATACCACGCAGCAAGTCTGTCATACGCTACCCCACTTTTTTTCGAAGTGTGCTTCCTGCAGTCATTGTACCAAACCAGACGAGTTCTCCAAGAATGCGGAACACTCCTCGTGAGCCAATGCCTCCGAGGAGTGTTCCGACCGAGCAGACTACTACCTCTCAGGCAAGCTTGAGCAGAAGATCCCCAGTCTTGACAGTCTGGTTGGACTCGACGGCGACTTCCTCGACCGTGCAATCACGCGGAGCAAGAATCTCGTTCTCCATCTTCATGGCCTCGATGATAAGCAGGGTGTCGCCCTTCTTCCAGGAGCTTCCGGGCGTCGCCATGACCTTCAGGATCTTGCCGGGCAGAGGCGACTTCATGGCTGTTGCACCGCCTGCCGGAGCAACGGGTATTGGGGCCGCCGGGCTCGCAGCAGGTGCCTGAGCCGACACTACCCTGGGTGCAGGAGCAGGGGCCGCCGGAGCTGATACTGGCGAATGCCCGGATTTCTGCGCGCCTACTTCTTCTACGTCAACGTCAAACGTCTTGCCATTAACGGTGATCCTGTATTTTTTCATGGTCTATCCTCCCGTCAGCGCCAGCGCGGCCTGACTGATTGTTCATACAGTGGTCGTCTCCATGCCGCGTTTGCAGGGGATAATGACGGTTCTAACTGCTGGAACGACAGTCCCGCAGCAGCCATCGCGCCCAGGACTGCCGCTGCAGAAGCGTCGTCAAGAGTCGACAAATCGGACATGAGAACAGAGGTCTCGTTCTCTTCGGCCGCAGCCAATGCAGCTCCTGCAACGACAGCCAACTCCTCGTCGGTCACGTCCTGTCCGTGCAAATCCATGCGAATCATGATAGCTCTTCCTAGAGCGGGATGTTCCCGTGTTTGCGCGTCGGTCGGTCCTCGCGCTTGTTTGCGGCGGCTCTGAAGGAGCGAATGATGCGACTTCTAAGCTGGGATGGCTCCAAGATGTCATCAACGAGACCTCGTTCTGCGGCCACGTAGGGATTGTAGAGCTTGTCCTTGTAGTCGGCAATGAGCTTCTGACGCGTGGCCTCCGAATCTGAAGCCTCGCGGATCTCCTTCGAGAAGATGATCTGGGCAGCGCCATCCGCCCCCATCACAGCGATCTCGGCCGATGGAAGAGCAAACACGAAATCTGCGCCAAGGTCCCGGGATGACATCGCAATATATGCTCCGCCATATGCCTTGCGGAGGATAACGGTTACCTTGGGCACGGTGCACTCCGAGAAGGCGTAGAGAAGCTTTGCTCCGTGCCGTATAATACCCCCGTACTCCTGGTCGACGCCCGGAAGGTATCCGCCGACATCCACCAGCGTGAGCAGTGGAATGTTGAACGCGTCGCAGAAACGAACGAAGCGAGCGGCCTTGTCTGAGCTGTCGATGTTCAGGACTCCTGCCATCGACCTGGACTGATTGGCTACCACTCCGACAACTTGTCCGCCCATGTGCGCGAAGCCAACGCAGATCGACTTCGCGAAACCCTCAGCTATCTCAAAGAACTTGCCTTCATCCGCCAGACTCCCTATGACCTTGCGCACGTCGTACGGCTTGTTCGCTTCCGCAGGGATGATGTCCCCGATTTCCGCCGTGCTTCGATCGATGGGGTCATCGCTGTGCGCCGCAGGAGCGTCTTCACTGTTGTTCGCAGGCAGATAGGACAGGAGCTCGCGGATCAGCTGGATAGCCTCCTTATCATTGGCTGCCGCCAGGTGAACGTTGCCGCTCTTCTCGGCATGCACGGTCAGACCCCCAAGTTCCTCGTCTGTGACTTCTTCGCCCGTTACGCTCTGGATGACCTTGGGACCAGTAATAAACATGCGAGCTTGCTCGGTCATGACGACAAAATCCATGATACCCGGTGAATACACTGCGCCACCGGCACAGGGACCCGCTATCATGGAAATCTGGGGAATGACTCCTGAACTGATCGTGTTTCGGTAGAAGATGCTGGCGTAGCCCTTCAGCGAGTCTATTCCCTCCTGGATGCGAGCTCCGCCGGAATCGCTGATACTCACAATAGGGGCTCCATATTTCACGGCAAGGTCCTGAACATGAGCGATCTTGGCTGCGTGCATCTCGCCGAGTGAGCCCCCTGCGACCGTGAAATCCTGAGAATAGACGAAGACCAGGCGGCCATCGACGTACCCGTGACCTGTGACCACGCCATCGCCGGGCAATTCCTGCTTGTCCAGACCAAATCCAGTATTCCGGTGACTCACAAAGACATTTTCTTCCTGGAATGACCCCAGGTCCAGCAGGAGTTCGATGCGCTCGCGTGCAGTCAGCTTGCCGGCTTCGTGCTGTTTCTTGACACGACCGGGACCTCCGCCTGCGATGATCTGCTCTCTTTTCGACCACAAGGTCGAGAACCGTTCATCATTGCTCATACTACCTCCTCAAGATTTCGGCTGGTAAATGAACGCGACAAACACTCTTTGTAAGTATACGGTGTTCATGAAAGCACTCAACCGACGGCACATGCAAATGTCCCCTGCGGTAAGCGCCACAGGGGACAGAGAGGCTTGAATCAGACCTAGCGAGTTCCCTTAAATTCGAAGTAGTGGACCTTGCCGTCCAGTTCTTCCTTCATCCGGATAGCATTCACCGGACAGACCTGCATGCATTGGCCGCATCCAGGACACTTCTCGGCATCCACAGAGGGCTGCCTCTTCTCGGCATCCCACAGAATCGCTCTATGAGCTCCATCGCTGCAGGCGCGGAAGCAGTTGCCGCAACCGATGCACTTGTCAAGGTCGATGTCCGAATGAGAGCAAGGCGCGACCAGCTCTTCCTGCCCCTTGATGTTCTTGAGCGCCTTGCCAACAATATCCAGCGGCGATGCACATCCCTTACGGTCCAGATAATCTGCAAGACCGCTCTTGAGGTCCCTTATCGTGCCAAACCCATGGTGCATTGGGAGCGTGCAGAACTGCACGTTGGAAGCTCCAACAGCCATCAGCTCCACCGCGTCACTCCACGAGTAGGCGCCGCCGTTTCCACTGATAGTGATGTCTACGTTGCGAGCAATCTCTGCAATGGTGCGGAGAGTGAGGGGCTTGATCGCCATGCCTGTCATGCCTGAATATGCCCCCTCGCCAAAGAGAGAGGGGCGTGGTTCAAGTGTCTCCACATCAACTCCAATCAACGCGGGTACCGAGTTGCTTGCCGTGACACCGTCGACGCCGGCCCGCTTCAGTGCCCTGGCAATTTCGACGATGTCTGTGACCTGTGGCGTAATCTTGATGAGAATGGGCGTCTCTTCGGCAGCTTCTTTTACCCAGCGTGCAACCTTTTCCGTCGCCTCAACGCTTTGTGCAAGCATGCGGCCAGGGGCTTCACCCATGCTTCCTTGTGGACAGCTGAAACTGCACTCGACAAGGTCGACGCTGGCCTTCTTGAGCTGCTTCACCAGAGACTGCCAGTCTTCTTTTTGTGACCCCATGATAGAAGCTGCAATCATCTTGGTGGGGAACATGCGCTTCAATGCTGTAACCCGCTCACAGACCTCGTCGATGTGATATTGCGAAATGAGGTCGATATTGCCCAACCCCCACAGTTTGTGCGCAGCTGTGCCAAAGGACGACATCATCGGGTATTTCAGATTGACGGGATTGCTCTCGACAGAAGTAGTCTTGAGGACGACCCCGGCCCACCCGGCCTTCAGTCCGTCAATCGCCATATCAAGCTCGTCCGTCGGCGGAGCCGCAGACAGAATGAAAGGGTTCTCAAGATGTATGCCCAGAAAATCGTACGAAAGGTCGTGTTCTCGATACATCACTTGCCTCCTGCCACAAACGCAGCAATCTGCTCCGCCGCTTTCTTGCCGTCACGCACAGCCTCCACAACAGTTTGAGCACCATGAACGGCGTCGCCGCCGGCATAAACGCCCGGCATGCTGGTCTGCATGTTCTCCGCTGCGCTGATAAATCCTGAGGCACTGCGGACAAGACCAGGAAACACATCCTCGTCGATGCGCTGCCCGATAGCCACAACCACGGTGTCGAGTGGTATGATGAAGCTCGACCCTGGCAGGGGTTCAAACCTGCATCGGCCGGATTCGTCCTCTCCGCACAGATGAGCCTGAGTGACCTCCAACCCCTCCACATGATCATTGCCAACAACCTTGTCGGGAATTGCCAGGAACTGATAGGTCACCCCGAGTGTCGTAGCTTCTTCGATCTCCTTCTTGAACGCCTTCAGCTCTTTGATGCCACGACGGTAGACCACGGTAACATCTCGTGTCGGGTCTTCCTCGCGGAGCATGGAGGCTACTTCGATCGCGACATTTCCACCACCGATAATCCCTACACGGTTTCCTGCGCCGCTGATTGTACCGGATTTCATCTTGCGCAGGAGGTCGCGGGCGTGATACACACCGACCAACCCAATACCCTCGACGTTCAGGTCGCTCTCAGAGGGTAGTCCCGTCGCGACAAAGACCGCGTCATAGTCACCAACCAGAGGCTTCACGTCTGTCACACGCTCACTACGGACGTTCGCAACGAATGAAGACGTCAGGAAACGGACCTCCCGATCTTCGACCTCACGCGGATACCGATGTGTGGATACTTCCTGACTGGGCACGCCGCCCACCTGCCGAGCCTCGAACACGTCACACGAGAATCCCCGGACCCTCAGCTCGCGGGCACAGGCAAGTCCCGCAGGACCACCACCGACGATGGCAACCTTGCCCAGACTTGGTTCAGGCAGCTCCATACGATCGGATGGATCAGTCGAGTCTGTTACGAAACGATGCAGCTCCCGAATGCGCAGAGGGGCATCTATCTTCGACCGCGTGCACACGGACTGGCAAAACGCTTCCTCGGGGCAGATACGGCCACACGTCTCGATGAATGGATGTGCACTCTGCAGAATGGTTCGTGCACCATGCAAGTTCCCACTGCGAATCGACTGTATAAACTCGGGCACCGGGACGTGAGCCGGGCACTTCACCTGGCATGGCGCATCGTAGCAATAGAGACAACGTTCCGCCTCGATAGCTGCTTGCTGCCGGCTCAGGGTCTTCTCAAATTCTTCCATTGTTCCTCCTGATTTTCCATGATTGCCGTCAACAACCTGTACAGGTGCCTTGCAGGTTGTCAGGAACCACTTCTCTTGAGTTATACGCTGATTCTCGGGTTTTCCAACCTCGCCGAACATGGTTAGATCCAGAACAAACAGGGGCCGGCCTTTCGGCCGGCCCCATGAGACTTGCCAGAAAGATCCCTAACTCACAAAGTGGCAGGAAACCATGTGACCAGAACCCATGTCACGCAGCTCGGGCTCCTGCTCAGCGCAGATCGGTTGTGCAATGGGACACCGCGTTCGGAAGTGGCACCCACTCGGCGGATTCACTGGACTGGGAAGGTCTCCCTTGAGCACAATACGCTGGCGTTGCATCTCAATCCGTGGATCAGGGATGGGCACTGCCGACAGCAGAGCCTTCGTATACGGGTGCAATGGATGTTTGTAAATATCGTTGCTTTCATCCACTTCGACAATCTTGCCCAGGTACGCCACGAGCACACGATCACTGATATGCTTGACCATTGCGAGGTCATGGGCAATGAACAGGTATGTGAGTCCCAGGTTCTGCTGCAGATCTTCGAGCATGTTCACAATCTGGGCCTGAATACTGACATCAAGAGCCGAAATGGGTTCATCCGCAACAATGAACTCCGGATTCATGGCCAGAGCTCGAGCTATGCCGATGCGCTGACGCTGTCCCCCAGAAAACTCGTGCGGGAACCGGTTGGTGTGTTCCGGATTGAGTCCAACCGTGCGCAACAATTCCTGAACACGCTCTCGGCGCTCGGCCATGGTTCCAATATTAAAGATGTCCATCGGTTCTTCGATAATGTTTCCTACGGTCATCCGTGGATTGAGCGACGCATAGGGGTCCTGAAAGATCATCTGTAGTTTGCTGCGAACCTTGCGCATAGCTTCCCGACTCAGAGCACACAGGTTTTCGTCACAATAGGTAATGGTGCCCGCCGTCGGTGCATACAGACCCACGATGGTCCTGCCGACAGTCGTCTTACCGCAACCCGTCTCACCGACCAGTCCCAATGTTTCGCCGCGACCGACCTCAAACGAAACATCGTCGACGGCCTTCAGACTGGCCATGTGTCGCGCAAACGGCCCGCCGACATTGATCGCAAAATACTTCTTGAGATGTTCGACCTTGAGTATGGTTTCCATCGTTATCCCACCTTTACAAATCCAGGAACTGCCGGCGCGGTCGGATGATGGAGAAAACACCGAGCACGGTGCCCTTCTCCGACTGTGACGAGTGGCGGTTCCTGCTCACGGCAGATGTTCATGGCGTACTTGCAGCGTGGAGCGAATTTGCAGCCAACAGGAGGCGCCAGCAGGTCCGGAGGACTTCCTTCGATAGGCACCAGACGTTCCCGGTTTTCAGCGTCGAGGCGCGGAACGGATTTCATGAGTCCCATGGTGTACGGATGCCCCGGTTTTTCATAGAGATCGTAGACGTCCGCTTCTTCGAGTATTCGTCCCGCGTACATGACAACCACCTTGTCGGCTATGCCGGCTACGATGGAAAGGTCATGACTGATAATGATGATGCTGGATTTGAGTTTCGCTTTCAACTCCTTCATCAGTTCCAGGATCTGCGCCTGAACCGTAACATCCAGAGAGGTTGTTGGTTCGTCGGCAATGACCAGCTCCGGACTGCACGAAAGCGCCATGGCAATCATGACACGCTGCCGCATGCCACCCGAGTACTGGTGGGGATAGTCACGCATGCGTTCTTCAGGGTTGGGGATGCCCACCAGGGCAAGCATCTCGACGGCCCTCTTCCAGGCCTCTTCGTTTGTCGCAAGACCATGCGCCACCATGGACTCTGTCATCTGCAAGCCAATGGTCAGCACTGGATTAAGAGAAACCATCGGATCCTGGAAGATCATGCCAATATGACGGCCTCGCACTTTCATCATAGCATCGCCAGGAAGGCTCAGTAGATCGACCATCCCCTTGTTGGGACCGTCTTTCTCCATCCGGTCCGGCATTCCCAGCGCTGCACCATCAAACCACACATGCCCGCCCTCAATCCGACCGGGAGGGTTCGGGATGAGGCGCATGACGGACATCATCGTCACTGACTTGCCGGAACCGGACTCGCCCACGATGCCGACGACAGAGTCCTTTGGAACGGTCAGAGTCATCTTGTCCACCGCGTGGACAACACCGGCATAGGTGTGAAAATTGGTCGTAAGATCCTGGATGCGCATTAGAACATTGTTCTCATTCATTGCACACCCCCTACTGCCTCAGGCGTGGGTCCAGCGCATCGCGCAGGCCGTCGCCCAGAAAGTTGAATGCAAACATCGTCAGACAGATCGCGAGTGCTGGAAACAGCACAAGGTAGGGGAATGAACGAATGGCTTCGGTACCATCTGAGGCAAGAACACCCCAGCTGGCCACCGGCGCGCTGACACCCAGTCCTATGTAGCTGAGAAAAGCCTCGGTGAAGATCGCAGATGGAACCTCCAGCGTCACTGTGACAATAATGGGGCCCATGGCATTGGGGATCAGGTGCTTGAAGAGGATACGATTGTTCGGGGCGCCGATGGTCTTCGCAGCCAGCGCGAACTCACGTTCCTTGAGCGACAGAATCTCGCCCCGCACAATGCGCGCCATGGGTAACCAGTAGGTGAGCCCGATGGCGATGAACACATTCACCAGGGGACTGACGCCTTTATCCTTGAACAGCACCGTCAGCAGGATAACGATGATCAGCGTAGGTATACCGTACAGGATATCGACGATACGCATCATGATGTCGTCGACCCGCCCTCCAAAGTAAGCGGAGATTCCGCCATAGGTCACACCAATAAGAAAGTTGAGAGCCGCGCAGACAATACCCACGGCAAGCGAGATGCGCGAACCGTACATGACGCGTGTCATCTGATCGCGTCCCAGCTGGTCGGTTCCGAAGGGATGTTGCAATGTGGGGGACTGAAACGTATTCTCCAAGTCCTGATCTTCGTAGCTGTATGGTGACACCATCGGTCCGAAGATGGCGATGACGAACAGGGCGATAATGATCCAGAACCCTACGACGGCCAGCTTGTTGCGGCGAATCCGGCGTATGGCGTCGCTCCAGTACGTAGTCGGCCGCCCAGTAATCTGTTCCAGCTCTCCAGAATTCTTGGGAGCAGGTACGAATGAACCTGCATCAGGGGTAACGCCTTCCTTGAATTGCCATGTAGTCGGTGCAGCCATCACGACACCTTCCTTTCGACGTAGCGAATACGTGGATCGAGCCAGGCATACGTCAGGTCTACCAGGAAGTTCATGAACACCAACAGGGCGCTGTAGAAAATGGTCACGCCAAGGATAACCGTGTAGTCGCGGTCATTGATGCTGGTGACGTAGTAGCGGCCCAGACCCGGGATCGCAAAGATCTTCTCGACAACAAAACTTCCCGTGAACACCGCCGCGATAAGCGGTCCCAACACGGTAACGACCGGGATGAGGATGTTGCGAAGTGCGTGCCGGAAAATGACAAGGCGCTCGGAGAGTCCTTTTGCCCGTGCCGTCGTGATGTACTCCTGGCGCAGGACCTCAAGCATGGACGAGCGCACAAGACGTGCTATGAAAGCAATTGGATAGCCTGCCAGCGTAAAGGCGGGAAGGATGACCTGTCTAACGGAACCCCAGCCAGCAGCAGGTACGAGGTGCAGTCCCAAGGCAAAAATGAACATAAGCAATACCGCCATGATGAAGTTCGGGACGGATACGCCCAGGAGCGCAATAAACATCACGAGATTGTCCTGCCAGCCATTCTGTTTGAGTGCACCCCAGATGCCCAGAGGAATGCCGATGCCGACAGCAAGAATCACCGCCACCACTCCTAAGATGGCCGACACAGGAAATCCATCGTTGATGATGTTGTTGACGGTACGGTCCGTGTACTTGAAACTGGGACCGAGGTTAAACCGCAGAAGGTTCCCCATGTAGTCCACATACTGTTTCCAAAGCGGATCGTCCAAGTGGTAGCGGGCCTCGAGGTTCTTGATGATCTGAGCCGGCAGCTTCTTTTCGCGGGAGAAGGGTCCCGATGGAAGCAGGCGCATCATGAAAAAGGTAGCCGATGCAACAATGAGGATGACAAGAATCATCGAGAGCACACGTTGCAGAATAAACTTGAACATAGGACCTCCATAGATAAGACTGGGGGCGGCTCTTCTCTCGAAGGTGAAGAGCCGCCCCGTTTCTTTTCTTGCCTAGATCGTGTGTACCGTCGTCAAGAGGTTTCTGACAGCTATCCCATATAAGCGTTCTTCCAATCGACAAATCCCAGCGTCGACTGGTAGAAGTTCTTGACGTGCTTGGTAATGAGCACAGGGTTCGTGTAGAAGTAGATTGGAATAATGGGGTATTCTGTCATGAGGATCTTCTCTGCAGCATGCAGCGTCGCCATACGTGCCTTCGGGTCAACAGTGGCCTTTGCCTTTGCGATGAGAGCATCATACGTCTTGTTGCTCCAGCCAGTGCCGTTGTTTCCACCATTGGTGAGCCACATGTCCAGGAACGTGTTGGGGTCCATGTAGTCACCGATCCAGCCTGCACGGGCAACCTGGTAGTTGAGATTGTTCCGGTCATCCAGGTAGACGCCCCACTCTTCGACCTTGAGGGTGCACGTGATACCAAGGTTCTTCTTCCACATCTGCTGGATCGCCTCGGCGATGGATTGGTGTGCGTTGGAGGTGTTGAAGAGCAGGGTGAAGGTAGGGAATCCCTTGCCATTAGGATAACCAGCCTGAGCAAGTAGTGCCTTTGCAGTCGCGATATCGTCGTCCTTGTAGAATGTACCACCAACAGTGCGGAAATCGCTGCCGGCAGCCGCGTCTGCAATGCCATTGGGAACATACGCGAGCGCAGGAACCTGTCCACCCTTTGTGATGGACGTCACGATGGCCTTGCGGTCGATGGCCAGATTCAAGGCTTTGCGAACGCGGACGTCGTTAAACGGCTTCTTGGTGACATTCATCTGATAGTAGTAAGTTCCAAGGTACGGAAGGATTTGTGCATCGCCTGAGGCGACCAGCTTGGGCAACTCAGAGAGGGGTACGGTGGACCCTACATCCATCTGACCGCTCTGGAACATGGACAGAGCCGTCGACTCATCCGTGACCATAAGGTACGTGATCTTGGTGAGCTTGACAGCGTTCTTGTCCCAGTACGTCGGGTTCTTAACAAAGGTCATCTTGTCGTTGTGTGACCATTGCGTGAGCTTGAACGGTCCGTTGGTGACGTAGTTCGTCAGATCGGCGGCCCACTTGTCATTCGTGCTGACAACGGCCTTGCAGACCGGCATCAGGGTAGGAAACGCCGTCAGGTTGAGGAAGTAGGCGGTGGGTGACTGGAGGTAAACTTTGAGCGTTTTGGCAGTCAATGCCTTGACGCCAACGTTCTTGCTGGGGTCGATCTCTTTCTTCAGATCCGCAACGGGGACGTCCTTGCCCCCCTCTTTCTTTGTAAGAGGATTGCCTTTGGCATCGACAGCCTGAACATAGTACTTACTGCCGACCTTGATGGAGGTATTGAACGCTTCACCACCATAGATGTAGTAGAGCTGATAGGCGTACACAGCAGCCAGTTCCGGGCTGAGAGCACGCTTCCAGGCATACTCGAAGTCATACGCGGTGACAGGCGTTCCGTTCGTCCAGAACGCATCACGAAGTGTGAAGATGTAGGTCTTCCGATCCTTGGAGATCGTCCAGCTCTTCGCGATTGCCGGCTGTGGCATATTCTTGTTGTCGAGGCGCGTCAACCCGTCAAAGGTCTGCAGCATGACGTTGGCTTCCGGAATGCCCTGTGAAACGGCTGGATCGATCGTAGCGGGCTCAGTCCCCAGGTTGTACGTTACCTCTTGGGCAACTGCTGCTTTTACTGACGGTACAACAGAGACTCCACCAAAGAATGAGACCAGGAATACCGCTATCAAGACAAGTGACAGTGCTTTCCTCATTGAATAGCCTCCCTTTTTGCAACACGATTTGTCGCTCGCGCGACACGTTGTAATGGTATCAAATGGCGGGGAAAATACAAGGGCGTGAGACCGACCGCTCCAAACCTTTCCCAGTCAACACTACTGCATACAGAAGCGCCGGTCGTCGTGACCGGCGCTTCTGTATACAGTTGATTCCAGCTACTTGCCCTTCGCTTTTGAAACCAGCGGAGCAGGCTCTGAAGAAACATCCTTGAAGAGCTCCTTGATAGTGCCAAGACTCCCCAGGAGAGCACTGCTCTCGTATGGCAGGAACACCTTGTTGGCTGGGTTTGCGCTGATGGCTTCAAGCGTCTCCATGTACTTCAGCGCCAGAACATCCTGGGATGCACCGCCCTCGTGGATACCCTGGAAATACGCAATCGTCGCTTCCTTGCGAGCATTGGCGACAGTGATCAACGCTTGCCCCTCGCCCTCAGCACTGAGGATCCTCTGCTGCCGATCGCCCTCGGCACGAAGGATCGCAGCCTGCTTCTCTCCCTCTGCCTTGTTGATCTCGGCTTCCTTTTGTCCCTCAGCTTCGAGAATGACGGCACGTTTGGTACGCTCCGCCTTCATCTGCCGCGTCATGGCCTCGAGGATCTCGGCCGGTGGGTTCACTGACTTGATTTCCGCACGCGTGACCTTAACACCCCATGGGTCAGTGGCGACGTCGACAATCTGAGTCAGCTCGTTGTTGACATTCTCGCGCGAGACCAGAAGCTCATCGAGATTCAGACTGCCCGAGATGTTGCGAATCGACGTCATCGTCAGCTTGAGGATGGCTTCGTTGAGATTGCGCACCTCATAGACTGACTTCACTGGATCAGTAAGATAATAATAGAGAACGATGTCGATGCTCGTAGGTACGTTGTCTTTTGTGATGACAGCCTGAGGTGGATAGTCCCATGCCTGTTCCCGTAAGTCAACGACCGCTCTCACACTGTCGAGGATCGGGATCAGGAAGTGCAGGCCGGGTTTCAGCTCCCGGCTGAATTTTCCGAGACGTTCGACGATGACAGCAGTGCTCTGACGCACGATGATGATGTACCGCAGAGCGAAAATAAGAACAACGACAATGCCAACCACCCACCAGACAATGGACCAGTTGAACGTTAATGGCATGTATACCTCCTATTCCTTTCTCACAGTCAACGTGACACCCTCGATCGAGACGACAACAACCTTGTCACCAACAGCGGCCACGGCTGCCTCGTCATTAAGAATGGCTCTCCATGTCGTACCTTTGAGCGCCACGCGTCCCGCACCACCAGCTGAGATAGCCATGACAGTGCTTGCCGTCTTACCTAGCATTTCTTCAGTATTCGTTCGCATCTTGGAACCACCCCTCAACAAACGTGAATTGATGTAGCGCCCAACGAGTGCCATGAGCGCAAACGATACCAGGAAGAACATAAGGAACTGCACTGACGTGTTGAACCCGGCCCAGCAGAATAGGAGCGCAGCGAGGGCCCCACCCGAAAACCAAACCAGTAAGTAGTACGGAAGGAAGGCGTCTACCACGGCACAGACGACTGCCATCGTTATCCAGAAACCAATCATGAACACCTCCCCGTAACGGAAACTCCTTCGTCGCGTAGTACTGCTGTCATTCTAGTGCCATGCATGCGCAGTTCAATAGGGTGGCAAACGACTCGCGTGAGCGAACGCAAATGCCCGCTACAGTTTCTTCAGCTGGGCGTACTGCGCGGCCAGCTTCTTGATGCCAACCTTCTTGAAATCAATGACGGTGAACTGATCGTTGCCGTCATAGAACACCTCCAGAACTTTCCCGGTGCCGAAAATATTGTGCATGACCATGTCGCCCTCGATGAGTTCGGGCCGCTCGCGAGACGATACTCCGGCAACCTTCTCCCTGGTCAGTTCCATCTCCTTGATGAAACGCGATGGCTCCTGGAATCCCGAGCCGTAGTAGCTGGTACGCTGCGTACAGTACGTTATTGCGAGTTCCTTGCGCGCGCGTGTGCATGCCACGTAGAACAGCCGTCGCTCTTCTTCGATGTCGGCGCTGCTGTCCAATGCCCGGCGGTGGGGAAAGACTCCTTCCTCGGCACCGATGACGAACACGTCGCTGAACTCGAGACCCTTGGCCGAGTGCGCCGTGATGAGCAAGACCCCTTTTCCCGTGCCTGGCTTCATGCTGTCCTGGTCCTGTATGAGCGCCACCTGCGACAAATAGGCCCCCAGCGAGCAGTCCTCACTCATCCTGTCGAACTCATCGACAGTGCGCATGAACTCCCCAAGATTTTCGCGTCTCGACTGCCGTTCGAAGTCGCCTTCCTCACCTTCGTCGCTGTATTGTTCAAGAAGTCCCGATGAGGCAAACACGAGGTTGGCCGCACTGATCGCCGACTCGCCCGCCGCGCCGATGTGCACGATGAGATCGACAAATGCCTCCAGCTTGTCCCTGGTCTTGCCGGCCTTCGCCTGTCCGACCCATTCGGGCAATGCCGTGAACCACGACGTGCCATGGTCGACCGCCAGCTGCTTCAGTTCGGAGAGGCTCTTGTCGCCGAACCCCCGGGAAGGCCGGCTCACTGCTCGCTCGAACGCAAGGTTGTCGCTGGGGTTGAAACCAAGCCGGAGATATGCGAGAACGTCCTTCACTTCCTGCCGTTCATAGAACTTCAATCCACCGACAATCTGATATGGGATATTCGACGCAAGCAGGGCTTCCTCGATGACACGAGACTGGCTGTTCATCCGATAAATGACCGCCATGTCTCGAGGGTCCGCACCGCCCCGGACCAGGGCATCGATGCTCGAGGCGACGAAGCTAGCTTCTTCCTCCGGTGTCAGAGCTTCGAATAGACGCACAGGAGTACCTGCTCCGTTGTCCGTCCAGAGCTTCTTCACGAAACGCGTCCGATTGCGTGCCACCAGGGCATTCGCCGCGTCGAGGATGGACTGCGTCGACCGATAGTTTTGCTCAAGCTTGACGACTGTCGCGCCCGGATAGTCCTTTGCGAACCCAAGAATGAGCTTGCTGTTAGCGCCACGGAATGCATAAATACTCTGATCGTCGTCACCGACAACCGTGACGTTACCGTGCATCTTCGAAAGCCGCTTGACCAGTTCGTACTGCATTTTGTTCACATCCTGGTACTCGTCCACCAGAACATGCTCGAACTTCGAGCTGTAGTACTCCTCAACCTCGGGACACTTGTCGAACAATCGGATGACCAACGCAATGAGATCGTCGAAATCCAGCAGATTCCCTTGCTGGAGACGCTTCTGATAGAGCTTATAAACAGTCGCCGCCGCCTTCTCGATGTAGCTGTAACCATAATCAGAGAGCTCTTCGGGACCAACTAGATTCGACTTCGCATCGGAAATGCGATAAACGATCTTCTGAGGCTCGTAGGTCTTCGGGTCCATGTTCAACTCTTTGAGGACCTGTCGTACAAGACGTGTGCGGTCGTCTTCGTCGATGATGACGAACCTGTTCGTGTAGCCCAGCTCAAGTTTCTCGATCTGCTCTCTCAGGATACGGCCGCAGAGTGAGTGAAACGTGCCGATCCAAAGTCCCTTGCGGGAGAGGTCGGCGCCAATGAGCGCGTCGACGCGCGAGCGCATCTCGCCTGCTGCCTTGTTGGTAAACGTGACGGCCATGATGTGCGATGGGGCAATACCACGCTTGGTGATGAGATATGCGAGCTTATAGGTGATGACTCTGGTCTTGCCCGAGCCCGCTCCCGCAAGAACGAGGCAGGGACCCTTGCATTCCTCGACAGCCCTGAGCTGCTGTGGGTTGAGGTCTCCCTGGAAATCCAAAGGCATCAGGCGGCCCCGCCGACAGTCATCGTCAAAAGCACCAGGACGCCAAGCCCGAGCAGCGTCGGGAGGAGGTAGAGAATCAGTGCCTTCGCTGTGTTCTTCTCATAGAAGAACCGGACCGCCAGGACTCCCATGACGAACACATACAGGATAGCTCCATAGGCAAAGACGTCGAGAACGATACCACTTGCGACACCGACCATGAGTATCCCGATCACACGCAGAACCGCTCCCACCAGCCCGGAAAAACTGAGAGCAACATACATGCGCGAAGCCGCAGTGCGCTTCCACACAAGTTGCGCCACGGCGTCAATGACAACGACCGACAACATCACCAGAACGAAGGGCTCGGTCACAAACGTCCAGAACGTCCCTGGAGCTTGTTGTGCCTGGGTAACAGCGTTTGTCATCTGGCTTGTGAGACCAATGGACTTCAGGAGGCCGACGATATCCATGAGGCGGAAACTCATCGCATCGATGACGCCTGTCAGCAGCAAGGCAATCAGGGCCGCGAGTACTGACGGATGCTCACGAATCCGGCGCATACCCTCGGCGGGGCGTCTCACAAACAGGAACAGCAGATCGATGAAATATCCCACGTCTATCTCCTTTTCATGTGCAGCAACTATCAGAAGGTACACCCGGCAGACATCTACGTGCCTGTCACGGAGCGTGTATTTCAGTATACCGAGGAACCGGCCCCAGCCAACGGTGACCACCACTGCCGGTCGTCACACCTTGTTGACGCGCCGCAAGCTGGGCTCATACTAAAAAGACGAGCAGGCGCATCGGAGGTGCCAAGTGCTGTTCGACACGATCCTCGTCATATCAGCAGCGATCATTATCGCCCAGAACCTGTTTTCCAAGCAGGGAAAGATTGGTATATCCCTTCTGGCAATCGGCTTGTCTGCACTCCTGACAGCCTCGCTTACGCCGTATTACATCAGCTTCATCAGGCTCCCGAATCAAGGCCTTGCTACTGTCGCCTATTACATTGTAACCTATCTGCTCTTGTACGTTCTGATTGCCGTTCCCGCCGTCATCCTCTCATCGATCATCAAGATCGCCATCGCAGGACTTCTGTTGGGATTGGTGACGCATCTTCTGCCCGTTTCCCTCTCGGCTGGTCTCGTGAGCAAGAGCCGCATCTATCCCCTGATGACACCCCTGTTTGCCAGACTCCCTCCGATCAATGTCCAAGATCTGGGAAGCTGGCTCCACAATCTACTGCCCGGAAACCACTAGGAGGCTCCGAGATTGTCTCACAGTCCCTCGTTGACAACCGGCCCGGCACCCGCTAGGCTGTATTGATAGATACGCATACTGCAGGAGCCGAGCCGGCAAGACCGTCTGCCACTGGGAGGAACGATGGATGACAAGTTTGCACGAGAGGGTCTGACCTTCGATGATGTTCTGTTGATTCCCGGAAAATCGGACGTTCTGCCGCACGATGTCGATCTTGGGACGCAGCTTACGCGGTCGATCCATCTGAACATGCCGATCGTCAGCGCTGCCATGGACACCGTCACCGAATCCACGATGGCAGTGGCAATGGCACTGGAAGGCGGCATTGGCTTCATTCACAAGAACATGTCCATCGAACGCCAGGCTGCGGAAGTCGCCACGGTCAAGTCCATCTGCATTCACACACCTTCTTCCATAGCTCACCTCGATCCGCGGCAGACTGTTCTCGAAGCGCACGATCTGCTGGACCGGTTCAACGTTTTCGCACTGCCACTCATGGAAGGGCGCCATCTGGTCGGCCTCGTCACTCCCTCAGACCTTGCCTTTGAAGAGCCATCGACCCTTCTCTCGCAGCTCCTCCACGCGAGCTCGAAGATCGCAATCCCGCCGGGCCTGGATGCGCCCGGCCTGTCCACACATCTTGCAAAGTGGGGCATACGGGAACTTGCCTTGGCCGATGCAGATGGCCAATTGGCCGGTTTTGCAACAATCGACGAGATCACCCGGACGCTGGCATCTCCCGAGGTCGTGATAGACAACAAGGGCAGACTGCTTGTGGGAGCTGCAGTCGGAGTGGCAACCGACCTGCTCGCACGAGCCCGCTCGCTTGTCGAAGCAGGGACAGATCTGCTAGTGCTCGACAGTGCCCACGGTCATTCCCTTGGCATCGTCAGAGCCGTAGCGCTTCTCAAACAGACATTCCCCGGCGTCCCCATACTGGCGGGCAACGTGGCGACACCGGAAGCTGTTCGCGACCTGGTCATCGCTGGAGCTGATGCAGTGAAGGTCGGCATAGGTCCGGGCTCGATCTGTACGACGCGTGTCATAGCAGGAGTTGGTATGCCCCAGATAACCGCCATCTACGAGTGCGCCCAGGAGGCCCAGCGTCATGACGTTCCCATTGTCGCCGACGGAGGCATCCGATACTCTGGCGACATAACAAAAGCTCTTGCAGCCGGAGGCAACACGGTCATGCTCGGCGGTCTTCTCGCCGCCACTGTCGAAAGTCCGGGTGACGTTGTCACGGCAGGGAACAGACAGTACAAGACCTATCGCGGCATGGGATCGCTTGGCGCGATGGAGCAGGGGAGCAGCGACCGGTACTTTCAGGATACCCGGTTCAAGCTGGTTCCTGAGGGTATCGAGGGCCGCGTTCCCCTGAAGGGATCGGTCCACGACGTCCTGTATCAGTTACTGGGCGGTCTGCGAGCTGGCATGGGTTATTGCGGAACACCAACAATTGACCTTCTGCGAAGTGAATCCCGCTTCGTCCGAATCACAGGGGCAGGACTTCGCGAGTCTCATCCCCACGACGTCGACATGACGAACGAGAGCCCCAACTACCACGCAGAATGAACTCCATGGCGAAGCACGAGCTTGTTCTCATCCTGGACTTCGGCGGTCAGTACACGCAGCTCATCGCACGTCGAGTTCGCGAATTTCACGTTTTTTGCGAGATCATCCCGTTCGACACACCACTGGAGACACTGACCGCGAGAAACCCAAAGGCGATGATCCTCTCCGGCGGTCCCGCCAGCGTTTACGCCGCCTCTGCCCCTGTCTGCGATACAGCCGTTTTCGAAGTCGGCGTACCAGTCCTTGGTATCTGTTATGGAGCCCAGTTGATGGCCAGGCTGCTTGGGGGGTCCGTTGAACACGCTCCAGCAGGCGAGTATGGGAAGACAATTGTCAAACTGGACGAGATTTCCTCTCTGTTTCGCGGTCTTCCCACCGAGACCTCCTGCTGGATGAGCCATACCGACCGCATTGGGATGGTTCCCCCGGGGTTCCGGACCACTGCATCGACCCCAGCATGTCCTATTGCCGCCATGGAGAATCCAGACCGGCGACAATACGGCATACAGTTTCACCCCGAGGTAGTTCACACACCCGTCGGTCGCGACATCCTGCAACACTTCCTTTTCGACGCGGCAGGATGCTCAGGCGACTGGACGATGTCCGGTTTCGTGGATGATGCCATCCAGGACATCCGTTCGCGAATAGGCGATGAGCGTGCGCTCTGCGCTCTCTCGGGCGGTGTCGACAGTTCGGTCGCTGCGACGCTGGTGCACCGCGCCATCGGCGATCGCCTCACGTGCGTGTTTGTGGATACAGGGCTGCTCAGGGCCGGGGAGGGCGACCGTGTCGAATCAGTGTTCCATCGCCGTTTCGATATACCTCTTGTGCGCATAGATGCCTCCACACGGTTCTTTGCGTCGCTGAAGGGTGTCACGGAACCCGAGAAGAAACGCAAAGCGATAGGCGCGGCTTTCATCGACTGCTTTGCCGAGCAGGCGCGTGCCATGCAGGGCATCCCGTTTCTCGTCCAAGGAACACTATACCCGGACGTCATCGAATCCGGAAGCTCCGTCGCCAGTACCATCAAGAGCCACCACAACGTCGGCGGCCTTCCTGCGGACCTCTCATTCTCGCTCATCGAACCACTCCGACTGCTGTTCAAGGATGAGGTGCGCAACCTCGGCCGTGCTCTGGGACTGCCAGAAGAACTTGTGGACAGACAACCGTTCCCGGGTCCTGGCCTGGGTATCCGTATCCTTGGCGAGGTGACACCAGAGAACGTCGACATCCTGCAGCGTGCGGATGCCGTCGTCGAACGAGTGATGAGAGCATCTGGATGGTATATGAAGGTCTGGCAGTCATTCGCAGTACTTCCTGGTATCCGAACTGTCGGCGTCAAGGGTGACGAACGGACGTATGTCCATACGGTTGCCCTGCGCATTGTCGAGAGCAGCGATGGCATGACCGCCGACTGGGTACGGCTTCCTGCGGATGTACTCGAGGAGATATCTCACGCGATTACCAGCGAACTGCCTGAGGTCAACCGGGTGGTCTACGATATCACGTCGAAACCCCCCTCCACGATCGAGTGGGAGTAGAGCCGGGGCAGCAATCGCACTACAGCCTGCTTGACGATCATATCGCCTCTTCAGATGTCGGGATACCCGGTTATCCGCTGAATTTCGCGATACAGCGGCTGTAGCGAGGGATAGATGCGCTTGTAGACGCGCGTGTACAGTTCGTGGTAAACACGGACCGCTTCAGGACGTGGAAGAAAGGTACTGTCCCAGTGAACCATCTGCTTTGCCGCCTCTTCATGGGTAGCATAGACGCCGATCCCAACGAAACCGTTGATGGCAGCGCCCAGACCCGATGTCTCATACGTCTCGCTCCGCACGACCGGCCGGTTGAACAGGTCTGCAGTGATCTGGCAGATGGCGTCACTCTGCGAACCCCCTCCTGACACCATGACCCGGTTCACCTTCCGCCCGCTCTTGCGCTCAATGCTTTCGACTCCTTCGAGCAGGGCATAGCCTATGCCCTCGATGATTGCTCGGTAGATGTGCGCCCTTGTGTGCACGTCGCCAAACCCGATCATGGATCCTTTGGCCTCGGGCATCTTCAGGCCGGGACCCCAGTACGGTTGAAGCATGAGTCCCTGAGATCCGGGGGGTATGTCCTCAAGATGCTCGTCAAGCACTACTTCGGGAGGAACGCCACGTTCCTTTGCTTCGAGGGCCTCACGCTCCGCGAACTCCTTCTTGAACCAGGACACCATCCAGTAGCCGCGAAACACCGCGATCTCAGGATTGTAGCTGCCCTTGACGCTGGCCGGATACGGCGGCATGAACGGGATCGTCTCGTAGTACCTGCGCGACGTCGTTTGGGCAGTCGCGGTCGTGCCAAAGCTCAGACTGATGCTCGTCTCGTCGACACAGCCCACGCCCAGCGTCTCGCATCCTTTGTCGGAACCGGCCGCAATGATCGGTGTCCCCTCGGGGATGCCGGAGTCATGCGCCGCGTCCGCTGACACTGTACCCATCTGCCCACCGGCATCCACAAGTTCGGGCAGCTGGTCCCGACGTGCCCTGAACATGTGCCACCGCCAGCTGTTGTCACTGCGGGGCCAGTTGCGTGCGGGATAGTCGAACGGGATGTGACCTATCTGCGAGGCCACCGAGTCGACGTAGCGTCCTGTCAGTCTATAGCAAAGATACCCCGAAAGGAGTAACCACTTGCTCGTTCGGGTCCATGCCTCGGGCTCGTTCTCGACCATCCAGTTGTCTTTGCCCTGACGTCGCGTGATCTCTGCAGCAAGTGTCATACCTGTGACTCTGAATTGCAGCCGATCCACGAGAGGCATCGGGTCGTCGCAACGAGCCATGCGCTGATCCAGCCACGTGATAGCGGGCCGCACGGGGATGCCGTCGGCGTCCACGGCAACGACGGTGTCACGCTGCGTGGTCAGCGCGACAGCTCCAATACGACTCCACAGTTCAGGCGCGTCTTCCCGCAGTCCCTGCACTGCCAGGCACGTATCGCGCCAGTAGTCTTCGGCCTTGTGTTCAGCATATCCGGGTGCCGGCGACAAGTAGGGCTCGAATTCCACCTTGTGTTTAGCCACCAGGTGTCCGTCATCATCGAACAGCAGACCTCGGACGCTTTGCGTGCCACAATCAATCGCCAAAACGAGACGGTCTCCCATCGCAATCCTCCCTTCCAACCGGGTCCGGCGGACCCGGAGCCACTATGCAAACTATGCGTACCGCGACAAGACCTCGGCCACGGGCGGAATGAAGTCCTTCTTGCGAGAAAGCACTCCATCCAGGACGGCATGGCCATTTTCCATACGCACGTCAAACGCTTCTTCAAACGCCTCGACAGGCCCGGCGACGATCAGATATGATCTTCTGCTCAGAGGATCCGTGGCCAGAAATGCCACCATAGCGAGTCCCATGCGTGACCGCACATCCCGCATCGCCTGCTTGAATTCCGACTCCCGTTCCCGAATATGGTCAAAGGAAAACACGACAGCCTGAGAGACGCCGATGCGCGTGTCAAAGAGGTCAACTTCCTTGAAGTCCCGCATCAGAACCTCTGTCGCGGGAAGATCCTTGAACATCACGGAACCGTTCTGAAGCAGCTCGAGGCCATATGCTTCCGCGTCGATGCCAATGGTCGCCGCCAGTCGCCGCACGGCGCGGACGTCCTTTGGCGTGGTTGTCGAGAGGTTGAGGTTCATCGTGTCCGAGAGAATGCCCGATATCAGGAGCCCGGCCACCGACTTCGGCATGAACACCCCGTTCTCCGTACACAGCTCAGCAACAATCGTGCACGTGCTCCCGACCGGCTCGTTGTGGAAGTAGATGGGGCGGAAGGTGGAGATATCTCCAACACGGTGATGATCGATGATCTCGAGGATATCGGCCTCCTCCACGCCATCGACAGCCTGCAATGTCTCATTGTGGTCCACGAGGACAACCTTTTTTCGCGAAAACCGGATGAGGTCGGAACGGGTCACAATGTTCACCGGATGATGCAGTGCATCAAGAACCACGGCACAACGGGCGGACGAGTCAAGCACCGCCTTCTTTGCTCTCTCCAGCGTATCTGTCATACTTAGCAAGGGGACGGTGCCTTCCATGAATGCAGACACCGGAATCGATGACCAGAGAGCCCGCAGCGCCTGTGTCACTGTCATGTCCGTCTCGAGAACAAGGTTCAGGTGGGACGGCCACTGTGCCTCGGTTTGTGCCATAGCGGCGGTGCCAGTGACAATCAGGGTGGAAGCGGCCGAACACGCCGCCAGGACGCCCTGGGAGGGTATCCCGTCAGAGATGATAATGGTGACATCCTCAGATCCCGGCGCAAGACGCCCCACCGAACCGGTGACAACAAGCAATTGCCCCTTCAGCTCCGCGGATTCGCTGGTATGGAGGACGATCCTGGCTGACAGCTGTCGCACGAGGGTGTCGAGTTCCACCGCATAAGGAAGGACGTCGGCATGCTCAAGCTGGTCGGCGTACGCGGTGGCAATATCGACGGCATCCACGACACCTCGTACAACCAGTGCATCGTCGACGACCGGGAGCGAATGGATATGGTTCTCCTTCATGAGAATGGCGGCCTTCCCGACGCGGGTGGAGGGAGCAACTGTCACAAGACGCTTCCGGGGAATGTCCTGAACCTGTGGCATCAGTGATCTCAACAGCGGCGGCACGCGGAACCCGAAGCGCTCCAGGACAAAGCGGGTCTCATCGTTGAGGTCTCCTCCACGAACAGCGGTATAGACGCGGGAAGGGTCCGTCCGATTCTTGTAGAACGCGTAGCCAAGGGCAGAGCAGATGGAATCCGTATCCGGATTCTTGTGTCCGGTCACAATGACTCTCTGTCGCATGTCAGCTACTCGTTTCGCCCTGGACGACCTGGACCGCTTCGGGCCCTGGAGACGCCTGCATGTCCCCGGCAGTCTGGGCCGACCGCTCCGAGCGGAGAGCCAGGTTCGTCCTGCAGAGTGTCGTCCACTGGAACTTGTACGGTTCTTCGCCTCGCATGAAATCGAGCTCGTGGCATCCCTCGCGAAATGACTGCTCTGCAAACGATACCAGCACGATGCGCCCAAGCGAGTAGTCTGCGTACGTAGGGTCGTACTGAGTATTCCACGTATACACAACTCCCTGCCACTGGTACCCGAGCATGAATGCGAGCAGTGCGTTCCCGCTCCTGAGCTCTCCTACGCGCAGCTGGTTTCGCCGGCCCATGAGTGGAAGCACTTCTCGAAGGAACTCCTGGTCTGGATGGTTGAGGAACGGGCTCCGATGGCCGTCGGCCGACTGGCGCTCACCAGACAATGCGACAACCTCGTCCACAAATGCGTTGTCGACCTCTCTGCGATCGGCGTACCGCAGCTCCAATCCCTCTATACGCCCATTGCTACGACTGTTCCATCTGTTCAGCTTGTTCCGAACCTCATGCCGAAATCCCTTGCCCATTGTGGCATAAAATGCCTCCCAGCCGCCTTCGATGGGCAGGTACGGGCATTGCACGGTCGTCTGCCACACTGCAGGGACACTGCCCTCCTCGCGAACCCCATCCAGAAAGCCTCTACTCGGGGACTCCGCACGGATCTCCTCGAGGTCCATCCCGTCCCATGACAAACGAAGGTCCAGCAGGGCTGAGACAAGGGCTTCAGTCACGTCCGAACGATCCCGGGGAGTAATGAAGTCCGCGTAGTCCGACAGCCCCTGTCCCAGGAAATGCAGGTCCCTGGGTTCCGTGGTCCCATTGCCAACATACAGCGGAGCAAGGCCAACAGGCACGCCGTCTTCGTATGCTGCAATGAGCAGTAGTCGCCTATCCGCACCAAAGTACTTCCACCACGTGAACAGCCATTCGAACGTCGAATGACATGTATTAGCGGCACTCTGCACGACTATCCGGTTCCAGAACGGTTCCAGCAGAGCAAACGCAGAGCTGTCTTCGATGAGCCTCGTTTCCACAGAAGTCCTTCCTCTCAGTCCTGGCATGTCATTCTCAGAGCAACAGTCACGCTGCTGCCAGATATGGCGCGGGTTCACAGTTACCATGGTAGACTAGCGCCTACGTATCAGTACAGTATACATGAGAATCATGCGCGCCACACCACTGCAAGGGGGAATGCCTGTGTTTGACCTATACCTGTTCGACCTTGATGGAACGCTTGTCGACACACGTCGCGACATTGCCGAGGCTGTCAACCATGTCCTTCAGCTGCACGCCCGTCCTGTTGCCGACCTCACCACAGTCGTCTCATGGGTGGGGGACGGACTGGACGACATGATGATGCGAGCCTTCCAGACTGACGAACGGGAGTTCGTGGGGGAGCTGGTGGGCGAATTCCGCTCCTACTACATGGATCACTGTACTGACTTCTCGTACGTCTATGAAGGTTGCTCTGAGACACTCACATCGCTCCAGGAACGGGGAACCCATCTGTCAGTATTGACCAACAAACCACAGGATCTCTCGCTGGAAATTCTGCGACACCTCGGGATCCTCCAGTTCTTCGACCGTGTCGTCGGTCCCAGTGACGCAGACCTGCGCAAGCCAAACCCGTCCAATCTCGTGTCCCTGGTACGTGACATCGGCACCAGCAAGGACAGAACGCTCATGGTTGGGGACTCCCGGAACGACATTCTTGTAGCTCGCAACGCCGGTGTGGCTTCGTGCGGCTGCACATTCGGCTACATCGGACGCGATGCACTGCTTGAGCTCGATCCCACCTACCTTATCGAAACCTGGCCTGGGCTTCTGCTACTGGCAGACTCAACCAATTGAAGATTGCGCCTGCCGAACTACAATAATGCCGTCAGTTCTGGAACGTGCCGCCCCGGGACTCCGGGGTTTCTTGCTATGATGAGCGTCCGCACGCGGGCGGGAGGAATACGATTATGCGGCATGAAGACACAGCACTGCTCCATGTCAGGGTCATGTCGTCGCTGGACGGATGGTGGAAACAGACAGGCGACGCCCTGTACTTGAGGAATGGGATCATCGAGCGTATCGGAAACACTGCCGACATCCGGGAAATGGCCTCCAGCACGAGTGCACAGGTCCTCGACTTTTCCGGCACACCTGGAGCGACATGCTATCCGGCATTCATGGACTCTCACCTGCATCTTGATCTGTACGGCTTCTCGCTCCTCCATGTGAACCTCAATGGTGAGACCTCACTCGACGGCGCCCTGGAACGGATCCGGTTGGCCGGGAGACCGGACAACGGTACCTGGATCTGCGGCGATTGCTGGGACGACGAACTCTGGTCCGACAGCCCACATCGGCGCCAGCTGGACGATCTCTACCCAAATTCGCCGGTAGTCCTCAACCGTAAGGATTATCACTCGCTCTGGCTCAACACGGCCGCTCTCAAGGCGGTTGACCTGTGGAATTCCCGCCCGTTTGGCTCTGACCTCGTTCCTTGTGACGCAGACGGCCCTACCGGCATCGTCCGCGATGCCGCTCAGGACTGGGCCTTTTCCCGCATTCCCGCCCCCCGGCTCGACGAACGGTTCGCTGCACTTCACAGCGCCATCAGCAAACTGCTCTCGATGGGATTTGCCTCATGCTGCAGCATGGATTATGACATTTTTCCGGAACTCCAGGCACTGATCCCTGCCATGAGCGACGAACCTCGCATCCGGATTTGGCAGGCCGTCGGCCTCGACAACCTCGACGCGGCTGTCTCGCTCGGGCTCCGGTCTGGTTTCGGCTCAGACTTCCTCCGAATCGGCGGCATCAAGGCCTTCGCCGACGGCTCACTGGGTTCCCGGACTGCGTACATGGAAGAGCCGTGGCCAGGAACACCCGGCAACCATGGCTACCACACCTACGAATCCGTGAACTGGCTGGCCGATCGATTCCGCAAGGCAAACGAGAACGGCTTGTGGGTATGGGTCCACGCCATAGGCGACAGGGCGAACAAGGAGATACTGGATGCGTTCGAACAAGCCGGCGTCGCCGCCTCCAAGGGGCATGCCCACCACCGCATAGAACACGCCCAGTTCCTGCACGCCGAGGACGTGGAACGCTTTGCCAACCTTGGGATCGCAGCGTCCGTTCAGCCCTCGCACCTCGACCTCGATATCGGCAAGCTGAAGACCGTCTTCCCCACGCCGCATCCTCGTTCATATGCCTTCAGGTCATTGCTCGACAGCGGCGTAGAACTGGACTTTGGATCCGACGCACCCGTAGAAGACCCGGACGCACTCAAGGGCATCGCGTTCGCGGCATTCCGGACACGGGCAGGCGAACTTCCATATCAGAGCGAGCAGTGCGTCAGCGTGCAGGACGCACTTATTGCATACACCGTAGCACCTCAGAACTCTGTAGGCCTTTTCGGACAGCGGGGCAATCTCGCAGAAAGGCAAGACGCAGATATCGTTGTCCTGTCGAGAGATATCCTGGGAGACAACGAACCGCTGGCTCTCCGGTCGACTCAAGTCCTCGCCACGATCGTGGCAGGCGACCTCGCATTCAAAGCCTGAGCACGGGAGAGCTTGCATAGCAGAAGGCCCCGCTCACGCGGGGCCTCGTTATTTTGCACGAACGTTCCGATTGCGATACTCAGTGCTCGGTTCCACGACCCGGTTTGCGATAGTAGAGCCACATGACCAGGCCCAGCAACCCAGCAAGAACAACAAACCACACGACTCTGCCGAGGCGGATGGGGTTTGCCTTGGTCGAACCAGGCGTCAGAACCGTCACGCTCACGGCGTGGATGTCGGTCTCTCCCTCGTGCTGGGCACACACACGGTGGAAGACACCGGTGATGAGCACGATGTCTCCGACCGTACGGTAGTCCTCCGTACGCGAGATAACAGGCATGGCCACGCCCTTTGGCACAAACACGCCCATGGCGGTGTTGTTGCCATCCGACAGGTTCATCCACGTGCCGTCCTCGCGCACCATCAGATCTTGTAATACCTCTCCCTTGAACGATACAGTCTGCCCGTCCCACTTGTAGGAGTTTTCCACAAGTTCATTCGTCGACAGCAGGGGCGGCTGCACGGCGCTTGCCGAAACAGGGGCGACAATCAGAACCGCGAGCGCCACGATTGTCAGAACAGCACAGAGTTTCTTCATACGGCCGCCTTCCTGACTCTCATACTCCGGAAGCTCGTGGCGATGAACCCGAACAGGGTAAACACGGACAGGAACTCCAGACGTCCCATCCACATTTCCAGCATGTACACGATTTTCAGCAACGTGGGCATGCTAACCTGTGTCACTCCGCACGATAATCCAGTGTTGCTGCCAGCCGACACGGACTCGAAGAACGCATCTACCATGGGATATCCGTAGGCCATGCCAACGATGGCGCCAACAACGTAGATGAGGACATACAGGACGACGATGACTGCCGCGCCCTTGACCACGCTGTCGGTGAGTGTGTTGTCATGCAAATGATGATAATGACCCGTAACGACAGCACGCTCGGGGGACAGGAGCTTCCTGATATCGGTTGCTATGCCCTTGACGATGATGCCCATGCGCAGCCCCTTGAACCCTCCACCGGTCGAAGCAGCGCTCGCGCCGATAGCCATGGCGATGGTCGTCGCAAGCATGCCTAGAGGGCCCCATTCGCGCACAAACGTCCGCGCATAGATGTTCGACTGGCCAGTCGTCGTATGGCCCGATATGAGCTGAAAGAATCCGCGCCGGAACAATGCCACGGCATTTGGATACACGCCTCGCTGCATGAGTGCCAGACACACGAGAGAAAACGTCGTGAGCACGGTGATCGTGAACGAGACAATCTCCACGTTGCGAAGGATCTCCCTGCGGTTTCCAGTCCAGACGGCGTAGTGCAGGGCGAAGTTGAATGAACCCAGGATGAAAAAAACCATGCTGGCGATTTCCATAGCACTGCTGTGGTAATACAGCATGTTCTGACTATAGGGGGCAAAGCCGCCGGTACTCCAGGCGGACATGAAGATGTACGCGCCGTGAAAGAATGCAAGATATGGCTTGATGCCATTCGCCATGGCGATGAGTCCGAGGACAACAGTGCCCACGCCCAAATAGATAAGGGAAATGCGCCAGATGAGGACTGCAATATGCCGGACGTTGGGCTCGAGTTTCTCTTCCTTGCCTTCGCCGACCATGATCTTGAAGGCACCCCCCGTGGAACCAATCAGGAACGTCAGAGCCAGCACGACGATCCCTTGACCGCCGACGTACGTCAGGAGATGGCGCCACATGTTCAGTCCCTGGGAAATGTGATCCAGGTCCTGCAGGAGAAACATGCCCGTCGTCGTGTACCCGCTCATTGTGTCGAAACATGCATCGAGGAACGACTTAGAGTGTCCGCTCAGCATGTAGGGAACGCCGGAGAGCATCACCGCGACCAACCACGATCCCGCAGCAATGACCATCGCATGGGTAAGTCCCGGGATGTTCTTCGTACGAGAGATGAGTGCCAAGACGTATCCGACGAGCAGTGTGAGTGCAACGGAAATGGCAAAATCCAGAGCGGAGGCCCATTCACGAAAAACAAGGCTGGTCACCGTCGGAATGACCATCAGCAGACCGACACCGATGGTGACGAGACCGGTATAGTATCCTATGATACGAAAGTCTTCTCTCCAGACCCTGCGAATCATAGTCTAGCGCCCCACGAAGAACAGCCAGGAGATGAGAAACGCGACCCCGATGAGGCCACCTGCAAACGCAACCTCGGTGAGCATCCCCAGGAGGCCACGACGGAGAGATGTTATACGCTTCGTTCGAGTTCGTTCGTCCATGACACTTGTCCCTTCCCGAATACTCGCCTGAACTGTTCTTCCGCCTCAGGAGCCACGAGGCCGACGACGATGTCACCCGCATTCAACACGCTGGCTCCCCGCGGGAAGATCACCTCACCCTCATGTATGATGGACACCACGACACACCCAGTGGGCCACGTCAGTTCCCTCAAGGTCTTTCCTGTCACAGGAGACTCACCGGCGATCTTCAGTTCGACGAGAGTCGCCTTACCCTTGCCCAGTGACACAAGGGGGATCATGTCATTGACAATGATGCCTTCTTCGATAACCGTAGCAAGGATGTTTGTCGAGTTGAGGGCAAAGTCTACACCGAACTTCTGGAAGATGTCCTCGTTGCGGGGGTCGTTGATACGAGCCGTCGTCAGCGGAACATTGAACCGCACCTTGGCAAGCTGACACGCCACCAGGTTGTCAGCATCATCCCCCGTCACCGCGGCAAACCGGTCGGTCTTCTCGATACCGGCGTCGATGAGAGCGCCCAAGTCGCAGCAGTCGCCGTTGATGACAAGCGCCTTTCCCCAATCCGACAATGCCTCACAAGCTTCTGCATTGTGCTCGATAACAGCAACGTCATGCCCCTTACCAACAAGCAAATGAGCAAGATAGGACCCGACCTTTCCTCCGCCTGCAATAATAATATACATGGTTCTACCTCTCATTCAGATGGAAGATCGCGCTGACCCTTGGAAGGTCCGATACGTGCAGCGCCACCAGCAATTGATCATTATCGGCGAGAACGTCGGTTCCTTTAGGAAAAGTCGTGGTTCCATCACGCGTGAGCGAGATGACCTTGAAGTCGTCCAGAGCCTCGATTTCAGCTATCGTTGTTGCCGGGATCCCGGGGTGAAAGGGCACTTCGACCAGCTCAATACCACCACCGGGCAGGATGAAGTGACTTTCCTCGTTACGGATCATGAACTTGCTGTAGATAATGTTGGCAGCTGACGTTGTTGGACAAACCGTCTCGAGACCGAGAGCCCTGTAGGTCTCCCCCTTGACAGGATCGAACACACGGGCAATCACCATGGGAACCTTGAAAATGGTCTTGGCGACCTGCGCGGCCATGATGTTCATGTTGTCCCCGTCAGTCACTGCAGCGAAACCATCCGCATGCTCAATCCCTGCGGACTTGAGTACCTCGATGTCGAATCCAACTCCGGTGACAGTAGCTCCATTGAACTCGTCGCTGAGCCGACTGAAGTTGCCTGGATTGCGGTCTACCACGGCCACGTCATGGCCTTCTTCCGAGAGCTTTGTGGCAAGCTGAGCGCCAAGGCGCCCACAACCAACGATAATAATATACATGACAAACATCTCCTTGCGAATCCTTGAAACGGACTCATCACAAAATGTTGATTATAGGCATCTCTCAGCCGACGTCAAGGCACCCAAGCTCCATTCTTGGGGATTTCTTCGCATTACCAGAGGAAACCCATCCGCCGGCTCCTGCATTGTTGCAGGCTCAGTGCAACAGTGCTACCATGAGCCACGCACATTTGTCGTCATGAGGGGACATCATGCAGGAACCGGTCGAAAACCAACTCATCGAGACGAGTCCGAGAGGAAGTCGTCCGCGCCCCAGGCGAGCGGCGTCCCCGATGGTGTGGGGTCAGTCAGGCGCCGTCATGGCACTCTACCACAGCGGAGCGTTGGCTGACATCGTGATTATTCTGGGGATCCTCGGTGTTTTCTACGGCATTACTCAGGTCGGTCGCGAGTGGGCGGGAGTTCTGAGACCCACGGTGGTGATCGACCTCTCGTTCCGTGCGTTGCCGCGGTACACACTCTTCTCGCTGGTCCGAGGATTGGCTGCCTACTGCATCTCCTTCCTCTTCACTATTGCATATGGATACTGGGCGGCCAAGGACCGGCTGGCCGAGAGATTGCTCGTCCCCATTCTGGACATCCTGCAGAGCATCCCCGTCCTGGGGTTCATGCCAGGCGTCGTGCTGGCACTGGTATCCGTCTTCCCCAACAGCAACACTGGACTGGAACTTGCTGCAGTATTCATGATCTTCACGGGACAGGCATGGAATATGACCTTCAGTTTCTACAACTCTCTCAAGTCCGTACCAGAGTACCTCCAAGAGGCCGGGACCATCTACCACTTCAACTGGTGGCAACGTCTCACTCAGATCGAGATGCCCTACAGCGCTGTCGGCCTCATCTGGAACAGTATGATGAGCATGGCTGGTGGATGGTTCTTTCTCATGGTCACCGAAGCATTCCAACTGGGCAACAGGGATTTCAGACTGCCCGGCATCGGGTCCTACATGTCGGTCGCCGTTGAAAAGGGCAACGTGCCTGCCATGATCGCAGCGGTTGTCGCCATGGTACTGATGATCGTTGCCCTGGACCAGTTGGTGTGGCGACCAACCGTTGTCTGGGCACAGAAGTTTCGTATCGAAGACACGAGCCAGGAAGAGTCGATGGACTCATGGTTCCTGGACCTCCTCCATCACTCGCATATCCTCCGCTGGATCGGCGCTGCAAACTCCTCCGTCGGCCACGCGTTCGGCAGCCTGATTTCGCGGCTTGTCCGGCACGTCCCTCGCAACATACCTGACAGATCTCCAGTTGCCTCTGCACCCGCTAGGCATGGAGTGCAAAACCGTCCTTCGTTTTCCGTCGTCTTTGCTCGAGTCCTGTTCTTCCTGTTGGCAGCCGGACTGGCCTTCGCCCTTGCTCAGGTCGTCCGCCTCCTCATATCGGTTCGCATCGATGAATGGTTGCGCCTGCTGAGAAGTGATCTCCTGACTCTGGCACGCGTAACCACGGCCATTGCCCTGGGGACCCTGTGGGCCTTGCCCGTGGGCTTGCGCATTGGACTCTCGCCAAAACTATCAAGGATCATGCAGCCGATCGTTCAAGTCGCGGCATCGTTCCCGGCACCGATGCTGTTCCCGGCCGTGATCCTCCTGCTGGCTCTACTCAGAGTCAATATAGGCTTCGGCAGTGTCGTGCTCATGTTGCTCGGCACACAATGGTACATCCTGTTCAATGTTATTGCCGGTGCACAGGCCATTCCCTCCGACCTCAAAGAGGCGGCTGCCAGCTATCGTATCACGGGCAGGCAACGCTTCTGGACGCTGTACCTGCCAGCCATATTTCCCTACCTCGTGACAGGCTGGGTGACAGCGACAGGTGGAGCCTGGAACGCCAGCATCGTCGCCGAGATTGTGACGTTCCGTGGTCAGACTCTCAGGGCGCAGGGGATCGGATCTGTCATCAGTGAGGCCGCGTTCGGCGCCAAATTCGCCGAACTGGCCGCTGCAATCCTCATCATGTCGCTGACCGTCGTGCTCATCAACCGCTTCGTCTGGCGCAGATTGTACGCCGTCGCCAGCACTCAGTATAACCTCAGCAAGTAGAGGAGGCCCCATGGAAGACTCTGTGCAACAGCCTGTCCTGCTCTCCAGTGAAAACGTCACTCAGCGTTTCCCGATGCCCAACGGAAACATGGTGACCGTTCTGGACAATATCAGCATGGATATCCGGAAGGCAGAAATCATCTGCCTCATCGGCCCTTCGGGCTGTGGCAAGTCGACATTTCTGCGCATCCTGGCGGGTCTCATGCGGCCCACGAGCGGCAAGGTGTTCGCCCGTGGCAAGGAAATGACAGGCCTGACCCCGGGTGTCGGCATGGTTTTCCAGATGTTTGCCCTCTTCCCGTGGATGACCGTGAGCGAAAATATCCAGTCCGTCCTCGTCCCTCTGCAACTCCAACGTGAAGAAGTGCAACACCGTGTCAGCACCGTGATCAAGATGGTCGGCCTCGAGGGCTTCGAAGAAGCGTATCCACGCGAGATCTCGGGCGGCATGAAGCAGCGCGTGGGCATCGCGCGCGGTCTTGCGGTACAGCCTGAGCTATTGTTCATGGACGAGCCGTTCAGCGCAGTGGACGCCTTGACCGCGGAGTCGCTCCGCACAGACTTGGTCGACATCTGGGATGAAGCCGAAGGTCAACCGGCATCCATCGTCATGGTCAGCCACGATATCAAGGAAGTCGTCTATATGGCCGATCGCATCGTTGTCTTCTCGGCGAATCCAGGGCGCATCCGTACAATCGTCCAAAACAAGCTGGCACGACCTCGCGACTATCGGACTCCGGATTTCCTGGCGATGGTCGACTACCTCCACGACATCATTACGACGAACGAACTGCCCGACACGCCTCCTGCAGCTGTGACCACTCCCTCGCAACCCGTATTCGAACCACTTCCGCCCGTCTCGTCGAGTGACGTTGTCAGTTTCGTCGAATACCTCGGCTCGCATGGCGGTCAAGGTGACGTCTTCGTCCTCGCTCACGAATTCGGCAAGGAATTCAGTGATCTGATCAACATTGTTAAAGCTGCTGAGATGCTGGATTTCATCGACACGCCGAAACGGCGCACCGTGCTGACGCCCCTCGGACACCGCTTCGCGGACATGGGCACTGAGGACCAGAAAGTCGTCTGGAAACAGCAGATCCTGACGCTCAGTATCTTCAAGACCATTCACGCGGAGGTTCAGGCTTCCCGGAATGGCAGCATGCTCGACGACGAGGTCCAGGACCGCCTGGCAGAGCTGCTGCCCAACGAAAACCCAGAGTTTACCTTCGCGACCTTCATCAACTGGGCCCGTTTTGGCAATCTGCTGGCATTCGACGAGGATTCGGACGAAGTGTCGTTGCAGTAGAGCCACTATCACGCCATAGCTAACATGGCCGTGAGGCTCTTGCCTTCCGGCCATTTGTGAAGACGTCTTACTGATTGTCGACCGTGCCGCCCTATCATGAGATAGGAGGTACACATGAATCTACTGGTCGTCGTACTGAATCATGAGGAACATCTTCGGACGCTCCTGGAGAAGCTCCCCGAGATCGACGTACGTGGAGCAACTGTGATCAGCAGCACTGGTATGGGACAGTTGCTGGCCGCCGCCGACGTCCCCATCTTCTCAACGCTCAGCAAACTGCTGTCGGGCGCCAGCAACCGGGTGGAAAACTACACTGTCTTTTCAGTAATCCGGACAGAGGAGACTCTTGAAAACGCTATCGCTCTTGTCCACGAGATCGCTGGCGACCTCAAGGATGTCGGCAGTGGTATCCTGTTTGTCGTTCCTGTTGCCAGAGTTGAAGGACTCGCTGCGCCTCTATCTGCCGGGAGCGTGAAATCCACGGGAGAGCAGCATTCATGAACGTCATTCTCTCCCTTGCGGTCTTCGTCGGTCTGGGAGTGGTCCTGGCTTGTGTGCTGAAACGGTTCGGATCTCCCGAGGTGCTGAGCTACATCCTTGCTGGACTTGTTATCTCGGTCTGTCTGGCCCGATTTCTGCCAAAGGGGTTCATCAGCGCCGGTGACACGGTTGGGACAGTCGCCTTGGGTTTCATCGCGTTCGAGATCGGCGATACGTTCCGGCTCAAGAACGTGCGTGAAGTGGGCTCCAAGGGCCTCTGGCTATCGGTAGTCCAGGCTGTCTTCACCTATGCCGTCGTCTTGTTGGGGTTTCTTGCTACGGAAGCGCTGCACATCACCCATCTGCCCGATCCCATGCCCGTAGCTCTCTTCCTTGCTTCCACGGCAGCCGCAACGGCTCCTGCCGCAACCTTCATGGTCGTCCAGGAGTACCGCGCCAAGGGACCTCTGACCAATTACCTGCTGATGGCTGTCACCTTCGACGATGCAGTCGGGATCATCCTCTTTGACATCAGTGTGGTCATCATGCGCATTATTCTCCGTGGCGGACCCCTGCACGTATCAGAGATGATCCTTGGTCCTCTTCGTGAAATCGGACTTTCATTGCTCATCGGAGCCGTGACCGGTGCGATCATGGTTGTGATGTCAAGATGGTTTCGCTCGAAGTCCGAGCGTCTGCTCCTCGCGATCATGATTGTCCTGGCAACCGTCGGCTTCAGTCAAGTCTTGAGCGTTTCATCCCTGCTGGCATGCATGGTAACGGGAACGCTCTTTGCCAACATGGCGGTCGACCCAACAAGCACCTTCGCCAGCGTCGACACCTGGACAGTCCCACTGCTTCTCATGTTCTTTGTGTTTTCGGGAGTCGACATCAATCTGGCACTGCTCCCGAAGTTTGCCGTTGTCGCCTTGTGTTATGTCATCCTGCGCAGTTTCGGAAAGATCTTCGGCTCCTGGGCAGGCGCCCGGATGGTCAAGGCTCCCACCACTGTCGCGAAATACCTGGGGTGGGCGATGCTACCTCAGGCCGGTGTTGCAATAGGATTCGCAGTGATAGCCCGTTCCATCTTCCCTGAGCTGTCCTATCTGTCCACAATTGTCCTCGCAATCGTAATCGTTTTCGAAATCGTCGGCCCATTGGCCGCGAAACGCGCGCTCTTTGGCTCCAGGGAAGTCGCTCCAGAGTTCCTGAAGCCATCGGAAAAAGCGACAACTCCCTCGTGATCTAGCGTCTGTAGTCACCAAACGAAACTGCTCAGATGGGTTAGCGCCGGCTGTTCACGTATCCGGCGCTTCTGTCGTTCTTTCCTGACCAGCCGTCGCAGCACCCTGGAATCATCCAGCTCGCTGGTACGGTGCCAGCGATCCACCTCCATGCCGGGTTGACAGACGGTGCGCACTCGTATAATGACAAGGTATTGGTGTGCTGGTCGGGGTCTCCAATGTTGCTTGTCGAATAAGGGCTCTCCCCAGAAGCCAGCCGTCGGAGGCACGAAATGAAGTTACTCATCATTCCTGTCGTGGCTGGTCTTACCTGCATTGGAGCCGCACTCTATCTGTTCCTCAGGCTAAGAGCAGCCAAGATCTCCTCACCGAAAATGAGCGAAATCGGCAGCTACATTGCTATTGGAGTCCGAGCGTACCTTTCTCGCCAACTCCGGGCGATTCTGCTCGTCACTCCTGTCGTAGCAATCATTCTGGGCTTCACGCTGAACATTTGGATCGCAGTGACATTCGTGCTTGGCGTCTTCACCTCGCTGATCACGGCGTACATGGGCATGAGCGCGTCCACCCGTGCTAACGTCAAGACCGCCGACGACGCGACCCGGTCGGTGAACACGGCGTTCCACACGGCTGTCTTCGGTGGATCCATCATGGGTTTCTCGATCACGGGATTCAGTCTTGTCGTACTGTCGGTACTCTATCTGCTGTTCAAAGATCCAAACCCACTCGTCGGCTTTGGATTTGGCGCCAGTCTCGCGGCCCTCTTTGCCCAGATCGGTGGAGGTATCTATACCAAGGCAGCCGACATCGGAGCCGATCTCGTCGGCAAGGTCGAGGCGAATATTCCTGAGGACGACCCACGCAACCCGGCTGTTGTTGCTGATCTCGTCGGTGACAACGTAGGCGATTGTGCCGGCAGAGGCGCAGATTTGTTCCAGACGTTCTCCGACGATATCGTGACCGGAATGGTCGTTGCCCTCACGCTGGTCCCCAAGTACGGAGGCGCCGTGCTCTTCTTCCCCATGCTCCTCCAGTCGGCCGGCCTTGCTGCTTCGATGCTTGGCGTCCTCTCCATACGGTTCTTCGACCGAAGCAAGCCTGAGACCGCCTTCTACTGGGGCATGGCTGTGACCACCGTCTTTGCGGTGCTCGGCTCCTTCCTGGTCAGCCATTTCCTGGTTCACGACATGGCGCTCTTCATCGGCACCTGTCTGGGAGTTGCAACCACCCTTGTGTCTTCGATCATCACCCGGTACTACGCGGGCTCCTCAGGAAAACCGGTCCACGACATTGCCGAAGCATCCAAGCGCGGCGTGGCGCTCAACGTCATCACAGGGCTATCGGCTGGCCTGCAGAGTCCACTGGGATCCATCGTGATGATTGTCATTGCTGTCGCTGCGGCATACTTCATCTCGGGCGGTTCGCTTCTGGCAATCGTCGCTGTCAACATCGGTACCGACTTGCTCATCGGCTACATCATGACAGCCGATGCCTTCGGTCCGATCATCGACAATGCCTCAGGTATCGCAGAGATGTCAGGGGCGCACGAGCAGATCGTGCACTCACTGTCACAGCTCGATTCAGTCGGCAACACCATGAAGGCGACGACCAAGGCCTATGCCATGTCATCTGGCACAGTGACTTCATTTGTCCTGTTCTCGACGTACTTCTCCATTGTCGGTCTCAAGACGATGAACGTGATGGAGCCCTACTCCATTGCATTTATCCTCCTCGGCATCTGCCTTCCGTACCTCATCAGCTCACTGACCATCGGCTCGGCAGCCAAGACGGCGATGCTCATGGTCGACGAAGTCCGCCGCCAGTTCAGGACCATACCCGGCATCCTGAAGGGCGAGGCTATGCCAGACTATGCGACCTGCATCGACATCTCGACACGCAACGCTCTCAAAGAGATGATCCTTCCAGGTGTCATCAGCATCGCGGTGCCGATTTTCGTGGGACTGGTGTTCGGTCACTGGGCGCTCGGTGCACTCCTCATCGGAGCAGTACTTAGTTCAGCTTTGCTGGGGCCATTCTTCAACAACACGGGCACCGCCTTCGACAACGCAAAAAAGCTCATCGAAGACAGTGGACGCAAGGGGTCCTTCGAACATCAGGCGGCCGTTGCTGCAGACACGGTCGGCGATCCGCTCAAAGACGTGGCAGGACCTGCTCTGCTCATCTTCATGAAGCTGATCGGCATGGCAGCCCTGCTCATCGCAGGCATCAAACCGTTGTTCTAGCACGGACATAGCGCCATCGTCAGGACGAGGCGGGAGCATCACTGCTCTCGCCTCTTGCATAAATCCTCCATCTTCTGGTATAGTATCGCTATGTCGTGATGCCAGAGAGGAGTGACCCATGAATGTAGCCCAGTTCATCTCCGGTTTGTTGCTGATCGTTCTATCTGCAGGATTCTACTTCGCGTCCAGGTCGCGCAAGGCGCACGCCGGCCAGCTCAGTCAGGCACAGGCGCTGAACCTTCAACAGGCCATGCAGGGCCGGTTCTACGGCAAGTTCCAGGGCTCCATCGTCGCCGACCAGCAGCTCACGACACCCTACTCTGTTCGCCCGGCGGTCGCGTGGAGCGCGCACCTGGAGAGGGGAACCGAAGTGCCGGACGATGACGGCTCCACAACGAAGTGGGAGACCGTGTGGTCACAGTCTGCCAGCACACCGTTCCGGCTGAAGGGTGCCGGCGAGTTGTGGTTCGACGAGCGCGGCGGTATGCCCCAACTAGACGCGCCTTCGACCTTTGACCAGAACATCCACGACATCACGAACCCCATCATCATGCCGTATTTGCCCGGCAGAGGGTTCCTCGGACGCCTCAGCAAGCCGAATTTCCACGCCGTCGAAACGTCGTTCGCCCCCGGCAGCCAGGCATTCTTCATCGGCCCTGTCGAGGCCGTCAACGGGTTCTGGGTCGCGCGCGCCGGCCAGGACAAGGAATACAGCGTCCTGACGTGGAAGAGTGAACAGCAGGTCCGAAGCCGCATGAGTCGTGCCGGCACGATCTGGTGGGTGCTCAGCCTGCTGGCGTTTGCAGCAGGAGTCCTCGCCATCATCGTCTCGTTCAACTAGCAGCTCTGGTCACATTCGCGGCGACAGGAGGAACCCATGTCCGAACCGATCCAAACAAAGCGTGTGTACGAACCATACAATTCCGACGATGGGACACGCGTCCTTGTGGAGCGTCTTTGGCCACGCGGCATCACCCATGAGCGTCTACACGCCGACACGTGGCTGCGCGAGATTGCGCCAACAGCGGCACTGCGCACATGGTATGCACACGATCCTGCGAAGTGGCCAGAGTTCGTGACGCGGTACACCGTCCAGCTGGACAGCCAGCCGGACCTGGTAGCGTCACTGTTGGAGATAGCCCGCCGTGGTCCGCTCACACTGGTGTACGCCGCCCGCGACATGGAGCACAGCAGCGCGCTCGTCCTGCTGAACTACCTCAAGGACCGCCTCAAAACAAGGTAGCGTTTCGTCTATTCGCCGAACAGCCCACCCTTCGCCTCGTCGGCTCCCGGCTCGGCGATAATGGTCATCTTGCGCCCATTGCGAACTTCCTCGGGCGGAAGTTGCAGGGGCAGGAACTCCTTGAACAGGTTCGCTGCCGACACCAGTTGCAGGCGCAGGATCTTGCGCTGGTTGTGGTACTTGTAAACGCCCGCCTTGCGTGCCTCGGTACGCATCCCTTCAGTTGGTTCCTGGAGCGTGACGAGGATGCCAAAATCAGCGTCCTGATGGTCCACCGTGCCGGCCAGGTCACGCACCATGCCGGGGTTGACCACTTGTGATCAAACAGGTTCCATTCACGCCAGATTCGGGCCCCGGACAGAGGTGTGGGGCCCATTTTCATTTGTGCGAGACAACGTTGGACTATCATGTATTGGAAATAGACAGTCTGTGCCCTGACGATGGAGGAATATATGCCTGACAACATGAATGTGAAACGTACCAAGGTTGTTGCCACACTTGGACCAGCGACGAATTCCGAGGAGATGATCCGGGCCCTCGCCGAACGCGGAGTGGGTATCTTTCGGATCAATTTCTCGCACGGTACGGAAGAACAACGCCTTGCCGTAATTGCTGCCGTGAAGAAGGTTCGTGGCGAACTCGACCTGCCACTCGCCATCCTCCAGGACTTGCAGGGACCGAAGATCCGTCTGGGAGTGTTCAGTCAGGGGCCATGTGAGATCGCCACCGGAGGCACCTTCTGTCTTACGACCCATATGGTGGACGGAAACGCCGAACAAGCCAGCGTGGAATGCCCTCCTCTTACCACCGAGGTTCGGCCCGGGGAGCTCATCTTTATCAACGACGGCCTGATTCGTCTCAAGGCACGTGAAATCCGGGGTGAAACCATTGTAACGGATGTCCTCAAGGGAGGAGTCCTTTCAGACCACAAGGGTGTCAACTTCCCCCAGTCGGACCTCCATGTGCCGTCAATCACTGAAAAGGACAAGCACGATCTTGTCACGGGCCTGCGAGCGGGCGTCGACTATGTAGCGCTCTCGTTCGTACGCACGCCAGACGATGTCCGCGAGCTCCGTACACTCATGGAGACATACGGCGCGCATGTACCGATCATCGTGAAGGTGGAAAAGTGGCAGGCAGTCCAGAACATCGAGAGTATCCTTGCCGTCGCAAACGGCATCATGGTCGCCCGGGGAGACCTCGGTGTCGAGATGCCTATTGAGGAAATCCCTATCATCCAGAAGAGAATCATTGCCCTGTGCAATCGGATGGGCAAGCCAGTCATCACGGCGACGCAGATGCTCAATTCCATGGTCGAAAACCCGTCTCCTACGCGGGCAGAAGTGACAGACGTAGCCAACGCTATCTTCGACGGCACAGACGCTGTCATGCTCAGTAACGAGACTGCGGTCGGCAAGTTTCCCGTGGAGACCGTCGAGATGATGGGACGCATCATCGAGGCGACCGAACGAAGCAAGATGTACTGGACCACTGTGGAGGCCCGCGATGCCGCGTCTGCCTCGGACACGTCGGATGCGATCGCACACGCCGCTGTCCGCACGGCCCAGACTGTCGGAGCCAAGCTCATCGTCTGCGCGACAGAGTCGGGCCGGACGGCGATCCTGATGTCGCGCTGCCGCCCTCGCACCCGCATCCTTGCTCTCACGCCAAGCGACCTGGTCCAGCGCCGGCTTGCGCTGTACTTCGGCATCATCCCGATGGTCGTCCAGCAGTTCGAGAGTGTCGACGACATCCTTCGCACCGCAGTCGCAATGGCGCGCATGTCTCATCTGGCACGACGAGGCGACAAGATCATCATTACGGCAGGCTCGCATGCAGGAGTCGCCGGCAGTACCAATCTCATCAAGGTCGAGGATCTGGACTAGGCTCGCTCCCTGAGCATTGCAAATCGACCGGTACGCATAGAATGAGCTTGGCATAATACCCCGGAGTTCCGGGGTATGCCATGACAAGGGGGAACAGGCGTGAAAAGAAAGGTATCTTATTTCAAGATCTTCCTGCTTGGATTCGGGTTCTTCGGTATCTCGATCCTCTGGTCGCTCTACAACTCAGATATTCCTATCATGTTGAAGAGTTTCTACAATTTATCCTATACAGCGTCAGGATGGGTGATGAATGTCGACAACATTCTGGCGATAACACTCATTCCACTCGTAGGTTTCTGGTCAGACCATGTATGGACACGTATTGGACGTCGTATGCCGTTTATCATTTCAACATTGCCCGTCGGAGCTGTTCTGTTTGCGCTGGTTCCCTGGATTCCACTCTGGTTTGGCTCAAGCACAACATCTCTTGTTGTGTTCATTCTTGTTCTGTTCTTCATGAACATCTCCTTGGGGATTTCACGTTCACCCATCATCGCCCTGATGCCGGATCTCGTTCCATCGGAAGAGCGCTCACCAGCCAACGGCGTCATCAATTTCATGGGAGGATTCGGCTCCCTGCTGGTGTACTTCGTTATCGGCAAGATCTCGACGACCAATAGGCCGCTGGGTTTTGCGATTGCAGGAGCATCAGTTCTGGTAGCTGCAGTTATCATGTTTCTGTCGATCCATGAGACGCGTGACTCGCTTGACCGCAAGGCTCCACAGTCGGAGCATGCTGACTTCTCCCTGCTTCACAAAATGTGGACGCCGAAATATCGCAGTCTGCTGCTCATCTGTCTAGCCATTTTCTTCTGGTTCATCGCATATAACGCCATTGAAACTTATTACCCAACCTATATGCACTACGAAGGTCCTGCAGTGAAAGCACTGATAGCCAGGCTTGGCACGGCCACGCCCACCGACGCGGTAAGCCTTGCACAGCTGGATAGCGTGCGCCAGACATCTGAGGCCAGCGCGAAGTTCAATTTCGGCGTCATGTCGCTTGCCTTTATGGTGCTGGCAATCCCGGCTGGATTCATTGGCAAGGCTCTGGGGCGCAGGAGTACAATCGTTATAGGCCTGACAGGTGTCATCCTTATGGTACTCCTGCTCGCACTTAACATTGTCGGCATAGGAGTATTGGCGGTATTCATCATGGGAGGCTTGTCCTGGGCACTGGTCAACATCAATTCGCTGCCAATGGTACTCGACATGGGTTCCCTGGAGATGGTCGGAGCACTTACCGGCGTTTATTATTTCTTCTCGCAGGCAGCAGATATTATCAGTCCTCCACTTGTCGGGCGCATCGCCGACCTCGCAGGCGGGACGATGTCAGTCATGTTCCCATATGCGGCTATCTTCTTCGTGCTCTCGGCAGTCTGCATGCTCTTCATACGCTCTGAAGACAAGCCAGCGATCTCATCCGACCAGACCCTCTCTGCCAATGGCCCTGCCGTTTGACAAGGCCTCGGCGGCCCCGATCCGCCGCCAGGCAGGCTCAGACACAGCCTGCCTTCTGCTGCACGGCCTGACCGGGGCACCAGCTCGCGACCTTTGGTTCCTCGCGGAGTATCTGTCTGCACGCAGCATTTCCGTCGTTGCTCCGCTTCTCACAGGCCATGGCAAAACGTGGAAAGAACTGGAGTTTGCGACGTCGGAGTCCTGGCAGAATGACGCCCTCGTGGGGCTCGATGAAGCACGCGCGATGGGCAAGACGGTATTCGTGGCTGGATTGTCGATGGGTGGAACGCTCACCCTGTACCTGGGAGAACACCATCCCGAGATCGCAGGGCTTATTACCATCAACGCGCCCGTCTATCTGGACGACCCCAAGATGAGACTGGTCCCGATATTGCGACACTTCCGAAAGAACCAGCCCAAGGGGCCTCCCGACGTCGCTGATCAGGACGCCATGCTCCCCGATCTTGGCTTCAACTCGCTGGAAGCCATCTATCAGTTCGAACGCCTCATGCAGGGAGTGCGTGGAGACCTCGGCATGGTTACGCAGCCACTCCTTTCTTTCCGCTCGATGCAGGACCATGTCGTCCCGCCGCGTAACGCGGAATATATTCTGGACCATGTCAACAGCCGCATCAAGAGCGTCATCACCCTGGAGCATTCCTACCACTGCGCTACAATCGACTATGACCGCGAGAGGATTGCGGCCGACATCGAACAATTCATCACGCTGGTACAGAAGCAGCAAGTCTGAGAGACCGTCTCTTACTTCAACTGGCACGACAAACCCCCGGCCCTGAGGCCGGGGGTTTTCACAGAGCGGGACCTGATACTACTTTCGACGAATGCGCCAGCTGATGCCTTCGCGCTGCAGCGTCCAGCCGCCAGCGCGCAATCCACGACGCGCCGTGTTGAGCTTCATGGTCAGGATGCGGTCCGTCGAGAAGATCCGAGCTGCGACCGTGGCCAGAACCAGGAACAGCGCGAACTGGTAGATAATGCCTGCGACGACCATCGTGAAATTATGGGCGAAGATGAACTGGGCGGCCAGGAATGGGTGCGAAAACGGGATTGCATAGATAAGCCATTTCAGGACGGGAGATGCCGTGTTGATGTCGATGAACATGGTAATGAGGTAGGGCAGCAGGACAATCATTATGAGCGGCATAATGGCGAATTGCACGCTCTTGAGGTCTTCGGCGAACGCCCCCAGGATGACAGCGATGGAGAGAGCTACCATGATCCCCATGAACACGCTCAGACCGAGAAGAACGTAACCGCGGAGGTCGAGAACCAGGCCAAGCTTCTGGATTGCCTGGCCGACTGCTGCAGACGTCCCGCCGGTGCCCCCGATGAGGCTGCCCATGTAGCTTTTCATGCCGACCATGTACGCAGCTGCGGAGACCAGTGCAACGATGCCCGATGCCATCATTTTTGCCGTGACCAGAGCGCCACGTGCGACAGGCGTAGAAAGAAGTGTCTCGAGAGTCTTGTTCTCCTTTTCACCCGCAATGGAGGCAGCAATCATCTGGGAAGCCAAGATGATCACCAGCGTCAGAACGATCGGTATGACCATAGTCTGCTGCATGACGACACTGACAATCTCCTGAGGGTTCGCTTCTGCTGATGTCGTCCCCACCGTGACAAACGACTGCGCGCTGATGGCGTGCCTCACGGTGGCGGGATCCAGTCCAGGAGCACCGGCCTTGATGTACATGTCGCCGATATACTCGTTCATGGCGCTCAGTGCCGCGTCGAACCTGAACGTTCCGTTCATTCCCAGCAGCGAGAAATTGCGCATGATCGTATATGTCTGCACCTTCTGAGGATGCTGCGCCTGGATGCCGGCCTCGAATCCCTGCGGAATGACCAGGACGGCGGTCCCTTTCTCCGATGCGACCTTGCGGACGATGTCGTCGACGACCCCCTCGGTGATCGTTGTGACCTTGAAGTTCGCCTTCGTGAGGATGCCGGCAAGCATCTGTGACGTCTGACTGCGGTCGAAGTCCACGATAGTCATGGGCTGGGGAGCGGACTGTTTCTTCTGCTCCTGATTGATGACCCTGCCCAGGAAGCTGTAGATCACCATGATTACCAGGATGGGGGCCAGCGTCTGCCACGTGAGCATCTCTTTCAGTTCCTTCTTCAGTACGACGAAGAATCTCCTCATTGCTTCACCACCTGAACGAAGACCTCTTCGAGGTTCGCTTTGCCATATTTATCCTTGAGTCCCTGCGGCGTTCCAACGTCGTGGATGGTGCCCTTGTCGACGATGGCCACGCGGTCCGACAGGTACTCGATCTCCAGCATGTTGTGACTTGACAGGAGCACAGCCATGCCGTCGACCGCCGATCTGCGAATGGACTCACGGATGTCGATAGCGGCGACCACGTCGAGGCCGCTCGTAGGCTCGTCGATAATGGCCAGCTTCGGTCTCGTCATGACTGCACGCGAAAGCAGCAGCTTGCGTGTCATGCCTTTGCTGTACGTGCCTATCTTGTCACGCAACCGCTCGCCCAGCCCGGTGATATCCGAGGCTCTCTGGATGTACTCACGCTGGACGGCGGTATCGGAAGCAAACAATTCTGCCATGAAGCTCAGGTAGCCAAGACCCGTCAGGTTCTTGTAGGCACCGGCCTCTTCGGGCAAGTAGCTGATGATCTCGCGTATCCGGGCTGCGTCTTTCTGGACATCCATGCCATAGACACGAGCAGTGCCCGCCGTCGGCTGCAGGATGGTCGCCACGATACGCAGCGTCGTTGTCTTGCCGGCGCCGTTGGGTCCGATGAGCGCGAAGATCTCCCCCGGCGCCACCTCAAAGCTGACACCATGGAGTGCCTCGAACTTGCCATAACTCTTTTTTAGATTCTCTACGACGAGTGCCTGTTCCATGCGTTGCCTCCGCTCCGGATGCGGCCCATCGCTTACGCGGCTGCGCAGTTGACTGCGCCCTCGAATCAACACAAGGAGCACCAGGAACATGCATTCTACCGATGCACGCCGGGTCTGTCAACCCAGAGGGCACGCAGGAATCGCGATCCTGCCCCGTCGATTGTGAACGCCATAGTTGTGCCCGTTCATTGTTCCAGAATCAATGCACTAGACTAGAGATTTTGTATCTTGTTTTGGATCGCTGCTATCTTGAAATAGTACGAACACAGCCTTAACATTATGAACAGTTAAGGATCTGGATCTCCAGTGGAGGCCGGTTGTGATGCTCGAGAAGACTCTTGTAGCTGTTTTGCCATTCATTGTGGTTCTGACCATTGGCGCAGTGTTTGTCGGACGGTATCTGGCCCGTGTTTTTCAAGGACAGCATACATTCCTGACACCGATCGTGGGCGGCGTCGAGCGCGGGCTGTTGCGCATTTTCGGTGTGCGACAGGACGAAGAGCAGACATGGAAGCAATATGCTGTCAGCCTTCTTCTCTTCAATGCGCTCGGGCTGTGTTTTCTGTTCATCCTCCAGCTTCTTCAGCAATGGTTGCCCGGAAATCCACAGCACCTCGGAGCCGTACGACTTGACACGGCTTTCAACGCGGCTGTTTCATTCATGACGAATACCAACTGGCAATCCTACAGCGGCGAAACAACGATGAGTTACCTTACCCAGATGCTGGGCATGACCGTACAGAATTTCCTTTCGGCGGCAACCGGAATTTCCGTGGCTATAGCACTTGTCCGTGGTTTTGTCCGCCGGTCCACGAACAGTATTGGCTGCTTCTGGGTGGACCTGACACGAGCTCTTGTATATGTCTTGCTCCCAATGGCATTGGTACTGTCCCTGGTTCTGGTCTCCCAGGGAACCGTCCAGACGCTGCGGCCTACGGTGGCACTCACTACGCTTGAAGGTCAGGCCCAGCGCATTGCGGTAGGACCGGCTGCTTCCCAGGTGGCGATCAAGCATGTCGGCACCAATGGAGGCGGATTCTTCAATGCCAATGCGGCTCACCCCTTCGAAAGCCCAAATCCCTTTACGGATCTCCTTCTTGTTTTTTCTCTTCTTCTCATACCAGCGGCTTTGCCGTTCACGTTTGGCGAAATGCTTGGCGATCGGAAGCAGGGTACCGCTCTGTTCCTGGCCATGCTGATCATGTTCAGCATTGGCTTGGGGATTTCGCTTCACTATGAACTCGCAGGCAATCCTGCACTTGCGCAAGCCGGTGTCGCAGGGGGAGTCAACATGGAGGGGAAGGAGCAGCGATTTGGCCCGATCATGTCGACTCTCTTTGCTCAGTCGACGACGGTAACATCCACCGGCGCTGTCGACTCGATGCACGACAGTTTCACCCCTATCCCCGGCCTGATCATGGTTTTCAACATGACAGTTGGTGAAGTCATCTTCGGCGGAGTCGGTGTCGGGCTGGTCGGGATGCTTCTCTATGTCGTCTTGACGCTGTTTATCGTTGGACTCATGATCGGTCGAACTCCCGAATACCTGGGGAAGAAGCTTGAACCGCGCGAAATGCTTATGGCAGTTGTCGGGCTTCTTGGCCCTCCGATCGCCATGCTTCTTATGGCAGGCCTTGCTTTCTCCATTCCCTCTGCCGTTGCTTCTGCTGCAAACACGGGCTCTCACGGAATGACCGAGATCATCTATGCATGTGCTTCCGCGGCCGGGAATAACGGTTCGGCCTTTGCCGGGCTCAATGCAAACACACCCTTCTACAACGTTGGGCTTGCGCTGCTCATGCTTGTCGGCCGTTTCGCCACCATTCTTCCCGGTCTCGCTATTGCAGGGTCGGTGGCAGCAAAGAAGAGAGTTCAATCAGGCGTAACGTTTTCGACAACCAGCACTTTGTTCGTGTTCATGCTGATTTTCGTTGTCACTATTGTGGGTGGATTGACCTATTTCTCACCCCTGGTTCTCGGTCCGTTGCTTGAGTTCCTGAAGCTGCGTTAGGGTCGCGGAGGGATAAATGAGAAAGAAAGGCATGCTTGACCCATCTGTAGTGAGCAAAGCTGTCGGCGGCGCATTCCAGAAACTTGATCCCCGCACTCTATGGCGAAATCCAGTCATGTTCGTCGTGGAGTTTGGCTCAATCATCACGACTGTCTTTGCGGTCATGAGCGCTTTTCAGCATACAGGCTTCTGGTTCAATCTGCAGATTTCGCTTTGGCTCTGGTTTACAGTCCTGTTCGCCAATTTCGCGGAGGCACTCGCGGAAGGACGTGGAAAGGCGCAGGCTGATTCGCTCAAAAAGACTCGCAACGAAGCAGTTGCCAACCGTCTTCGTTCAGATGGAACCACAGAGACCGTGGCAGCTATTGATCTCGTCAAGGGAGACATAGTCGTCGTCAGTGACAACGAGACCATCCCCAGCGACGGCGAGATTGTCGAAGGCGTGGCATTGGTGGATGAATCAGCCATAACCGGCGAATCAGCACCTGTCATCCGTGAGTCAGGAGGAGATCGTACTGGTGTTACCGGCGGGACCCGTGTGTTGTCCGGGACTATTCACCTCCGCATTACGGCCAACATGGGCGACACGTTTCTGGACCAGATGATCGCGATGGTCGAGAGCTCCTCGCGGCGCAAAACGCCGAACGAGGTGGCACTGGGAATCCTCCTCATTGGACTTACTGCTCTATTCATCGTTGTAACAATTACACTGCGCGCATTCGCGGGATATATGAGTGTAACGGTCGCAGTTCCTGTGCTGGTAGCACTTCTGGTCTGTCTTATGCCGACAACGATTGGCGGCCTGTTGCCGGCGATCGGTATCGCAGGAATGGACCGACTCATCGAACACAACGTGATCGCGTTATCCGGTCGGGCCGTAGAAGCTTCAGGCGATGTCTCCGTCGTTCTGCTGGACAAGACCGGCACGATTACCCTGGGCAACCGTATGGCAACAGAATTTCTTCCTGCCGAAAGCGTCACGGAGCACCAGCTGATGGAGAGTTCAGTACTTGCCTCACTGGCAGATGACACCCCCGAAGGTCGTAGCATCGTCACGCTGGCCAAGCAGAAACTTGGTATACGCGGACGCGACATCCGCGCCCCGGAGGGATCCACGTTTGTCCCTTTTACAGCAGAGACGCGCATGAGTGGAATTGATTATGGAGACCGACATATCCGCAAAGGCGCCGTGGACGCAATAGAACAATGGGTCGAGGAGAACGGGGGGCAATTCCCAGACACGGTTCACGCGTTGGTCGACGGTGTCGCCCGTCAGGGTGAAACACCCCTCGTCGTCTCAGATGGCGCCCTCGTCATGGGTGTCATTCGCTTGAAAGATATCCTCAAACAGGACATCAAAGAGCGCTTGGGCCAGCTTCACGTATTCGGTATCAAATCGGTCATGATTACAGGTGACAACCCCCTGACCGCTGCAGCCATAGCAGCAGAAGCGGGGATCGATGATTTCGTAGCACAGGCACGACCCGAGACGAAACTTGATCTCATCCGAAGGTATCAGGCAAACGGCAGCATGGTCGCCATGATCGGTGATGGAACCAACGACGCGCCTGCTCTTGCACAGGCAGATGTGGGCGTTGCCATGAATGCAGGCACACAATCTGCGCGGGAAGCGGCAAATCTTGTTGATCTTGATTCGAACCCGACGAAGTTGTTGGACATTGTCGAGATTGGCAAACAGATCCTGATTACACGGGGTTCATTGACCACGTTCAGCATCGCGAACGACGTCGCCAAGTACTTTGCCATTATCCCGGCGATCTTCGCTGCAAAGTACCCGCAGCTGGCCATGCTCAACGTCATGCACCTGCATTCACCAGCCAGTGCTATTCTGTCAGCCGTCATCTTCAATGCTGTTATTATCCCGTCACTTATTCCGCTTGCGATGCGAGGAGTCCAGTATCACCCCTCCAGCGCAAACGCACTGCTCTGGCGGAATCTTACCATCTATGGTGCCGGGGGACTGGCACTGCCATTTGTCGGCATCAGACTTATTGATGTGCTGCTCGTCGCCATCAGGGTTGTGCGGTAAGGAGATTGGACATGAAGGAACTGAAGAGAGCACTGATCGTCTTTGGAATCCTCGTCGTCATCACAGGAATCATCTACCCGCTCACTGTGACAGGTATTGCACAACTGACAATGTCTCACCGTGCCAATGGAAGTCTTGTTACAGTAAACGGACATGTCGTCGGCTCTGAACTCATCGGTCAGCAATGGACATCACCGAAGTACTTCCATGGCCGTCCTTCGGCGAATAACTATGACGCTTCAAGTTCCGGCGGATCGAATCTCGGACCCTCAAGTGCTGACCTTGAGAAAAGCGTCGCAGAACGAATTGCCAAAGTCCGCTCCGAAAATGGTCTGGCTGCGGACGCAACCGTTCCTGCCGATCTGGTAACGGCTTCCGCAAGCGGCCTGGATCCAGACATCAGTCCAGAATCCGCTCTGCTGCAAGTACAACGTGTCGCCGCTGCACGCGGCCTTGTACCGAGTGCAGTCGAAAATCTTGTCACAGTCAATACCAGAAAACCCTTCCTCGGTATCTGGGGACAATCGCGCGTGAATGTCCTCGAACTCAACATTGCCTTGGACAAGCTCTCAGAAACACCCTGATATGAACGAGGAACAGCGGCCGAACCCGGACATACTTCTGCATCGTCTGCAACAGGAAGAAGCAGACCAGAAATCCCACGACCAAGGTCACCTGAAGATATACCTCGGCTACGCCGCCGGCGTCGGCAAGAC
>NZ_QXIW01000011.1:76346-103885 GCF_003570985.1 Candidatus Cryosericum hinesii
GTTCTGGTAGATGAACTTGCTCACACAAATCTTCCAGGGAGCCGACACGAGAAGAGGTTCCAGGATGTGAAGGAACTGCTGGATGCAGGCATCAGCGTTCTTACGACCCTCAACATTCAGCACATTGAGAGTGCTGTTGACGTTGTTTACCAGATCACCGGCGTTCGCCAGCAGGAGACAGTACCTGATCACATCCTCGAGCTGGCAGGCGAGATCGAGGTCGTCGATGTCTCGCCCGAAGCGTTGCAGCAGCGGCTGGCTGAAGGCAAAGTCTATGTCCCCGACAAGGCAAAACAGGCGATGCACCGCTTCTTCCGTAGAGGAAATCTGCTGGCGCTGCGGGAATTGGCGTTGCGTTATGCCGCCCGACGTATTGACAAAGATATGCGCAGCTACATGCAACGAAAGACGATTGCTGGTCCCTGGCGCGCCGGCGCTCGTATCATGGCTTGTGTGAGACCTGACGGAAATGCAGAAGGACTTGTACGCGTCGCGCATGGGTTGGCAGCAGATCTTGACGCTCCATGGTATGTCGTCTACGTCGAATCGCCTCAGGCGAGTCAGGCAAGCGATCCAGGCCGTGATGCGCTTACACGTTCCTTCAACCTTGCCGAAGAGCTGGGCGGTAAAGTCGTAATTCTGCCGGGAACTCGCATTGCCGATACGGTGTTGGATTTCGCCCATGACAAGAATGTCACGTTAATCATTGTCGGTCTCTCACATCAGTCACGCTGGCATGAATTCCGGCAGAGTTCCGCGACAGCCGATATTACCAGAAAAGCTGGTCCCATTCATGTTCTTGTCGTGGGAGACACTGACAAAACGGCTGGTCCGGTCCGATCGCATGAAGCACGAGCAGCACGACAGAAGTGGACATCGATAGTCTCACCAGTCGCTCTCGTCGGATGTGCGGCGGCGGTCTGTGCTCTTCTGCACCGGTACATCAGCCCCTCTGATGTTCCACTTGTCATGCTTCTTCCAGTGGTGTTCAGCAGCGTTCTGTGGGGACTTGTACCAGGGCTTATCTCGTCAGCAACGGCTATTGTCGCTTTTGATCTCTTTTTTGTACCACCGTATTTCTCGTTTACAATCGGTGATCTGAAGCAGTATGCACCAACGTTTCTTATCTTCATCATTGTTGGTGTCGTAACAAGTCTCCTTGAAGATACAATCCTGAGACAAGAAACGAGGGGAAGACAACGAGAACGATTTGTCTCTACGGTTTACGAGTTCAGTCATGATCTCATGGCCGGACGATCGCTGGAAGAAAACCTCAATCAGGCGACACGCGATATTGCCGAGGCATTCAACTGTGATGTTGCGATCCTCATACCAGACTCTCACGGTGTCGTGGCGCCTCGCGCCAGCATAGGCAACCTGCAAACGCTTGATGACAATGCAATCGGTGTGGCAACGTGGACTCTCAATCAGGGACTGCCGGCCGGACATGGGACAGAAACGTTATCCCACATCGACTGGTCATTTTACCCCCTCATCGCTCACGAACGTGCCATCGGCATCCTCGGCATCCAATTGCACGGTGAATCCCCATCCACCCCGCTTGAACAGCGTCAACTCATCGATGCCTTTGCAAACATCCTGGCGCTCTTTGTCGCGAGGAATGTCTCTTCCTAGTGTTTTACCTTTCTCTGCGGAAAAGCATGCTACGCGAGAATGTCCTCCACGAACTCAATAACCGGAGCAGTGCCATCACTCATGAGGATGCTCATTGCATCAATGTGAATACCCCGTATGGATCGCGTCAGACCGGGGATTCCCGCCGCAAGCGCGGCCATGGTCGACCGTCTCAAATGCTCCTGCTTGCGATGGTCAATTGCCTCAAGAGGGCTTCCATATCCTGTCCCCCTCCTCGTCTTGACTTCAACCACATGGACGTGGCCGTTCTTCTCGGCGACGACATCCAGCTCCCCGTAGATGGTACGAAGGTTCCGGGCCACGACACGGAAGCCGTGGTCAGTCAACCATCGAGCTGCAAGTTCCTCACCTGCGTTTCCCAGTGCCCGGTTGTGCTGCCCGTCCAAGCGGCAACTCCTCAGTCTGTACAAGTTGTTTGACGACAAACGTCCGCCGGTGTTCGCCAGAGGGTCCCTTGATCCGAAGGGCCTGGATGTGCTCACGCGTGCCATAGCCGACGTTGCCTTCGAATCCATATCCGTGAACATGTCGAGCCATGATGCGCATGGCAGCATCTCGTGATACCTTGGCAGCGATGCTGGCGGCCGCAACTGATAGCAGGATCGCATCCGCATCGATGATCGCCATGGAGATCAAATGCTCCACACGCTCGAGGAAAGACGGAAGCAGCGAACCGTCAACGACAACGCCAATCCGCGACCCGATGCCCCAGTGCTGCCTGACCGCTGGCAAGAGAAGGATCAGAGCTTTTTCCATGGCCCGGTAGGTTGCCGGAAGAATCCCATCAGCATCGATCTCGGCCGCCGTGGAACTCCCTGTCGCAAACAGCGCGTGCGCGGGCAGGAGCTCGAACGCCTGTTCCCGCTGGCGTTGACTCAGCAGCTTCGAATCGTTGATGAACATAGTGCCCCGCGGATCCGTGATGGCGCAGGCACCTGCATAGACCGGCCCCGCCAGCGCGCCCCTGCCCGCCTCATCGATCCCGATGATGACATCCAGTTCATATCGGGACTTGATTCCTTGCTCAAAGAGCGCTAGAGCTTCATGTCGCATATCGTTCTCCCCGTCCGCCGATGGAAAAACCCTCCCCGTCGAAACGAGGAGGGCTGATGATCGCTGCTGCTATTGCGCGAGGCCTGTCTGAGCTCGAAGCACGACAAAGTGCTTGAGGGGCCAATAGGCAAACATCGCACGCCCGATGATCGAACTGGTCGGAATGGTACCAAAGGAACGCGAATCAAGACTCACCGCCCGGTTGTCTCCCATCACGAACAGCTGTCCCTGGGGAACTGGAGTTGGCGAGAAATCCGGCATGACGTACCCATGCAAATAGACTTCATCGGCTGCCTTACCATTCACATAGATCTTGCCGCCCTTTGCCTCCACGGTTTCGCCAGGAAGGCCAATGACACGCTTGATATATGGATCACCAGTGGTAACGCCGGGTGGCCAGAAAATGATGACGTCACCTCGCCGTGGCTGGTGAAAATCGTATGAAATCTTATCGACCATAACGAGATCGTTCGGAAAAACGGTCGTCTCCATCGATGACATCTGAATCCGGTACGGCTGCACCACCCAGTGACGCAGTGCATACGACGCGCCGAACGCGATCGCGATGATGATAACCCAGTCAAGTACTTCGCGAATGGCCTTATTCAAGGGCTACTTCGCTTCTCTCTTCTCCTTGACATTGCGAGCCGTGCCGACTCTGTCTCTGAGATAGTACAGCTTCGCACGACGAACATCGCCATGGCGCACGACCTCAAGTTTGGCAATCATGGGAGAGTAGAGCGGGAATACCTTCTCTACGCCAATACCAGAGGAGATCTTACGAACAGTAAACGTCTCGCGGCTGCCGCCGCCCTTCTTGGCAATAACGAGACCCTCAAATACCTGGATCCTCTTCTTGCCACCTTCCACAATGTTGATGTGAACCTTGACAGTATCACCGACCAGAAGGACGGGCATGTCAGGCTTCACATATCTGCTCTCTACAAGGTCAATAGCATTCATTTCAGAACTCCTTTCACCGGGCTGACATTCACGAACACATAGTTTAGCAGAACGCCCACGTTTATCAAGGCGAGAAGAAACACATAGGTTCAGCACACTTGACAACGTGTCGTCACACGGCACGCTGACAAGGCGACAGAGGCCGCCCGAAAGAAGTCTACACGTTTGTCGGACGACCGCAAGCCCGCGAATACGAGGAACTACAAGACCCCGAGAAGGGGTTCTTGGTGAATGCCCTGCTATCGCATATACTTCTCGTGTACCGACAGCCACCCGGCACAGGTGGCAGAGACAGCATCAAGGAGGCATTCGTGGACACAATTCGCAACAGGAGAAGCATTCGGAAGTACACCGCCCAGCCGATACCTCAGGAGCTTGTAACCAGACTGCTCGAGGCAGCTATGTCGGCTCCGTCGGCTGGCAACGAACAGCCATGGGAGTTTATCGTCATCACGGACCGGGAAGTGCTGCAAGCCATCACGAAGGTACACCCGTACTCCCAGATGCTGAAAGAGGCACCGCTCGCCGTCCTCGTATGTGGAAATCTGGAGCGAGAGAAGTACCCCGGGTTCTGGATCGAGGACTGCTCAGCCGCAACAGAGAACATTCTTCTCGAGGCAGAGAACATCGGGCTAGGGGGCGTATGGCTTGGGGTCTACCCGCACGACGAGAGGGTCAAAGGGATCGCTGAACTGCTCGGACTGCCCTCCTCCGTTGTCCCGTTGTCGCTCGTCGCACTCGGCTATCCTGCGGAGAAAAAACCGCCCGCCGAGCGTTTCGATCCTTCACGGGTCCACACCAATCGCTGGTAAACCGTTCTCCTGACGGCAAACCTTCTCCCTGCACTCTGCCACGACCGAACGCGGGATGAAACGCGTGGCAACCCAGACGAGGCCGCGTACGATCACCAGATCGTCGAGCTGTCCCAGTACCGGTATGAAATCAGGGATGAGGTCCACCGGAGAAACCAGATAGACGACAGCTGCCCCAAGAAGCCATTTTGACACTCGTGGGGTCCGTGGGTCCTTCAGTACAAGAGACCACACACGGACTTCGCGCCTGATGCGTGTGACAGCTATTCTCAGACTCATGTCAACTGCGTCCCAGCAGACGATCGAGGATGATTGCAGCTGCGCTGCGTACCGACAGATGGTTGAAGTCTGTGGGGCCCCATATCGGGTCAAGGACCTCATCCATCTGTGCCATGACCTCGTCGGCCAGGCCAAAACCAGTCCCGAACACCAGCAAGTATGGATGATCTCCTGAACGAATCTTCTCCCCCATTGCCACATAGCCGATGGAGTTGGCGAACGTCCGCGCACTCGTCGCTATCAGGACTGGCTTTTCACCTTCCACGTGCTGAATTTCGGCAACAGCTTCTTCGAAATGCGACACGACTCGTAACAGCGACAACGACTCCGCGCGATTCGGATTGTACTCATGCCCGAATCCTTCATTCCAGAAATGGGCGATGCGCAGTGCAATTTGTTGTTCCTGGGGAAGAGGCTCGACCTCGTACATGGCCGTGGCTCCATATGTCTTGCCGGCTCGCGCGATGTCATGGATATCGTGGATGACGATGGACGTCGTGACAATCTCGTGGTGCTTGTTGTAGACCGGGTGGTGCACAACTGCCAGATATAACCTGAAGTCAGTCAAGAATCCCCCTCAGGTCTGCCAGTACTTTGCTGAGATACTTGCGGTCCTGGTCAGTCAGGTCGAAATCGCGCAGCAGGTCGGGCCTTCGAATGAGGGTTCTTCTGAGCGCTTCCTCACGACGCCACTTGGCAATATTCGCGTGATGGCCTGAAACAAGAACGTCGGGCACGGCCTCCCCATCCAGTTCTCGTGGGCGTGTGTACTGGGGATATTCCAGGAGCCCGGAGGAGAAGCTCTCTTCACCCGTTGATGCGGCATTCCCGGTAGCCCCGGGAAGCAGGCGGGTAATGGCATCGATGATCTCGATTGCCGCTATCTCGCCCCCCGAGAGCACGATGTCTCCGATCGAGATGGTGAGGTCGAGCCGTTCCATGACACGCTCGTCGATACCCTCATAGCGCCCGGCAACAAACAGCAGGCGCTCCTCGTGCGCCAGGTCCTCGGCCATCCTCTGGGTAAACCGGTCGCCTTGCGGCGCAACACCGATCTTGAGCCACGAGCCGACCGGATTGTCGATCGTCTCCATCGCCTCGATGAGCGGCTTCGGCAGGAACATCATCCCCGCGCCGCCGCCAAACGGAATGTCATCGGTCGTATGGTGACGGTCGTGAGTATAGTCACGAAGGTTGACGGCCTCGAAGTCCAGAATACCCTTGTCGATGGCCATCTTCATGACGCCAACCTGCGTGAATGGTTCGTACAACAGAGGAAATATGGAGATCACTTTGATTTTCATGATAGAGACAGTATAGCAGACGCACCAGCTTGCCAAGCATGCCCGCGTTACACTTTCCGATCTCAGAGGCGGCACGCCACCCGACTCCCTGCCACAAACCGGCTCAGTAGTTGTTCAGTACTCCATTCGTCTTCACGTTCCTGAAGATCGCATTAAAAATCCAGTACCCGATCATAAAGCACACCAGGTTGATAACTACCAACCACAGGAAAACAGGCAACATGTGAAAGCTGCCGTTGAATGATTGCTGAGACGCATTGATCCCGGCCGTGAAGGGAATAACGTCAAGTATCCGTTGCACGGTGACAGGCATTTTGTCAAAAGGAATGATGGCTCCGGAGAAGAACAGCAGGCCGTAGGAGATGATGGATTCGAACGATGCAGTCTTCGCAAATTTCATCGTCAAACCGGATAAGGCGAGGCCTATGCCTGTAAAACCAATAACAGAAACGAGCAGGATCCACACCAGGTTAATGTTAAAGGCAAGGCTGACAGGCAGCGTTACCCTGATAAGGGCCAGCAGCAACAGAGATTTAAGCGCGGTAACCAGCAGCACAACGTACGTTTTGACCGTCAAAATCAGCCAGAATGGATACGGCTTTATGGTGAGCTGCTCTATGGTGCCGACCTGCTTTTCAAAGGAGATGCTCATTGACAATTCCGAGATGATGCCAGACGCGATGATCCAATACATGTATCCTATAGAATAATTTGTTGCATTCCCCGCGTTGTGAACAAACCCATAAAAGAACGTGGCGAACAGGATATACTTCGTGACGATATCGACGATCTGATCAGGGTAATAGGTCTTTACCTCCAACAGATACTTTTTCAATTCCGCTCTGAAGAGTCTAAGCATCTCTGTTGCTCCCTCGCTGAATAAATGCTTCCATGATGTCTTCCAGACAGTTGCTGTCCTTTGAAAAAGAGATAATTTCATAGTCTTTCTCGAGTATATGCGTCAGAATGCGGTCAATATCCCGATTTGAGATATTGCTGAGGATAATGTCCGTCGCTGCTCCCCGTTCTTCCAGGGCATACTCATCAGAGAGAATGTCTTCTCTCGCAACAGTTCCCCTAAGTGTCAGCTTATACTTGTTTTCACTGTACATCTGCTTGAAGTCAGAGGTTTTCCCGACGTATGCAATACCTCCGTTCTCCAGTACCAGGACCCTGTCGGTTACTGCATCAATGACGTCTAATTCATGCGAAGTCAGGACAATAGTGGTTTTCTTCTCTTCTGCCAGACGTTTCAGATTGTTCATCACGGCCTTCTTGGTCAGGAGGTCCAGGCCCAGGGTCGGCTCGTCAAGGAATAAAACCTTTGGGTCACCAAGCATGGCGATGATAATAGACAGTTTCTGCAGCATCCCTCTGGAATACTTGCCCGCAGTCTGATCTCTTGCATCATAAAGATCAAAGGCCTTCAGCAACGTATCGGCCTCTTCGGATATTTCACTGTCCCTTAATTTCTTGAGCCTGCCAAAATATTGGATGTTCTGAAAGCCGGTAAGGTACCAGTACGCGTTCCTCTCTCCTTCAAGGACAGCCGAAATGTCTTTATAGTACGTGGATAAAGGGATTTTTGACAAGTCGCAGCCCAGAAATTCGATCTTTCCACCAGAAGGCTCCAGCGCCCGCAATAATACTTTGATCAAGGTCGTTTTGCCTGCGCCATTAACACCGAGGATGCCGAGAATCTCACCCTCATTGATGTCAAAGGAGATATCCTTCAGCACAAGATCAGCCTTCTTGCCATACGATTTCTTCAAGTTGCTGACTTTATACATCGTGATCTCTCCCCGGCTACTCTGCTTTAATGGACACAACTCATTATCCTCTGACTCTCTATAGAGACAATAGGAAAACGCCACGGTGGGATCCACCGTGGCGTTTTCGGGAACAGAGATACGGACTACTTTGATGCTTTGCGAGTCTCAGCGCCTTTCACGGGTTTGGTGGCAACCGGTTTCAGATAGGTGTCCATCCACCGGCGGATGCTGTTCAGGCGATCGATGCGCCGGTCTGTGCGTCCGACGCGCGACAGCCCATGCGGTTCCTCCGGAAAAACCACAAACTCACTGGGTACACTGTTCACCTTGAGTGCCGTAAACACCTGCTGACCCTGTTCGATGGCACACCGGAAGTCCATTTCGTTGTGAAGGACCATCGTGGGCGTTGTCGCGTTGCCGAGGTACTTCACCGGAGACCTGTCCCAGAGCACGTCGATGCTCTGCTGTGGGGTCTTTCCACCGTGAGGGAGCTGGAAGACCCAGTTGAGATCACTGGTGCCCCACATGCTGATGAGATTGCTGACACTGCGCTGTGTTGCCGCACCCGCAAAGCGGTGGGTGTGGCCGATGATCCAGTTGGTCATATAGCCACCATAACTGCCGCCAGTGACACCCATCCGCCTGCGGTCGATGTATGGCTTCTTCTCGACAAGGTCAGTCCAGTCCATGAGGTCGTCGAAATCGACCGTGCCCCACCGGCCCCAGATGGCTTTCTCGTGCTCCTCGCCGTACCCGGTTCCGCCCCGCGGATTGCTGAAGTAGACCACGTAGCCGCCCGCCGCAAGGAAGTAGAACTCGTGCATGAACAAATTGCCATACTGGTCCTGCGGGCCACCATGGATCTCGAGAATCGATGGATACTTCTTCTTAGGGTCAAACCCTGGAGGCGTCATGATCCATCCCTGCAGATCGTGGCCATCGCGTGCTTTGAACCATACCTCTTCAACCTTGCCAAGATCGAGCTGGCTGAGGAGCACCCGGTTGAGATGCGTCAGCTGCCGGACGTCGCCCGTATCCATGTCACGCACCCAGATCTGCCCTGGGTCAGTCATGGTGCCCAGGAAATAGGTCATCATCCTCTGCCGGTCATCCACGGTGAACGTGCCGACGCTGCCAGGAGTGTCGATGACGGTGTAGAGGGTCCCCTCGTCGACTGCAATCCCCATCACCCTGGTACTACCATGTTCGGAAATCTGAAAGTACAAGACCTTGCCGTCGGTCGACCACACGGGTGGCATCTGGAGCCCTCCCCCTACGTCGTTCAAGGTCGAGCACGTGAGTGAGATGTCATACGGTCGAGTCACGCTGCGCGCGTCTCCCTTCCCGTCGGCGGGAACGACCCACAATTCGATGTTCTGCCACCATTCGTTGGGATCTCTTGCCCCAACGTAGCAAATTCGGCTCCCGTCAGGAGAGAACACCGGCATGCCCTTGGGACCTGGAGGGGTCTTGACCAGCTTCACTGCTCCTCCTGCGGCCGGCATGACATAGAGGTCGATCAGGTCGGGCTCGAGGTCGGGGTCTTCCCTGCGATTGCTGCAGAATACGATGGACTTGCCGTCCGGAGACCAGGATGCGTTGTATTCGTCATACACCTTGCCGGAAGTGAGCTGCTTCATCCGGCCTTTGGCAACATCGACGACCCACAGGTGCGTCCGTTCATGACCGAGCCAGCCTTGGCCGTCTCCACGGTAAAACAGGCGCGTGTAGTGACGCGATACGACGCCCAGCTTCTTTTTCTTGTCGTCCGCCTCGCGATCTATGACTTCCTGATCCTTCTGTGTGAACTCCAGCAGGAGGCTCCTGCCATCAGGCGACCATGTCAGGCTGGAGATGTCGCCCTTGAGATCCGTAAGGCGACGCGCCTCCCCGCCATCAGCATTGATGACATAAACCTGCGCGCTCTCCCCTTCCTTGCGCGACGACAGGAATGCAAGCATCCGCCCATCGGGCGACCACCTTGGCATCGCGTCTGTCTGGTCTCCCTGCGTGAACTGGCGTTCACCGGAACCGTCTGTATGCGCCATCCACAGATTCGCGTACTTCTTCTCTGTCTTCTTGTCCACCCGCTGAACGCCGTAGACGACTTGCGATCCGTCCGGCGAGAGGCGAGTGTCCGTGAGAAGCTGAAGTGCATAGAGATCCTGCGCCGTGATGGGACGCAGCGATTGCTTCGGTCGTGTCATGGTTTCCTCCATCATCTCCAAGTCTGTGGCGGGGTGCCTGCGCACCCATTCCGCCCCGTGGTTCAGTGTTCATTGTAGGCAAAACCAGGCACAGGTATAGCGGAAACCGAAAAAAGCCCCGGCATGCAACGCCGGGGCCTCCTGGACACGAATGCAAACCGGGCTAGAACTCCTGCTGCTGCAGTATGTAGTACGAAATCCCCAGCATGCAGGCACTCAGAACCACGCCGACGACGACAGGCACGAGCTGCGGCACAGGGTGCTGGATCAGAGCAGAGCTCCCGAACAGCGCCAGCGGATTGAGCCAGTGAAAAGGCTTGAACTGGCCTGCGACAGAAAGAACGATGATGACACCTCCTGAGAAAAGCATCGCTTTCACACGGTCCGGCACGAGCACTGAAAGAAGTGTCGCAAGCGACGCAAATGCGATAAGCGCGACAACGCTGTGCAGCGTCGCGGCCAGTACAAATGCAGACTGGGGCGCCTTGCCGACAATGATGGCACCCAGCACTGCACCTCCCGTGGAGACCAGCACTGCCAGCACAAGTCCTCCAAACAGGACGATAACCTTGGCTGCCAGGATCATGCCTCGGCTGACAGGCCGCGAGAACAGGAAGATGGCAGTGTGCAGTTCCCGCTCACCGGCGACCGCACTACCCAGGAGCACGATTGCGAGGATGGCACCCACCTGTTGCAGGTTCTTGCTGAACCACTGGGAATACAGATATGCATTCACATTGCTGAAGTCCGGCATCAGCTTCTTGATCAGATCCGCGTACTCCGGTGGGATCTGTGCCATGCCGGGAATGCCCCCCTCGAGGAAACGATACGCAATGGAGACAGCCAATCCTATTATCGACAGCAACACGCATCCTACGATGATCTTCAAGCGGTTTTCCCGCAGCTCTTTCCACATCAATGCTTTCACGTCACGCCTCCACAAACCGCATGAAGATCTCATCGAACGGCAACGATTGCACGTTGAGCACAGTGCCCCCGGCATCGGCAAACGCTGTACGGGCTTGTTCCTGATCGGCAAGCATCTCGACGTCCCAGGTGTCCTGGTCGAGAGCCCTCTCACGTTGAATAGTAATGTTCTTCACATCGCGCGGGCTGTGTCCGGCGCCAAACCGGACCGTGTAGACCCGATACTGTGCCTTGATGGATTCCACCTCGTCCTGAAGGACCGTATGGCCAGCGCGCATGAACGCTACCGTATCGCAGATCTTCTCGACCTCGCTCAGAATGTGCGACGAGAAGAAGACCGTCAGGTTGCGCCGGGACGTCTCGTCTGCCAGCACGCCCAGGAAATGCGACCGGACTACGGGGTCCAGACCATCGGTGGGCTCGTCGAGAATGAGCAACTCCGGTTCTGTCGAGAGAGCGATATAGAGCCCAAGCAGCTTGCGCATGCCCTTGGAATACGTAGCAATCTTGCGTGCGAGCGGCAGTTCGAAGACAGTCTGCAGCCTCTGCACATTCTCCTGCACAGAACAGTCGTACAGTCGCGCATTGAACTCCAGAATCTCGAGGCCCGTCATGTGTGGATAGAGCGAGAAGTCCTCGGGTACAAATCCAATACGCCGTCGGAGAACCATTCCATCTCCTGACGGGGTGGCACCAAAAACCGTGAGTGACCCAGCCGTAGGCTCCATCAGGCCAAGCATCAGCTTAATGCTGGTCGTCTTGCCCGAGCCATTTGGCCCCATCAGGCCGAAGATGCTGCCCGTCGGGACAGTCAGGCACATGTCTTCCAGCGCCCGTACTTGTCCATACGACTTGCTGACGCCAATCATTTCTATCACATTCATGAACTTCCTCCCTGGTCATGGTCTTTCGCAGAATACTGTCTGTGTTTCTCAAGTCGTTCAATGAGGTCGTCAACCGTGAGGCCGGCGTTGCGAGCCTCGATGACCAGCATTTCCACCATGTGTTCCAAACGTTCTGTCTCGACGCCGACCCTGCCTTCCCGTACAAACGTTCCCTTACCGCTGACGGTCTCAACCATACCCTCGCGCTCCAGGTCCCTGTATGCTTTGGCGACTGTGTTCGGATTAACAGCCAGCTTGACGGCAAGTTCACGTACCGTAGGCAGCTGGTCGCCCGGGTGCAGAGTACCAAGAGCTACACCATTCCTGACCAGCTGAATAATCTGGAGGTACACGGGCACACCATCATACGGGTTCACATAGAATTCCATCTTCACCCCTTATTGTACTATTACAATAGTACAATATGTCCAGATGTCAAGAGTTGACTGAGAACGGCGGTAAAATCAGAACGAGGGGGGAAGTCCGGTCGCCTGGGAAGCGAGTGCAGTCACTTGACGGAGAATGCCCCTGGCATTTCGGGTATTCTGTCCTGCCGATTAGCAAGAACATCGCCACCGCGTTACACTCATGACAGGGAATGTGAGGACGGCCCTGTCCGAGCCGCGGTACTACTCTGATTGTCGTTGGGGATTTTGCAGGAGAGCCGCAGTCCGTGTGATCTTCTGAGGAGGTATTCGATGTTTTGTCCAACGTGCGGAAAGGAAATCCCTGACGATTCAGTCCTCTGTCCTGCATGCGGGGCGAAGTTAGCGGGTGACGACAAGAAACGCGGATTCAAGGTCAGAATCATCCTGCCGGTCGTCCTTGTCCTGGTGCTGCTAGCCGCATCTCTTGCCATGTATCAAGTGATCAGGGCACATACTGGTATGACCCAGAAGGTTGCATCGCTTATCCCTTACAGGAAAGGCGATAAATGGGGATTCTGCGATTCAAGTAAAAATATCGTAATACCAACCGTGTATGATGAAGTATATCCTTTTAGTGAGGGGCTTGCGCGAGTTAATGTCAGCGGAAGTTATGGTTTTGTTAATACTGCTGGAAGCGTAGTAGTACAGCCCGTCTACGATCTTGCAGGAGATTTCAGCGAAAACGTTGCCTGGTTTGCAAGCAACGGCAAGTACGGTTTCCTGGATAAGCAGGGAAACATTGTAATAGAACCCGTTTACAGTGTTGCGAACAACTTCGAAGGAGGGCTTGCCAATGTTATGCTTGGGAATATCGAGAGTCTCATAGATAAACACGGGAAGACGGTAATTCCATTGGCAATACCGGCTATTGACTGGAACAGAGGAGTCAGTGAGGGTCTTGTACGGGTAGAGACTCCTTCGAAGGACGGTTACATCGACACAAAAGGAACAGTAGTGATTCCCGCTGTCTATGATCTTGCAGAAGAATTTAGCGAAAACCTTGCAGTTGTCTGTCTCGATGGAAAGTATGGTTTCATCGACACCAAAGGTACCATAGTGATTAAACCTGCTTACGAAAATGCATGGGCGTTTCAAGAGGGTCTTGCAGCAGTTGAACTCAATAATAAATGGGGGTTTGTCGATACCAGGGGAAATCTGGTAATACAACCTCTCTATGAGGATGTAAGTCAATACTATTCATCACTCCACCCAGGCTTCAGCGATGGACTCGTGGCCGTGGAACTGAATGGACAATGGGACTACATAGATACCAAGGGGAAGATGATCCTATATCCTGTCATCAATCCAGGGAGTTTCAGGGATGGTCTTGCTCCCTTTGGTCCTGGTGGCAAATGGGGTTTTATCGACAAAAGAGGAAACGTGGTGATAAAACCGGTCTATATCTTTGCAAAGAGTTTTAGTGAAGGACTTGCGCAGATTCGTACTGGTGGCAAGAGCGGCTTCATCGACGAAAAGGGGAATATGGTGTTACCACCTGTCTACGAAGAAGCAAACGATTTTCACGAAGGCATTGCAGCGGTCAAGATCAACGGTAAATGGGGCTGGATCGATACCAGAGGGAAGATCGTGATACCGGCAATCTATAACAGCGCATGGGATTTCAACAACGGTGTGGCCCAGGTAGATCTGAATGGCAAGCGGTGCTACATCGACAAGAATGGGAGTATTTCAACGCAGCCTTTCCTTGGCTATTTCTACGATGGTCTTACAAATTACTACGTTGGACCCAACTACGGTTTCAGGAACACAAAAGGGGACACAGTGATACCGCTGACGTATGAAGATGCAAAAGACTTCCATGAGGGGCTTGCAGCAGTCAAACTCAACAATAAATGGGGATTTGTTGACCAAAAAGGCAACATGCTAATACAACCTCTTTACGAGGAAGCAGAAGACTTTCACGAAGGTCTTGCAGGAGTTGGTCTCAACGGTAAGTTTGGTTATGTCGACAAGAAGGGAAACGTTGTGATACCCTTACCTTATGAATACAATTATGAACAGCTCTATATTTACCATGAAGAATACGTCCACCCTTTTAGCGACAACTTTGCAGTAATTCCAGTTAACCATAAGTGGGGCTTCATTGACAAAAAGGGGAAAAGAATAATAGAACCTATCTATACTTCCATGAGCGATTTTCAAGATGGGCTGGCGGCGGTGGGACTGAACGACAAATATGGCTTTATTGATACCAGGGGAAACCCGATCACAGGCCTGATCTATGACGAAGTGGGGGATTTTGTAAATGGCTTCGCACCTGTTTACCGACTAATTAGTTCAGGTCCTCCGGGGCCCGCCTATTTCATGCTGGGTTATATCGACACCAAAGGGATACGGTACTGGGAAGACTGACAGAACAAGAGTCGGATCCCCGTTTCGGGAGTACCTGCTATTAGTGCGTCTGCTCTTGCACCATGCAGTCAGATGGCAGAGGTGGGCAAAACAGTGACCTCTTGCTTCCGAGATAGTTCACTTGTGGCCTTCAGAACAGCCCTTGTTATACGGACCTTGCCACTGCCACAGGTTTCTTGAGGGTCAGTACCGTCAACTCGGGCCGGCACAGGAAGCGTATGGGAAGATGGCTCATACCCATCCCGGCGTTGACGTAGAAGAACGTATCGCCCAGCTTGAACAGCCCTCGCGCGAAACGTGTGCCATACCGCGAAGGGACACGCACGGCACCGACAAATGGGAGGCGGACCTGCCCTCCATGGGTGTGGCCGGCAAGGACCAGTCTTGCGGCAGGACGCTCCGCCAGCTCCTCGAACGCCTCTGGAGCATGTGTCAGCACCAGCGCGAATGCGGTGTCGGGGACTCCCTTGAAGCTGGCATCCAGATCGGCATGCCCGAAGTACGGATCGTCTGTCCCGACAAGCCACATGCGGTCGCCGCCTCGACGCAGGACCACATTCTGATTCGCAAGAACTCGAATGCCGGTCTCCGCCTGGAGGCGCTCGTGCCACGCCGCAATGCTCCGTTTTGTCGGAAAAGCTCGATGGTCCCAGTTTCCAGGCACGACAACCACGGGCGCGCCAGCGGCAGCCCGCAGCTCAGCCAGGAACGCGAGGCATGCCGATGTCTCCTCTGAGCGATCGACCAAGTCACCCGTGATGACGACAAGATGAGGACGTTCCCTGCGGATGACGTCAATTGCCGTGCGATAAGCCCGCGAAATGTGGTGGAGGTGCAGGTCCGACAACTGCACGATCTTCAGGCCGTCGAAGCCTGTCGGTAACCACGGAGACGCGATCGTCAACCGAGTGACATCCAACTGAAACGGCTCCCGCAGGAAACCGTCAACCACTGCGGCACCTGCGATCGCTCCAAGAACGGTCGCAGCTGCCTTGAACACTGTCTCTCTGCTCATGCCTTGTCTTCCTCCCGTAAGGACATCCCGAAGCATTGTCTGCCCTCACCACAAGAGAGTATATGAACTTGTGACCTGACGTCACCCCGAGAACACTCTGGTTGCCCCGACAACGCAAAAAAGGCGCCGGGAAACCCGGCGCCTTGCGTCACGTGCTGTGGCTAATCTCTTAGATCTCTTCCAGTAGACTCTGGAAGGTGTCGTGGTGCCCTTCCTCATCCCCCAGGATCTCGGTGAAGAGGTGTGCCGTCGTGAGGTCTCCCTCCTTGGTGGCCAAGGCAATGATCTCCTTGTACATCTTGACCGTTTTCTCCTCGTCCTTCTTGTCGGTGGTCAGCATCTCCTTGAGTGACGACCCTACGGCGATGGGTTCAGGCTTCGTCGTCGGAGTCCCTCCGAGGTAGAAGAGCCGTTCGGCAATTGCCTCGGCGTGTTTCATCTCCTCGATGCCTATCTTCTCGAACTCATCTTTGACTGCGAAGTGCTTCACGCCCTTCCACTGCACGTGCTGCCACATGTACTGGAGCGAGACCTGCAGTTCGCCGGCAATCGCGTCATTCAGCATGCCGAGCAGTTTCTTGGATGCCATCGTTACCCCTTTCGGCAGCTCGCCGGATGCCTTCCAGGCACCTCGGTGCCGCCTGCCAGTAGACCGCCTCCTAGCCGGCAGTCCACTCCTGAGTCTGAATGTGACCAGTGTCTCTGTCTGTTTTACATCTTGTCAGACTATACCACACAACGCGGGATCATGTCAACCCGGGTGGGTATACAAAAAGGGCAGAGCACTGCCGCTCTGCCCTGAACCGTACAATGAAGTGAACTGCTAGTCCATAGAGAGGATGACGCCGTCCTGAACAAGGATCGAGGTCGAGCCGATTTTCTGAAACAGATTGTCTCCGACTTTGACTTCGACTGTTCCTTCAAGGGCACCCTGAACGTAGACGGAACCGAGCTCCAGTTTGGACACCTCGGCCTTCTTGGCCTCGAGATCCATGACCATCTGCTCCTGCTTTGCCTTCTCGTCCTGCAGCTGCGCCTTGACGAGATCATCATACTGACCGCCCACGCCGCCACGAAGGATAACCTGCGACAGTGAGGATTTCAGTTTCTCAAGATTCTGTTTCGCCCCAGTATGCGCTCCGTCCAGCTCCTTGAGGTAGCTGTCCTTGAACTGCTGGGTCACGACCGTCTTGATAAGAACGTTCTGTTTCATCCAAACGCTGGTTGCCATTGATTCTATTGCTCCTCTTCCAGGCCACCCTCGGCCTGTTCGTCGTTCATGCTGTCGATTTGGACTGTGGCGCTTTTGCCAGTCTTGGCAGAAGCCGCTCTGATGATGGTACGAATTGCCTGGGCCGTATGACCCTGTTTTCCGATGACTTTGCCAGTGTCCTTCTGGCCAACCTTGATCTCGTAGACCACGGCCTGCTCTCCGGCGATCTCATTGATAACCACTTCTTCGGGGCTATCCACCAGAGCCTTGACGATGGTTTCGACCAACTGCTTCATCGGGTATCTCCTGATGTACGCAGAGCCGGTTTACTTCGCGGCCTTGCTTGCAACGAATCTCTGCCAGATACCGTTGTGCTTGAGGAGGTTGCGCACGGAATCAGTTGGCTGCGCGCCAAGTCCGAGCCAGTAAGCAACACGCTCTTCGCTGACCTCGATCTTTGGCTCCTTGGGCTTGGGATCATAGTAGCCGAGCGTCTCAATGACCGCGCCATTGGTCGGTTTCTTACGGTCGAGCACGACAAAACGATAGTGAGCCTGATGCTTGGTTCCAGTCCTTGCGAGCTTGATGCTTACCATGTTTCCTCCTGTTGCGTATCTGCAAGTATCAGAATCCGGGCAAGCCAAAGCCCCCGGCATGCTTGTTGTTAGCCATCTTCGCCATGCGGCTGAACAACTCGAACTGCTTGAGCATTCTGTTGATTTCGCTGACATCCACGCCTGCGCCACGAGCGACACGACGCTTACGGGACGCGTTCAAGATGGCAGGACTGCGTCTTTCGGTGTCGGTCATAGAGTCAATGATGGCCGTGAATCTCTTTGCAACGCCCTCGTCGGCAACAGTCCCCTTCGGGACCATGTTGGCGGGAAGACTCTCAAGCATCTTATTTATACCACCAACTTGACCTATTTCAAGCAGCTGATCGCGGAGGTCGTAAAGGTCGAACTTCCCCGTTTGGACTCTCTTGGCGACGCCTGCTGCCTTCGCCTTGGACTCGGCGTTATCGTACCGCTTCAGCAGTCCCTCGATATCGCCGTAACCGACGATACGCGCCGCATGCCTCTCTGGCACAAAGTAGTCGAGGTCCTGTAAATGCTCTCCGACTCCGATATATTTGATAGGTTTGCCAATGGCCTCTTTGAAAGATAACACTGCACCGCCCTGTGCGGGTGAATCGAACTTCGTGAAGATCGCCCCGGTAAGCGGCGCAACCTTGTTAAAGCTCTGCGAAAGCGGTATGGCTTTTGATCCGATCATCGAATCGAGAACAATCAGCGTTTCGTCAGGGTGATACAACGCAGTAACCGTCTGCAGTTCATCCATGAGTTCGGTGTCGAAATCATGGCGCCCCTGCGTGTCCAGAAGCTGAACATCCAGGGATTTCTCCCGGGCAAATCGATCAGCACCGTGAACCAGATCCACCAGACTCCCAGCATGTTCGCTGTAGAACTCGACCCCTGCGTCAGCCGCCAGCTTCTGTAGTTGCTGGTAAGCAGCCGGTCGGCCGTAGTCTCCAGGAATGAGAAGAGGGTAGTGGCCTTCCTTCTTGAGGAGAAGAGCCAGCTTGCCCAGTGTCGTCGTCTTGCCAGACCCCTGAAGGCCCACAAGCATGACCCGATACGGGATGTGCGTTATGGCAATGCCTTTGCCGCCCTGTCCTCCAAGTGCCTGCGTCAGCTGTTCGTAGAGGACCTTGACCACTTGGTCACCGGGCGTGATACTCTTGAGGACTTTCTCCTCCAGGCATGCCTCACGCGTCTGTGCGATAAACAACTTGACAACTCGGTAGTCGACGTCGGCGCCAAGCAGACCCAGCTTGACCTCGGCAAGCGCTGCATCAATGTCTCCCTGCGACAGCAGACCCTTGCGGCGCAGTCCATCGAAGACCCCACCAAGCGCTTTCTTTACGGATTCGAACACTCGATATACCTACAGCTCGTGGCTGTTGCGGTTGATCAGCTTCTCGAACAGCATCTTCAGCTGTTCAAGGGTCTGTTCACCTTCCGTGTTGTGTGACTGTTCGCAGCACTGGTCAAGTTTGGACATAATCTTCCGGAACATCACAACGTTCTTCTTGTAGTTGGCGATAAGTTGCAATTTGTTCTCGCAGCGCCTCATGCGTCCAAGTGAGCGACGGATGTGGTCATGGACGGCCTGCCGCGAAATCCGCAATTTGCGGGCGACCTCGGCGCCGGAGTAGTTCGGCTGGATGTACAGCTCCAGAACTCCGAGCTCCTTCTTGGTGAGCAGTCCAGAGTAGAACTCAAGCAACTCGCCGATCTCTTCCTTGCGCTTGATCTTCTTCTCGTGACCAGGAGTGATGTACACCTTTTCCTTCGCCTTACTCTGCATAGTTCAGCTCCTTATCGGCATGTGACGGAATAATTACGTTTTCGTTGCTATTAATGCTTACTCCGACAGCAATATCATGTTCACAATATCGTCTTTGTCAAATGGTTTTATGCTCATAAGTGTTTCACCATTGCAGACCAGCTTTATCGGGATGCGCAGTTCACGCGCAATGCTCACGATACTGCCACCTTTCGCGCCGGAGTCGATCTTCGTGAGGATAATGCCCGAGATCGGGATCGCCTCACTGAATGCGCGGGCTTGCATGAGTGCATTCTCCCCGGTCGTCGCGTCGATGACCAGCAACGTCTCTGACAACGGCAGCCCGAACTTTGTCTCAATGACCCGAACAACTTTCTGCAGTTCGGACGTAAGGTTCTTTTTGTTTTCGAGGCGACCCGCCGTATCAATCACGACGACGTCCACCTTGTCTGCTACGGCTTTCTGAAGTCCGTTGAACACGACACTGGACGGGTCCTGGCCCTCCACCGAGCGCATCATTGGGACGCCAACGCGGTCAGCAAGGATAGCAAGCTGGTCTACCGCCCCAGCGCGAAAGGTGTCGGCGGCGATCAGCAGGACCGTGCGGTTCTGCTGCTTGAGCATGTTTGCCAGCTTGGCGATTGAAGAGGTCTTGCCTGCACCGTTGACCCCTGTAACGAGGACGACGGCAGGTGAACCCGTTGTGTGCAGCGTGCTGTCCAAGTCAAGCACGGCACTCAGCTTTCCACGGATGCGCTCAATAACCTGTTCTGCCGTGGGACGGCCTAACAGTCCACCCCTTCGCACTTCCTGCAGGATACCTATCGTCGTGTCGACGTCGATGCCGGCGTCGATAAAAAGTTCCTCCAGGGCATCGAAATCTGCCGCCTCGCGGCGAGCGCCCCCGACCTGCTGCGGTATAGTCTGTGCGGCGCCTGACACCGATTCCTGTGCTTTGGCTCCGATTTCATGTGCCTCGACCGGAGATTCCTCCTCCACCGGAGTGTCCCCACCAAAGAGTTGCTTGACACGCGACAGGAAGCTCACTGACCGGACTCCCCTCGATGCGGGTGCTCGGAAACGAAAGCCTCAAGGGCCGCACGAGCAGCGTCCTCTTCGGCCTTCTTCTTGGATGACCCACGGCCTTCGCCATACAGAACGCTGCCGACATGCACCAGCGACGTAAATACGTCCGATCCATCCTCGCCGCGCGCGACCTCCGTATCGTACGACGGCAGCAGGCGTATGCTCCGCTGCGTCTCTTCCTGCAGGGCAGTCTTGTGGTCCAGGACCGCACCGTTGTGCAGGTCGCCTATTGCCTTGTGGAATACGATGGTCACAAACTTCTCGGCCGCGTGCATGCCACTATCGAAGTATATGGCAGCCACAAGAGCCTCGAAGCCGTCCGCAAGAATGGCGGGCTTGCGTTCGTCGCGCAGCTTGTCCTCGCCCTTGCCCAGCAACAGATACCTATCAAGCCCAAGATCCAGCGCACGCGTATAGATGCCCTGCTCTTTGACCAGTGCGGCGCGCATCTTGGACAAATCGCCCTCCCGGGCGTCCGGAAATTCCAGGAACAACAGTTTGGCAACGATGAAGTTCACGACACCGTCGCCTACAAATTCGAGCTTCTCGTTCGACGTGTAGCTGTGGTGCTCGCTGGCGAATGAGCTGTGCGTGAGAGCGACGACCAGATAGCGGAGATTCTTGAATGGCACCGGGAGCGTCTTGTTGAATTCCTCGGTCCGCTCCATCACAAGGGCGCCGGTGAAGTCCTCCTTCGGAACGACGATCCGATGAATAGCAGTCCTGCGACTTCGATTCAAGTTATCTGTCATTTCCAGAGCGCCTCCAGCTTCGTCACAAGGCCTTCGTCGCTGACATTCCTGGCGACACGAATGGCGTGATAGATGGCCACGGCGTCGGACCTGCCATGACAGACGATGCTGATACCCTTGACTCCCAGCAGTGGGACGCCGCCGTACTGGCTGTAGTCGAGTTTCTGCTTGACGAGTCGCAGATTGCTGTGAGCCAGCGCACCACCGACCTTGCCCTTGATGGAGCTGCCGAGCGCCGTTTTCATCAAGTCAAACAGTGTTTCTGCCGTACTCTCCATGGTCTTTATGAAAATGTTGCCAGTAAACCCATCGCTGACCACGACATCCGCAGCATGTCGAAAAGCCTCTTTCGGTTCTACGTTCCCTATAAACCCAGGGCTTCTGGCTGCCAGAAGCTTGTGCGTCTCGATCACCTGGCGGGACCCCTTCTCGGCTTCCTCGCCGATGTTGAGCAGGCCAACCGTCGGCGTCTCCTTGCCCGTGATGAGGCGATAGTAAACTTGGCCCATGCGCGCAAACTGCAGGATATTCTCCGGAGCACAATCGGCAACCGCACCAGTATCTATGAAGTAGAATGGTCCATCGGAGACCGACGGAACGGCCGTGATAAGGCCGGGGCGAAGGACGCCACGAATACGGCCGAGGACAAAGATGGAGATTGCCATCTGTGCGCCGGTACTGCCGGCGGAGACGATTGCCTGGCACTTGTTCTCTGCGACCAGCTGGATAGCCCGATACAGCGACGAGTCCTTGCGCGTCCTCAATACTTCGGATGGGTGATCATGAAACGTAATGACCTGGGTCGTCGGGACCACTTCGTACGAAAAGGGCTGACCCTGACCGTACTGGGACAACTCAAGATTGATGGCGACCTGGTCGCCCACGAAGACGACTGTGACACCAAACTCGCGGGCAGCTTCTACAGCACCCTTGATAATCTCATGGGGGGCATAATCGCCCCCCATGGCATCGACTGCAACTTTCATACGTTAGGCAGCAGGCTTTCCCTTCTTCTCTTCCTGTTTGACCACGAGCTTGCCATCGTAATACCCACAGTACGGGCAAATGTGATGCGAACGGATAGGCTTGTTGCAGTGCCCACAAAGGACAAGAGGGCTATGATTGTTCCTGAAACGCATCTTGACCTTGCTGTATCTATTGCCCTTCCTGCTGGGGGTTATCTTCTTCTTTGGATTTGCCATTCAACTTCCTCCTGATCGAGAGTCACTGAACTACAATATTAACGATTTTTCCCTTGATTGCAACGACACGCTTGACAATGTGTCCGGCCGTATACTTGACAACGTAATCCTGAGCGAGCGCCAAGCTTCCCAGTTCCTCGTCGGTCGAGTCGGAAGAAACCATCATCGAGCCACGCACCTTCCCATTCACCTGCACTGCAACTTCTACTTCGTTCTGGACAAGCTTGCTCTCGTCCCAGGCGGGCCAGGGCTGTCTGTGAATGCTCTCTTCGCAACCGTACTCCTGCCAGAGTTCCTCTGTCATGTGGGGAGCGAAAGGGGCCAGGACGACAAGCAACTGCCGCATCGCGGTTTGCCACTCGACTGTCGACAGCATGGTCTCGTCGTTCCGTACGGTCTCGGACAAAAAGTTGAAGTATTCCATGAACGCGGCCACTGCAGTGTTGAATTTGAACTTCTCGATGTCCTCGGTGATCTTTTTGGTCAGCTTGTTGATCTGCAGTTCGAGCTTTGGGACCAAGACGTTCGTCAGGTCCCCCCGTGATACCTCGATGGTACGCTGGGCGAGCTCCCACAGACGCTTCACAAAGCGGTGTGCGCCCGAGATGCCTTCCTTGGACCAGGCGACCTCCTGCTCAAACGGTGCCATGAACAATTCAAACAAGCGCAAGGTATCGGCACCGTATTGCTCGACAACCTCGTCGGGAGTAATGACGTTATGCTTGCTCTTGCTCATCCTCTGCCCATCGTAGGACAGCAGCATTCCCTGGTTCATGAGGCGAGCGAACGGCTCTGTGAACCCAACAAGGCCTTCGTCGTACATGACCTTGGTCCAGAACCGGGAATACAGCAGATGCATGACCGCATGTTCCGCACCACCAACGTACAGGTCGACAGGAAGCCAGTAGTCTATGGTCGCCCTGTCGAAGGGTGCCTTGTCATTGTGAGGACTGGTATACCGCAGCTCGTACCACGAGGAACAGGCGAAGCCATCCATTGTATCCGTCTCCCGCCGAGCTGGTCCTCCGCACACAGGGCATGTCGTTTCGACCCATTCCTTGATGCCGGCCAGGGGCGACTCGCCCGTTCCACTTGGCTCATATTTCTCGACATCCGGCAACACAACTGGCAGTTGGCTCTCAGGAACGGGGACCGTCCCACATGTCGGACAATGTATCATGGGTATTGGAGCTCCCCAGTAGCGCTGGCGGCTGATGAGCCAATCACGCATATGGTAGTTGGTCTGCGCCTTTGCGAATCCTTTTGCTTCACCGTCTGCAACCATTACCGCGAACGCAGCCTCCGTCGTCAGACCGTCGAAGCGGCCAGACTGCACCAGCGTGCCATGCTCGGAATATGTATTATTCCAAGCCGCTCCTTCATATACGACACCCGGCCATCCGATGACCTGGCGGATCGGGATGCCATATCTCGTGGCAAACGCGAAGTCACGGCTGTCATGAGCTGGTACAGCCATGATTGCGCCCGTGCCATAGCCCATGAGCACATAGTCGGCAATCCAGACTGGGACCTTCTCACCAGAGAATGGGTTGACCGCGTAGGCCCCCGTGAAGACCCCCGTCTTTTCCATGTCCGTCGACATGCGGTCGATCTCCGTCTTGGTCTTGCTGGCCGCGACATATGCATCGACCTCGGCATGCTGTTCGCCCGCAACGATCTCATGGATCAGAGGATGTTCAGGAGCCAGCACAAGGAACGTGGCCCCCATGATTGTATCCAGACGGGTTGTGAAGATGGCTACCGGATGCTTCGAACCATCGCCGGCTGAGACGATGTCAAAGATGACCTCGGCACCAACCGACTTGCCGATCCAGTTACGCTGCATGATCTTGATACGCTCGGGCCAGTCCACCGTATCAAGGTCATCGGCCAGACGATCGGCGTAGTCGGTGATCCTGAAGAACCACTGTTTCAGCTTCTTCTTCTCCACAGGAGTTCCACAGCGCCAGCACTTGCCATCCTTTACCTGTTCATTGGCCAGGACAGTCTTGCAGCTGGGGCACCACCACTGCTCCGACTCCTTCTCATAGGCAAGGCCCCGTTTGTACAGAAGCAGGAAGAACCACTGAGTCCATCGATAGTATTCGGGATCGGATGAGTTGATCTCTCGCTCCCAGTCATACGAGGTCCCAAGGAGTTTGAGTTGCCGCTTGAAGTTGGTTGTGTTCTTGAGAGTGATCTCCCGTGGATTCTTCTTCAGCCTGATAGCCTCGTTCTCGGCGGGGAGCCCAAATGCGTCCCATCCCATGGGGTGCAGGACATTGAAGCCCTTCATGCGGTAGAAGCGGCTGATGACGTCGGTGGGGATATAGTTGCGGCAATGGCCGACATGCAGGCCGTCTCCCGATGGATAGGGGAAGTAATCCAGACAGAAAAGCTTCGGTTTGACGGAGTTCTCTTCTGTCCGATAGGCCTTCTCAGCCTCCCAGAGGTTCTGCCACTTCGGTTCGATGCTATGGAAGTCGTATTCTCTCATTGGTCACTCCAATTGTGAATGCCTTGGTGCCTGGCACAACGATGTTCACATTTCATGGGTCAGGGTTGCAGCCTCTCCATATCGCGCGGGAACAAGGCGGCTTCACGCAGGTTCGTGAGCCCGGTCAGCTGCATGATGAAGCGCTCCAATCCAATCGCAAAGCCGCCGTGAGGTGGCATTCCGAAGCGGAATGTCTCGAGGTAGGCCGCCACGGCTTCCTGTGTCATACCACGAGATTCCAGAGCTCTGGCATAGTCCTCGAACTTGTTGAGACGTTGACCACCGGTGACCAGCTCAGTTCCCCGGAACAGAAGGTCGAATGAGTTGGAGTACTTGGGGTCGTCCGGGTTCGGCGCCGTGTAGAAGGGGCGCTTCACCATCGGATACCCGGTAACGAACAGGAAATCGGACTGGAAGGTCTCCTTCGCCCACTCGCCCAGCCACTTCTCGTGCTGAGGAGCAAGATCCGGTTCCCCACGGCAGTCCTCGCCATGATGCTCGAAAATCCACTGCTGTGCATCCGGGAAGTAGACGTGTGGAAAAGTCTCGGGCACCAGCGGCATCTCGACCTTGAGAAGCTCCAGCTCCTTGACACAGTGCATCGTGAGGTAGGAGAGGATCCCCCTGATGACGTCGGTGAGAAGAGCCATGACCGTTGTATGGTCTTTGATGAATCCCATCTCGGCGTCCATGCTGACGTACTCGTTGAGGTGACGGACGGTCTGATGAGGCTCGGCCCTGAAGACAGGCGCCACCTCGTACACGCGTTCGAAGACACCGACCATCATCTGCTTGTAAAACTGGGGGCTCTGTGCCAGAAAGGCCTGTTTCCCGAAGTACTCGATCGCGAAGACAGTAGCACCGGACTCAGAAGCCGTGCCGGTGATCTTGGGCGTCGCCACTTCGGTGAACCCCTTACCATCAAGGACCTCCCGGAAACCGTGGGCGACCGCGGCGCTCAGTTTGAAGACAGCCTGTTTGGAAGGCGCCCTGAGACCGACCATGGCATGGTCGAGGAACGTATCCAGATGCGCGTTGATGACTGGCTTGTTGATAGGAAACGGCAACGCTTCGGTGACAGGAGACAACACCGTGAAGGAAGGGTCGTGAACTTCGTACCCGCCGGCGGCCTGTGGTTCTGCGACCACCATGCCCTCGACCTGGATAACGCTCTCGACAAGCAGTCCATCGATGGACGCCACTGCCTCGGGAGCCTCCACAACGATCTGACAGATGCCAGAGCGATCGCGCAGGTGAACAAATACCATCCCACTTCCAAGCTTGCGGATGCGGTGCATCCACCCCGCCATCATGATGCGTTCACCTGCATGAGAAGATAGTTCGCTACTCAGCACACGTTCCATGTCAACCTCCACATATGACAATGGCCGCTCTCAGGGCAATCGCCCAGGACCGGCCCTCGATAACTATATAAGGTTACTTCCTGACTGTCTTCCTGTCAACAGGGAACTGCTGATGAATCGACATGGGCAGGTCAGTGTGCACCCAGATACCACTGAATCTGATCATCGTGAACGAGAGCAAACGGGCGTTCAGTTCCACGTTCCAGTCCGGAACACACGTCTCGTTCCCATTTGTCGAGAAACCTGCTGTCGATCTTGCGTCTGGTAAGCATGGTCGACCTCCATCATATTGCCCCACACGTTATAGCCCTCGGACCAGAGATCCGCAACCCTTGGCGGCACTTGACCCGTTCTGCGCCACGACTATCCTGAGACTAGGATTGTGTGCATCCCCCTTCTTCGCGCACGTGGCAGGATATGTGCCATTCGACAAAGTCAAGGAGAGTTCAGGAGCTGCGAATGGAACAAACATGCACAAGACCGGCACCGGCAGAGCGGAGTGTTACTGGTATGGCCAAACGTGGCACGGAAACAGGAAAAAGGGGAGACCGTGACTGACAAGGAAATCCGTTCCGGCGAGGCTGCCATGGCGCAGAAGCAGGCGGATGAGGCATTGCGGGAGAACGAACGCCAGTTCCGGGCGCTGTTCGAGCAAGCCGCAATCGGCGTGGCCAAGGTCGAGACCGCGACCGGGCAATTTGTCCTCGTCAACCAGCGATATGCAGATATCGTCGGATACTCCCGTGAGGAACTGCTCTCGCTAGACTTCCAGACGATCACCTACCCCGACGACAGACTAACTGACTCGCTCAACATGAAGCGTCTTGCCTCTGGACAAGTACGTGAGTTCACGACCGAGAAGCGCTACCGTCGCAAGGACGGTACGCAGGTGTGGGCGAACCTGACCGTCTCGGCGCTGTGGAATCCCGGAGAGCCCGCGACTTACCACATGGCTATGATCGTGGACATCACGGAGCGCAAGCGGGTGGAAGAGGCAGAGGCGTTGCGCGAGAGTGAGGAGCGCTACCGTACAATCTATGATCAATCGCCCATTGCCATTGAACTCTATGATGCTGCTGGCACATTGGTACACGCCAACCCTGCGGGTCTGAACCTGTTTGGCATAAAGGATGTACAGGCAATCCGAGGTTTCCCCCTCTTTGCTGACCCGAATATCGACGATGAGCAGAAGGAGAAGCTGCATCAGGGAGAGGCAGTACGATACCAGGGACCTCTTGACTTCGAAAGAGTGAAGACCCTGAACCTTTATCCTACCACCCGGGAAGGGATCATCTGGCTGGATGTGCTCATCACCCCGCTGGGAAATCGTGCGGATTCGATCTCAGGGTTCCTTATGCAGGTCCAGGATATCACCGAGCACAAGCAGGCGGAGGAGGCACTGC
>NZ_QXIW01000012.1 GCF_003570985.1 Candidatus Cryosericum hinesii
GGCGGAAGAGGCACAGCAGAAGAGCGAAGCACAGTATCGTCTTCTCGCTGATAACTCGACCGATGTGATCTGGACTCTCGATCTCAATGGTGTCTTTACCTATGTCAGCCCTTCGGTCTTCCAACTCAGAGGATATACCCCGGAAGAGGCGATACGCCAGCCACTATACGAGGTATTGTCCAAAGGATCGATCGCTATTGTGCAGGAAAAGATACAGCAGAGTCTAGAGAAGGCCAAATCGGGTGCTGTTCCGGCCCCAAGTGTGACTGAAGTTGAACAGCCCTGCAAGGATGGATCATCAGTTTGGACCGAGGTTGTTTCCCGGCTGATGTTTGATGCGACCGGGAAACCTGTGGGAATCATGGGTGTAAGCCGTAACATCACTGAGCGCAAGCAAGCGGATGAAGAGACTCAGCGGGAACGAGCGTATTTCGACCGATTCGTGGAGACAACCCCAGAAGGCATTGCGATCTGCGATGCCCAAGGCAGGGTCATGCGGGTAAACGCCGAGTTCGTGCGCATGTTTGGCTATGGGGTTGATGAAGCCGTCGGACAATGTATCGACGACCTGGTGGCACCTCCCGGGCGCCAGGAAGAAGCCAGAGCAATAACAAGGTCTACCGGCCAAGGGGAGAAAAACCTTCTGGAAACAGTGCGGCGCAGAAAAGACGGCACCCTTGTTGATGTGTCCCTCATCGCCGCACCTGTTCTGATCACAGGGAAACAGGAAGCAATTTACTCCATCTACCGTGACATCACCGAGCGCAAGCAGGCAGAGGAGGCGCGTAAGAAAGCGGAGGCTCAGCTCCGGCAGTCCCAGAAGATGGAAGCGATCGGGACACTGGCAGGTGGCATCGCCCATGATTTCAACAACCTGCTGACCGGCATCCTGGGCAATGCCGCCATCATGCGCAGCAGCCTGCCCCCGGCAGATCCGTTGCTGGAGAACCTGAACGCAGTCGAGACCGCTGCCCGTCGGGCAGCCGACCTCACGAAAGGACTGCTGACCTTCGGCCGCAGCGCTGCGATCCTACCGGTTGCTCTCGACGTCGATGCGGCAGTCGGCGAAACGCTCGACCTGTTGCACCAATCGCTGCCGGCCACAATCAACATTGTACGGGACTTCCAGCCAGATGCCTGGAACATCCTGGCCGACCGGTCGCAGTTGACCCAGATTCTGTTGAACCTGGCCGTGAACGCGCGCGACGCTATGGAGGGCAAGGGCACGTTGACGTTCTCCGTTCGAAACGAGGTCGTCGACGAGCTCTACGTCCGTCAGTACCCCTACGCGCAGACGGGCGAATACGTACGCCTGAGCGTGAACGACACTGGACCCGGCATTCCCGACGAGATCATGGAACACCTGTTCGAGCCCTTCCATACGACCAAGCCCGTAGGTTCAGGAACCGGCCTCGGACTCTCCGTCATCTACGGCGCCGTGAAACAGTCCGGCGGGTGGATCACGACGACGACGGGGCACGACACCGGCACGACGTTTAACATCTTCCTGCCGCGTTGTGTCTCCCCCGCTGTACCTGTACAGACGCCTCGACCCATTGTCGAGAACATACAACACAGTACGGTCCTGGTAGTCGAGGACGAGCCGGTCGTGCGTACGGTCACTCAGTCTCTGCTCACGCGAAGCGGATACCTTGTCATGACGGCGGGAAATGGCGCAGAAGCTTTGGACATGATTGCACAGCATCGAAAGGAGATCGACCTGATCATGTTGGACATGACCATGCCGGGCATGACAACCGGCGAAATCGTGCGGGCCATCCGTGCTCTGGATCCCACAGTCCCCATCCTGCTAAACTCCGGGTTTGCCTCCAACAAGACCGCCAAGCAGATACTCGAGGAGGACAGTGTCCAGGGGTTCCTGGCCAAGCCGTATGACTTGCACCAGCTGCTGGAAAAGGTGCAAAGTCTGCTCTGCAGAGGTTGAGCGGGCTGCCGGTCTTGAGATGACAACTCCGGCTACATTTAGCAGCTGACCCCGAAGGCAACGATGGATTCTCGCCTGCGCGGCAGAGCGCTACTCCCATGACACCAACATGTTCGTGGGAAGCACCCCTCGCCTTGAAGAACACCTCGCATCTTGGACAAAAGGATGCGAGGGACAAAAGGGCTCGGGGGAATGACGGAGTGGTATACGCAACTGACGGTTCACACAGACTGCGTTCGCCGTATGACAGTTGATTGACTGTCGCTTCATGGTAAACTCAAGATTTGGAGATTTGCAGACACATCTCCGAGTCGAGTGAGGCGCAGATGGCATTGACTGATCAGACAATCAAGCTCGCAGATGGACGCGCCTTGGGGTATGCGGAGTTCGGTGACCCATCAGGGGTACCAGTGTTCTTTTTCCATGGGTTCCCAGCGTCACGCCTCGAGGGCATCGTCTTGGACGCTCCTGCACAGGCAGTCGGTGCTCGACTCATCGCGCCCGACAGGCCCGGGTTCGGTCTTTCAGATCCCAAACGTGGACGCTTATTCTCGGGCTGGCCGGACGACGTCGTCCAGCTTGCTGTACACCTCGGTATCTACGATTTCGCAGTTCTCGGCACCTCGGGAGGCAGTCCCTACGTCGTCGCATGCGCAGACCGCATCAGTGAGAGACTGACCGCTGCCGGAATCGTCTCAGGCATTTCTCCCCTTCACAACCAGGCTGTTCGCCTGTCAATGAACGTTGATCAGCGACGAATGTTCGTCTCAGTAGCACGCTTCCCCTGGCTTGCTCGCCGCATGTTCGCTCAAAGCATGCAGGAGGTACAGGCAGACTTCCCCTCACTGTTGATCCGTATGGCAGCGGAACGACCCGACGCAGACAAGTTCGTACTCGAGCGACCGGACATCAAGGATATGCTCCGTACGAATCTGACCGAAGCGTTCAGGCAGGGTGTCGCCGGCGCCGCACAGGAACTGGCTCTCTACCGTGGCTCCTGGCACCTCGCGCTGAAAAAAGTCGCATACCCGATTCAGATATGGCAGGGGCGCGAAGATGTCATCACTCCCCCATCCATGGCGGAGGAACTTGCATCTCTCCTTCCTCATACCCTGACACGATGGTATGCCAACGAAGGTCACTGCTTGCTGTTCGCCCGTTCAGAGGAGATCCTGAGACAGCTCGTGTCCTGACGCGCGAGTCCACCATGCCGTTGCGACAGACATGGTTGAACCAAGCGGTCAGTGAGGGATAGGCTCTCCAACCGGTGCTCCGTCCGGGACTCTGTCCACAAAGGCGATCCGTTCCAGCAGAAGGCGAGGCGGCCGCTCACTTTCATCGTGTAACTGCTTGTCGGAGAGAATGGGGTTGGGGACCGTTGTGTGCTTGCCTACAATGACCAGCGTCAGCAATCTCATGTTCTCCGGTATTCCCAGCATTGGCTTCACCTCATCTGGACGAAAACCAGCAATCGGGTGCGCGACCAATCCCAGCTCGGTCGCTCGCAGGATGAGCAGAGCCGTTGCCATACCTGTGTCGAACCAGTTGTACTCGCGGTCCTTGATGACGCAGTCGAGTTCGGGCCGGCTGAAGACAGCGATGATCATGGAGGCTCGTTCCGTCCATTGGTTGCCCTTNNGCGAACGAACACATATCGCCACGGCTGGTTGTTGAAACACGACGCTGAGAGGCTTGCGGCACGGGCCAGGTCCCAGATCAAGTCGTCAGTAATAGCCACAGGGTCAAAAGAACGATATGCCCTGCGGGCCTCGATAGCATTCTTTACGTCCATAGGTACGTCCAAGTGATCACTCTGCACAACGTGCCAGTACTTCGTCGATGTCGGGCAGGTCGTGGACGGGATAGACCTTCACCCAGGTAACCTTGCCCGATTCGTCAATGAGCACGTTGGCACGCTCGGAGTACCCCTCGACGTCGCGGAACAACCCATACGTGCGCGCCACGCCTCCGTGAGGCCAGAAGTCGGACAGCAGCATGGTCTCGGCGATGAGCAACTGTTTGGCCCATTGATTTTTCGACGGAACCGGGTCAATGCTCATGCCGAGTGCGACCGTGTTGAGGCGGGAAAAGTCCGCGAGGTGAGCTTCGAGCGCCTTCATCTGCTCGGCACACACTCTTGTCCATGCGAGAGGGTGCCAGGACAGCAGAACCTTTTTGCCCCGGTAGTCAGCCAAGTGAATGGGTCGCTTCCGGTTGTCGTCCAAGGTGAAGTCGGGCGCCATATCGCCGACGGCAATTCGGTTGATCTCTTCCATATGATCCTCCTGTGTTCGTTGTCGGTCGCCCACGCGACCAAACACTTATTTTAGTATGGCCACATGCGTCACGCGTGTCAATGTGACAGGCCTGACGACCCTTCCAGCCTCAGCACAGTGCTAATCGATGCCGTCATGAAGTTGGAACATTTTGTGCTACAATATAAATTATCTCATTCGTGATCAATGTAGTGATGCGGCGAGAGGATGCCAGTGAGATGAATGGGTAACATGTAGCGGCCTCCACATCCTGGAACTCTGCAAGTCTGTGGCAGAGAAGACGACCAGAAGCGAACGTTCAACTACGTTCTTGGCGCATCCAAGAGAAGGAGAGTAATGAAACAACTGACAACTCAAAAGTGGATCACGTGTCTGTCTATCATGTTAATTCTGACCTTGTGTCTTGCCTTGGGCCTTTCGGGTGTGCTGGTCGGTGTCCCCGCCGCGCGGGCAGCAACTGCGGAAACCTGGACACAGCTTCCACTATATGGGAGTATGGTCTCATCTCTTGCCATCAACCCCAAGTCCCCCACCACTCTGTATGCCGGTACCAATGGCGCTGGCGTCTTCCATTCCGTCAACAGTGGCACAACCTGGACGGCGGTGAACACCGGTCTCATCAACAAAGATGTCCTGGATATTGTCATCAATCCCTCGACTCCCGCCATCCTGTATAGCGGCACCTTGGGTGGCGTCTTCCGCTCCGTCAACAGCGGCGCCACTTGGACGGCAGTGAACACCGGTCTCACCAATCAGGGCGTCAATTCTCTTGTCATCAACCCCAAGTCCCCCACCACTCTGTATGCCGGTACCAATGGCGCTGGCGTCTTCCATTCCGTCAACAGTGGCACAACCTGGACGGCGGTGAACACCGGTCTCATCAACAAAGATGTCCTGGATATTGCCATCAATCCTCTGACTCCTGCCATTCTGTATGTGGGTATCGATAGTAATGGCGTCTTCCGCTCCAAGGATAGCGGCACGACCTGGACAGCGATGAACACTGGGCTTACCAACAAGGATGTCTCCTCTCTTGCCATCAACCCAAAGTCCCCAGCTATCCTGTATGTCGGTACCCAGGATGGTGTCTTCCGTTCTAAGGACAGCGGCGCCCACTGGACGGCTGTGAACACTGGGCTTACCAATGCTGGTGTCAAGGTCCTTGCTGTCGACCCTGCTACCTCTTCCACCCTGTATGCAGGTACATGGGGTGGTGTCTTCCGCTCCAAGGATAGCGGCACGACCTGGACAGCGATGAACACTGGGCTTACCAATGGAACGGCCACCTCTCTTGCCATCAACCCAAAGTCCCCCGCCACCCTGTATGCCGGCACCGGCAACGGCGTCTTCCGGTATGACACCGTGACTTCGTATGCCCTCACGACTACTGTGGCGCAGTCTGCGGGCGGCTCGATCAGCCGGTCTCCCGATGCCTCGTCCTATGCTCCTGGAACGGCTGTCACGCTTACAGCAAGTCCTGCTTCCGGCTACGTCTTCACCGGCTGGTCCGGGGCTCTGACCGGTACAAAGAACCCGGCGACTGTGACGATGGATGCAGACAAGAACGTGACAGCATTGTTCGCCTTGAAGGTCACGAGAATCATTCAGCTGACAATTGGTAGCAGGACAATGTATGTGGATGGGAGCCCCGTTGTTCTGGAGGCAGCCCCCATCATCCTGAATTCACGGACCCTTCTCCCTATTCGAGCAGTCGTCGAAGCCGTTGGGGGAACCATCGCCTGGGACGCGTCGACACAGAAGGTCACCATTGTGCAAAACGACAAGACATTGGTTTTGTGGATCGACCGGAATGTAGCGACGCTGAATGGCCAGTCGGTTAACATCGACAGCGACCCCAAGGTTGTTCCCATCATCATGAGCGGAAGGACGCTTCTTCCTCTCCGGTTTGTCGCGGAAACACTTGCAATGGACGTCCAATGGAACGCGGCTACCCGGACGGTAACAATAACGTACACGACATAGCAGGAAGTGAAACACAACCCCCGGTCAGTAAGACTGACAGGGGGTTTCTCTTTCTCCGTGCCGTGGCCGGCAAAGCGGTCCACGCTGTTTTATCCAGTATTGCTGCCGGGGCTATCGCTGCAAACGGTTGTCTTGCTATACTACATTCATGAAACGCCCGGATGACACATCGCACATCGAGACTTCCGGCGCTCCAAAGGCTAGAAGGAGCGCAGGCACTAATCTCTCGGTCGATCTGACCGCTGTGGAACGCGTGCAAGCAATGGTTCTGGGCTGGTATGCGGTTCACGCGCGTCGTTTTGTGTGGAGAGTCCCCAATCCCGACCCCTATGTCGTTCTCGTTTCCGAGACGATGCTCCAGCAGACTCAGACGGCTCGCATCCAGGAGAAACTGCCCCTCTTCCTTCGGCAGTATCCTGACTTCAGCTCACTCGCAGCTACTGACAACGCGACCATCATTCGTGCGTGGCAGGGCATGGGCTACAACAACAGGGCTCTGCGGCTGCGAGACTGCGCACGCGCCGTCGTCGAGCGCTTTGGCGGACTTCTCCCGGACACCGCCAATGACCTGAGGTCGCTTCCGGGTCTCGGCCCGTACACAGTGTCGGCCGTCCTCTCATTTGCGTTCCACCGAGACGTCGTCGTTCTGGATGTCAACACCCGGAGGCTATACAGCCGGCTTTTCGGGCAACTCACGACAACGCTCGAGGTCATGCCTGAATCCCAGCTACTACATGTCGCCAGTGAAGTGTATCCCCGCGGGCGCAGTTCGGAGTGGCACCAGGCCTGTATGGACATCGCCGCGCAGTACTGTACGGCACGTTCCCCCAGGTGTCTGTTCTGCCCCGTCACCAAGGCCTGCCGTTCAGCGTTCAGACTGGCCGAGGCCGTTCCACCCCGCGTCTCCGAACCTTCTCACCGGGGCAAACCCAACCGTATCTGGCGCGGTCGCATTGTCGAGCTTCTGCGCGGCCTTCCGTCTGATCAGACAATGGGGCTCACAGAACTCAGGACCCGCCTGTTCCCGACGGAAGAAGAAACCGATGGGCCTTGGCTGGAACACATTGTAGCTGCACTCGAACGCGATGGACTTATCGACCGCGACCAGGCAGTCGACAGCATCCAGCTGCGCTCCTGACTTTCCGGCATCGGCCGCCGAACAGCGGTCAGTCTTTGAGGGCGAGGGTACGCTGGTAGACTGCCCAGACTGCTTTTGACAAGGCTGTCCTGAACCCGCACTTCTCCAGCTCATAGAGTGCTTCGGCAGTCGTCCCACCTGGCGACGTGACGAAGCTCTTGAGCTCAGCAACATGTTTGTGGCTGGACCGAGCGAGTTTGAGCGAGCCTTCCATTGTCTGCAACACCAGCTCCAACGCCATGTCGCGCTGAAATTCAAGGTGTACGGCAGCGTCCACGAAAGCCTCGATGAACATGAAAACGTACGCGGGCCCGGTACCGCTCACCGCCGTTGCCATGTCCACGTATCGCTCTTCGTCGACTTCCATCTCGATACCTACTGCGCCAAGTACTAAACGAACCAGCGTCCGGTCCTCCTGCGTTACCTGGGAGCCGGCCGTCCAGACACTCACCCCTGCTCCGATCTGGGCGGGCGTGTTGGGCATACACCGCACAATACGGTCATGATCCGTGCCTTCCCTCAGCCTGTCGATACCGACTCCAGCAACAATGGACAGCAAGAGTTGTTCCGGCCGCATGGCTCCCTTGATGTCAGCAAAGACACGTTCGAGATTCTGGGGTTTGACCGCCAGGAGAACAATGTCCCCGAACTGGACTGCCTCATGGTTGGAGAGCGTCGTGTGAACGTGGTGCCGCTCGCGCATGACCTCAAGCGTGGCCCAACTGCGAGAACTGACCATTACGTCGTCCTCGGACGCAATACTCTTGGCGAGGAGCAATTCGACGAAGGCATTAGCCATGACGCCCCCGCCGATAAACGAGATTCTTGTCCTGTCACTCATACGGCAACCTCCTCGGCCGATATCAAAGCATATCGCCTTTCACGGCACGATGCCATGAGCACATCGACTCATGGGGCCCGGCAGACCGATCAACCTCTGGAGATCAGCTTCTGCACGTTCTCCACCAGCTGGTGCAGGTCATACGGCTTGCCCAGGAACCCTTGGACACTGCCCTCCTCGAGCATCCGCCTGACGGCGTCGTTGGACGTGTACCCGGAGTTCAGCAGGATGGGCAACGTCGGGTTCAGAGCGCGGACGCCTTGCACGATCTCGTCCGTCGTCATGCCAGGCATGGTCATGTCCAGCAGGATGAGCCCGATGCCCGCAGGGTGATCCCGTAAGACGTCCAAGGCCGATGCTCCGTCCGGTGCTGTCAGGACCGCATACCCCCTCCTGGTCAGGAGAGCCTGGGCAACTGTCCGCACCGCCGGTTCATCCTCAACCACCAGAACCGTTCCTCCGGGTACGTTCACAGAAGGGGGAGTGGGAGGAGGCGACTGTGGGGGGCTTTCCAGGCATCGAGGCAGATAGATGTCGAAGATCGCCCCCGAACATGTTTGTCCAATGTAAGGGGTGGCTTCCCCCGAACATGTTTGTTCAATGAGAGGGGCGGTCTTCCCGGCACCTTCCGTGGATTCCGCGGTGATCCAGCCGCCGGCCTGCTTGACGGCACCGTAGACGATAGAGAGCCCCAGCCCCGTGCCGGACCCCACCGGTTTCGTCGTATAGAAGGGTTCAAAGAGATGCTCCAGGATTTCTCGTGGAATCCCCGGACCGGTGTCCGTGACACTCAGGTGGACAAATTCTCCTGTCCGCGCAAAAGGATGGGTCTGGACGTATTCCTCTCCCACGACCTCGTTCCTGGCGCGGATGGTCAGTGTCCCCTTGCCCTTCATGGCATCGCGTGCGTTCACGGCCAGGTTGAGCAGGATCTGCGTGATCTGTGACTGGTCCATCAGGACGTTCCAGGCCGTCTGCTCATAGTCACGGACGATCTCCATGGTAGCCGGCAGTGACTGTTTCAGCAGTGCCAGGGTCGCGTCGAGCGCGGCCGCGATATTCATGGGAACCGGCAGGACCATAGCACTGCGGCCGAAGGTCAGCAGTCCTTGCGTGAGGTCCGCCGCCTGACGAGCAGCGGTCTCGGCTGCATTCAGGTTTTCCAGCAACGGGTCGGCAGCAAGCAGACCCCCGCGTATCAGGGCGATGTTGCCCAGGATGCCGGTCAGCAAGTTGTTGAAGTCGTGTGCCACCCCTCCTGCCAGTGTCCCGATGGCCTCCATCTTCTGGGACTGGTGAAGCTGCGCCTGCAAGGCCTCCTTCTCTGTCTCCGCCTGCTTGCGCTCGGT
>NZ_QXIW01000013.1:0-10618 GCF_003570985.1 Candidatus Cryosericum hinesii
GCAGCTGGGTATTGACCGCCTCAACGGATATGTCGATGCTCCCCAGCCCTTTGTGTTCAGCGCTCCCCAGCCAGTCTTCCCGGAGGGAACGTATATCATGGATGCATTGTCTCTGCAGCGTTTCTCACCTGAGGAGCATGCCTGGTTGCGTTCCGTCGATGTTGCAGGTATCAAGAGGCTGTCGCTGCTGTTTCTGGCAATTGTCCTCCTGGCATTTGTGGTTGGATACATTAATCGTGTCCTCCTCGAGGTCGTCGGTCAGCGTATTGTCTATGACATCCGGGTGCAGCTCTTTGAGCATGTAGAGCGTTTACCGTTCAGCTTCTTTGACCGCACACCCTCGGGTCGCCTGACCACGCGTGTTACCAATGACATCGAAGCTCTGGCGGACATGTACAGCCAGGCTCTCATCAATATCGTCCGTGACGGATTTCTGCTCGTGGGCGTCACGGTCGTCATGTTCTCCCTTAACGCCTTTCTGACGTGGGTTCTCATGGCAGTGCTCACCGCTGTCGTCATTCTTACGGCGGTCTTTCGGGTTTCCATCCGGAATGCACACCGTGTGGCACGTACCTGCCTTTCACGCATCAACTCATTTATCGCAGAGCGCATCCAGGGCGTGCGCGTTGTTCAGCTCTTTGCCATCGAAGAGAAAGAGAAGAAGAAATTCCAGAAGATCAACGAGTCCTATACGCTGGCACGCCTTCATCTGATGCTCCTGAACGGCGTCTTCCGTCCTCTTGTCGGGGCGCTGGCGACCTTCGCTGTGGCATTGCTGCTTTACTACGGTGGTGGACATATCCTTGCGGGAGCGCTGTCGTTCGGCACACTGGTGACGTTCACGTTCTACACCCAGATCTTCTTCCAGCCGGTCCAGGAGGTTGCTGAGCAATTCGACACGATCCAGCAGGCTATGGCGTCGGCCGAGAAGATTTTCCACATTGTTGATGAACCCCAAGAAGAATATGTGCCGGAGACCTTTGCCGGTGTTGTTCCACACGAGTTCAGTATCGAGTTCCAGGATGTGCACCTCAGTTACACGCCAGGCCAGGAGATTCTCAAGGGTATCAGCTTTAACGTGGAACAGGGTGGATCGGTTGCACTCGTCGGCGCCACCGGCGCCGGCAAGACGTCCATCACCGGGCTGGTCCCACGCTTCTATGGAATTGACAGTGGGCGCGTCCTGCTGGGTGGTGTGGATGTTGCCACTCTTCCCGCCGAATTTCTGCGTCAAAGTGTTGCATTTGTCATGCAGGACGTCTTCATTTTCAGTGGAACGATCCTCCATAATATCGCTCTCTTTGATGAACACCCTGATGAGGAGAAAGCGGCCGAGATCGTCGATTACCTGGGCATGCGGTTCATGAAGGGTCTCGAGGGAGGTCTGCATCACCATCTGTACGAGCGCGGCAACAACTTGTCATCGGGGGAGCGGCAGCTGATTTCCTTTGCCCGGGCGCTGTATTTTGACCCCAAAGTCCTCATCCTCGACGAGGCCACCTCGGACATCGACACCGAGTCCGAAGCCGTGATCCAGGCGGCCATCCGCAAGATCCTCAAGGGTCGTACGAGCATCATCGTCGCGCACCGCCTGTCGACCATTCGCACGGTGGACCGCATTCTCGTGGTACAGAAAGGACAGATCAGCGAATCCGGAACACACGAGGAATTGCTCGAAACGGGTGGCATCTACAAGAATCTCTACGAACTCCAGTCTCTGAGCGAAGAAGAAACCTGACAACCTCGTTCCATGGCGAGGTCCGTCGCCGGAGGGGCTCTTGTTGCATTGTGGAGCATGGTCACGTATAATCTGATGGTTTCAATCTCTGGAGGTACACATGGACAGGACACAGGCGAAGCTGCTACGGGCGTTGATGAAACAGCCTCTCAGTTTCTGGCAACTGGTGGGCAAGCAGGATGACGCCATCCCCGGCTACATCGATGCACTCAAGACGCTCAAAATCAAAGGATACATCGAAGCGAAGGGCGACCTCATCGCTGTAACGAAGGATGGCAAGGACTACGCTCGCACGAACGGCATCGAGAAGGAAGAGTCCATGATGTGCCCGACCTGCAGCGCGACGGGCGTCAAACCGCGCGGTTGGCTCAAGGATATCATGCCGGAGTATGAGACGCTGGCGAAGGGACGTCCGGAGGTCACCGCTGAGTTTGACCAGGGCGTTGTCCCCCTTGTGAAGAACCTTGACCGCATCGCCTACATCTACGAGCGTGGTGATCTTGAGAACAAGAACATCTTCATCCTCGGCGACGACGATCTCCTCAGCATCGGTCTTGCCCTGACCGGCAAGTGCAGGCGAATCACCGTCGTGGAGATCGACAAGCGCGTCAACAGGTTCATCCGCAAGGTCATCAAGGAGAAGGGCTGGACCAACGTCGAGGTCTATGACTATGATGCCCGCGATCCCGTTCCCGAGGAACTGAGGGGCAAGTTCGACGTCTTCATTACCGACCCGGTCGAGACGGTTGAAGGGATGAAGCTCTTCTACTCGCGCTGCTGCGAGGCTCTCAGAGGCAAGAGCTGTTCAGGCTACTTCGGTATCTCGCACTTCGAGTCCGGCCTGGCCAAGTGGATGGGTGTCGAGAAGGATCTCCTCCGCATGAACCTGGTTATCACGGACATCCTCCGTGACTTCAACAATTACCTTCTGACCGGTGAGCGCATCGTCGAGAAGGGCTTCCGTATCGTTACCGAGTCCCCCTTTGACCTCAAGGCGCCCGACTTTGCCTGGTATCGCTCGACCTTCTTCCGTGTCGAGGCAGTCAAGAAGCCACGCCCTCTGATCACCGAGCGCGTGGAATGGGCGCGCGAGCTCTACTTCGACGAGGACACGTTCGTAGCTCTGCCCTGACGGCAGACTGAACAGGCGTGACCCGCAAGAAGGGCGAGGTCACCGAGATCACCGCTGGAGGTATCGTCTTCAACGGTGACAAGGTGCTCGTTCTCAGAAACCTGAAGGGAGTATGGGTCTTCCCGAAGGGGCATGTCGAGCTCGGAGAAAGTCACGAGCAGGCGGCCCTCCGGGAAGTTCTCGAGGAGTCTGGACTCCATGCCCTCATCGTAGGAAAGGCGGGCACGTCGTCGTTTCATTTCTACTCCTATATGGACAGGGCGGTCCATCGGAAGATCGTGTACTGGTTCGAGATGGAGACCGCGGATACACAGGTGACCGTCAATCGCGAACTCAGGATGGGCGTGTTTGTCCAGACGGCGGAAGCCGTGCGCATGCTCAGTTTCCCCAATGACGTCACAAACCTCAAGGCGATTCTGGAACGACGCGCAAACGATGTACGCAACAGTAGCGAGTGTTAGCGTCGTCGGCCTGACGGCTCACCCCGTGCAGGTCGAGGTCGACATCGCCGACGGCCTGCCCGTGTTCACCATCGTGGGGCTCCCGGATGCAACTGTCCAGGAGGCTCGCGAACGCGTCAAGAGCGCCGTCCGGAATGCTGGCTTCCGCTTTCCTGCTCACCGCATCACGGTGAACCTCGCGCCGGCGGATCTTCGCAAGGAAGGCGCGTTCTTCGACCTCCCCGTGGCCATCGGCATCCTCAAGGCGTCCGGCCAGCTCGAGGCCCCACTCGAGGGCTATGTGTTCCTCGGTGAGCTCTCGCTCGAAGGGACGCTCCGCCCCGTCCATGGGGTCCTGCCTGCAGTCGCCGGTCTTGCTGCTGCCGACGGGACGCATACCTATGTCGTGCCGCACCAGAATGTGGGTGAGCTTGCCCTCCTCGAGGGAACGCGCCTGCTGCCCTCTGTCGGTCTCAGCGAAGTGGTGCAGGCAATCGTAGAGGGGCCGGTGATCCTGGTTGTTCCGGCCTATCATCCGCCCGCGGGAGTGGTCGATTCACCGCTGGACTTCGCAGACGTCAAGGGCCAGGCGACGGCCAAGAGAGCCATGGAGATTGCTGCGGCCGGAGGGCACAACATCCTGCTCACCGGTTCGCCCGGGTCGGGCAAGACAATGCTTGCGGAACGGCTGCCGGGTATCATGCCACCGATGATGCGCGAGGAGGTCCTGGAGGTCACGACCGTCTACAGTGCCGCCGGCCTGCTGATGGACGGACAGTCCATGGTAGAACAGCGCCCGTTCCGGCACCCTCACCACACGGCATCGAGCATCGCCGTCATCGGCGGAGGAGCCACGGCGCGCCCGGGTGAGATCTCGCTCGCCGACCGTGGTGTCCTGTTCATGGACGAGCTGCCCGAGTTCCACAGGGATGTCCTGGAGGTCCTGCGTCAGCCCCTCGAGAGCGGTACCGTCACCATCTCACGCGTGCGTCAGACCCTGACGTACCCCGCCCATTTTCTGCTCGTCGCAGCGATGAACCCGTGTCCGTGCGGCTGGTATGGTGATACGACCCATCCCTGCATCTGTTCAGCCTCTGATGTCAGGCGGTATCGCAGCCGGATCAGCGGGCCGCTCCTGGATCGCTTCGACATGGTCCTTTCCATTCCGCGTCTGCAGGCGTCGGAGCTGAGCGAGTTGCATGCAGGCGAGACATCTGCAGCTATCCGTGAGCGTGTCACCCTTGCCCGGGAGCGCGCGCGGGGAGTCCTCGAGGAACGTGGCCTTCGTGCCAACGCCGACCTTTCCGGTCCACAGGTGCGCAAGCTCGTCACGCTAGACCGCGATGCGCAGGCGTTCCTTACCATGGCTGTCACACGGTTCAGCCTCAGCGGACGGGGTTATGACAAGGTCCTCAAGGTCGCTCGCACGATTGCCGACCTGGACGGAGCTCAGCGGGTGCGCGCGGAACACATCAGCGAGGCGCTGCAGTACAGGTCCGCGGGAGTCACCTGGGACGCCTGAGCGTGGGAACTCGACAGCAACAATGCTCGTCTCAGACGTACAGGCCCTGCCGGAAGGTTCCGAGCAGGGCCTGGTTGCTGAATGGCCATCCTCCGCTATACTCGCAATAAGGAGCCGGTCGGGCTGAAGAGGTGGGGATGAACTGCAGGAAGTTGCGTTGGTTTGTGGTTGCGCTCCTCGTGTACTGCTGCGTCGAAGTAGCTCTAGTGCCGGTACCTTCTGCTCAGGCCGTCGATACGACGTCATGGTTCCGCCTGTTGACCGTCGACACCAGCCTCTCCATCTCGCTGAATGGCTCGAAACTGCCAGCTATAGCGATGCGCATCGGGGACACCGTTCTGGTTCCACTGAACGTCCTGCATCAGGCGTGGGGCGCCGTTTATGCGGTGTCACCTGCTGGTTCCGCCCTCACGATCGGGTCCCGGCATGCGTTCTGGAAGGGGATGTCGGCCACATACCGTCTCGACCTCCTCGATTTGCCCTGGAGCGTTGCACCGGTCATGTCGGGCGGCCAGTTGTACATTCCACTGCGGGAGCTGATGGAACCGATGGGAGCCTTTGTGGGGAAGCGGGTCTCGACAGGCGATATGATTGTCGCTTACTCGACGAAGTGGCAGAAGGAACCATGGCTGCGCCAGGGCCAGTTGGCTCAGCTCGAGACGGTCGATCTCACCAACACCAAACTGAAACGTGTCGCGACGACCCGCAAGGTCGTGGCATTCACCTTTGACGACAACTGGGACGCTGTGGCGGCAGTCCGCATCGCCGAGCTGTTCCGCACATACAATGGCCACTGCACCTTCTTCGTCATCGGCACGAACGTCCGCATGCATCCCGGCGCCATACGCACGATGGTGCGGCTCGGAGATGACCTCGGCAACCATACCCTGAGTCATCCCGCTGCGACGGCCACCACGGGTGCCAACTTCGTCAAGCAGATCCAGGCGTGTGAACAGGTTCTGAATGGTATGGGGCTGACCACCCGGCCGTACTTCCGGTTTCCCTATTTCGCCGAAGACAGCCATCTGATAGATGTCGTAACCGACCAGGGATACCTGGTGGTTGGTTCGGCCTGGACCATCGAGGATACGGGACCCAGGCGGTCGGTTGCGTTCAGTGTCGCGACAATCCGGCGGTTCATCAGCCCGGGCGTCATCTTCGTGGCCCACCCCAACAGCATGATGACGTACGAGGCCATGAAAGTGGTTCTCCCGGAGCTGGCGCGCCAGGGCTACAGCTTCGTCTCCATCAGTGAGCTTCTCAGCGGGGGCTGACGGTCGGTGGCTGGGGCAGAGTAAGGCAAGATAATTCTGTTTGAGGAGCCGCGTGCCAGTCGTTCATGCCAATTCTTCCAGCAACGCGTCGTACGGCGCCATGTCGGTTGTCCAGTTCTTCCACAGAGCAGGCTTGCCATGCAGCGCTGGGTGCAGGTCGCCGTAGCTCGGTCGCTCGTGCACGTACAGGACGCCGATCGGGATATGATCGCCCCATTCCAGCGCCTTGGCAAAGGCCGCCTGGCGGTCGGTCGGGTCGTAGTCGTCAGGAAGCTTCTGAACACGTTGCTTGTACCAGCCAAACGTGTTGACCTTGTTGAAGGTTACACACTGCTGCAGCACGTCGACGAGGGCGAATCCATGGTGCCGTATGGCGGCGCGCATGGTAGTGGCCATATGCTCGGGGTCTCCCACGAATGTCCGTGCAACAAAGGAGCAATCCAATGCCACCGCGGTTGCCAACGGGCTGAAGGGCTCCAGCATGACGCCCAGCGTCTGAGCGACGGTCGTCATGCCCATCGAGGTCGTCGGCGACGCCTGCCCCTTGGTGAGACCGTAGATCTGGTTGTCATGGACGATCAGCGTGATGTCGACGTTGCGCCTCATCGCAGCCAGCAGATGGTTGCCTCCTTCGCCGTAGTTGCATCCGTCACCCGAGTGGACGACGACGGTCAGGTCGCCATTCGCGATCTTCGCCGCCTGAGCTACCGGCAAGGCCCGTCCGTGCAGGCCGTTGAGGACGTTGACGCCCTTGAGATACAGGGGCAGTTTGGCTGCCTGGCCGATGCCGGAGACGTACAGGAAGTGGTTTCGCGGGATTTCGCTGGTCTCGAGGATGTGGTCCACGGCGTCCAGCAGGGCGAAGTTGCCACAACCTGGGCACCAGGCGATGTCCATACCATTCTTCCACATGTCAGATCACCTCCAGGTCATGTAGCTTGCCCTCGATGTATGCGGCGCTCAGGGGCCGCCCGTCGTAGCGCAGGACCGAGTGCTCGATACGCTTTCCTGTCTCACGTGCGATCAGTTGTGCGAACTGGGCGGTCGCATTGCCCTCGACGGCGACGACCAGCCGGGCACGTTCCATCTCGGCGAGCAGTCGCTCGGTCCTCAGAGGCCAGACCTCGTTGAAATGGATGAGCCGGAGGTCTGTCGGGTGGTCCAGCACGAGCTCTTCCAGTGCTCCAAAGCTCGAGCCCCATCCGACCAGCAGGGTGGGACCGTTGCCCAGGACGATTGGTTCTTCCATGTCGCCCCGCAGGTCTTGCTGTCTGCGAAGGCGCTTGTTCACCATACGCTCCCGGATATCCAGGTCTTCGGTCAGATGTCCGGACTCATCGTGCTCGTCGCTGTCGACGATCACCGGCCAGTCGGTCTGCAGGGGCACGAGACGCGGCGAAACGCCGGACGGGGTCAGTGCAAACCGTTTGTATGGCTCCTGGTATGAGCCCGGTTCTGCAAGATGCCGGTCCAGATGGACCTCACCGAGGTCCCAGCGTGGCACCGTCACACGCGTGTCCGCCAGTTGCTGGTCAGACAGGATGATGGCGGGGATCTGGTACTTCGACGACAGTTCATACGCCTTCAGTGTCAGTGTGAAGGCGTCTTCTGCCGTGCGCGGCGCGCTGAGATAGCGTACAAATTCGCCGTGTCCAGCATGCAGGACGAACCAGAGGTCACTCTGTTCGGTGCGTGTCGGCAGTCCTGTAGCGGGCGCAGGGCGTTGTGCGTCGACGATGACGATGGGTGTCTCCGTCATGCCGGCCAGAGAGAGTGCTTCGACCATCAGGGCGAACCCGCCGCCGGATGTCGAGACCATTTGCCGTACGCCTGCATAGCTGGCGCCCACGGCCATGTTCGCCGCCGAGATCTCGTCCTCTGCCTGCTCGACGACGATGCCGTACTGCTCTGCATGTGCCGCAAGATAGTTCATGATGCCGGAGCCGGGTGACATTGGATAGCCGGAGTAGAACTTGACGCCTGCGACGATGGCTGCCGCGCCGATCGACTGACTCGCGTTGGCCAGGAGGTGGTGGTTCAGCTTCCGTACCGGCAGTGACCACGCTTCCATGACCGGCTGGGCGTACCCGTCCTCGAGGACCGGCAGGTTCTTCTCCAGGATCTTTGCGGGCAGTTCCTTCCGCGCCACCGCAGTTGCAGTCACGAGGGGGATGCCCAGCATCCGGCACACGGCTCCGAACAGGAAAACGTTGGCAGCGCGGGCGTCGCCCGCCAGAGTTTTTGCGCGTTCAACTGAGGGGACCAGTGTTGTTGCAGGCAGATCGACGCCGGATTTTGTGTCACACAATGTCCGTGTCGACGGTCCCATCTTGGACTCGTGACCATTCCCGGCAAGGTGGTAGGGCACGACGGACGACGCCAGTGGGACGAACAGGTCGATGAGCGGCTGGACAGCGTGGTGCGGTACGTCGGAAGCCCGTATCGTCGTGGCGTCCAACCCGCCGCGGATGCGGCTGTGGTAGCTTTCATCCTGCACGACGTAGTACCCGCGGTCGAACAGGACACGTGCAACGAGCGACCCCAGAGTCTTGACTCCTTGGCCCGCCTCGCCGCTGATGGTGATGGTGATGTCCATGACTGCTCCTTTAGATAGCCTGGTGACCTATCGCTTCCCGGGCCTTGCGCACCCAGTCATGGTCAGCGGCGATGGCGCGGGCGACGCCCACTAGATCGGCTGCTCCACTCTGGATGATCTCCTCTGCGGTTTGTGGCTGTGTGATGCCGCCGGTACAGACGACATGACAGCGGACGGCTGCCGAGACGGCCTCGGCAAACGGCCGGTAATATGCTTCGCCTGTGAGCCCGGCGGGGCGGCTTCCACAGATGCCCGCCGACAGGTCGAGAATGGCGACGCCCGCATCGTCAAGTGCGCGTGCGGCTTCGACACCTTCCGCAATGGTGAGACCCCCTTCGTAGAGTTGAAGGGTGGGCGGGTTGTCTGCGACGCCGAGCCTGACCATGAGCGGCAGGTCCCCATGCACAGCCGCCACGACTTCTTCGATGACCTCGAGCAGCAGGCGCCTTCGCGCTGCCGGTGTCCCGCCGTATGCGTCGGTACGGTGGTTGGTCAGAGGGCTGAGAAACTGCCCCAGCAGGTAGCCGTGCGCGCAGTGGACCTCGACGAAATCGTAGCCGGCTCCCTGGACGCGCGCAGCCGCCGCTCCAAAGGCGCGAATGACTGTGATGATATCGCCGTTCGACATCTCTTCCGGGATCAGGTGCGAAACAGGGTTCTCGATGGCGCTTGGGCCGAGACATCTTCCGGGCATCTCCGCCCGCCGGTTCGACCCGGCATGGCTTATCTGGGCAGTACACAGGGCACCGGCGGCGTGGATCGCTGCCGCGATGGCGGCATGTTCAGACATGCAGGTGTCCGATGCCAACGACATCTGGCGGGGTGAAGCGCGCCCTTCCGGAGCGACATAGGAGTGTTCCACGACGACCAGGGCCACGCCGGTGGCGGCCAATGAGCCGTAATAGCCGGCCGTCGCGGGGCTCGGATGCCCCTCGGCATCCGCCTGCTCGGTTGCCATGGGTGGCAGGACAATACGGTTTGCAAGGCGGACTCCCGCCACGTCCAATTCAGAGAAGAGGTGCTTCATGGTCATCCTCCTGTATGGAATCCAGAGACTTGTATCATGCTGTCATTCTAGAGTCTGTGCGAACCTTTGCAAGGATGGGACTCATGCTGGATGGTGGCCGCAGGGACACATTGAGGCTATACTGAATTATACCGAGCTACCGGCAGCGTGAATTGAGAGGAGCAAAACCATGGATGAACGACGTGGGCAGGCGTATCACCGCAGATTCTCGCCACTCTATACGGACTACTATGAGTATTCCATGACACAGGGTTACTACCTGTCCGGCAAAGGGCGGGACGAGGCCGTGTTCGACATCTTCTATCGGCAGAATCCCTATGGAGGAGGATACGCCATCGCGGCGGGCCTGCGCGACGCCGTCGAGTATGTGCTCAACATGCGCTTCACGTCGGAGGAACTTGGTTACCTGAGTTCGCGCGGGTACAGGGACGACTTTCTCCAGGTTCTCGAGAAGATGCGGTTCACCGGCGACATTACGGCCGTGCCCGAAGGCGAGGTCATCTTCCCGGGCGAACCCATCGTCAGCGTCAAGGGTCCACTCATCGAGACCCAGCTCCTGGAGGGCCTCATCCTCAGCATGGTGAACTTTCAGACGCTTATCGCCACCAAGGCACGTCGTATGGTGTGCGCGGCCGAGGGGAGGAGCATCGTCGACTTCGGTCTCAGACGCGCGCAGGGAGACGGTGGCATGGGCGCCAGCCGGGCGTGCTTCGTGGGCGGCGTCGCTTCGACATCCAACGTCCTTCTGGCATTCGAAGAAGGCGTGCCTGTGGGTGGGACTATGGCCCACAGCTGGATCCAGAGCTTTGACTCGGAGCTGGAGGCATTCCGCGCCTATGCACAGATGCATCCCGACGACGCTGTCCTGCTCCTCGACACCTATGACACC
>NZ_QXIW01000013.1:10642-13637 GCF_003570985.1 Candidatus Cryosericum hinesii
ACTGGGCCACGTCAAGATCTCGGTCAGCAACCAGCTCGACGAGTACGTCATCGAATCGCTCGTGGACCAGGGCGCCCCCATCGACATGTTCGGTGTCGGGACACGCCTGGTGACCGGCTACAGCGATGGCGCGCTGGACGGCGTCTACAAGATGGTCCAGCTCAAAGGGAGGCCGATCATCAAGATTTCCGAAAACCCGGCCAAGATCAACATCCCGGGCGAGAAGGAGCTGTATCGGTACTATGACGCCGGGGACGGTCTCTGGCTGCTCGACGGCCTGTGTCTGGCAGGGGGCGACGACGAACCGACCGTCCTGATGCACCCGGACTTCGACTACAAGAAGACCGAGGTGGCGGGGCTGAAGCGCGAGAATATCCGCAAGGAGATCGTCAGGAACGGCGAACTCGTGTACGCGTTCCCCACCCTTATCGAGACCAGGACATGGAGTGCCCAGCGGTTCTCCCTGCTGTACGGCGAGCACAAGCGTTTTGCCAACCCGCACACCTACCACATCGGCGTGAGCCGTGAGCTGTTCGACCTGCGGCGCAGCCTGATCGATGCCCGGTCGTCATGAGCCAGGAATCCTTCGGTCCAGAGTCGGCCCTTCTCGTCGTCGACGTCCAGAATGACTTTTGCCCTGGCGGCACGCTGGCCGTGGCCGAAGGGGACGCCATCGTCCCAGTCATCAACGCATGGATGCCACGGTTTGCCACCGTCGTCGCCTCGCGCGACTGGCACCCCGCGAACAGCGTCCACTTCAGCAGCTGGCCTCCTCACTGTATCGCGGGCACGTACGGCGCACAGTTCAGAGCCGGACTCGACACCGGGCGGTTCCTGCTGGTCCTGGACAAAGGGACGGGCAACGCCGACGACGGCTACAGTGCGTTTGAGGCGACCAGCGAGGACCTCGAGAGCTGGCTTCGCGGCAGGGGCATCGAGATGCTGTATGTCTGCGGTCTCGCGACCGACTACTGCGTTCTGCAGACGGTGCTCGACGCACGTCGACTCGGGTTCGGCGTCACGGTCATCCGAGACGCTATTGCTGCCGTGGAGGTCAACCCCGGTGACGGACAGCGTGCTCAGGAAGCGATGGAGGCGGCAGGCGCCCACTTTACTCTATCGGGACAGAATTGACTGTTGCAACACGATGGCAGTCGGGGACGTGTTCCCCTGGGTGTTGTTGCAGCGAGGAACAAGGAGTGCATGACGTGCGTCCAACCAGTGCGCGCATGCACCAAATTGATGCATGGTTGTACACCGTGGGTGCCTGCTGTGCCGAACTGGTCAATTTCTCTGGAATGAGGTGCATAAAGCCTTGAGCAAGATGTGCTTGTCGAACCGCTCGATCGTTCTTGTCCTTGTCGTTGCAATGGTATTGTCCTTGTGCGTCGGTCCCGGCACGGCTCTGGGCACGCCCCTTGGGGTGAACCCTCCCGTCACGTATATTCGTGCGTCTCTCAAGGCTGCAGCTCTGCGCTACAACGTGCCCTCGATCATCCTGATGGCCATCGCCTACCAGGAATCGGGATGGCGTCAGTTCGACGCAAACGGCAACACGGTCACAGGGTCGGATACGACCTCGCTGGACATGGGTATCATGCAGATCAACAGTTCGGGGCGCACCGACGTCGCCCGTCTCATGACCGACATCGACTACAACATCGATACCGGAGCCAAGATGCTCGATGGCAAGTGGAAGTTGACGCCCGGCATCGGCGACCGCGACCGGAACGTTCTGGAGAACTGGTACTACGCCATCTGGGCCTATAACGGCTTCTCGTCTACCAACAACCCCAACACGCCCGGCGGAAGGCACTTTCAGGACAGCATTCTTGCCCTGATGGCGCGGCAGGTCCTCGGCAGCGACGGGCAGCCACTGTGGCCCCCGGTTGCGGTCACACCGCCCAGCCCTGCCCTTGTTGTCAGCCCGGTCGGATGGATCCCCACGCCACAGCCTGTGCACTATGGCGACCTGTATGGAGGATTCAACCCTGGGAACCCCGTCGGGGTACTGCAGGGTCCGGCCGATCCGGGTGCTCTTGCTGCGGCCGGAGAGATCGGCCAGGTCCGTATCACGTGGTCGCCATCGACAGCAGGCAGCTACACTGTCCTGCGCTATGATATCTACCGCAGTCAAGGCGCGCCGGACATCCAGAAGGCCGAACTCGTGGCCGAGACAAAACCCGATGCAACGCAATTCGTCGACATTGGTCCGCTCCAGCGGACGCCCTATTACTACTGGGTCCTGTGTGAGGACATCCGGGGAAACGTCAGCAATCCGGTGGGACCTGTTGAGGCGCAGCCCATCATCATGACGAGTCCTATCACTAAGATCACCCTTGTTTTCACCCTCGACAAGCCGGCCGTCGTCATGAACGGCGTGACCGTCCCCATGGAGACGGCGCCCGTGATCGAGAACGGGCGGACCATCCTTCCTATCCGGTATGTTGCCACACCGCTTGGGACACAGGTCCTGTGGAATTCCAAAGAGCAGAAGGTCACGCTCCTCGGCANNCCATGCTGCCCCTCCGCTTCGTCAGCGAGGCTTTCGGCGCGGAGATCCTGTACGACCCACTACTGCGGACCGTCACCGTTACCCTGAACAAGACGACCTAGGAGGCGAGGCGCTCGTGGTCAAGCTCAAGGAGCACTTCAATGGCATTTCGCACTTGGTCGGGGGCCTTGCCGCCATCGTCGTCACGGTCCTGCTCGTCAGGGCGGCCGACATTCGCGGAGGCGCCAGGGCGGCCACCCCCTTCCTCGTCTACGGCCTCAGCATGGTCCTTCTGTACTTTGCGAGCGCCTCGTACCATCTGCTCGATGTCAGTCCCAGAACCCACGTCATGCTGCGCAGGCTCGACCACATCAGTATCTCTGTCCTCATCGCGGGCAGCTACACGCCTATCTGTCTCATCGCGCTGCGGGGCAGCGTGGGCACGTGGCTCTGCTGGGCCGTGTGGGGACTGGCCGGGGCCGTGATCCTGACCGACGTCTT
>NZ_QXIW01000014.1:0-150 GCF_003570985.1 Candidatus Cryosericum hinesii
GCAGAAGGTCACGCTCCTCGGCACCAAGAAGGTCGAACTGTGGATCGGCAAGCCGCAGGCAACGGTTGACGGCGTTGAGGTGCCCATCGATCCGGCCAACCTGGAGGTGGCGCCTCGCATCAGTGGTGGCAGGACCATGCTGCCCCTCCG
>NZ_QXIW01000014.1:272-4356 GCF_003570985.1 Candidatus Cryosericum hinesii
TCGTACCATCTGCTCGATGTCAGCCCGAGGACCCATGTCATGTTGCGCAGGTTCGACCACGTCAGCATCTCCATCCTCATCGCAGGCTCCTATACGCCCGTCTGTCTCATCGCACTGCGCGGCAGCGTTGGTGTGTGGCTCTGCTGGACTGTGTGGGGACTGGCCGGTGCCGTGATCCTGACCGACGTCTTCTGGCTCGACGCTCCCCGGGGCGTCAAGGCCGCCCTGTACGTCGCGCTCGGCTGGTTCGCCGTGTGGGCGATGATCCCGCTTCAGCATGCCGTCGGGTGGGGCGGCATAGCCTGGATGCTGGCCGGGGGTCTTGCTTACAGTGTTGGGGCCCTGCTGTACGCGATCAAGAAGCCAAATCCCTGGCCCGGTGTCGTGGGTTTCCACGAGATCTGGCACCTGTTTGTGCTTGCCGGCAGCGCGGGCTTCGTCGTGCTGATCTGGCGGTATGTGCTGCCCCTGGTGAAGGCCGCCTGACATGAGTCTGCACTTCGAAGCACTGACGCCGCATCTCTGGACGGCGAAGTGCCGCGGATATGCCATGAACACGGGCATCCTGCACGACGCCGGCCTTGCCGCGCTCATCGACCCGGCACTGCTTCCGGACGAGGTGGAGGACATCGCTGCCTTCTGCGAGGCGCAGCAGCTGAAGGTCGGAACGGTCGTGCTCACCCATCACCACTGGGACCACGTCCTGGGCGCCGCGCGGTTTCCCGGTGCGCACGTCGTGGCTCAGCAGGCGTACGTCGCTCAGACCGCCCTCGACCTGGAGCGGACGCGGTGTTCGATACGACGCTACGAGGAGGCGGAAGGCGTTGCCGCTGACGTCCCGTTCGACCCGCCCATGCCCGATCAGACCGTCGACCATATCATCGGACTCATGGTCGGGGGCGTCCGTGTCCAACTGGTTCATACGCCCGGACATGCGCGCGATCACCTCTCGATGTACGACCCCGACGCTGCGTGTCTGTGGGCCGGAGACCTCCTGAGCGACCTCGAGATCCCATTCGTGAGTGACCGACTCGACGCATACGAACGGACGCTCGGCATGTTCGCCGCGATGGAGATCCACCTCCTGGTTCCCGGTCATGGAAGCCTCACGCGCGACCGCGCCGAAATCACGGGCCGCATCGACGCAGACCGCTCGTACCTGTCCGGGCTGCGCACACGGATCGAAGCAGTCGTCCTCGCGGGCGGTACCGTCCAGGCAGCTGTGGCGGTGTGTGCCGACATGGTCTTCCGCAACCCGGGCGCGAACGCCGAAGCGCACGTCATGAACATCGAACAGGCCTTCCTTGAATGCGGCGGCTCCGCCCCGACAATCCCCCTTCTCGGCTGGGCCCGCGAATTGTGAATCCCTTGGTGCCAGGCACGATGACATTCACAATTGATAAACCACTACATCAAGGAGGCATGTGAGATGGGTAGGGCGCCGCGCATCGAATATGAGGGAGCCGTGTATCACGTGACCAACCGGGGCAATGGCCAGGAGATGATCTACCGGGAAGAAGCTGACTGGAAAGCCTTCCTGGGCATCATGAGCGACGTCGCCTCGGAGTTTGGCTGGCGGATCTACACGTATTGCCTGATGGGTAATCACTACCATCTGCTGCTGGAGACTCCTCAACCCAACCTATCCCAGGGGATGCAGGAACTGGACCAGGAGTACACCCGGCGGTACAACTGGAGATACGAGCATTCGGGCCACGTGTTCCAAGATCGCTACTGGCCGGGGCTCGTGGTCAACGACAATTACCTGATCGACGCGGCGAGTTACCTGCTGCTCAACCCGCTGCGGGCCCAGCTGGTGCATTCTCCGGAGGAGTGGCGCTGGTCGAGTTGTGCGGCTATGGCTGGCCTTGTCCCGCCGCCTTCATGGCTCGATATGGACTGGCTGCCGGTCGATTTCCGTGGTGCGCCCGGGGACCCGAATGGTCCATTCCTGTCCTATGTCCGGGAGTGCGTCGGCAAGCCGCGTCCGGCGAACCTGGAGAAGCAGCGTCACCTCACCCGCCGAAATGTGAAGACCATGGTGCCTGGCACCAAAGGGATTCACAATTGAGCATCTTCAAGCTGAAGGCACCGTTTGAACCGTCTGGGGACCAGCCGCAGGCCATCGCCAAGCTGATCGCCGGCATCAACGAGGGCGACCGCTTCCAGACGCTGGTCGGCGTCACCGGTTCAGGCAAAACGTTTACGATGGCGAATGTCATCAAGGAGTTCGACCGCCCGGTCCTTATCCTGAGTCACAACAAGACGCTTGCCGCACAGCTGTATAGCGAGTTCAAGGCCTTTTTCCCCGAGAACGCGGTCGAGTACTTCGTCAGCTACTACGACTACTATCAGCCCGAAGCGTATGTCCCCACGATCGACCTGTACATCGCGAAGGACGCTGACATCAACCAGGACATCGCCCGCCTGCGGCACTCGACGATCCGCTCGCTCGTCGAGCGCAAGGACGTCATCGTCGTCAGTTCCGTCAGCTGTATCTACGGCTGGGATTCGCCGGAGGAATACCGCGAGGGCCTGCTGACCGTGACGCAGGGCGCGGCCATGAAGCGCGACGACATCGCCCGGTCGCTCATCGGACTGCGCTATGAGCGTGTCGAGGACGTGGGCAAGGGTGGCTCATTCCGCATGCGCGGGTCGACGCTGGAGGTGATGCCCAAGGAGACGGAAACCGGCATCCGCATCCGGCTGTCACTGGACGGCACGGTCGAGAAGATCCAGGAGTTCGACCTGGGTTCGCGCCAGGTCATCAAGGAGTACAAGGAGTTCATCTTTTTCCCTGCCGCGCAATTCGTGACCAGCCCGGAACGCATCGAGAAGTACATCGCGCTCATCCAGAAGGACATGGAGGACCGCGTCGCGGTTTTCAAATCGTTGAACAAGTTCGTGGAGGCCCAGCGCATCGAGGAGCGCACCAAGAACGACGTCGAGATGCTGCGCGAGGCCGGCTACTGCACCGGCATCGAGAACTATAGCCGCTACTTCAGCGGACGTGCACCCGGTTCCCAGCCGTACACGCTCCTGAGCTTTCTACCCAAGGACTTCCTGCTCTTCGTGGACGAGTCACACATCAGTGTCCCGCAGATCCGCGGGATGTTCAACGGCGACCATCAGCGCAAGCAGACGCTGATCGACTACGGCTTCCGCCTGCCGTCGGCGCTCGACAACCGTCCGCTCATGTTCGACGAGTTCATGCGGTACGTCCAGCAGGCCATCTTTGTCAGTGCGACGCCGTCGGACTACGAGTACCAGGTCTCGACGCAGGTCGCGCAGCAGCTCCTGCGCCCCACGGGCCTCGTCGACCCGGTCATCGAAGTACGTCCCAGCAAGGACCAGGTCCCCAACCTGATCGGCGAGATACGACAGCGTGTCGAGAAGCAGGAGCGCGTGCTCGTCACGACGCTGACGAAAAAGAGTTCGGAGCTGCTGGCGGACTACCTCCAGCAGGAAGGCATCAAGGCGCAGTATCTGCACAGCGACCTGGACGCGCTCGCCCGCGTTCACATCCTGCGGCAGCTGCGCTCCGGCGACATCGACGCCCTGGTCGGCATCAACCTGCTGCGCGAAGGTCTGGACCTGCCGGAGGTCTCCCTGGTCGCCATTCTGGACGCCGACAAGGAAGGGTTCCTGCGCAGTGAGACGTCCCTCCTGCAGACCATGGGCAGGGCCGCCCGCAACGTATCCGGCACCATCATCATGTACGCCGACGAGATCACCGGCTCGATGAGCCGCGCCATGGCGGAGTCGCGCCGGCGCCGGGAGTATCAGCTGAACTATAACGAGGAGCATGGCATCACGCCCCAGACCATCCATAAGGCCATCTCGGAGCTCATCGATCTGCCGTGGCGCAAGCCGGACGAGGTCGAGAAGCTGGGCAAGGAGATGCTGGCGAAGATGTCGCCTACCGAGGTGCAAGCCCTCGTCATCGAGCTCAACGAAGAGATGCTGGCGCACGCCGAGTCGCTGGAGTTCGAGGAAGCCGCCACGCTGCGCGACAAGATCGCCCAGCTGCGCGCACTGCTCATCGGCGAGAAGCCTCCCAAGCTGCAGGCGCCGGGGCTCATGC
>NZ_QXIW01000014.1:4385-9685 GCF_003570985.1 Candidatus Cryosericum hinesii
GCACAATGCAGTGACACGGAGGTTGCAGGGCGTATGAGTAAGTGCACACCTGACCTGGAGAGGACGGTATCATGAGAACCTGCGCGAGATGCGGAATAGTGTTGCTCGTCGTCTTCGTCCTCGTCGTGGGCTGCACCGGCGGCGTGCGTGTACAGGCGGCCGAGACCATTGCTCCTGTGGATGCCCGCGTCCAGACATTGCTGGACCTGCACCTTGTCCTGGGTAATCCTGATGGCGAGCTTCATCTCGATCGTCAGGTGACCAATGGTGAGTTCGTGGTCCTTCTGGAGCGTGTCCTGCAGCATCCACAGCTGACGTTGCAGCGCCTTGCGGCCCCCTCCACAGGCGATGAGGCGAACAGCTGGATACGCGCATACGCGTGGACAAGAGGTGCATGGAGCCGTGTGCTGGAGGTGCGCAAAGGGATCCGGGACGTCTGGTTTGGGCTACGCTACAGGCGGGCAGAGGGCTCTCCGTGGGGCATCGGGCGCGATAACTGGCTGTTCACCTCCTTGCGGGATGCCTACCTCGACGACGGGCTCATCGACCTTTCGTTCCAGCCCATGCAGCTGATGAGTGGAAGTGAGGGCATCAACATGCTCCTGACGGCGGCCGGTTTCGGTGGCGAGGTCGCTGCCATGAAGATCCAGATGAAGGATCCTGTCGGTGACGTGGCCCTGCGTGTCGTCTGCAGGCAGCATGGGTTCGATAATGTCATGGACTACGCCGGCAAACCGCTGACGCGTGAAAATGCCGGCTTGCTGGCCTGGCGACTCCTGGCCGAACGGACCGGCTCAGCCAACTAGTCGGTCTGTGCGGGAATCGTCGCCGGGCAGACAGAGCTGGGGTACTGCATTGTTGGATGGTGACGGAAGGACAGGATGAAGACGGCGAGGTAGATGCCATAGACGGCGGCCGTGAGCATCATAGGCAGAGCGAACCCCGTCTTCTGGATGAGCCAGCCCCCCAGCGCTGTCGAAATGGCCCAGGACCCGGTCCATGCCATCATGAAAATGTTGTGCGCCACGGAACGCTTGTCCGGTGGCACCAGCTCCAGGCAGAACTTGTCCGTGACCGGCGTTGAGCACATCATGAGACCTGCGCGCATCCAGAATGCCAGGGCGGCGATGATGATATTGTGCGTGAACGCCATGATGACCAGGAACACGAGCGAGCCCCCGACGGTGACCCCGATCGTACGCATGAGGCCTGCCCGGCGGACGAGCCATGGAGCCAGCAGGACGCCGACCGTGAGGACGACGTTGCTCATGGCGAACAGGTTGCCGACGGCCACCGTGCTCGCGTGAAAGCGGTCGGCAAAATAGAGGTTGAGATAGGGGATGCTCAGCCCGGCGCCAAACCCGATGATGACGCTGACTACCGCATACCGGACGGCGAAGCGCTTCCACGAGGACGTGACCTCCGGCTCGCTCTGGACGGAATGTGAGGCGTCCACTGTCTGCCCACCATTGCCATGCTGATATTCTCGCAGGTGTATGAAGGCGGCGGCGCTTGCGAGGATGAATATTGCTCCCACAACCAGGGTCAGGCGGAGCCCGGTGACGGGCGATGCTCCGAAATGGGCGAACAGGCGCGGCAGGAGTCCTCCGACGACCGACGCGACGACTGACATGACTGTTCCTGTGGTGAACGCAAGGCTGAAGGCAACCTGCCGGTCCCCGGGGTCGGTACTGCGCATCATCTCCGGATTGTAGGTGGCTCCATACAGCATGGTGCTGGCTGAAATGCCGATCTGCAGGACGACGAGCAGCGCGGGCACCAGGACATTGGCCTGAAGGGCGCCGAACACGGCGATGAGCGCGCACGAGAGGACGAGCGACTTTCTGCTGCCGAGGCGTGTTACCAGGAGTCCTGCCGGAATGGCAAGGGCAAGTGATCCGATTGTCCCGAGGGAGTTCAGACGGCCAAGGAAGGCCTCACCCAGTCCACCCTGCTGAAGATACAGGTTGAAGAAGGTCATGAAAATGCCGTTCCCCAGTCCCAGCAGGGCTGCGCCGGCAAGCAGCAACCGCATGTTGGTGCCAAGGTGGCAGATGGTGGTCCAGTAGCGTCTGAATTCGTGGTGCATCGTTTGTCCGGCCTGCTACGAGATCGCTGACGCCACGAACATGAGGATACCGCCCACGAGGACGGCAGGGCCCATGTGTTCGCCGATGAACAGGACTGCCAGCAGGCTGGCGAAGACGGGTTCCAGCGAGTAGATGACGCTGGCCTGCGCGACCGTCACGTCATGCTGGAAGCGGTTCTGCAGCAGCAGCGTGATGACGGTCGTGAAGATGGCGAGGTATAGCAGAGAGGGCCATGAGACAGGATTCACGACGAGCGTCTGCTTCGTCGTCAGGGCGTAGACGAGAGAACACATGGCGACGGCCAGCAACTGGAAGAACGTGGTGGCGTAGAAGGAATCCCTGTCCGAGAACAGGTGGATCATGAGCACCTGCACGCTGAAGGCCAGGGCGGACAGCAGCGTCAGGAAGTCTCCCATGCCCATACCGCCGACGCGCAGCGTGAACCCGAAGGAGATGATCCAGAGACCGTCCACCGCCAGGATGAGTGCCAGCACGACCTTCCATGAGCGGTTCTCGCGCAGAAAGAGGAACGACAGGATCGGTGCGACGACGACGCACAGGCCCGTGATGAAGGCGCTCTTGCTTGCCGTTGTCATCGTGAGTCCCGTGACCTGCAGCATGAACCCGATGTATTCCGGGATGCCGATGGCAAGCCCTTTCAGCAAGTTGCGCCAGCTGAATGCGATCCTCTGCCGGAAGAGCATGTACACGACCGCTGAGGCGATGGCAAAGCGGATGAGGACCAGGAGCGCGGGCGAGATGCTGCCCAAACTCTTCTTCATGATGGCGAACGTCGTCGACCAGAGGAGGACGGCCAGCAGCAGGAGTAGCTCGGACCTGCGCGTGGACCTCACGGGGTGCAAGGCCATCAGGCGTTCTCGAGGGCTGGTCGACGCAACAGCAGGACACAGGCTGCCCCGATGCTCGTCAGGACGCCCGCCATGATGAAGCTTGCGAGGTAATTGCCAGTCGCATCACGCATGATGCCGCCGACCGCAGGGCCAAACAGGACGCCGAGGTTCAGCATGCTGGCCAGGATGCCATACCCCAGGCCGCTCTCCCTGCCGTGCAGGAGGTAGGGGGCCAGAGCGAAGACGCCCATCGGGGCAAGCGCGAAGGTGAAGCTGACGCCGAGGAACAGGGGCAGGACACTGCCATGGAGAACACCGAGCAGGATCACACATCCGGCGAACATGAGACAGGCCAGCACCGCGCCCCGACCCTGCCAGCGCCTGTGGTCCAGGACGTGGCCCATGAATGTCGACGCGACGACAGGGAAGAGCATGAGGATGCTGGCCATGGTCCCTGCTGTCTGTGGCGACATGCCCCGGCCGACCAGAAGGTCATTGGCAAACGTCAGGAGGACGAGCGCTCCGGCATTCCAGAACAGCCAGACGAGGCCGAGCACCCAGATCTGAGGATTCAGGCGCCGCAGACCTGCGACCAGCGAGACGGGGGTCTCGTCATACGGGGGTTCCAGGTCTCGGTAGAACAGGACGTAAGCGACCGTCACGACGCAGGTGAAAACCAGGCACGCCCAGACCGGCGCCTGCCATCCCCGGGCAGTTGCGAGCCGTGAGAAACCCAGCTGGCTGATCAGGATGCTGATCGGGACCGCCGTATTCATGGTGCCCATGGCCGCGCCGAGGTACCTGGTACCCGCGAAGTTCTGGCTGATGATCTGCGCGCCGAGGATAGACAGTGTTGCAGCACCGATGCCCATGGCGAGGCGTGCCATCAGCAGATTTACGTACGAGGTCGACAGTGCGAACCAGGCCTCGGCAGCGATGAGACAGACGAGTCCCAGCAGGCCGATGGCCCGGCTACCCCAGCGGTCGGCGAGGTAGCCGACCAGCGGCGAGATGACAACGCCGAACAGTGCCAGCGACGACATCAGTGTCCCTGCCTGTCCGGCGGTCATGCTGAGGGTTGTCTTCATGACAGGGATGACGGGAGGGAGGAACTGGAGCGAGAGCCCAAAGGCGACGGTCAGAACGTAGCCGGCGACCAGGTACCACAGTTTTCTGTTCATTGGACTCCTTTTCGGCAATTGTGAATCCCNNCGCACGCCGCCGCCTTCGCGGACGACCTCGGCCAATTCTTCCGGGTCCCGGGCGACACAACCCGACAGTGCGTCGACGCCATAATCGAACATGAGCACCGAGAGGGGAGTCGAAGGGCCGATGAGCATGACCCAGGCGTTGCAGGCGAGTTCCAGCAGGCGTGGCAGGGTCTTGTTGGTGAGTGCAGAGCCGGTGATGGCGACCACGTCCAGATGCGGGAGGAGATATTCTTCGGCCTGTTGAGGCAGATCGCCTTCCTGTGGTCGCTGTTCGAAGACGGTCAGACTGCCAGAGGCGGAACGGATCTCGTCGGTCCACGGGAAGTGTCCGATGAGGCCGACCTTCTTGCTGGCCACTTTCTTGAGCAGCAGGTCGCGCCCGTTGGCCTCCTCCGCGCCCACGAAGCGGGAGGTGAGGTTGCACGCGGCGCAGATGGCTGCCATACCGATCGCCGCCTCTCGCGGGTTCCAGGACACCGAGAGCTCGGCCAGCTCCACGAGCGGTTTGCCCCGCAGGTGGAAGGATGTGCTGTGCCCGTCCGTGGAGTGCGACCGCAGGGACATGGACAGGCCTGTGGCATGTTCCGTCTGCACCAGAGACCAGATCTGCCCGGCGATGACGTCCTGAACGGGCTCCTCGTCACACTGTGCGATCAGGTCGCGGTACAGGGCGTCGTATTCGGGTGGCGATGTGCGGCGTCGCATGGCTAGTTCTCCAGGGACGGCAGATCTTCGAGATCGACCTCGACGTCGCCGGTCTTGCTCTTGAAGTTGAGGTGTTTGCGGTTGAGCCAGGTGAAGCCCTTGTCGTAGGTGATGACAGCCATGTCGATGGGTCCACCCACGCCGGTGATGTCGCCCGGGTCCATGAGCACGCCGTCACTGAAGCGCTGGATAGCGGTTGTGGTCTCGATGGCGAGCTGGCAGAAGTCGATGGCGTCCTGCAGGGTCATGGTGCCCCACTGGATGCTGTATTCCACCCCACGCAGCTGCTGCTGGACGGCAGGCTCGCCGATCTTCGCCGCCGCTTCGCGCACGAGCGGGATACCCTGCAGACGCGGGTCGAACCCCAGGACGATGCGCGTGACGACGTCCGTCTGCCCGATCCAGCCGGCGCCGAATTCCTTGCCCTGCTTGCGGCTGTCGCG
>NZ_QXIW01000014.1:9707-22302 GCF_003570985.1 Candidatus Cryosericum hinesii
GACGCGGGTCGGTTCTTCCTTGAGGTCCAGCAGCTCCATGCCCTGGCGGGCCATGTCTGCCTTGATGCCGGCGGGCATGGCCTTGAGCTGGTCGCGGTAGGGGACGCGGGCGTCGAAGTACTGTGCAAGTTCTTTGGCGACCTCGCCGACGGACAGCTTGTCGACGGGGATCGTCTGGCGGAAGTCATCGATGAACCCGCTGACGTTCTTCATCACGCCAAGCTGAGGCATAAACGCCAAGCCTGCGATGACCAGCCCCATGCGTGAACCGATGCGGAACACTTTGGAGGCCGAGTCTGAGCCGACACGAGCCATGCCCTTCTGGTTGCGGTACGTCTGACGGCTGTCTGCCGCGAGCACGATTCCTTCGGGAATCGTAACATTAATGCCGAGTGACATGCGTCACCTCCCATGCGGTGGTATCCCTTACAGCATGAGCAGGTTTGGCTCGAACGCAACCCTCCTGTTTGGGGTTCCTCTTTGAGATGCGCTGCTCATTCCGCCTGAGTATGTTTTTCCAATACCCCCGAGTATTTCTTCTTAATACGAGGGGTGTACTGAGGGGTACTTCTGAGGGGTGTATTTCCCTGGGTAGTACAGGCGACGTTCTCCTACGGTGTGCCGGGGATGATGATCATGCCACCGGTACCCATCATGTCGTCCATGCCGAGCACGGGGCGAATGCCGACAGCATAGATCGTGGTTTTCTGGTGCCGCCCGACGACCCGGACGACCGTCCCCACGGGGATGTCCGAACCGGAGGGGAAATAGGTCTCCTCGGTGACGACAACCAGCCACCGCTCGCCAGTAAGGCTGTCGACGACCCACCGCTGGGTCGTGCGTGAGACGACGACGCCGATCACGGCACCGCCCATCATCCCGCCGAAGGGGTTCCCTCCACGCCGAAACAGCTCCTGTCCGGGCCCAGCGCGGAAGGTGAACCGCGTGAGGTTCGTTGCGTAGGCGCAACAGGCGCCGGCCACGACCGCAACGATAAGCGCGGCGACCAGCCACCACCTCGCAACACGGTACAGGCGGGCGGTGCGTCGCAGGACGACGAACGAGAGGATACCGAGGATGACGACGAGAACCAGGAGCTGCCATGGGAAATCGAAGAAGGCCGGATGCGCCCACCGCGGACCAAGCCGCATGTCGTCCAGCGTGCCATTCTGGACGAGGATGTACACACTGCCCGCCAGTCCCAGCGCGGTCAGGGCGAACAGGATCGCGACTGCCGAATGCTTCAGGGCCCGCATGAGGCGGAACCGCCAGCCCGGCGTGGGTTCGAGGTGCTGCTCCTCGATCTGCTCAAGTATCTTCTGCTTCATATTGTCGTCCATGCTCATCCTCTCTTAATTGTGAAGGCCATGGTGCCTGGCACCAAGGGATTCACAATGCGGACCGTTGTGCCGGATTTGCATCCAGCAGTTTCCGCAGTTTGTCTTTGGCCCGACTCACGCTGGGTCCCACCGAGTTGACCGCGACCATCAGAATATCCGCTATCTCGCTGTAACTCTTGCCTTCGACCACCGACAGCAGCAAAATATCTCTGCTGCGCTGGTCCAGCTGGTTGAGACCCTTTGCCACGAAATCTTCCAGCTCCCGGTGCAGTGCCTCGGCTGGGACGTCCGTATCGCCGGTCAGGATCTCGACCATTTCGCCATCCAGCTCCAGCTCGGTAGGCACAGTCCCATGCCGCTTGCGTGCCATGTTCACCGCCGTATTGTGGACGATGCGGTACATCCAGGCACTGAACGTCAGGTGTGGGTCGAATCCGGCAAGGCTGCGGTACGCCTGCAGAAACGCCTGCTGGACCACATCTTCCGCTTCCTGCCGCCCGATGAGACGGGCAGCGTATGACGACAAGGGTCGCTCATACCGCTCGACCAGCATTCCAAAGGCGTCCGTGTCCGTGAGCGCCTGTCGAACCAGCTGCTCGTCCGTCGGTTCCTGAGCGCGCATCTCCATACATGTATGATACCAAGGAATGTCCGGTTCCGTACACGCAACATTGCGGAGAGACGGCAGGCATGCCCCCGCACGACCCTGCGATCGATCAGCGACGCCACACGACCGTGTTGCGACAACATGCCGCACGTTCACAATTGTCTCGTTGCAGATTCCGGTGACCCGGATAGGATTGAGGTACACCCCTGGAGGGGTGGGGTACCAACCGACGTTGAACATGCAGCCACTCGTGGCGGCAACCGGGAGGAACAGATGAAGACAAAGGACCTTGGGATCACTGGGATGACCTGTGCGGCGTGTGCAATAGCCGTCGAGCGCTCCGTGAAGAAGTTGGACGGCGTCACCTCGGCCGCAGTCAACCCTGCCACCGAGAAGCTGACCGTCGAGTATGACGAGACCCGTGTCGACGACGAGGCGCTGAAGGCCTCCATCGAGAAGGCCGGGTATGGCGTCGCCCAGCCGTCTGCAGCCAAGACCGTTGTGATCCCGGTACGTGGCATGACGTGTGCAGCCTGTTCCGCGGCCATTGAACGCGCGCTCCGCAAGCTCGCGGGTGTCACCAGCGCCTCGGTCAACCTGACCACGGAGAAGGCGACCGTCGTGTATGATCCCACCCTGGTCCGTGTGTCCGCTCTGAAAAATGCCATCACCGCAGCCGGCTACACGCCACTCGACGTGGAAGTCACCGCGGCAAACGTCGACGAGGACGCGCAACGCAAGGCGCACGAGACCCGCTCCCTATGGCAGCGCTTCATCGTCTCCGCTCTGTTTGCGGTGCCCCTGCTGTACCTGGCCATGGGCTCGATGATACCGTGGCTCGGCTGGCCCATTCCGTCGTGGCTGAGCCCCATGGACTTTCCCCTTCGCTACGCGCTCGTTGAGGTTGCGCTCGTCATCCCGAGCATCGCGGCGGGCTACCGCTTCTACATCGTAGGGTTCCGCGCCATCTGGCACCGGGCCCCGAACATGGACTCGCTGATCGCGATGGGTACATCGGCGGCCATCCTCTACAGCGGCTACTCGACATGGCGCATCGCGCAGGGCTCGTTCGGCGCCGTGAAGGAGCTGTATTTCGAGACCGCCGGCGTCATCCTCACGCTCATTCTGCTGGGAAAGTCGCTGGAATCCGTTTCAAAAGGGCGCACGTCACAGGCTATCAAGAAACTGATGAACCTTGCGCCCAAGACCGCCATCGTCGTTCAGGGCGACCGTGAAGTCGAGCTGCCGGTAGCCGAGGTGGAGGTCGGTGACATCATCCGTGTCCGTCCGGGCGAGAAGGTTCCCGTGGACGGCGAGGTCGTGACCGGCGCCACGTCGATCGACGAGTCCATGCTGACGGGTGAGAGCATCCCGGTCGAGAAGCATCCCGGCGATAAAGTGGTGGGCGCAAGCATCAACGGCAACGGGTCCATCACGTTCCGAGCTACGCACGTTGGGGCCGACACGGTGCTTGCCCAGATCGTCAAGCTGGTTGAAGACGCGCAGGGCAGCAAGGCGCCGATCGCTCAGTTGGCCGACGTCGTCTCGGGGTATTTCGTTCCTATCGTCTTCGGCATTGCCCTCCTGTCCGCCATAGTGTGGCTCATCGCCGGCAAGGGCAGCGTGTTTGCGCTCACCATCTTCATCTCGGTCCTCACGATCGCATGCCCCTGCGCGCTTGGGCTCGCGACGCCCACGGCCATCATGGTGGGCACAGGCAAGGGCGCCGAGTACGGTGTCCTCATTAAGGGCGGCGCAGCACTCGAAATGACACACAAGGTGCAGACCGTGGTGTTCGACAAGACGGGCACCATCACGCAGGGGAGGCCGGTCGTCGCTGACGTCGTGACCGTCCCCGGTGTGGAGCGCAGCGAGGTCCTGGGCCTGGCGGCTTCCACCGAGAAGGACTCGGAGCACCCGCTTGGAACGGCGATCGTCAGGGCTGCCCAGGAAGAGCATATCGCGTTGCAGCCGCTGGAGAACTTTGCAGCGGTCCCGGGACGAGGCATCGAGGGCACCGTGGCTCTCACGCGCGTCCTGCTGGGCAACGCAGCGTTCATGGCCGAGCGTTCGGTGGACGTCGCTGCACTTGGCACTGCCGTCGACCGCTTTGCCGAAGACGGCAAGACCCCCATGTTCGTCGCCCGTGATGGCAAGGCCATCGGCGTCATCGCCGTGGCGGACGTGGTCAAGGAAAGTAGTGCCCGTGCCATCAAGACCCTGCACGACATGGGCATCGAGGTCGCCATGATCACGGGCGACAACCGCAGGACGGCAGACGCTATCGGGCGGCAGGTCGGCATCGACCGGGTCTTGGCCGAAGTCCTGCCCCAGGACAAGGCGCTCGAGGTGAAGAAGCTGCAGGCGGGTGGCAGACGCGTCGCCATGGTCGGCGACGGCATCAACGACGCCCCGGCGCTGGCGCAGGCAGACGTCGGCATCGCCATCGGCAACGGTACGGATGTCGCCATCGAGTCAGCGGACATCGTCCTCATGAGGAGCGACCTGATGGATGTCGCGACGGCCATCCAGCTCAGCAAGGCGACCATCCGCAACATCCGGCAGAATCTGTTCTGGGCGTTCGGCTACAACACGCTGGGCATCCCCATCGCAGCAGGCCTGCTGTATGCGTTCGGCGGCCCGAAGCTCAACCCGATGATCGGCGCGGCGGCCATGTCGCTGTCGTCCGTCTCGGTCTTGACAAATGCACTCAGACTGCGCGGCTTCAAGCCTCGCAGGTAGCACAGACGACAAGGGAGGAATCACATGAAGAAACTGATCCAGGTGAAGGGAATGAGCTGCGCGCATTGTGTCATGCATGTCACCGAAGCACTCAAAGAGGTGCCGGGTGTCACGGACGTCGTCGTGAGTCTGAAGGACGGTACGGCGACTGTGAACATGAATGCTCCAGTCACCAACGAGGCGCTCGCGGCCGCCATCACGGACGTCGGCTACACGCCCGGTACCGTCACCGACCTGTAGGCTGCTCGAGTTCCAGGGTCTCACCCAGGAGGAAACGATGGATCACTGTTCATGTGAGAGCAAGAAGGCCCTTGACACGCTCAAGACTGCCAGGGGGCAGATCGACGGCATCATCCGCATGGTCGAGGAGGACCGCTACTGCATTGACGTCTCCAAGCAGATCCTTTCGGCCACCGCCCTGCTGAAGAAAGCCAACATCACCATTCTCCGACAGCATATGAACACGTGCGTCACCGACGCAGTTGAGCACGGTTCTGGTCAGGAGAAGATCGACGAGATCGTCCTTATCCTCGACAAGTATATGGAGTAACAGAAGTCGGCATGAAGAGTGCAAAGGTCTACGTCGGCGGCATGCACTGCGATGCATGCTCGACCCTTATTACCAGTCAGTTCAAGAAGGTCGCCGGCGTGCGTGGCGTCAAGGTCAACCTGGGCGCGCAAACCGCCGAGATCTACTATGACAACCCTGCGCTGAGTGTGGCAGCCCTCAGGGCGCGCGCTGAGAAGTATGGCTACACCGTCTCGACGTCCCGTCCTGCAGCCACACGTCAGAAGAGCATTCCACTGTGGCAGTGGACTGTGGCGGTTCTCATCGCCGGTGGTATGGTGAAACTCTTCACCCTGCTCCAGAGCTCGGGACTGATGAGTGCGCTGGGGACGACCTCGGCCGGAGCAAGCTACGGCGTGGCGCTGCTCGTCGGCGTCGTCGCGTCGCTGAGCACCTGTCTGGCAGTCGTCGGAGCTATCGTCATCGCATTCGCTGAGACATACCAGGCAGCTCCGGGCGAGAGTGCGGCGTCGGCTGTCGTGCGCCCCAACGTCCTCTTCCACCTCGGCCGCATCGCCACCTTCGCGGTCCTTGGGGGTTTCCTCGGCCTCATCGGCGGGGAGCTGTCCCTGACAGGCCGGTTCATGTCGGTCCTGACCATGGCAGTCGCAGTGATCATGCTGCTGCTCGGGCTCAACATCCTTGGGTTTGCCCCATCACTGACACGCCTCGGCATCAAGATGCCGGCACGCTTGACCGCTGGCATGGACAGGATGAAGACGTCGCGCAGTCCGGTCATGCCGCTGGCGCTCGGAGGTCTCACATTCTTCCTCCCGTGCGGGTTCACGCAGAGCATGCAGATCATGGCGCTCGGCTCGGGCAGCATCGTGCGCGGCGCGCTCATCATGGGCCTGTTTGCCATCGGGACCCTGCCCGTGCTGTTCACTGCGGGCATCACCGCCTCGTGGACACGTCAGCACAAGGTGGTCATCGTTCAGAAGGCTGCCGGGTTCCTGGTCATAGCGTTCGCACTCTTCACGCTCAGCTCAGGTGCGCGCCTGTTCGGCTTCACCGGCCGCGTGACACCAGGCACGACCGCGACGACACAGACTACCACCACGCCGCCGGCCACGACACCGCCCGCTACCACACCACCGACCACGACGTCCACGACCAGCCAGCGTATCGAGATGCATGTCACGTACTCAGGGTTCGACCCGGCTGTCCTGCACGTAAAGAAGGGCGCCCCCGTGACCTTCGCGGTGTTCGGCGACCAGGTGTCCGGCTGCACAAGCCGCATCATCATCCCCAGCCTCAACATTTCCATGGACGTCGGCCCCGGGGAGAACGACATCACCTTCACGCCCACAACCACCGGCAGAATCCCCTATTCGTGCTGGATGGGCATGGTGCGTGGCACCATCATCGTCGACTAGGGAGAAACCCATGCACCCCATAGCTTTTGTCATCGGAAGCCTCACGATTCGCTGGTACGGTATCATGGTTGCTCTCGCGATAGCCGTTGGCATTATGGCAATGTACTTCGAGTCGCGGCGTCAAGGAATCAATGCAGACTACGTTCTCGACATGGCGATCGCCGCTGTGATTGGCGGCATTCTGGGGGCTCGCATCGGCTGGATCATGACGTCTGGAAATGTCCTGTGGTATCTCGCTCATCCCCTCAGCATCCTTGCGATCTGGGAAGGAGGCCTCTCCTATTTTGGCGGTATTATTGGCGGCGTCATCGCTGCCGGCTTCTTGATGCGCCGCCGCCGACTGCCGTTCTGGCACATGGCCGACATTGCGGCGCCCTTTCTCGCTCTCTCATTCGGTATTGGAAAGATCGGCTGCTGGCTCAATGGCGACTCGAACGGAACACCTACGACATCATGGCTTGGCGTCATCTTCAGGAACCCCTTGTCCGAGTCCACCCTGCTCAATCAGAAAGTCTGGCCGGCTCAGCTGTTCAACTCTGCTTCCGGCTTTCTCGTGTTTGCCGTTCTGTTCTGGGTCGTTCGAAAACGCAAACACTATGATGGCCAGGTCTTCATCTGGTATCTGTACCTCTACGGTATCACCAGTTTCATCGTGGAGTTCTTTCGCGACATTCCCGTCCACGTGCTCGGCTTGACCCCAAACCAGTGGACAGATATCGTAATCATCATATTGGGAGTCATCGCCTCAGTGATCCTCAAGCGCCGCCCTCCGGTCCGTCCCGTGCTCCTTGAAGAGCCGGCAACGCCTGACGTCGCAGCACGGCAAGCAAGACGCAGGGGACGCACACCATGGCGGTCTGCCCCTTGTTCTATGTTGGCCGTCCACGTCAGGGCAGTGTGTGCCTCGCGTTATTCGGGGCCGTATGACCCCCATGGTGTGCCCCACAACAACGAGAGCGAGTTTCGTTTCCCTCTCTGGGAATGTCAAAGACAGCCAGAATGAAGAGCGTGTCTGGCTGTCACCTATCACTCTGTCCTACGGGGCGTACGTTATCGTTATCGTCTGGGTGCTCTGTTCCCAGGCGACCGTTGCACCAAGATTCTCAGTAACAAATCTCAACGGAAGCATCGTTCTGCCGTTGATGATCTCAGGGACTACCTTGGCATCTGTTGAATCGATCGGAGTCGACACGCCATTCACGGTCGCGACGCTCTTGCCGATCCAGAGAGCGATGGTCTTCTTCCCAAGCGTCACTGTTGCTTTCTTCGTGGTTGCATCCCAGGCAACGGTTCCCACGAGGGCTTCGATGATTGCACGGATTGGGACAAGGGTCCTGCCGTTTTTGATGACGGGAGGAGAATCAAGAGTCTTCGAGGCACCGTTGACGGTGAACATGGCTTTGCCCACCTGAAGAATCATGATGTTCTGATTCGTAAGTGGCACGATGCTGTCGACATTGATGGTCAACCGCTGATCGCACGCGATTTTGTCCTGACCGGTGACGAGAGTGAGGGCAATCGCCGAGACATTCTGTGACCCATACATTCCAAATGGTATAGTGATCGTACTCCACTTTCCGGTTGGCAACGTTCCTTGAGGGTCAAGTGGCCGGTCCAGGAACAACTTGCCGTTTTGGTCCCATACGCGCAGCCGCAGGTACTTGCTGGACGGGACAATTTCCCCGTTTGTATAACAGTCCTCGGGACTTGCTGTCAGGTGTCCGCCCGACGGGATGAATTTGCCCGTCGTATCGCAGAAGTTCGTTGGACAGACAGTAAGAGCCAGCCCTTTCCAAGGTGCTGCTGCTCCTGTACAGTCAAGAAGCACGCTCGCATCATTGCGTCCAGTGCTCCCAGTCTTGCTCCAAGCCCATTCGGTGAACACACATCGAACAGAAGAGTCTCCCTGATTTTTCACTGTTGTATCAAGGAATGCATATGACGAGGCAGACCCACCGACATTGCGGGTGTCTTCGAAGCTGACGCGGTTCAACTGTTCGAGACTGAGTCCCGCATCAAGCTGTCCCGCTAAGTTCTTGATTATGAATTCACTTGCCTGAGCGTAGTAACCCCCGTATCCAGTGCCCTGTTCGTTCGCTCGGACGGTCCACCACCAGTGCCCCTGGGCAAGAGGCGACGTAAACGTGTAGCTTGTTCCTTGGATGCTATCGATGCGGATTGTCTGTCCATCAGGGAAGGTCTTCTCCGGAGAGATCAGGAGTGTGTAGGAAGAAGCACCTTGAACGGATTCCCAGGAGAATGTTGCCCCATTTCCAACCGTATAGCCATTTACCGGAGCAAGAGGTCCGGGTGCTGGCAATACGGTGATTGGCGTTGAATGAGTGATCGCATTATAGACTTGGCTGTTGGCGGTCTTCATGACATCGGTCAGGGGAGTGTAAGCTTCATCCATTCCGTCCAGGAGACCGAAATTGTAGTGCTCACCATTTGCTGACCCTGTTCCCAGCGCCGGGTCATCGTACCATTTGTGCCATACGATTCCCAGGAATGGGTTGACCGATTGTCCAGAGGATCCCTGCACTTTCATCGACAGGAGTCCATTGAGATAGTCAACGTAGGCATGTGCTCTATCCGACTGAGTGGCGACCCTGTTTCCCCCAAGCCAGGAGTTGTCATACGTCGGAAGGCTCGTATCGTTTGCAATGTATGAATGCTCGGTGATGAGGATTGGCTTGCCAGATGCTTTCGCCATATCCGAGATGATATGATCCGTCTTCTCAAGCGCGACGTAGTCTAAGTAGCTGTTGGCGCAGAATACGTCACAGTACTGGCCCGCAGCCTTCCATATCTGCTCGTTGTAGTCCAGGTATTGCGTGAAGTCCTGGGGCAGGAACCGTTCCGAGAGTACGAGCAAGCGTGGAGCTACTTTGCGTACGGCTGCGGCGAGTGGTTTGTAATAGGCATCCGCAATATCTTTGGAAAAATCGACCTTGTCCTTGTGGATCTGGGGGTACGTTGAGTTGTCGGCAATACTTGTGCACTGAAGCACGTCATCCCAGGAATGGAACTGGGTCCCATAAACATTGTTCAAGTTATCGACTGTTGGATAGCGCGTCTTGAGAAATGTGTTGACCCAATACTGTTTTCCAGCTGTAGTGGAAGGCAACCCTATGAATACGTTGGGCAATCCGATCGGGTCGTTACTGTCGCCATTCCATTCCTGTTCGTTCCCCAAGTACACACCAATTGTCCACGGGTCATCGGCCAGGGGTCCTACCTCTTTTTCAACTTTATTGACACATGCGACAGCGTAGCGAGCATCGAACACATCGACAAAGAACGTGGCTGCCCGTGGTACTCCGTATGCTCCTGTCAACCAGTTCATATCCAACAGCAAAAACCTCGACATACCAGCTATTTTCGGAGCATTCTCCATGATCAGCGTGCTGTTGAACCCCCAATCCTGTGAGCGTTCAAGCTGCTTGTTCGCCCAAGCATCCGTAGAGGAATACTTCGCTTCGTTCACGAGCCAAGTTGGGGCATAGCCAAGAGCGGGGCAGTCTTGCCAGACAGGTCCGGGAGTGCAGTGCTGATCTCCGAGAACCCACAGTACATTGTTCTCCGGGGTTACAAACCAATATCGGTCCCCGATGAGCTCAATGGTCCAGTGCCCCGTGGTGTTGTGACCCTGGAGTCCTTTCCATCCGCCATACTGGTCGAGACCTGGATCAGTCGTTGTCTGTGCCATGACTGATGTAGTTGACAAGGGAACGACAAAGCCAACCATGAAGATACTCAGAACCAGTACAAGAACTAAAATCTTCATCATCCATCGATTACCATGTTTCATATTTATCCTCCTCCAACAGAGATTCTTCATGGCTGGTACGTGATCGTGATCGTTTTGATTGCAGCTGCCCAGGTTGCGTCGCTGTCCGTGGAGCGGAAGACGCCACCAATGTCGGTACCAGCGTACAGGGTGGAAGGATTTTGGGGGTTGATGGCAAAACAGAGGACATTCATGCCGGTGAGGCCAGTGTTCGCTGCTGCCCAGCTCCCCGTATCTGCTGCTCGTACAGCGGGGATGCCAACCAGTACACCCGAAAGACCAAGAACAGGACACAGTACCAATGCCAAAACAAGACGGACGAAGTGTTTCATAGTCAACGCCTCCTTCAGGCTCTTCCTCCTGCAATTAATGCGATTATAGCTACGCGTGTGACAGCGGTCAAGCAGTCTGCTCCTCGACAAGTACATGGAGTAACTGTAACACTCTCGGGACACAACCACCCCTCGTCTTGAACAGAAAGGCTCGGGGGGTTCCGTTTTCTCGGAGAGTGTTACACCCTGCTGCTCGTTTGACACCCCTGCGCCCTCTATTATCATAAATAGAAGAAGTCAGACATGGCTGGAACGTATGGCGGCCGATGAACCGTTGCCTGGGCGGGCTGTTCACGGCGTTGGCAATTGTCAGTGTACGGGAGGTGGCGTATGGCGTTCGACAGGTCGATGTTTCGCATGTACGATATCAGGGGTGAGGTCGGCAAGGAACTGACGCCTGAAGTAGCCCGGTGTATCGGCCAGGCGTACGTTCACCTTGTACGGCAACGGACCGGCGCAACCTCGCTCACCTTCGCCGTCGGCCGCGACGTACGTCCCAGCAGCGAGGACCTTGCTGACGCGCTCATCGACGGTATGACGAGCCAAGGCGGTGACGTCGTGGACATCGGTGTCGTCCCCACGCCCACCCTCTACTATGCTCTGTTTGCTCTGCACGTGGACGGCGGGATGATGATTACCGGCAGTCACAACCCACCGCAATACAACGGGTTCAAGGTCGCCATCGGCCAGGAGACGCTCTACGGCGACGACATCCAGCGCATCGCGGACTTGGCCGAGATCTGCTACCCCATCGCGTCTCATGTGGGTTCGGTGTCTCACCTCGACCTCCTGTCCAAGTACCGTGACGAGCTGGCGGACCAGTTTGGCCATGGACCTCTGGGCGCAGCGGGCAAGCCGCGGCTCAAGGTCGTCATCGACTGTGCCAACGGTTGTGCGGGACTGGTCGTCCCGGCCCTGATGAAGAAGCTGCACATCGACGCGGTGTTCATGTATCCTGAACCAGATGGTACCTTCCCCAATCATCACCCGGACCCCGCTCGTCTGGATACGCTGGAGGGATTGCGCAAGCGCGTGCTTGCCGAACGCGCGGACTTCGGCCTCGCCTATGATGGCGACGTCGACCGTATCGGCGCCGTCGACGAGAACGGCGATGTTGTCTGGGGAGATAAGTTGACCTACATCTATGCTGCCGACATCATCGCGCACTGGAAAGGCCCGGGCAAGGCCAAGGTCATCGGGGAGGTCAAGTGCTCCAAGACCCTCTTTGACGGTGTGGAGAAGCTGGGTGGCATGGCCATTATGTCGCCGACGGGGCACTCGCTCATCAAGAAGAAGATGCGCGAAGAAAAGGCTCAGCTGGCGGGCGAAATGAGCGGCCACATGTTCTTTGCCGACCGCTACTACGGGTATGACGATGCCATCTATGCTACGCTGCGCCTGCTGGAGATCGTATCGGACGGCCTCAGGGCCGACCCGAAATTCGTGTTCTCCGATCTGCTGAGGACACTGCCGCCCATGGTGGCTTCCCCAGAGATCCGCAGACCGTGCCGCGAGGAGGACAAGGATCACCTCGTGCATGGGTTCGTCGACGCGTTCCGCCGGAAGTTCCCGCAGATGGCGCACACTATTGTCAAGGTCGTCACCATCGATGGTGCCCGTGTCGAGTGGGCGGACGGCTGGGGGCTGGTACGCTCCAGCAACACCGAGCCCCTGCTTGTCCTGCGCTTCGAAGCGAAGACGCAGGAGCGGGTCGACCAGCTGAAGAAGGCGTTCGATGAAACGCTGGCGTCCTTGGCCACGCCATGAACAAGCGTAAAGAGAGCATGATGGAGAATACGGGAGTCCGCAAAGCGGTCATCCCGGTAGCCGGTATGGGGAC
>NZ_QXIW01000014.1:22332-36898 GCF_003570985.1 Candidatus Cryosericum hinesii
GGACGCGGCAAGCGTGCCATCGAGGACTATTTCGACCACTCCGTCGAACTGGAGCACGAGCTCGAGTCTCATGGCAAGCTCGACGACCTGCGTGCGGTCCAGCGCATCTCCAATATGATCCAGGTCTACTATGTCCGTCAGAAGCTGCCGCGTGGGCTTGGAGACGCGGTCCTGCAGGCACGTGCGTTCGTTAATGGCGACCCGTTCGCGGTCCTCCTCGCGGACGACATCATCGACGGTCCGACGCCCTGCCTCGTGCAGATGCAGCAGGTGGCCCGCCGGTATCCGGGGATGGTCGTGGCCGTGATGGAGGTCCCGCGCGAGCAGACGTCCAGCTACGGCATCATCGAGGGGACCGCCGTCGTGCCCGGTGTCTGGGAAGTGACGGGGCTGGTCGAGAAGCCCGAGCCCGCCGATGCTCCCAGCAACCTCGCCATTGTGGGCCGCTACATCCTGACGCCCGGCATCTTCGACGCTATCGAGCATACGGAGCCAGGCAAGAACGGCGAAGTCCAGCTGACCGATGCCCTCCAGGCCATGCTCCCCTTCAAGAAGGTCTACGCGTGCGAGTTCAAGGGGACCCGGTACGACATCGGGGACCAGATGGGCCTGCTGAAGGCCAACGTGGCACTTGCGCTCAAGCGCCCCGAGCTGGCAGGAGACCTGAGGCAGTTCCTGAGTGAGACCCTTGAGACCATCTTCGATTAATTGCGATACGCTGCTCAATCGCTCGTGGGTGGTACATTGAGGCCATGACTGTCCTGGTGGTGGGTGCCGGCGGGCGCCTGGGCAGGGAGTTCATGGACCGGCTGTCCTCGCTGGACGACCTGACCGGCCTGACGCATGTGCAATGTGATATCGCAGACAGCCTGGCGGTCGAGCGCACGGTGGTGGAACTCCAGCCGACCGTGGTCATCAACTGTGCCGCCCAGCCCAGCGTGGACGTATGCGAGAAGGACCATGACCAGGCGTACCGCATCAATGTCCTCGGTGCGCGCAACGTGGCGCACGCTGCATACAAGGTAGCGGCCAAGGTTGTGCACTTCAGCACCGACTATGTCTTCGACGGCACTGCGGACCATGTCTATACGGAATGGGACACCCCCAACCCCATCAACTGGTACGGACGCACCAAGCTCATGAGCGAAGAGGCTGTCCGGTATGCAAATCCCGATAGCCTGGTCCTGCGTATCGCCTACGTCTACGGCGTATACGGCGACAACCCCGTGACGGCGGTTGTGCGGGCTGCGCAATCGGGCGCGCCCCTTACCCTCCCTGACGATCAGGTCATGAGTCCCACCAGTGCCGCGGAGATCGTCCAGCAGACGATGCTCCTCATCCAGCGCAGCGCCGTCGGGACCTACCACGTCACCGGCAAGGGCCAGACCTCGCGGTACGAGTTTGCCCGGTCCGTTGCTACGATCCTCGGCCTTGACGCTCCACTAGTTCCAGCTCATGCCGCGGACATTCCCGGCCGCGTGCCGCGTCCCCTGCGGACGCCGCTTGCACACGAGCACCTGCGCCTGGAGGGTCAGGACATGATGAGCGAGTGGGACCAGGCCCTGTACGAGTTCCTGGTCGATCACAAGCGTATGCTGCTGCATGGAGAAGAGATCTCATGAAGGGCATTGTCCTGGCAGGAGGCACCGGTTCGCGCCTCCACCCATTGACTACCGTCACCAACAAGCACCTGCTCCCGGTGGGCAACTATCCCATGATCTTTCACCCCATCGCGCGCCTCAAGCAGGCGGGCATCACCGAGATTCTCATCGTGACCGGGCGTGACCACATGGGGGACGTCATGGAACTCCTGGGCAGTGGGCACGACTTCGGCCTCGATTTCACCTACAAGGTGCAGGACCAGGCAGGCGGCATCGCCCAGGCGCTGGGCCTTGCGCGCGGCTTCTGCTGCGGCGATAGCTGCTGCGTCATCCTGGGGGACAACGTCTTCGAGGACGACCTGACGCCTGCCGTCACAGCATTCATGGCGCAGGAGTCCGGCGCGCGCCTGCTCCTCAAGCAGGTCGACGACCCGGAGCGCTTCGGCGTGGCCGAGCTCTCACCTGATGGCCACATCCTGGGTATCGAGGAGAAACCGCACCAGCCGAGGTCGAAGTACGTCGTGACCGGTATCTACCTGTACGACGGCGCCGTCTTCGACATCATCGACACACTGCAGCCGTCGCACCGCGGCGAGCTGGAAATCACCGACGTCAACAACGCTTACATCCGTGCGGGGACGTGCACCTGCGCCGTGCTCAAGGGCTGGTGGACGGATGCCGGCACGTTCCCGTCCCTGCGCCGTGCGACGGAGCTCGCTGCCGACCTTCATCTCGGGCTTGAGGAGGCATCACACTAATGAGCGAGCACTTCACCTTCCACACGACCGACCTGCCCGGCGTGCAGTGGATCGAACCTGTCGTGCACGGGGATGAGCGCGGCTTCTTCATGGAGACGTACCGCGCCCCCGACTTCGCCGCCGCCGGCATCTGGGACGTCTTCGTGCAGGACAACCATTCCCGGTCTATGAAGGGGATCCTCCGTGGCTTGCATCTGCAGAAAACACATCCCCAGGCCAAGCTGGTCCGCTGTACCTCCGGCGCGGTCTGGGACGTCGCCGTGGACGTCGACCCCGCCTCCCCCACGTTCGGCCGCTGGTTCGGCATCGAGCTCTCGGCCGCCAACAAGCATCAGCTCTACATCCCGGCCGGCATGGCGCATGGGTTCCTTGCGCTCGAGGATGACACTGAGTTTGTGTACAAGTGCTCTGCCGAGTACGACCCGGAGGACGAGACGGGGATCGTGTGGTCCGACCGGCAGCTGCACGTGGGCTGGCCGCTCCAGGGCATCGGCACACCCGTCGTTTCCCTCAAGGACGCCGGCCTCCCGACCCTGATGCAATACCTGAAGGAGTGTGGATGATGAAACTCTTCGTTGTAGGTGCTGATGGTCAGTTGGGCAGTGACGTCGTCCGCCTCCTGTCTCCCACGGTCGAGGTGACCGCGCACATTGCGGATGAGCTTGACATCACGGATCGCGCAGCCCTGCGGCAAGCTATGGAAGCGTCCCGCCCCGAGGTCGTGGTCAACTGTGCAGCTTACACTGCGGTGAACCGTGCCGAGACCGAGCAGGATGCAGCGTACCGCGTCAACGTCCTGGGTGCCCGCAACGTGGCCGAGGCTGCCTGGCGTGTCGGTGCCAGGGTCGTGTACTTCTCCACCGACTACGTCTTCGACGGCACGGCGTCCGAGCCCTACGACGAGGAAGCCCCCACGGGTCCCCTCTCTGTCTACGGCAGGACGAAACTGCAGGGCGAGCAGGCGACCCGGGAGGCCAACCCCGACCACCTCATCCTGCGCCTCGCCTGGATGTACGGCAGCACAGGGCACAACTTCGTCCGTACCATCCTGCGCTTGGCTCGCGCAAAGGACGAACTGCGCATCGTGGACGATCAGGTCGGCAGCCCCACCTTCACCGAGGACGTCGTGCACCAGCTCTGGACAGCCATCGAAGACGGCTGTTCCGGGACGTACCACTGTGTGAACACAGGGCAGGCCAGCTGGCACGCCTTTGCTACCCGCATCGTGCACCGCCTGGGCCTGAATGTCCCCGTCATCGCCATTCACACCGTGGATTATCCTTCGCCCGCGCGCCGTCCCGCTTACTCGGTCCTGGCCGACCGCAAGTTCGAGCTTGAACAGCTCAACAGTATGCGCCCCTGGGAGGACGCCCTCGACGACTGCCTGCTTCGGTACCGGGAAGAGCTGTTCCGTGGTTGAGGCTGCCATCCGCAGTCGTTTGGACGGCCAACAGCTGTCCATAGCAGTCAGTCGCGGTTACCAGGGAGATGCCTCATGAGAGTGTCGTTCGTCTTGCCGTTTCCCGCAGGGTGGCCTATGGGCGGCTACATCATGGTGTATGCCTATGCGGACTTCCTGGCATCGCGGGGGCATGACGTAACCGTCGTGCATCCGCTTTCCCTGGATGGAATGGACTACGACCAACCGTATGCTGTCCGCCGGGATGCTCAGATGAGGAGACGTGACTGGATGGCGCCGTGGTTCGCTTTCAAAGCCAACCCCACGAGGGTCATGATCCCAAGGGTCGATGCGCGGCATATGCCTGACGCAGACGCAGTCGTAGCTACAGCATGGCAGACGGCTGGTGCAGTGAATTTGTTGGCTCAGGAGAAGGGAGTGAAGTTCTATTTCGTCCAGGGCCTTGAGACCTGGGCAGGGCCATCCGAGCGAGTTCTGCAAACATACCGGCTCGGGCTCACGAACATCGTCGTATCCCGCTGGCTAGAGGAAGAGCTGACGCACCTGGGTGCCCCTGTTGCAGCCGTTGTGCCCAATGGCATCGACATCGACTTCTTCTCCCAGTCTTCACCTGGTCTCGTGCGAAATCCACAAAGGGTGGCATGGGTTTACACTGGTGGACCATTCAAGGGTGGTACGTGTGCTATCGAAGCCTTGAGCAAGGCGCGGTTGCTTCATCCGGAATTGGATGCAGTTGTCTGGGGCACGGGGGCACGGCCCAGTTGTCTCCCAGATTGGATCCAGTATCACGAAAATCCGCTGCGGACTGCAATCAGAGATATGCTGCATTCAAGCGGGATCTTTCTGAGTTCCAGCCGGTCAGAGGGGTTTGGCTTGCCCGGGCTGGAGGCTATGGCTGCCGGCTGTGCCGTCGTGACGACGGACAGCGGCGGTGTTCGTGACTACGCGCATCATCGCCAAACTGCGTTGGTCGTTCCCCCAGATGACCCAGATGCACTATCCTCCGCTCTTGTTCAAATGCTCTCAGACAGAACGCTGCGTGATGAGCTGGCACAACATGGACTAGTCGAGGCAGCCAGGTTCAACCTTGCTGATACAGCAGAGCTGTTCGAACAGGCACTCCTGACTGGGGTGGCCCACAAGGATCATGCCGCATGAGTGAAACAGTTCTTGTCACCGGCGGCTGTGGCTTCATCGGCTCCTGCTTTGTCCTCCAGCAGATGCAGCAGCATCCCGATATCCGCCTCATCAACCTTGACGCGCTGACGTATGCCGGCAACCCCGACAATGTCAAAGAGGTCACAGGCGACCCGCACTATACCTTCGTGCAGGCCGACGTCGCCGACCGTCCCGCCGTGGAGGCCGTGTTCCGGGAGTATCATCCCACGAAGGTTGTTCACTTTGCTGCCGAGTCCCACGTGGACCGCAGCATCGACGGCCCCGACGTCTTCGTGCGCACCAACGTCCTGGGCACCCAGGTTATGCTGGACGTGGCCCGGAAGCAGTGGCAGCAGGACGCCTGCATGGACACTGCCCGCTTCCTCTACATCAGCACCGACGAGGTATATGGTGACCTCCCCATCGAGAGCACCGAGAAGTTCACCGAACACTCTCCCATCAAACCCAGCAGTCCCTACAGCGTTGCCAAGGCAGCGGGCGACCTGATGGCCCAGGCCTACCACCGCACGTATGGCATGCCCACCCTGATCACCCGCAGCTCCAACAACTACGGTCCCCGCCAGTATCCCGAGAAGCTCATCCCGCTCACGATCAAGAAAGCCCTGGCAGGGGAACCCATCCCCGTCTACGGCGACGGCCTCAACGTTCGCGACTGGCTGTACGTCGAAGACAACTGCCGTGCCATCGACGCCGTCCTGCACAAGGGTGCCCCTGGTGCCATCTACAACGTCGGTGGGAACAACGAGTTGAGCAACATCGACCTCATCCACCTGCTTCTCCACCTCCTTGCCGAGCAGACCGGCAAACCCGAAGAGGACTACACCAAGCTCATCACCTTCGTCCCCGACCGTCCTGGACACGACCGGAGATACGCGCTGGATAGCACTGCTCTGTCTCACGCAACCGGCTGGAGTGCAATTCGTAGTATGTCTCCTCTCGTGAATACGCTCGACTGGTACGTTCTGTAAGTAAATTGAACCCCCCGATGAGGAATTTGTTGACAGAGGGAGGTTGTCAGGAGTGATGGACACCGAAATCAAGAGAGTTGCAGTGGTGATTGTCAACTGGGAAGGATGGCAAGACACGGTCGTCTGTCTGGAAAGCCTCGAAGAGCTCACCGTACATCCGACTCAGGTAATTCTCGTAGATAATGGTTCCTCAGACGGGTCGGCCGAGCACTTGGCTGATTGGCTCCAGAAGCATGAGAAAAGTCTCGATACTACATATATATTACTGAGACTGCACACAAATTGCGGATTTGCTGCGGCCAACAATGCTGGAATCAGGTACCTGGAGGCCGGCGGACAGCATATCGACTATTACTGGTTCCTCAACAATGACACGCGCGTCGACAAGAACGCACTCGCAGGCCTGCTGGAAAGAAGTAGTCGTCCGGACAGGGTTGGCATCTACGGATCGGTCATCCTTGACGAGCGAGAACCGCATATTGTGCAGACGCTGGGGGGAGCTCACTATGAGGCCTTCACGGCGCAGGCTCGTCACATTGGCGGAGGAAGAGCATGCACCGACGTGTGGAATTCTGCGGATATCGAGCCACAATTATCATATATCTATGGTGCATCCATGTTCGTTTCTCATGAGTTTGTTGCGCAGATAGGCCTGATGTGTGAGGACTACTTTCTCTATGACGAAGAACTGGACTGGGCTCTCAGGGGCAAGGCAAAAGGCTTCACGCCTGGTTTTGCTGATTCGAGCATTGTCTACCACAAGGGTGGTGCCTCGTTTGCCCAGGCTCGTGCAACAGATGGTAGCAACTACGTCAGCGACTACTATCTGGTGAGAGGAGCAGTGGTCACTACGTGGCGATGGTATCCGTGGGCTCTTCCATCTGTGCTGTTCATGCGTTGGAGGGAGCTTTTTGTGCGGCTCTTTCACGGTCAACGGCTCAGCGCCAGAGCGACGGCACTTGCCCTGTTGATGCCTTGGCGCTTGCTACTGCCCGATGATCTCAGAGCTCTTGTCGAGAGGGGCAGAGCAGATGTCTAGAGTCTCGGTCCGGCAACAAGGAGTTGTGAAGATGCCAGGAACTCCGACTTATCCAAAGGAGTCGCATACACTCGCGCTGATCTATGAAGCCCTTGTTGCGAGTGAGGACATGGCGGCTCGCTGTCACACCGATCAGCTCACAGCAGGCTTCGCTGAGCCTCGGCTGCATCACTTGACCAAGGCGCTGAATCGATTGGCGGCCGTCGCTGGGGTTCATGTCGCTCGGACATCATACATGGATGCAGTCGAGTCATTCCGCTATGATCTGTTCAGCAAATGGACGAGCGTTGGCATGGTTCGGTCAGCTCTCCAGGACCCTGCAGCATTTGACCCAGCGTACGCAAGTCTCCAGGACGACGCCTCCCGGGCGTTGTTTGATTGGTTCGTGCATGTTCGTGTTGCCTATGCGACGATAGGCGAGCAGGCTCTCACGCTCTATCCAGCGCCTATTGGTCGTGAGGATTATGCCAAGGTTATCCTGTCGCTGGGAAAACGCACACCGGAGGGCTATCGTGTAGGTAGGTGGATCATCGATTCGGATCCTGTGGCTATCATCGACAGTATGCTGCGTGAACAATACTGCCTGCCTGGGATTGTAGAGCCCCAACATGGGGATGTCGTCTTGGACATTGGAGCCTATAAGGGGGAGACAGCTCTCTGGTTCGCCGATAGGGCGGGCCCTGAAGGATGTGTCCTTGCTTTGGAACCCGACTTGCAGACGGGCGTGGTACTCAGGCGGAACATAGAGCGAAACCTATCGGCTACGATGGCTCCAATACGTGTTCTACCGTATGCAGCTGGTGCCCACGAGGGGCCGGCCCGGTTCATTGTGACTGCGGATAGTTCCTCCACTCTTGGCATCGAGGGTGACATAACAGTGGCCATGACGACTGTCGATGCCATGATTGTGGAACAACACTTGAGCCGAGTCGACTTCATCAAGATGGATATCGAGGGAGGGGAGGTGGATGCCTTGAGAGGCGCCGAGGAAACCCTGAAGAAATTCACGCCCCGACTTGCCATCTCGGTCTACCATCGCCCTCATGACCTGCCGGACATCGTCAAGCTCATACTACGGGCTTGCCCCGACTATCGCCTGTATCTGTCGCACAAGTCGCCAGGGCTGGCGGAAACAGTGCTATTTGCGAAACGAGGCGATTCTTCTTGAACAGTCATGAAGTCAGAGACAAAGTGCGTGGTCGCACTGTGCCGATGCGCGTGCTGATGGTGACGAGCAACTGGATCTATGGGGGCCGGGAACGGGTTGTCAAGCTTCTCTGCGAAGGTTTCCGGGAATTGCTGGGCTGGGATGTGACTCTTGTGGTAGCGCGGCGCCGTGACGCTAGTGCGGCCGTTTCTCCAGAGCAGTTTCCAGAGCCACAAGGGACTCCGGTTCGGTGGCTGGAGACCGATCGACTGAGGGGAGTTGTGTTCCCGCTCGGGCGCATGATGCGCGAGCTGCGCCCCGATGTCGTGTTCTGGCATGCGGATGTCCAAGCGTTTCCTTACTATTGGCTGGCCTCTGTCTTAGCAGGGTGCACCAGTCGGGTCGTGGCTGTGTATCATGGTATCTTACCGATCCTTGGCACATCGGTGCGGTTCAGGGTGGGTGAGCGATTGAGGAGCACGATTGCTAGGATGGCTCCTGTGAGCGTTGCTGTATCGGAAGGTACCGCGTCAGCAGTACGAACGCGTTTTCGGCTCAGCCCAGATGCAGTACACGTTATCCAGAATCCCGTTGATGCACCGGATATTCGCGCCAGAGCAGCAGGATGTGAACCGGAGGAACTAGTAGCGAAGCATCCCGTAGTCCTAGTTGTAGCTCGTCTGTCCCCTCCGAAGGATTGGGAAACCCTCGTTGGAGCTTTCAGAACAGTAGCCACTGCAACGTGTGCAACCCTCTGCATTGTAGGGGAGGGGGAAGAGCGTGAGCACATCATCCAACTGGCCCGAGATGCCGGAATTACGGACCGCGTCATTTTGGCAGGGAATCGGCCAAACCCGTACGAGTACATGGCGCATGCCGACGCGTTTGTGTTATGCAGCCACTACGAGGGGTTTGGCATGGTACTACTGGAAGCGATGGCATGCGGAGTGCCGGTCGTGGCCACAGACTGCGAATCCGGCCCGCGTGAGGTGATCACTCACGGTCAGAATGGGTTGCTGGTGGCGCCGGAAGACCCTGCGGCACTGGCAGAGGGTATCTTGGCAGTCCTGACTGACGCAGATTTGGCGCAGCGGCTTCGACAAGGTGGTCTGAAGCGGGCAGGCGAGTTTAATTTGCATGATGCAGTCGAAGCCTATCGTCAGATAACAGAGCGCGTGTGCGGGTGGTCCCAGTGAGAGTGAACGCCTTCAGGATGCATGAATAGGAGAGAATTCGCGCCATCCGGCAGCCGTGCCAACCAACTATCCATCACGATGGTCACGGCAAACTGGATGTACAGCGGCTTGGAGCGCGTGGTCACCTGTCTGCTGAAGGAACTTCCAGTTGCATATCCGTGTACGGTGTCTCTCACCATCGCAGGCAGAACTATGCCTGACGGTCGGCACTCGGCTCAGCACTTTCCGTTGCCTGAGACCATTCCCATCGTGCACATCGAGCGAGCGCGACTCCACAATATCATTATTCCTCTGGCGCGCTGCCTTAAGACAGCTAGCCCCGACGTCATATTTTGTAATGTAGAGCCCGAGGCGCTGGTGTTCTACTGGCTGGCTGCAGTGCTGGCTGGAAAGAGGCGTGCGCTCGTCGCGGTGCATCACGAGCCGGTCAGAGAGGGAAGACGTACAGTGAAGGGACGCATCGCTGCGAGTCTTACGAGAATGGTTGTTCGAAACATCCCCCTGCATGTTGCCGTGTCTCATGGTGTGGCCGCAGCAGTGGCCAGAAGCTTGAACGTGCCTGAGTCGCACATCAGAACCATCTACAACCCGTTTGACCCCAGCGAAGTACAAGAGGCTACGGAGAAGCAGGAACCTTCAGAGCTAGTTGGAAACCACCCCGTCGTGCTGACTGTCGCCAGGCTCATGCCGCCGAAAGACTTTGAGACACTCATCAGAGCCTTTGACTATGTGACTCGTCGATTGCCTGCTTTCCTCTGTATCGTGGGCGAGGGGCCGGGGAAGTCAGGCATCGAAGCGCTCGTGCACGACCTGGATCTCGAAGGGAGAGTCTTGCTGAGTGGGTTCAGCACTGAGCCATATGCATACATGAAACATAGTCAGGTTTTCGTTCTATCGAGCTTCAGCGAAGGCTTCTCGATGGTCCTGCTTGAAGCGATGGCGTGCGGCCTTCCGGTAGTGGCGACGGATTGCGACTGGGGTCCTCGCGAAATTGTCACAAATGGAGTGGACGGACTCCTTGTACCGCCACAGGAACCGGAACTCATGGGACGGGCTATTCTTGCACTACTCGAAGATCGTGACATGGCTATACGACTGGCGAAGGCGGGTACGGTGCGTGCACATGGGTTTGCGGTTGCAGATGCAGTGAAAGCCTACCATGATGCGGCGATGGAATGTGTCAGGTCAAAGAAGTGAGAAACAACGGGATCGACGTGACTTCTTCTGACGTGTCAATTGTCCTTGCCACCCACAACGGCGTCCGCTGGCTGCCAGACCTCTTGGGCAGTCTTGCCCGGCAGACTCTTGCGCCAGCGAGGTTGTCCATCCTTGACGACGCCTCGACGGACGGAACCTGGGAGCTGGTCCGCGACGCTGCCATCCCAGGAGGACAGACGGTCGCAGGCCGTCAGGAGTCCAACGTGGGCGCGGTCCGAACCTTCGAGCGCCTGCTATCAATGGTGGGCACCGAATACTTCGCACTGTGCGATCAGGACGACGTATGGTTACCGGACAAGCTCGAGAAGTCATTGTCGCTGTTGGAGTCGAGTGGGGCGGACTTGGTCTATACAGACCTGAGGGTCGTGCACGAGGACCTCAGTCAACTAGCTCCATCCATGTGGCGCCTCTCGAACATCCTACCGGTTACAGGGCGGGCCGTGGTTCCACTTATTCTCAAGAACAGCGTGACAGGCTGCACGGTCGTCGGGAGAACGTCGATGCTGAGGAAGGCGCTACCCTTTCCTCCGGGCATCCCCATGCACGACTGGTGGCTGGGGCTCGTGGCAGCGTGTGGCAACGGCGTCGCTCCCTTGCCTGAGGCGACTGTTCTATACCGTCAGCACGGTGGCAACGAGGTGGGCGCGGCGCGCTTCGGATATCGCGGCCTGCGGTCGCGGCTTGACCGCGGAGGCACGATGCTCGGCACGTACCTGCGGGACCGCCTCGACGCTCGCTTGGCTCTCATCGACGGTTTGCAGGAGCGTGGGCTGATGAGCAGGCAATCCTTCCTTACATGGTTCTACCGAAGGACACCACTCGTGCGATTCCTGTTGAACCTGGTGTACCTGTTCTACACGGCCACGCACGCTCGTGTGCTCGGGTTTCGCAACCTCGTGGTCGACTGGTTCCTGACCTGTCTTCCGCTGGGTTCGTCCCGCAAGGGGGTTACTGCATGAGTATGCGCGTCGCTCTCGTGATCCTGACGCTGAATGCAGCAGCGTCGGCATCGAGCGTGGTCGAGGCAGTCCGGTCGCAGCGCTTGCAGCCTTACGTCTGGTTGGTGCTGGATTCGGGATCGTCCGACGGCACGGTTGAGGTCTTCAGGCAGGCGGGTGCCGATGTGGTGACGGTGGATAGAGCCCGGTTCGATCACGGAGCGACACGGCAGATGGCGATCGATCGGTTGGATGGTGTGAACATCGTCGTGTTCATGACTCAGGATGCCGTGCTTGCGGACCCCGACGCGCTGGGTACTCTGGTCGCGTGCCTGGACGACCCAAAGGTCGGCGTCGCGTATGGCCGGCAAGTGCCACGTCCGGGAGCGGGGGCCATCGAGCGCCATGCCCGGCTGTTCAACTACCCGGATGCCGGAGCCGTGCACACCATGGACGATGCAGCACGGCTGGGGATCAAGGCAGCTTTCTGCTCCAACTCGTTCGCTGCCTGGCAGCGCTCAGCGCTTCTCGCGGTGGGTGGTTTCCCGTCCCCATGCATTCTGGGCGAGGACATGCTGACTGCCGCACGCCTTCTCCAGACAGGGTACGACGTCGTGTACTGCGCCGAGGCGCGCGTTGTTCATTCGCATGCCCTGACGGTCGGCGGGGAGGCGCGGCGCTACTTCGACACCGGCGTCATGCACGCCGACAACCCGTGGCTCCTGCAGGCATTCGGGTCCGCAGGGGGTGAGGGGTTTCGATTCGTCCGGTCCGAGGTGCACTATCTGGCGACGCACGGCGCGTTCCTGCGTATTCCCGAAGCCCTCTCTCGCGACGTTGTGAAACTGGCTGCGTACCGACTGGGACGTGCGTATCGGCTCCTGCCCAGGAACTGGTGCCGGAGGATGAGTATGAGCCCGGGCTACTGGGATCGTGTAGGGGGAGACCATGCGACACCGTAGCCTGCGTCCTCTCCTTGACGCTCTCTGCCTGCTGGTGGCGTTTCTGCTGGCCCTGTTGGTGCGCTTCCGCTTCGAGACGTCGACCATCGACGTGCAGTGGTATTGGGTGTCGCTGGGGCTGTTCGCCGGCGTGGATATCGGCTACCTGTACCTGCGGGGCATGTATGACAACGGGCACGTCACTGCAGACCGGACCGGCGTCGTGGTGGACGGGCTCGTCTACGCGACGTTCCTGTACCTGCTGGTCGCCTACCTGGTCAAGAACACGCTGTTCTCGCGTCTGACGCTCGTGTATTTTCTTGTCCTGTCGTTCGTTCTGCAGCTGGTTCTGGAGCGAACCGTCGTCGCCATTCGGCGGCGCAGGTACGCGCATGGCACAGACCTTGTGCCCACCATAGTGGCCGGCAGCGTGGACGACCTGGCGGCAGCCGGCTTGGACGCGCTCAGCCTCCAGCGTGGGCTGGGGATGCGACTGTTGCAGACGGAGGGCGGGGGAGTCACGGCCGTGTCGTGTGCTCAGCTCGAGACTGCACTGGCTGACGGCGCAGCACACGCTGTCCTGCTGGCGTCGCCCCTGCTTGAAACATCGCAGATGGTGGAACTGTGCCTGCGCCGATACGTCACGGTCTATGCCCTGGGCGGCACCGTGCGCACGTTGCCGTATCCCTCCGATGTCCTGTTTGTGGACCACACGCCGGTGCTCAGAGTGCGGGATCTCCTGGTCGTCGGCGTGGGCGCCCGCGTCAAGCGTCTCATGGATGTCCTCTTGGCGGGGCTGGGCGTGGTAATTCTCTCGCCGATTCTGCTTGTCCTTGCGATGCTGGTGAAGCTCACGTCGCATGGACCTGTCCTCTTTGGGCACCGGCGTCTGGGCGAGGGCGGCAGGTCCATCCGAGTCTACAAGTTCCGCTCCATGGCCGTGGACGCCGAGGTGCGCCTGCAGGACATGCTGGCCACCGATCCAGTACTGCGCGCCGAGTATGAGGCGACCTACAAGCTGCGGAACGATCCCCGTGTCACGCCACTTGGCCGTTGGCTGCGCCGGACGTCCCTGGACGAACTGCCGCAGTTGTTCAACGTCCTCCGTGGTGACCTCTCGCTGGTGGGACCCCGTCCCATTGTCGCGGATGAGATCGCCAAGTATGGCCCTGCGGCTGCTGTCATCCTCCGCGTTTCGCCTGGGGTCACGGGGCTGTGGCAGGTCAGCGGGCGCAGTGACCTGGACTATGCGGAGAGGGTGCGGCTGGACATGGACTACATCACGCACTGGAGCCTGTGGCTGGACGTGCGCATCCTGGCGGCCACCATCCCCGCGGTCCTCCGCAGGAGGGGCGCGCGTTAGCCTGGGACTACGGGTGGTCTCAGTCTGTCCACGGTTGTGAGGTTGTACTCCCGGTTCCCTCGTGCTATGGTACTACAGTTCCAGATTCGGAGGCGTGACCATGGTAGATGAGCACCAGCAGCAGGCAGCAGCAGAGGATACCAGGTCGCGCGGCCATCGGCTGCTGCGCAGGCAGTCGGTTGCACAAGCGGCGGTATTCCTGAGCATTGTCACGCTGCTCAGCAAGTTCATCGGCTTCGCGCGCGACGCCATCGTGGCACACAACTGGGGGGCGACCGGCGTCACGGATGCCTTCCTCATCGGCATGATGATCCCCAGCGTCCTGCTGGGTATCGTGTCGATAGGTCTCAGCACACTCATCGTGCCGTGGTACATCGCCCACCGCAAGAATGACCCGGCGCGTGCGCACGAGCTGGTCAACCAGGTGACCTTCGTATGGGGGATGGCCTTCCTCATCGTGTCGACGCTCGTCCTGATATGGGCCCCCCAGCTGGTTCATCTGTTCGCGCCCAGTTTTACGGGTTCCCGGTACGACCTGGCGGTCAAGGTGACGCGTCTGCTGGTCCCGATGGGTTTCTTCAACGTGATGACTGGGTTGGTGACAGGCTTGTCGCAGGCCGAGGGCCAGTTCCTCATCCCTCTGCTGTCCAACGTGTTTGGCAATGTGCTGCTGGTAGGGTGTCTGCTCTTCTTCTCGTCGCCGCTGGGCATCCAGAGCTACTCGCTGGGCTTGACCGTCATGTCGGTCGTGGGCTTTGCTCCTATCGTGTGGTTTCTCCTGAGTCGCAGGGGCTTCTT
>NZ_QXIW01000015.1 GCF_003570985.1 Candidatus Cryosericum hinesii
CATGTTGTTTTCATATCTACGCCCTTTGTCCTATCCCCCTTCACCGGGGGTTTTTGCATATCTGGGCACCATCTCCGTCCTTTCCGTTCCTCTCCGTCATTCCCCCGAGCACTTTATTCCCATGCGAGGGGTGCTTCTCCGCGAATGCGGGAATCCATGCGTCTGTTCAGGAACGCCTTCTTCTTGGAGTGGTCCACAACTGTGGATGCTCTTGCAGTGAGAAACGAAGTGACTAGAGTGTTCGGAAGGAAAAGTCGCTTGGCATTGCGAAATCATCAGAGATCAGGGGGATTTTGTGAAAAGGTGGAGAGCCGGAAAAAGGGATTGGCATTCGTGGGCTCTTGGTAGCACGCTTATCGTCTTGTTTCTAGTGCAGCTACTGATTGTACCTCACGCAGTGCGGGCTGCTACTGCGATCAACGATGCGGCTAGTACCAATGAAGACGTCGCCGTGACAATCAGGGTACTGGACAACGACAGCGGGTCAGGTCTGAAGGTTGCATCGGTGACAGCCCCCGGCAACGGGAGTGCCGTCATTTTGGATGAGTCCGCAGATACCATCCGCTACACGCCGACATCCAACTGGAACGGAACCGATACCTTCACCTATACCGTGACAGAGGGTAGCGCTCTTGCTTCCGCTACGGTGACCGTTACCGTGATCGCTGTCAACGACGCACCGTCTTTCACGAAAGGTGCGAACCAGACGGTTCTTGAGGACTGCGGTTCCCAGGTCGTTCTTGGCTGGGCCACGTCCATGACCGCCGGCCCTGCCAACGAGTCCTCTCAGACTCTGGCCTTCGTCGTCATGAATGACAACAACAACCTCTTCAACCTCCAGCCGGCGGTGAACTCCGACACTGGTACCCTGATCTACAGCCCTCTTCTCAACAAAAGCGGTTCAGCAACCGTCACTGTCCTTCTCCGGGATAATGGTAGCAAGGAGAACAATGGCGTGGACACATCTCCTCGACAGACCTTCACCATTACTGTCGGTCCCGTCAACGATGCCCCGTCCTTCACGAAGGGTGCTGACCAGACAGTCCTGGAGGACTGTGGAGCACAAACGGTCAGCGGGTGGGCCACTGCCATGAGTGTCGGTCCGGTCAACGAGTCCCCGCAAGTTCTGACGTTCACGATCACCAACAACACCAACACCACACTATTTAGCGTGCAGCCAGCCGTTGCCGTGAACGGCACACTGACCTTTACCCCTGGCGTTGCCGCGAACGGCACGGCGACCCTGACACTCACGCTTACGGACGATGCCACGAGGGGCGGTGCGGCTCTCACAACCGTGCCCCAGACCTTTACCATAACGGTCACGGCTATCAACGACGTCCCGTCCTTCACGAAGGGTGCTGACCAGACAGTCCTGGAGGACTGTGGAGTACAAACGGTCAGCGGGTGGGCTACTAACGTTAGCGCTGGTCCTTCCAACGAATCCGGCCAGACCCTCAACTTCATCGTCACCAATGACAACAGCGCTCTCTTTGCTGTCCAGCCTGCCGTCAGCCCCACCGGAACCCTGACCTACACCCCCGCACTCAACATGAACGGTTCTGCCATCGTGACTGTCCAGATTCATGACGACGGCGGCACAGCGAATGGCGGCGTGGATACATCCACACCTCAAACGTTCACCATCACCGTTACCGCGGTAAACGACCCGCCTGTCAACACGTACGCCCTGGCCTATACAGCAGGTGCGAATGGCAGTATTTCTGGTGCGTCTCCGCAGACAGTGAATTATGGAGCAAGTGGAAGCGCAGTGACTGCTGTTCCGAACACGGGTTACCATTTTGTCCAATGGAGTGATGGAAACGGAAACGCCACAAGAACTGACACCAACGTGACGGCGAATATCAATGCCACCGCCAGCTTTGCAGTGGACACGTTTGCCATCACGGCGTCGGCAGGTGCCAACGGTGCCATCGATCCATCCGGCTCCGTATCCGTCAGCTATGGTGGCACTCAGTCCTTTACCATCAACCCCGGCACCGGCTACCACGCCCTGGACGTCCTCGTGGACAGCGTCTCCGTGGGCGCAGTCACCTCGTATACCTTCACGAACCTGACAGAAAATCATACCATCGCAGTCACCTTCACGATCAATCCCATCACTATCAGTACCTACACCCTGACCTATGCAGCAGGTGCGAATGGCAGTATTTCTGGTGCGTCTCCGCAGACAGTGAATTATGGAGCAAGTGGAAGCGCGGTGACTGCTGTTTCGAACACGGGTTACCATTTTGTCCAATGGAGTGATGGAAACGGAAACGCCACAAGAACTGACACCAACGTGACGGTGAACGTCAATGTCAGTGCAAGCTTCGCCATCAATATCAATATCCACAGGTACACCCTCACTGCGAACGTGTCTGGTTCCGGCTCGGTCGCCAAATCCCCCGACCAGCCCAGCTACACCCACGGGACTTCTGTCCAGCTGATGGCAACCCCTGCTACCGACTGGCATTTTGCCGGATGGTCTGGTGATCTGAGTGGCACTACGAATCCCGTGACTATCACCATGGACGTCAGCAAGACGGTCACTGCTACCTATACTCCTCTGCCGCATCCTGTCTCCGGGCACACCATGGTCCTCACGATCGACATCAAGACCATGACTGTGGATAGCGCCAGAGTCGTGCTGGATGCTCCCGCTGCAATCGTCGAAGACCGCACGCTCGTTCCCCTGCGCGCCGTCGTGGAGCATCTAGGCGGCTCCATCGTTTGGGACGCGAAGACCCGTCAGGTTACCCTCAAGGCACGCGGGACAACGATCACCCTCACCATCGGCAAGAGCACAGCGCTCGTGAATGGCAAGTCCCTCGCCATTGACCCGAAGAACAGCAAAGTTGTCCCGGTCCTCTCGTCCAGCCGTACGATGCTCCCCCTGCGGTTCGTGTCAGAGAACCTCGGTTTGCAGGTGGGCTGGGACGCGGAGACCCGTACCATCACCGTCAACTGGGAGGACTAGTCCCTGCTCGGTTCCGATTCTATTAGGGCCGCCATCATGACAGCCCTTTGAGAGGAACCGTGCAGGGCATATACTGGACAGCATGAGAGCAACAACGCAACAGAAGAATGAAGGTCGACCCGGAGGCCGGGCCTGGGCAGGGCTGGTTCTGGCAGTCCTGGGCGTGTCGGGGACGTCGACGTACATGAAGCTGGCGGGCACCGATCCTCTTGTAACGACGTTCTGGCGGCTGGCGCTGTCGACGCTGCTGCTCCTTCCGTTGCAGATGTGGCGGAGGGGTAACACGCTCGCCGGTAATAGACCTGTCCCGAAGTGTAACACTGTTACAGAAACGGGACCCCCCGAGCCTTTCTGTTCAAGACGAGGGGTGGTTGTGTCCCGAAGTGTAACACTGTTACAACAACTACATCTGTCCCCTGTTACAATGCTGGCGGGCGCACTCCTGGCTGTGCACTTCGCTCTGTGGGTGACGTCACTGTCGATGACCTCGGTGTTGTCCTCGCTGGTATTCGTCACGATGAGCCCGCTGTTTGTGGCTGTGTTGGACCTCGTCCTGTTTCGGGAACATACCAGCCCGCTGCTATGGGTGGCTGTCGGGGTCGTGACCGCGGGCGGCGTGTTTATTGGGCTGCGGTCCGGCACGGGTGCCAACCTCGGAAACCTGCTTGCCCTGGGCGGGGCGCTGGCGGCGTCGCTGTACCTTATTGTCGGGCGCAGAGCGTCCCGGGAGATGGATCCCCTCTCCTACAATGTGGGCGCGTTCGGCTGGGCCGCTGTCCTGACGGGCATCGCGTGCGTGGTAGCCGGGAAGCCTCTTCTGCCGCTGTCGGGTACATCGTTCCTGTGGCTCGCGGTAACCGCCATCCTGGGCCAGACCGTCGGCCACGGCCTCATCAATGCTTCACTCAAGTCGTTTCAATCGCAGTTCGTGGCCCTGATGCTGCTGTGGGAGCCAATTCTTGGCAGCCTGCTGGCGTTCCTGGTGCTGGGTGATCGTCCCGGTCCGGCCGAGCTTGTGGGAGGCGCTGTTATCCTGGCCGGGTTGGCTCTGGGGATCATTTCCAGCCGCCGCTCTGGTGCAGCAGGACCGGCGAGCGCTGAGGGTCAGCCACTGTAGCCCAGCAGTTCTTCGGGTTGTGTTCCCTGGAGGTGCACCTTGGTGCCGCTGAAGCGTACGGCAGCAGTAAGCGCAATCGCGGGATCTGACTTCGAGGCAAGCGCAGACAGAAAGGCGGCTGCGAAGGAGTCTCCGGCCCCCGTCACGTCGACGGGCGTGAGCGCGATGCCAGGTGCCGTGATGATGATTTCGTCGCTGCACAGCAGGGCGCCTCGTGCGCCGAGCTTGACCACGATGGTTGCCCCGGTCGATCGGTGGAGTATCCGGGCTGCCTCCCTCGCATCTGCCTCCTGCGCGAGCCAGCAGGCTTCCTCTTCGTTGGGCAGCAGGTAATCGCACAATCGTGCCACTGCAAGGACTGCGTCGCGGCCTATGGAGCTCATAGCGTCGATGCTGGCGGGATCCATGACGACGACCGGTCGTGTGGGGACCGAACTTGTCAGCACCGCCCCGAGTGCCGCCCGGCAACTCTCTTCAAGCAGGCTGTATCCTGAGACGAACAGGAAGTCTCCAGCGGTCTTGCAGGCACTGCGCACGAAGCGTGCAAATGCGGCTGGATCCACCGCTGCGTTGGCACCCCGCTGACGGTACATGTGGTACGAGCCGGCCTCCTGGACGACGCTGACCATGCCTGTCGGGGTGTCGGCGCGGTTGCCGGCGTACGCGATGCCGAGGCGCGCCACGTGGGACACGTACAGGTCTCCTGCGACATCGGTTCCCAAGGTACCGAACAGCTGTACCGGCCGGCCCTGACATCGCAGGAAGAAGGCGACATTTCCTCCTTGTCCTCCGCAGGACAGCATGATATCCGCCTGTGCTTCCTTTCCGGAAAGCGACAGGATAGGCGCCACAGTTGTGGCGTCAATGTTGAGGTCGCCCGTGACGAAGAACATGGGATCAGCGATCAACGTTGCTTCAACAGGGTGGCGATCTGTGTCCCCAGCGCGACGTTGCTCTTGATGAGGGCGATGTTGGCCTCGATGACGCCGGGCAGGTTCTTCTGCATGTAGGCAAGAATGTATGGTGTCATCGCCTTGCCCTCGATCTTCTCTTCTGCAGCCTTCTTGAGCGCAGCCTGCAGCACCTTCTCGTGCTTTGCCGGGTCGACCTGGTCGCACTCGGCGATCGGGTTCGTGACGAGGATCCCAGTGTCGAGGTTCAGGCGGTCGCGTGCCTCCACGATGGCTGCGATGTCCGATGCGCTGTCGACGCGGTACTCGATCGGGATGCCGGAGTCACGCACGTAAAAGGCGGGCAGGGTGTCGGTCTGGTAGCCCAGGACGAGGACGGACATCGTCTCGAGGTACTCCAGGGTGTTCCGCAGGTCGAGGATGGACTTGGCACCCGCGCACACGGTGATGCAGCGAGCTCGCCCGATCACGGGCAGGTCCTGTGAGATGTCGAGGATCTCGCTCATGCCGCGGTGCACGCCCCCGATGCCGCCGGTGACAAAGACGCGAATACCTGCAGCGTCGGCGATGTGCAACGACGCAGCGACGGTCGTGCCCCCGCTGAATCCCATGGCAACGGCGACGGGGATGTCGCGCGGTCCGATCTTCTTGACCCACTTGGCCCGGGCGAGCATCTCGAGTTCAGACTTGGAGAGGCCCACGCGGATCTTGCCCGAGACCAGGGCAGTCGTGGCGGGGATGGCTCCACCCTTGCGGACGATGCTTTCGAGCTCCTGTGCCAGCTCGAGGTTGATCGGGTATGGCATGCCATGGGTGATGATGGCAGACTCGAGCGCAACGACGGGTGTTCCCTTGCGGAGAGCCTCCTGGACTTCCTCGGCGATAACGAACTCCTCGGGATGGGACTCGCTGCGCCTGACTCCCTCGGCAAACCCTCTAGTGACGCTGCTGCTGGTCTTGTGGCCGGTCAGCTGGTCATTCTCGCTGCGCTGCGTTCTTCTCACCATAATGGACTCCTCTGAAGTGTGTTGTAAGCGTCCGCTGGTCCAGTCCTGGACAACTTCCGTGCCCCCGAGTATGTTTTCTCAATACGAGGGGCGTTTTGTTCGGACGGCAATGCTTTTTCATCATATGGGTGCTTGGTATTTGTTCAAGCCCACCGTATACTGAAAGCAGTCCAAGACTCACTCATTGGGAGGTGGACGCCTCAGAGGCGGACAATATGACACTCGACAAGTTTACGACAAAGTCAGCTGAAGCATTGCAGCAGGCGGCGCGGTTCAGCGAAGGCCACGGCAACCAGGCCACCGATTCATTACATCTGCTCCGAGCCATTCTCGATCAGAAGGAGGGGCTCGCGGCTTCCCTCTTCCCATATCTCAACGTTGCGGTCGAAGCGCTATCGTCACAGGTCGAACAGGAAATCGAACGGCTTCCCAGGGTTTCGGGCAGCGTTCCCGTCGGTCAACTGGTCATCTCAGACGACCTGAACACGGTCATCCGCAAGGCTGAGGAGGAAATGACGGCGCTCAAGGACGAATACATCAGCGTCGAGCACCTGCTTATCGCACTGGCTGAGAACAGCCGCTCATGTGGACCATTGCTGAAGCAGGCCGGCGTGACGAAGCAGGCCATCCTGAGCGCGCTGGTGAAGGTGCGCGGCACGGAACGCGTGACGGACCAGGAGCCCGAAGACAAGTATGATGCACTCAAGAAATACGGCCGCGACTTGACGGAGCAGGCGCGTCAGGGCAAGCTGGACCCAGTCATCGGCCGCGACGAGGAGATCCGGCGTGTCATGCAGATCCTCATGCGTCGGACCAAGAACAACCCGGTGCTCATCGGTGATGCCGGCGTCGGCAAGACGGCGGTCGTTGAAGGCCTTGCGCAGCGTATCGTGGCGCGCGACGTCCCTGAGGGGCTCAAGGACAAAGCCATCTTCGCACTCGACCTGGGCGCGATGATCGCGGGCGCCAAGTTTCGTGGGGAGTTCGAGGACCGGCTCAAGTCCGTGCTCAAGGCCGTCACAGCCAGCAATGGGCGCATCATCATGTTCATCGACGAACTGCATACGGTCGTCGGGGCGGGCGCGGCCGAGGGGGCCATGGATGCCTCCAACATGCTGAAGCCAGCGCTCGCGAGGGGTGAACTGCGGACGATCGGCGCTACGACGGTCGACGAGTACCGCAAGATCATCGAGAAGGATGCTGCGCTTCAGCGGCGGTTCCAGCCGGTCCTGATCGGCGAGCCGTCGGTCGAGGATACGATCGCCATTCTGCGCGGCCTCAAGGAACGGTATGAGACGCACCACGGCGTGCGCATCGCGGATGGGGCCCTGGTCATGGCGGCCAAGCTGTCGGCGCGTTACATCACCGACCGTTTCCTGCCCGACAAGGCCATCGACCTCATGGACGAGGCGGCGTCGATGGTCAAGATGCAGCTCGAGAGCATGCCTGTCGAGATTGACGAACTGGACCGCAGACTGATCATCCTGGAGATGGAACGCAAGTCGCTGGTCTGCGAGACCGACGACAAGTCCAAGAAGCGCTGTGCCGACGTCCAGGCGGAGATCGCCCAGCTGAAGGAGAAGGCGGACCAGTTGAAGCTGTCCTGGCGCAAGCAGAAGGACGTCATCGAGGAAGCCGCACGGCTCGGCAAGGAGCTCGAGGAGAAGAAAGTCGCATTCACGAAGGCGACGCGCGAGGGAGACCTCGAGACCGCGGCACAACTCAAGTACGGCGCGATTCCCGAACTGGAGAAGAAGGTCGAGGCACAGCACGACCAGCTCGAGTCGCAGGAGAAGGGCGAAGTCGAACTCAAGCAGTCGGTGACAGAAGAGGAGATCGCGCAGGTCGTCAGCCGCTGGACCGGCATCCCCGTGTCCCGCATGATGGAGACCGAGGTGACCAGGCTGGTCAACCTCGAGGAACGTCTTGCGAAGCGCGTCATTGGCCAGGAGCAGGCAATCCATGCTGTCGCCTCGGCCATCAAGCGGTCGCGGGCGGGCATGTCGGACCCCAGTCGACCTATCGGGAGCTTCATCTTCCTGGGCCCCACGGGCGTCGGCAAGACCGAACTGTCCAAAGCCTTGGCGGAAGTGCTGTTCGACGACGAAAACCGCATGGTCCGCATCGACATGAGCGAATACATGGAGAAATTCAGCGTCAGCCGCCTCGTCGGCGCCCCTCCCGGCTACGTAGGCTATGAAGAGGGCGGGCAGTTGACAGAGGCCGTGCGCCGGCATCCGTACTCGGTCGTCCTGCTGGACGAGATCGAGAAGGCCAACTCCGACGTGTTCGACATCCTGCTGCAGGTCCTGGACGATGGGCGCCTGACGGACGGCAAGGGCCGTACGGTCAACTTCCGCAACACGGTCATCATCATGACCAGCAACATCGGCAGTGACATCATCAGCCGCATCGAGGCAACGCCCGGAACGCTCGCATACGAAGAGGAATACTCGCGCGTCACCACCGTGGTGCTGGAGCATATGAAGACGGTGTTTCGTCCCGAGTTCCTGAACCGGGTGGATGAGGTCGTCGTCTTCAACCCGCTCGGACAGGCTGAACTGGCAGAGATCCTGAACCTGGTCATCGACAAGACCGTGGCCAAGGTGCGTGAGCGTGACATCGAGCTGACGGTATCCGAGGAACTGCGCAGACATCTCGTGACCATCGGCTTCGACCCGGTTTACGGTGCAAGACCGCTCAAGCGCACGGTCCAGAAGGTTCTGGAAGACCGCCTGGCCGATGCTCTGCTGTCCGGCGAGGTCAAGCCTGGCGACAAGGTCCTGGCCGACTACGAAGCTGACCGTGTCGTCTTCCACAAACAGTAACCTGCACCCGCAAATGTGAAGCCCAATGTACCTGGTACAATGGGATTCACAATTCGAAATGAGAGGTCGATGAATGGCTGAAGAAAGTATTTTCATCAAGGGCGCGCGCGTCCACAACCTGAAAGACGTGAGCGTGCGTCTCCCGCGCAACAAGATCATCGTCATCACCGGTGTTTCCGGCTCGGGCAAGTCCTCGCTGGCATTCGACACCCTGTATGCCGAGGGGCAGCGCCGGTATGTCGAGTCTCTCTCTGCCTATGCCCGGCAGTTCATCGGCCTGATGCAGAAACCGGACGTCGACCTCATCGAAGGGCTGTCGCCCGCCATTGCCATCGACCAGAAGTCGGCCAGCAAGAACCCCCGGTCGACGGTCGGCACGCTGACCGAGATTTATGATTACCTGCGCTTGCTGTTCGCGCGCGCCGGCGTTCCATACTGTCCCAACCACAATATCCCCATCACGAAGCAGTCGCCCCAGGAGATCGTCGAGCATGTGCTGGCGGAGTACAAGGGGCGCACCGTCGCCCTGCTGGCGCCTGCGGTGGAGGGACGCAAGGGCGAGTACCGCAAGCTCATCGAGGACGTCCAGCGCAAGGGGTTCGAGAACTATCGTGTCGATGGTACGGAGTACAGCGTCGACGATCCCATCCCGAGCATCGACAAGAAGCGCAAGCACACCATCGAGCTTATCGTGGACAAGCTGCTGGTCACCGCGGACGAACGCACGCGTCTGTTCGACTCGGTGGAACTGGCGCTCAAGGAAGGGAACAGCGTGCTCAAGGTCCTGGACCTGGCGACGGGCAAGCTGGACTTCTTCTCGAGCACCTTCGCCTGTCCCATCTGCGGCTACAGCATCCAGGAGATCGAGCCGCGCCTCTTCTCGTTCAACTCGCCCTACGGCGCGTGCCCGACGTGTACGGGTCTCGGTTTTCAGCTGGAACCGGACATCGACATGATCGTCGACCGCGACAAGTCGCTGGCTGAGGGAGCCATCCAGATCCCCGGCTTCCTTGCCGCGTCGACCTTCAGCAAGGACTTTGTCGTGCAGGCGCTCCGCTTCCGCGGGTACGACCCGGACCAGAAGGTTCGGGACCTGCCGCCGGGCGCCATGGAAATCGTCCTGCATGGCGACAAGGAACGCATCCCGGTCCACTGGGAGGACGGCGCAGGGCTCGACCACGTCTACAAGTTCCACTGGGAAGGGCTCATCAACCTGCTGGCACGCCGGTATGAAGAGACGACCTCGGATGCGATGAAGGAGGAGTATGAGCGCTTCATGCTGCAGAAGGACTGCCCGACCTGTCATGGCAGGCGCCTGAAGCCCGAGGCGCTGGCTGTCAAGCTGGCCGGTCTCAATATCAGTGAGGTCACCGACATGTCAGTCGACCAGGCGTCGCAGTATGTTGCGCAGTTGCCGGGAACCATGACGGAGACGCAGCGTACCATTGCCAAGCAGGTCCTGCGGGAGATCAACGAGCGACTGAAGTTCATCCTGGACGTGGGCCTCGGGTACCTGACGCTCTCGCGCGCATCGGCGACACTCGCCGGTGGTGAAGCACAGCGGCTGCGCCTCGCGACACAGGTGGGCAGCAAGCTGGTCGGCGTCCTCTACGTGCTGGACGAACCGTCCATCGGCCTGCATCCGCGTGACAACGAGCGCCTCCTGAGCACCCTGCGTGAACTGCGCGACCTGGGGAACACGCTGGTCATCGTGGAACACGACGAGGAGACCATTCGCACCGCGGACTACCTTGTCGACGTGGGCCCGGGGGCCGGCGAACATGGTGGGCGCATCGTGGCTGCGGGCAGCCTGGCAGATATCATTGCCGAGCCGACGTCGCTGACGGGGCAGTACCTGACGGGCAAGCTGTCCGTCCCGCTGCCCAAGACCAGGCGCAAGCCCAATGGCGAGCACCTGCTCATCACGGGCGCGACGGAGCACAATCTCAAGAACATCGACGCGGACATCCCCCTGCACATGTTCACCTGCATCACGGGCGTCTCCGGCTCCGGCAAGTCCACGCTGATCAACGACTGCCTGTACAAGGGGCTGGCACGCGAGCTGTACCACGCCAAGGATCAGCCCGGCCACTATGAGAAGCTGACGGGTGTCGGATACATCGACCGCGTCATCGTGGTTGACCAGGGGGCCATCGGGCGCACACCACGCAGCAACCCGGCCACCTATACGGGGCTGTTCACGCCCATCCGCGAGGTCTTCGCGCGCATGCCCGAGGCGAAGGTGCGCGGGTACCAGCCCGGCCGGTTCAGCTTCAACGTGAAGGGCGGCCGCTGTGAGGCCTGCGAGGGCAACGGGTTCACCAAGGTCGAGATGCAGTTCCTGCCGGACGTCTATGTGCCCTGCGAGGTGTGCCACGGTGCGCGCTTCAACTCTGAGACGCTGGAGGTCCGCTACAAGGGCAAGTCCATCGCCGACGTGCTGGAGATGTCGGTCGAGGAAGCGCTTCAGTTTTTCGACGCGCACGCGCGGCTCAAGCACATGCTGAAGCTGCTGGACGCCGTCGGGCTCGGGTATATCCGTCTTGGCCAGAGCGCCGTGACCCTGTCGGGTGGCGAGGCTCAGCGCATCAAGCTAGCCTCCGAGCTGGGCAAGCGGACGGCTGGAAAGACCCTGTACATCCTCGACGAGCCGACGACCGGCCTGCACTTCGCCGACGTCGAGAAGCTCGTGGGCGTTCTCCAGGAGCTGACCAACAAGGGTAACACGGTCATCGTCATCGAGCACAACCTGGAGGTCATCAAGAACGCCGACTGGGTCATTGACCTGGGCCCCGAGGGCGGTGACAAGGGCGGACGTATCATCGCGACCGGTACGCCTGAGGAGATCGCCCGCAACCCCGATTCGCTGACAGGGCAGTTCCTGGCGCCCAAGGTCCTGCGAGCTCAACGTTAGCGCTGCTCGCGCGGCAACGTGGCCCCGGTCTATGGACTGGGGCCACTTTCATTCCAGGCGATGCAACCTTTTGGCACCAACTGGGATATCATAGTAGAGAGGTAAGGGCATCGAAGGCGACAGCATGTGAACGCGATTTCGCGTCGCCCGCATGAGACTCTTGACTTTATTGTTGCGGATTCCATACTTGTTATAGAGTATTTTCAACTGCTGAACGGAAACTGCTTCGTCGCGTGCTTCGTAAAGGAGTCAATGCATGACAAGCAAGGATCGAAGGTTTGGTGGAGTGTTCCTGTTCGTTACAGGGCCCATCTCGGTTCAGTTATCCGGAATCTGCGGCAGGTCTTCCATAGCTGACGACACTGGATAGTCGCCTGCACGTTCCGTTCATCCGAGGCTTGCGTGGACTGGGTTCCACGGCGCTGCCACCGTCATAGGCGCTGACAGCTCATCCGAAAGGGGAGGAATACGATATGAGAAAGGCTCTACCAGTTTTCATCGCAGTATGTCTCGTCCTGTCTCTGTGCGCCGGTGTCTTCGCGCCAGTACCCGAGGCAAAGGCGGCCGGTCCAGCAGCAGTAAATCTTGGAACGGCGGGTAATTTCGCGATCCTGGCAAAATCAGGAATCTCAACCACTGGAACTACCCACGTGACCGGAGATATTGGAGTGAGTCCAATCACCGCGACCGGTATGACCGGATTTGCCTTAGTAGCTCCTCCGACTACATTTACAACATCGGCTCTAGTGACTGGAAATGTATATGCAGCCGACTATGATCCTCCTACTCCAACGTACATGACCACGGCTGTCAGCGACATGGAAACAGCCTACACCGCTGCTGCCGGAGTGACGGCCCCTGCTCCTGTTGTCGAACTGGGTGCTGGCAATATTGGTGGGATGACCCTCGCCCCTGGCGTCTACAAATGGAGCACCGGTGTTATCATACCAACGGATGTCACCCTCGCGGGCGGCGCAAATGACGTCTGGATTTTCCAGATAGCGCAAACTCTCGACTTGAGCAACGGTATCCATGTTAATCTGAGCGGCGGTGCACAGGCCAGCAACATCTTCTGGCAGGTCGCCGGCCAAACGACACTTGGAACGACGTCTGTCTTCAATGGAAATATATTGGATCTAAAAGCGATTGTGCTGAACACCGGCGCAACGCTGAACGGCAGGGCGCTCGCACAGACCGCAGTTACGCTCGATGCCGCTACCGTTTCGGCTCCTGTGGTAGCTCCTGCTCCTGAGCCAACTCCCAGGCCAACTCCTGCTCCTGCGCCCGCACCAGTTCCTGCACCAGTTCCTGCACCAGTTCCTGCACCAGTTCCTGCACCAGTTCCTGCACCAGTTCCTGCACCCACCAACACGGTGTATCATCAGACATTCTTCATCGGCTATCCGGACGGGACGTTCAAGCCGGACCAGAACGTCTCCAGGGCGGAAGTCGCTGCAGCGCTGACTCGTGCTCTTGGTCTCGGCTGGTCCAACACCGCACCTTCCTACCCGGACGTCCCTGCGACTCACTGGGCAGCAGGAGACATCCAGACCATGAAAGACGAAGGCATCATGATCGGTGACACCTCAGGAACGTTCAGGCCTGATGCGCCCATCACCCGTGCTGAGGCAGCAGCAGCCCTCCTGCGGATGCTCAAGGTCGCGCCGATCCAGAACCTGACGGCCTCTTCCTTCACGGACGTCCCTGTCACCAACTGGGCAGCTGGATACATTGAAGCCATGCAGAAGAACGGGTACATCACCGGGTATCCGGATGGGACATACAAGCCCACCGTCAATATCCTTCGTTCAGAGTTCACCGCAATCGCCGACCGTACGCTCGGCCGTGAGATCGGTAACTCTTCACAGGTCACCGGACTGGCTGGAGGTGTTGTCTGGCCGGACGTCCCTACAACCCAGTGGGCGTATCTCTACATCCTTGAAGCTTCGACCCCTCATACGGTGGCAAACGCAGTTAAACTCGACCGTACCATCGTCCTCACGTCAAAGACGATCCCGCTCTTCTCTGACGGTGCGTCGGCTGTCACCATTCACAAGGTGGGAGACGTCCTGACTGCCATCGTCCCTGTCGACGGCCTGCTTCCGAATGGATCTGTCCCTGCCGCTCGCACGGTCACTGTGGCCATTACCATCAAGCTTAAACCCTGACATTCAGGGAATCCTGACACTAGCAGAAAACAGCAGGTAGTGATGAAGGCCCCGGCGGGCAACCGCCGGGGCCTTTGTCTATCAAGGGGACGAGACCCTTCATGGAGAACTGGTGTGAGACGTGGACGCAGCATTGCAGGCTCCAAGTGGCCTTATTTCCTTGCGGTGCCCGGTGAAACCGATATACTAATGATGCACTGTATTCAGGGTCCTTTGACATGAGCGGGAGTGCGACGTGAACAAGGTCATAGAATGTGTTCCCAACATCAGTGAGGGTAGGGACGCAGACAAGATCAAGACTATTGCCGGTGTCATCGAACGACCGGGAGCGAGACTGCTGGACCTGTCGTCCGACCCCAATCACAACCGGACCGTCATCACGTTGGCAGGTGAGCCCCAGGCTGTCGCCGAAGCAGCATTTGACGTAGCCAGAGCGGCAATTGCAAGCATCGATCTGACGCACCATCACGGAGAGCACCCTCGTATGGGCGCCGTGGACGTCATCCCGTTCATTCCTGTCGGCGGCGTCACGATGGCGGAATGCTGCGAGATTGCAGAGCAGGTCGGCAAGCGTATCGGTCAGGAGCTGAACGTGCCCGTGTACCTGTATGCCGAGTCTGCGAGGGTACCACAGCGCCGCATGCTGCCTACCATCCGTGAAGGGGAGTTCGAGGGCTTCGCGGAGAAGATTAAAGACCCAGCATGGCAGCCGGACTTTGGCCCTGCGGAACGTCATCCGACTGCGGGATGTGTCGCCGTGGGCGCGCGCAACTTTCTGATTGCGTACAACATTGACCTGGACACCAGCGATGTCACAATCGCCAGCCGCATAGCGAAGACCATGCGCGAGTCGTCGGGCGGTCTCATGAACGTGCAGGCCAGGGGTATCTTCCTCGAAGACAAGCAGAGGGCGCAGGTGTCGATGAACATCCTCAACTTCGCCACGACGCCACTGTGCCGCGTGTTTGAGCTGGTCAAGATGGAGGCCGCGCGCTACGGCGTCGGCATCGTCAACAGCGAACTCATCGGTCTGGCTCCGGCACAGGCGTTCATGGACGTGGCATCCTACTATCTTCAGTTGCCGGGGTTGAGCAGGGACGCCCTGGTCGAAACACGAATCTACGAGTAGTGTCAAAAGCACGGGAGGAGAACGTCATGGCACAGCCGATCATTGCAGACCTGGTTATCCGGAATATTGGTGAGCTGCTTACAATGAAGGGGGTGGACGATCCGATCGTTGCACCTGCCGTGGCTGACCTGGGCATCATCAAACGTGGCGAGGTCGCCGTCAAGGACAGGAAGATCCTCTACGTGGGTCTCAAGGACGGCGGTTCCTACATCGTGGGCCCGCAGACGATGATCATCGATGCCGAGAACAAGGTGGTCTGTCCTGGGTTCGTCGATTCTCACACCCACGCCATCTTCGCCGGCACGCGCGAGGATGAGTTCCTCATGCGCCTGCAGGGCAAGACGTATGCCGAGGTTCAGGCCGGGGGCGGTGGCATCGTGAAGACGGTCCGGGCCACGCGCATGGCCAGTGAAGAGAAACTGCGGGATGCGCTCAAGCGCAACATCTTCAAGCTGTCGCGCTATGGGTCGACCACAGCGGAGATCAAAAGCGGCTATGGGCTGAACACCGAGGAGGAAATCAAGCTCCTTCGCGTCATCAAGGAAGTCGCGCTTGAGACCGACATCCTCATCGTTGCCACACTTCTGGGAGCGCATGTCGTCCCCCCCGAATACGTTGTCAGGCGCCACAAATACGTGGAACTCGTCGCGAGGGACATGGTCCCCATGGTGCACGAGAACCATCTGGCGACCTTCGTCGACGTGTTTGTGGACGAGTCAGCATTCACGATCGAAGAGGCTCGCGTCATCTTGACGGCTGCCCGTGACCATGACATGCCGCGCAAGCTCCATGCCGACGAGATGGCGGATGACCACGGCGCCGAGCTGGCAGCCGAGATGGGATGTGTCAGTGCCGATCACCTCGTCTGGACCAGTGAGAAGGGCATGAAGGCCCTGGCGAAGGAGGGTGTTGTTGCGACACTCATGCCGGGCACCGTGCTTTCGCTGGGACGTACGAAGTTTGCGGACGCGCGTGCGTTCATCGAACATGGCGTTCCGGTCGCTCTTGCAACAGACTACAATCCGGGGACCTGTATGTGTCCCAACATGCTGCTCATCATGGCGCTGGGATGCCTGCACATGAAGATGACCGCCGAGGAAGTCCTGGTCGCAGCGACCATCAACGGTGCCGCCGCTGTGGGTCGCGGCATGCAGACCGGTTCGCTGCGCGAGGGCAAGGACGCTGACCTGCTCGTCCTCGACATTGATACCTACAAGGAGATCCCCTATCGTTTCGGGGAGAACTTCGTCCGGTACGTCGTAGCAGGAGGAGGAGTTATCAAGGCTCCCAAGGTCTTCAAGAAGAAGTACTTCCAGGAAAGTTAGCGCGCACTATCCGGGGCAGACCCGTCAGAGGGCGCCTGTCCCCCAGCAAATCGAAGCAGAGGAGAAGAACATGGCAAACGTCTTGCGTACGCCGCTGTACGACGAACACGTGAAGCTCGGGGCAACGATGGTCGAGTTTGCGGGCTACGAGATGCCGATCCAGTACACGAGCATCATCGAAGAGCACAAGGCCTGCCGCACGGCCGCGGGACTGTTTGATGTCTCGCACATGGGCGAGATCGAGGTCGAGGGACCGGATGCCGAGAAATTCGTGAGCTATGTCTCCACATGGAACGCGGCCCTGCTCGAGCCGTACGAGATCAAGTACGCCGAGTTCCTGTATCCGGAAGGGACGGTCGTCGACGACTTCTTCATCTACAAGTACAGTGCGACGAAGTTCCTGCTGGTCGTCAACGCCGGCAACTACGACAAGGACCTTGCATGGGTCCTGGACCACAAACAGGGAGATATCACCATCACCGGAGCGACGGCCAAGTATGCCGAAATAGCGCTGCAGGGACCAAAGGCCGAGGATATCCTGAAAGGCATGACCCCCGCGGACATCGTGAGCCTGAAGTACTTCCAGTTCCTGGAGACCACGGTTGCCGGCCGCAAGTGCATCGTGTCGCGCACCGGTTACACGGGCGAGGACGGGTACGAGATCTACTTCGCTCCTGCAGAAGCATCATATCTGTGGAATGCCATCCTGGACGCCGGCAAACCGTTCGGCCTGGTCCCCAACGGACTGGGCGCGCGTGATACGCTGCGCTTCGAGGTGTGCTACTGGTTATATGGCCATGACCTTGACGACACGATAGCGCCGCTCGAATCCGGGCAGAACTTCGTGATCAGCTGGGACCATGACTTTGTGGGCAAGTCCGCACTGCTGGCCATGAAAGAGAAGGGTGTCCCGCGCAAGTGGATCGGCGTGAAGATGAACAGCAGGGCCATCCCGCGCAACGGGTTCGACTGCATGGCAGGTGATACGGCAGCGCCCGTCAAGATCGGCTACGTGACTAGCGGCAACTACTGTCCGACCCTGGGTGGCTCCTATGCCCTGTGCATGGTCGAGAAGGACGCCGTCAAGGTTGGCGATACGGTCTATATCCCGATTCGTGGAAAGGCTGAGTCAGGTGTCGTGGTCAAGCGGCCGTTCATGCAGCCCAACGCCGGACACAAACACGACAAGTAGACAGGCACACCATCGCGCGTGAGCGCTGAATAATCTGCAGGGAGGTACAGGACATGCTGAATGTAACGAAACGTGTGCAGAGGGCCGGCGGCGAAGGAGCCTTCGTCGTCATGGCCAAGGCACAGGAACTGGAACGTCAGGGCAAGAGCATGATCTATATGCAGATTGGCGAACCCGACTTCAATACCCCCGAAAACATCAAGCAGGCCGGTATGCGGGCGATCGAGGAGAACTATACGCACTACGCACCTACCATGGGTCGGATGGACTTCCGCAAGGCGATCGCCGAGTACATCAGCAGGACCCGTGGCCTTCCGGTCACGGCCGAAGAAGTGCTGGTCACCCCCGGCGCCAAGGATATCCTCTACTCGGCGTGCATGACCCTGCTCGAGGACGGCGATGAGGCAATCTACCCCAATCCCACGTATCCCGTCTACGAGTCCTGTATCAACATGTCCGGCGCCAAGGCCATTCCTCTCCCTATCCTTGAGGAGAAGGACTTCGGCTTCGACCGCGACACCTTTGTCAAGCTGGTCTCGCCGCGCACGAAGCTTGTCGTCATCAACTCGCCCGCGAACCCNNAAGAAGTACGACTTCTATGTCCTGTCGGACGAGATCTACTCGCGTCTGGTGTTTGAGGGCGAGCACTTTTCCATCGCCTCGCTCCCCGGCATGAAGGAACGCACGATCATCATGGACGGTATGTCCAAGACCTACGCCATGACCGGGTGGCGCCTTGGCTACGCAGCCGGCCCGCGTGAACTCATCGAGTGGATGGCCAAGGTCGTCGCCAACACGGCGTCGTGTACCGCCACGTTCACCCAGATTGCCGGGATCGAGGCCCTGACCGGCCCGCAGGATGATGTGGAAACGATGCGACAAGAGTTTCTGGCCCGTCGGGAGATCATCGTCGACGGACTCAACGCCATCCCCGGTGTCACCTGCCGCAGGCCGCATGGTGCCTTTTATGTCTTCCCCAACGTCAAGAGCTTTAACCGCTCATCCCAGGAGATCGCTGATCATCTGCTGTACAACGCCGGCGTCGCCTGCCTGGCGGGAAGCAGCTTCGGCTCGTTTGGCGAGGGCTACCTCCGCTTTTCCTACGCTACGTCGCGCGAGAACATCGCTATAGCGCTCGGCCGTATCCGCACAGCCTTGGCCGAACTGAAGTAGGAGCGAACAAGCAACCATGGAAACACTGCTGACGATCCAGGAGCTGAAGCATCTTGCGACCGAGATCCGCAAGGACACGCTGCGCTCCATCACGGCGGCCGGCTCCGGACACCCCGGGGGTTCCCTCTCCGCCGCCGACATCATGACGGCCCTGTACTTCCGAGTGGCCAACCTTGCCACGCCCACCGACCCGAACCGTGACCGCATCTTCTGGTCCAAGGGGCACATCGCGCCACTGCTGTACACATTGCTTGCCTACAAGGGCTTCTTCCCCAGGGAAGAGCTCATGACGTTGCGCAAGCTCGGCTCACGCCTCCAGGGGCACCCCAAGAAGGGGAGCCCGCCCGGTGTCGAGACGTCGGGTGGCTCGCTTGGCCAGGGGCTCTCCATCGCCGTTGGTGCAGCATATGCCGCCCGGTACGACAAGCTGCCGGTCCGCGCTTACTGCCTTACGGGCGACGGCGAATTACAGGAGGGCCAGATCTGGGAGGCACTGATGGCGGGTGCACACTTCAAGCTGGACAACCTGTGTGCCGTCATCGACAACAACGGCCTGCAGATCGATGGCAAGTGTTCCGAGGTCATGTGCATCGACGACGTCGGCGCCAAACTGCGCGCGTTCAACTGGCACGTCATCAGCATCGACGGCAACAATATGGAGCAGTGCGTGAACGCGCTGGACGAGGCGAAAATGGTCAAGGGGCAGCCCACGGCCATCGTTGCACATACCATCAAGGGCAAGGGCGTCTCGTTCATGGAGAACGTTGTCGGCTGGCATGGCAAGGCGCCGTCGCAGGACGAGCTGGCCCAGGCCATCCGCGAACTGGACGCACAGGAGTGTGAGTGACATGGCGACTGCACACAAGGACGTTTGCGGCACCCTCGAGGGCAAGGCGACCCGCTTCGGTTACTCTGATGGCCTGCTGATCCTGGGGAGGACAGACCCGCGCGTGTTCGTGCTCGACGCCGACCTCGCCAAATCCACGACCAGTGACCGCTTCAAGAAGGAGTTCCCCGACCGGTTCATCGACTGCGGCATCGCCGAGGCGGACATGGTCGGCATCGCCGGCGGGCTGTCGCTGATGGGCAAGGTCCCGTTNNACGGTCGCTTATGGCGAGCTGAACGTGAAGATCGTCGGCGCACACGGCGGCATCAGTGTTGGTCCCGACGGGGCGACCCATCAGGCGCTGGAAGACCTGGGCACCATGCGTATGCTGCCGCACATGATCGTCATCAACCCATGCGATGTGAACGAAGCCCGTAAGGCCACGCTGGCGGTCGCCGCCATGCAGGGCCCGGCGTTCATCCGGCTGGGTCGGGAGTCGGTGCCGATTCTCACAGACGACACCACGCCGTTCGAAATCGGCAAAGGCATCACGTTCGAGGACGGCGATGACGTCACGATCGCCGCGACCGGCTACATGGTGTACGAGGCGCTGCTCGCCCACGAGGAGCTGAAGAAACAGGGCATCCATGCCCGCGTCCTCGACATCCACACCATCAAGCCCATCGACCGCGAGTTGCTGTTGCAGGCGGCGCATGAGACGAGTGCCGTCGTCACGGCAGAGGAGCACCAGGTCATGGGTGGGTTCGGTTCTGCGGTCGCCGAGGTGCTCGTCCAGGACTGCCCCGTGCCCATGGAGTTCGTCGGCATCAAGGACCGCTTCGGCGAGTCCGGCACGCCCGACGAACTGCTGACGGCCTTCGGTTGTCGCCACACGGACATCGAAGCCGCGGTGCATCGCGTCCTGCAGCGGAAAACCAATTCTGTCGTTCCCGCGTAGGCGGGAATCCATTCCTTCCCGCCCCCCTCCGTCATTCCCCCCCGAGCATTTCTTTCGAATGCGAGGGGTGCTTTCGGCGTAGGCGGGAACCCATGTACCACCCTTGCCTATTTACCAGCTGATTCCTCTAGCTCCAAGATCAAGATCTTTCTACTGACCGTTTCGGGAGTTCGCCAAGCACTCGCAGGTAGAACGACCCTACGTTTTCACATGCCTCTTCCATATTTGTCGAAATGCCGCATTCGCTGGCCATGGCAGCGAAAGGGGTTGCCCACGAGCTGGGCGGAGCACCGAGCGCTATGGGAAGGCGGGGTTGTCCGCGTCTGCGGAAAACACTGATGAGAGTGTCGAGAGTCTGGGCCGGATCGAGTGTGCCGTCCTTCAACAGTAGCACCATGTCCACAAGATCCTTGACGCGGCTGTTGGGGTGGTCGACGTCTCTGGGCGTCGCGTAGGCGTGCAATTTCTCGGCGAACTGCTGTTCTCGAGAAAGGACGGGTACCATCGCAGCGGCAACGCCCGCGAAACCCAGCCAGTCTTTGAGCACAATGGTCTGAAGAGGCATTACAATGGTATCCCCGATCGCTACGTCCAGATGAAATGTCAGAAACGGTCTGCCTCCGACCCTGCTCTCAATGGGGAAGCGTGCTCCACCGTATGGTAGCCCTTCCATCTCCATCATTGGGTGTCCTACGGCAAACGCGAAGTAGTCATGTGCATCCATTGCGGCAGATGTTCTGAGAAAGGCCATTGCTGTATCAACAGGAGTAGATCCGGGCGTATCTTCGGGCGAGGTCCTGAGGACGAGGTCGAGGTCGCGAGTGGATCTGGCAATGTCGAGCTCGATTTCCAGTGCATAGCCTCCTTTCAGGGCCCATCGCTCGTGATCCTGTATGGCCAGGCGTGACAGGAATCGATCGAACGCGACTCGTCGCCTCAGGCGTTGCAGGTCGATATCTTCGGTAGTTGCGCGATCTTTCAGTCGTGCTTCGAGAGCGATGCGAAAGGCGCTGCCAGACCCATAGGACTGCGGATTCATGACTTCTTCAGGGTTCGTCGCAGTTGAGCTGTCAGGGAGATGACCGGTGCCCACTCTGGTGTTGACATGAGCTCGGTGGGGTCGACGAGGCCTCGGTGTACAGCTTGGACGGCTGCTTCCAGCAGGAGCTCGTCTGACAGCATCCTGCAGTCGGCCAGGTCACGCAGGGACCGCAGTGGGCGTGTGACGCTGTACCCCTCCATCTGTTCGACATCGGATTCAATGAGCAGTCCACGGTGGATAATGAGGATACCGGGGTGCAGTCCCCGGCGTCTAAACGTCGGAGACACCATCATGTGCAGTTTTGACGGGTTCACGTCAGAGAGGTTATAGACCGACAGTGCGGTCGCATGGGAGTAGGTGCCCTGAGGCCGACCTGACCGGTCGCGCGACCACAGGCTCCACAGGACGAGATCTGGACGGTCTGTTGGTGGATAGTCCGTCAGACGATAGATACCACGGGCCTCCCTCTGCCAGTCGCCCCGATGTACGTGATAGGCGCATAGTGCAGAGTCGTAGCCGGCGGTGTGAGCCTGCACTGTCGTGAAGTACCCTTGCTGTGTTACCAGTATGTCATAAAGCCGCTTGCGTGAGGAAGCTGGATCATTCATCTCGTCTGCACCATACCTTAACTGAGTTAAGGTATTGTACAACAGGATCATTCATGTGCAACTCGATTGGGGTCAACTCGTAAACTGCGGCCAAAGCGGTACGTTCAACGGTGAGACAAAGCAAGGACCGTGTCCCCGCCTCCCTCCGTCATTCCCCCTGAGTATGTTAGTTCAATACGAGGGGTGTAGTTCCCGAATGTTTCTGTCGGGAACGGGAATCCAGTCTTGCCACGACATATGGGTCCCCGCATCCGCGAGGATGACAAGATAGTTAGTCCGTCATTCCCGTCCCCTCCGTCATTCCCGCGAAGGAGGGAATCCATCCTTTCATCTTGTCGGATGTACCACCCTCGTCTATTGAGCAGCGGATCTCAAAGGCAGTTGTTACCTCTTGACATTTGCTGCACATGTAATACAGTGTCGTACGTATGAAACGAACAAAGGGAGGCTACACCATGGCGATTGAAGAAGTTATCTCTCTCCGCGTCGAGGGGGACTTGAAGAGACGAGTCGATGAAGTTGCTCGCCATACAGGACGGTCGAAGGCATGGGTCATCAGGAAAGCTGTCGACTTGTACCTTGAGGATATCGAGGACATCGAGATGAGTGAGCAGCGCCTTGCTGATCCGAAAGACAACGTCATCTCCTCTGATGAGTTGATATCGCGTCTATGACCATCTCTGCGAAGGAGAGCGTCAGGAAAGACCTGGAAGACCTTTTTGATAAGTCCGAGGACCGGCGCCGCGTATGGTCTGCGGTCGTAAAGGCGATAGAGGCTGGCAAGTATGAGCACCTGAAAGGCAACCTGCGAATGTTCTATCGTGTCCGCGTGGGCAACTACCGCGCAGTCTTCACCCGGATCACCGGCGGTGTACTCGTCACCCGCGTTGCCGACCGGAAGGACGCGTACAAGGAGTGACTTTTCTGTCATTCCCACGAAGGTGGGAATCCATCTTTGCCACGACGTATGGGTCCCCGCATCCGCGAGGACGACAAGATAGTTAATCCGTCCTGCCCGCCGCCTTCCGTCATTTCCGCATCCGCCCGTCATGGAAAGGCAAACAGGACATCAGTGAAACGGTTGGCACACTTTGTGTATACTACATGGTGGAAGAAGTACTCGACCATGTCGCAAAGGAGATTACCTGATGAAGAAATCCCTGTCTGTATTCGTTGCTCTTGTCATGGTGCTCAGCCTGTTCGCAGGCGTCGGCGCCCGTTCGGCAAGGGCAGATGTGACGCTCACCGTGACGCCATCCGGCAACTTTGTCGGCGGCATTGATGCCAGGGGTGCAACGCCCGTTGATGCTGTTGGTACTGTTGCAAGTATCACTGACGGCACTCACGCTGTCGTAGATGTGACCAGGGTAGGCGCCGGCAGGTTTGGCGCAACACCCAATGTCAGCGTTCTTCGAGCTACTGTGGCGACGTCTACCGATCCAGACTGGGCCACATCAGGGGACCAGTCGATCACTTTTGGCGGGGGCTACACATTCGTTCCCGGCGATAGCATTACTGTTGCTGCTGCGACTACCAATGGCGCCGGCACGATCATCTCCTGCAACACCCCGACAACGCTGGCACAGGTTCATGTGACGACCGCTGCTGTCGGCGCCATTGGTCCTGCTATCAAGAAAACTGTTGGCACGACCTTCTCCACCGATCTGACCTGGGAGATTGCCGGCAGTCACACGATCGCATTCACCACTACTGCAGGGCTGAATGCTCTCGACGTCCTTGATGTCTCCATGGTCTGGGCAGTTGCAGAAGTTCCAGCGGTGGCTTTCTTGATGCTCGGTGGTGCCGTTACTGCCGGGAACGTGGCAAGCGCCACATGGCAGGATACTACGGGAGCATCCCACACTGCATCCTATACGGTGGTGGCGGGCGACACCCTCGCAACGGTTACCACTCGGTTGATAGATGCCATAAACGCAGTGGCTGGCGCCAACATTATCGCAACCAATGCCAGCGCCTCAGCGATTATGTTGACACAGAGGGTCGCCGGCACTGTGGGCAATGGCAGGAAGCTTACAACCGGCACGACTGCCATCGCCGCTACTCTCACTATTCGCACGCTTGGTGGACTGACTTCGCCGGTCTTAGTTGAAATGGGCAAGACTGTTCAGCTGGTCGCCGTTGATCCCACTGGCGCTATTGTCACTGCTACATGGACGTCCAGCCTGCCAGCAGTCGTAACTGTCAATGCTGGTGGATTGATGACGGCAATGAGGGATTCAGGGGTCGTGCTGATCACTGCCAGCCATGGTATATACACCGGTTCGTTTGTGGTCATTCCTATTTCTCCGCAGACGATCACCAGGCTTGCCGTGGGTCTCGTTCCTGCCCGCCTCAAGGTAGCTGGTCAGCAGCAGTTTGGGGCTATTGGCGCGAGTACGGCGTATGGTAGCCTGGATTATACGACGCAGGCAGTCTGGACAGATACACTTCGTGTCGCTGCTGTTTTCAGCGTTGCGCCGGCACAAGGTCTTCTGACATACAGAGCAGCTGAAACCGGCACTGTTTCTGCTCACGCTGCCGGCCTGACGACGACGGTCACAGTTAAGATCAACGACGCCGGAGCCGTGACGATCGTGAAGGTCCATGTCGTGCCTGTTGTGCCGAAGAGGGTTGTCGTCCTGACTATTGGCAGCGACATTGTGATGGTTGATGGTCGCGCCACCATTGTCGACGCTGCACCTGAAATCGT
>NZ_QXIW01000016.1:0-102278 GCF_003570985.1 Candidatus Cryosericum hinesii
GAAACGCATCGACCTGGGAGTTACTAACATAGTTATCCACTGGCGGTTCTCAGAAAATGAGTGTGAGTTGACTCGGTCTGAAGTCAGTCCCAGAGCGAGAAAGAAGGGTCATGGTGGTCGGGTGGTGGAGATAGGGGGGCTCGAACCCCCGACCTCCTGCATGCCATGCAGGCGCTCTCCCAGCTGAGCTATATCCCCACGTCTTGGAAACGAACAGTGAAAGTATAGCGGGAAGGCCCCGGGTGTCAACCGGAGACGGTACTATTCGCGTTGCGGGCCGGTCGTGCTACTATGAGTCGATAACTGGCAACGACTGAGAGGTGAGACATGCGGGCAGTAGTGCAACGAGTGAACAGTGCGTCGGTCACCGTGGACGGCAAAGATGTTGGGCACATTGAAGCAGGGTTGCTGGTGCTGTTGGGGGTGGCTCCCGACGATGGTCCCGATGACACTGCGCTCATGGTGCGCAAGTTGAGTGGCCTGCGTATCTTCGCAGACGCAGGCGGTCTGATGAACTGCTCGGTGACAGACATCAAAGGATCCTTTCTGGTCGTTAGTCAGTTTACGCTCTATGGAGATGTGGCTCGCGGCAACAGGCCCAGCTTCACAGGTGCGGCTCCAGGGCCATATGCAGATGAGATCTATCGGGACGTATGCACAGGACTGCGGAGCCAGGGATTCGACGTTCAGAATGGGGTCTTCGGGGCGCACATGGAAGTCAGCCTGGTGAACGACGGCCCGGTCACGATCATCATCGAGACGGACACCCGCAAGAAGCGATCTCAGTAGACTTGACAGTTCCGCAAATGAGAAGCCGGAGCAATTGCTCCGGCTTCGATCAAAGCTGGTACAGACCTGACGAACTAGCGCGATGTGTTGGCGCGGGCGACAGCTGTCTCCATGATGCCAAAGGCTTCTTCAAGTTGCTCGTCGGTGATCTCGAGAGAGACGAGCATGCGGATGCAGTTGCCATAGATGCCTGAACCGGCGACGAGGACACCGTTGTGCAGGCATTCCTTGATGATCTCACCGTTCAACTGAGTAGCGGGTTCCCGTGTGGTGCGGTCCTTGACGAACTCGATGGCCTGCATGGCGCCTATGCCACGAACATCGCCAATGATCTGGTACTTTTCCTTCCAGGCATCCCAGTGGCTGCGAATGAGTTTGCCAAGAGCAATAGCGCGGTCAAGCAGGTGTTCGTCTTCGATGATGTCGATGACTTCGCTGGCCGCGCGGCATGCAACAGGATTGCCGACATAAGTGCCTCCGATGCTGCTGCCTGGCAGTTTGTCCATGATGTCTTTGCGGGCGATGACTGCTGAGAGCGGCATGCCGGCCGCCAGGGATTTGGCTGTGCAGATGATATCGGGGACGACGTTCCAGTTCTCGATAGAGAAGAATTTGCCGGTACGGCCGACGCCGGCCTGAATTTCGTCGGCGACGAGAAGGATGCCGTACTTCTTCGAGACCTCGCGCAGCATCTCGAGGAAACCATCAGTCGGGACGCGGAATCCACCCTCACCCTGAACCGGTTCGACGACGATACATGCGACCGTCGAAGGGTCGACGTACGTGGTCAGAAGCTTTTCCCACTCTTCGATCCTGATGGAGGGATGATAAGGGGTGACATAGGGCATGCGATAGACGTCTGGTGCGAAGGGGCCAAACCCACCCTTGTAGGGCTTTGCCTTGTGCGTCATAGTCATCGTGAGGAGTGTGCGTCCATGGAACGCACGGTCAAATACGACCACGCCGGTCCGGCCGGTGACATAGCGTGAGATCTTGACGGCGTTCTCGATGGCTTCGGCGCCGTTATTGAACAATGCCACCGACTTCTCGAAGTCACCGGGGGTCAGCTTTGCAAGCTTCTCGCAGACGGTGACATACGGCTCGTATGGGACGGACGTGAAATCTGTGTGCAGGAAGTGCTCGGCTTGGTCTTTGATAGCCGCGGTTACGCGTGGATGCGAATGGCCGACCGCCATGCAGCCCCAGCCACCGGTAAGGTCAATAAAGGTGTTGCCGTCGACGTCGGTTACCAGTGCCCCATGTCCCTCAGCGATCCAGGCAGGGGACAGAGCGTCACACATTGGTGCAGCGACGACCTTGGCCTCCCTCTTGGCAAGCTCGATGGATTTCGGTCCAGGGATTGCCGTCTTGAGCGATATGAATGTTCCCATGATAACCTCCCTTTCTCTCTCGATGAAAACGTCCTGATGCTTCGTTTTCCCGGGTACTCTCAGGATATGGAGATGGCGACCGTTGTCAACGAAGTCCATGCCGGTGCCCGGTCTCGAGGCCATTCCTGAGGTTTTGGATCCTCTCCTTCCAGTATCTGGGCGTTGTTCCGCTCCTGGAGAATCATGTTGTCAGCCTCCTGTTTCGGACTATCATTGGGTAGCCTCCGGCGCGCATTGGATGCCGGTCGAGCTGTTCTAGATCATGAATGAGGAGGCCTGGCCATGTTGGTACTTGGACACAGAGGGGAGCCTCGATTGGCTCCTGAGAATACGGTGGCTTCGTTTGCGTTGATACGCGACGATCTGGACCACGGCGTCGATGGTGCCGAATGCGATGTTCAGATGACGAAGGACGGAGAACTGGTTGTCATCCATGACGAGAAGGTCGACAGGACCACGGACGGTCATGGCTGGGTGAAGGATTTGACCCTGCAGGAGATCCGTAAGTTCGACGCTGGTGTTCGGTTTCCCGGACCGCTGCACCATGAGCCGATTCCTACAATGCGGGAGGTCTTCGAGGTCTTTGACAGGACGCGGGCAACGCTCAACGTCGAGCTCAAAAATTCGGAGATCGCGTACGAGGGGATGGAGGAACGCTTGCTGGAACTGGCAAGCAGGTATTCGTTGAATGTCATCTACTCTTCATTCAATATCCAGAGCATGGGAGTCATCCGGAAACTGGACGCCAAAGCACGGACTGGACTGCTGTACGCACCGTGGCTGATCAAGGCTCCAGATGTGGTGGCAGCTGCTCGTGAGCAGGGCGCCAACGCAATCCATCCTTACGTTCTCAACACATTCGACGGGCTTATTCGTGAAGTACATGAGGCTGGTCTGGCAATTGCGCCATGGACCGTCGACCTGAGCGTGCTCGTGCGCCATTTTGCAGCCTCACAGGTCGAGACCGTCATCAGCAATGACCCACGCATGGCGGCGGAGGCTGTTGCCGGAGAGAGGGAATGATGCTTGATCTGATTGTTCGCAACGCGAGGCTCCGCGCGAATGAGTCCCTGATGGACATCGGTGTCCGGGACGGTCTGTTTGAGAGCGTTCAGCCCGGGCTGTCTGCGGACGCATCTGAAACCATCGATGCGGCTGGATGTTTTGTGACGCCGCCGTTCGTTGAGTCGCACGTTCACCTCGATACGACACTCACAGCTGGCGAGCCTCATTGGAACGAGAGCGGCACGCTGTTCGAGGGGATCGAGCGCTGGTCCGAGAGGAAGGCACTGCTGACCGAGGAGGACGTCGTGCGTCGTGCCACGAAGGCTATCGAGTGGCAGGTTTCGCATGGCATCCTGCACATCCGGTCGCATGTGGACATCTGTGACCCCAAGTTGACTGCCCTGCGGGCGCTGATCGAAGTCAGGCGCGTCATGGCGCCATTTGTGGACATTCAGCTGGTGGCATTCCCGCAGGACGGAATCTTCGGGTTCGAGGGCGGAGCAGCCCTGCTCGAAGAGGCCTTGCGCCTTGGTGCGGATGCTGTCGGAGGTATTCCTCACTATGAATTGACACGTGAGGACGGTGTCGAGTCTCTGAAGATCATCTTTGCGCTGGCTGAGAAGTATGGGAAGCTGATCGACGTGCACTGCGACGAGATCGACGATGAACAATCTCGCTTTGTCGAGGTCATGTCGGCTCTGGCTCTGCGTACGGGGATGCGCGACCGGGTTACCGCAAGCCACACAACGGCCATGTACAGCTACAATGGGGCATATGCATCAAAACTCCTGAGATTCTGCGCAAAGAGTGGCATCAACTTCGTCGCGAATCCCCTGGTGAACATCCACTTGCAGGGACGTTTCGACACATATCCCAAGCGACGCGGTCTGACGCGGGTCAAGGAGATGGCGGCCATGGGCATCAATGTCAGTCTTGGTCATGACGACATTCTTGACCCCTGGTATCCAATGGGGACCGGGAGCATGCTGGACGTGGCGCATATGGCAGTGCATGTCGCCCAGATGACGGGAAGGGAAGAAATGCGCTCCGTGTTTCATATGGTAACGGATGCCGGAGCTCGTACGCTGCACATTCAGGACTCTTACGGGATTGAAGTGGGGAAACCGGCTGACCTGGTCATTCTGGATGCTCTCGACGAACTGGACGCTTTGCGACGGCAATCTGTTGCCCGATTTGTGCTGAGCAAGGGAAAGGTCGTCGCACGAACGACGCCAGCCGAAACCACCGTTCTGCTGCAGGGAACTTCGCATCCGATCGACTACCTGCGGTAGCGAGAACAATAGACAGGATTCCAGGTTGTGTAACCAGACAGCCGGCTCTTGGGTGAGCCGGCTGTCAGCATTCCGAGGCAGCGAGGGCGCTAGAGGTCCAGTGATAGCTCGAACTGCGAGACAGTCATGATCTCCACTCCCATGGCAGCCATGTCTCTGAGGTTGGACAGCTGGATCTCGTCCGTCTGGGACGCAGTGGCATCTGAGAGTACGGTCGTTGCATAGTCCAGCGAGAGAGCGTCGTTTGCTGTCGCACGGATGCAGTTGGGAGTCTGCACGCCAGTCAGGATCAATCTATGGGTGCCGAGCCGGCGCAAGAGCGCGTCAAGGTCGGTCGCGAAGAATGCCGACCATCGGGTCTTGACGATAGTGAAATCCCCGGAGGCGGGCGCAAGCTGAGGCAATTCCTCTGCTCCGGGAGTTCCGGCAACCAGAAACCCTCCCACCTCTGCGAAGAGTGTTCGCCGGCTCTGGTCAACGTCTATGCCTGTGGCCCGATGCCGGCGCGTTGCATGGATGATCGACGCATTGGCGGACCGAGCAGCTTTCAGTGCTCTCTGGAGATTCGGTACCATAGCGGGCCCACCTGCAACAAACAGCGGTGATGCCGGAGACAGAAAGTCCTGCTGCATATCGATAACAAGTATTGCCACATCAGTAATATTCACTGGTTCCTCCTCGGCAGGCCACAACTATGCGCCCAGTATATGCGTTTTGGCTCGCCACTCCACGTGAATATTATGCGTCCTTGCAGTTTTTCGTTGCGCAACTATAATTCGCTTACCGAAGAAAAGACCGAAGGAGGTGCTGCTTTGCCCCTTCAGGAAAGGAGCCGTATGATTCTCATACACGGAGGTACGATCCTCACCGTCACGGATGGTGTCATCGAGGGTGGTTCAGTGCTGCTTGGCGACGACGGCAAGATTGCCGAGGTCTTCGCGAAACACACCGATGTTGCTGGAGCCACAGTTATTGATGCCGCCGGGAAGTATGTCGTGCCCGGTTTTGTCGACGCCCACACGCATCTTGGCATCTGTAACCTTGAGGTCGGCGAGATCGGTGAAGATGAGAACGAGATGACGAACCCTTCGACGCCTGCCTGCCGTGCTCTGGATGCAGTCTATGTCTGGGATTCCGGGTTCGCTGATGCTCTGTCGGGAGGTATCACGACCGTGTTCACGGGTCCGGGCAGCGGCAATGTTATTGGCGGCCAGAGCATCACGATGAAGACGGCCGGCCACTGTATCGACGAAATGGTGATGCAGAACCCTGCTGGGCTGAAAACTGCGTCAGGAGAGAACCCCAAGCGTGTGTACAAGACCAAGAACCAGCTTCCCAGCACGCGAATGGGCACTGCCAAGGTCTTGCGCGAGGCGTTGTCAAAGGCACGTGATTACAAGGAGCGTCGTGCCGGCNNGCACTCACATCGCGCCGACGACATGATCACCATGGTGCGCATCCGCGACGAGTTTGGTATTCGCATGGTCATCGAGCATGGGACGGACAGTGTCAGGGTGCGCCATGAGCTTGCCAGGGCAGGCGTGGCAGTGATTACGGGCCCGCTCCTCGATGTTTCACCAAAGGTCGAAACGGCTTCATCGTCGTTCAACACACCACATCTTCTCCATGAGGCAGGCGTGTTGACTGCCATCATGACGGACCATCCGGTGATTCCGATCGAGTCTCTTCGGCTGGAGGCTGCTATCGCAGCGTATGAGGGCGGGGCGGGAGAACAGGAAGCGCTGGAGTTCATTACGATCAATCCGGCGAAGATCCTGGGGCTCGAGGACCGTATTGGCAGTATCGCCAAGGGAAAGGACGCGGATCTTGTCGTCTGGAACGGCCACCCCTTCAAAGCGAGCAGCGTCGCAGAGAAGACATTCGTGAACGGCAAGCTCGCGTGGGAGGTGAACGCATGATCAGGATAGCTGCTCAGCACCTGTTTGATGGACATGGAATCGTGAACGATACAATCATTACGGTCGATGGACCGCATGTCATTTCGGTGGAGACGTCGAGCCATCCTGGGGAGCGCTGTGACTATTCGGTTGCATGGGTGACCCCCGGCCTCATCGACCTCGACTCCGGTATTGGTCTCAAAGAGGAATCGCTGGGGTTCGAGGGGAACGATCTGAACGAAGCGACGGATGCCGTGATGCCGGAGATGCAGGCGATGGACGGGTTGAGTCCCTACGACACGAGCCTCGAGAAGAGTCTCATGGGAGGCGTGACGACGGCTCTGATCATGCCCGGCAGCAGCAACGTCGTGGGAGGCAGGGGTGCCGTGGTGCATATGGTCGGCGCGACCGCGAATGACATGTGTATCAAGGCTCCGTTCGGCATGAAGTTCTCGCTGGGCAACGACCCGAAGCAGACACACGGTGAGAAACGGACGCCCATGACGCGCATGGGTAATGCGTTCCTGATCCGGGACATTCTCACAAAGGCACGCGAATACCGGGAGAAGAAGAAAGAGTATAACATGAAGTACGAGGCTCTACTTCCTCTACTTGCCCGTGAAGATGTTGCGTTCATCCAGGCGTTGCGGGCAGACGACATCATGACGGCCGTGCGCCTTGCTGAGGAGTTTGGCCTTCGCTACGTCATCACTGGCGCATTTGATGCGGACCGCGTGGCCGACCAACTCAAGGAAAAAGATGTAACGATAGCGTTCGGCCCTATTATCATGTCGAGAAGCGTGGATGAGGCAAAGCGCCTGCATCCTGAGAATGCCGTTGCTCTCCTCGGGAGTGGAACGCGCACGGCCATCATCGCGGGCCATCCCAACTATCCCGCCAAGTACCTGCGGATCTCGCTGGGCCTTCTTGTCGGTCGGGGCATCTCTCCTGAACAGGCTCTCGGGTCCGTCACAAGCGTTCCAGCCGGAATCCTTGGCCTGGACGGGTATGGCGAGATATGTCCTGGGTCTGTTGCTGATCTGGCGTTGTTCAAAGCGCAGCCATGGGAGCCCGAAGGAGTTACTGAACACACGTTCATCGGTGGAACCGAGGTTTATGCTCGCTCGTGAGCCAATAAGAACAAGGGCCCCTTCTGGGGCCCTGACTTCTCTCGCGTATCTGCCGCCGACGCTAGGCTGTTGGCGGCAGATTGTTGTCTCGATAGTGGTCCATGAAGCGGTCGCGCATGCCGTACGCGTAGGTGCGGAACCGTTGCGCGTTGGTATGGAACTGATTGCCCTTGATGAGGACTGAGGCAGCAAGAGCGACGACGATGACGTAGTCGGGGTACCAGGACCTGTGGAGGACAATCCAGATGGCGATGGGGACAGCCCCGACCGCTGAGATGAACGGAGAGAAGTGTATCTTGGCCTTGATACGGGGGGCAAGCTTCCAGATAACGCCAGCGACAGCCGCAAAGGGGAGTCCCCACAGGACCGCCACCAGGTACCCCTGTAGCAGGATTCCCAAGGTTGTCGCGACACCACCTCCACCTCTGAACTGGAAGAAGACTGGCCAGTTGTGCCCGACGATGACAGCCATGAACGAGGCAATCAGGACCCAAGAGGGGATGACAATGGAACGCAGGACGAGGCTGAGCAGATAGCCCTTCATCACGTCGAGCAGCCCGACAGTAAGGCCATAGCCCCAACCGTATTGACGGACGCTCCCCGAAAGGCCGGGATTATCCTTCAGCCGAATATCTTCGTGCTTGACAACGAAGCTGAGGACAAGGCCCCAGCAAACAGAACCCCACAGGTACGATGCCACGACCAATGCCCCGTACTTGAGCCAGATGTTCATCAGGATCCTCCTGAACCGTTACTCGATGCCTGACTATGTTGCCTCTGATCCGCTTTCACTCGCAATCTGAGTTTATATCAATGTTCCGGCTTGTAAAGCAGGCTCTTGCCGGTATACTTGGCTACGCGATGCAATGCACTCGTACAGCCGTGATCATCGTTGTTTCTGGTGATGCGCCTGATATCACACCTGTCGTGGAGGCCGTATGGGTTTCTGGACTGTTTTCGTTATAGCGGTAGGGCTTTCGATGGATGCGTTCGCTGTGTCTGTGGCGAACGGGTGCCGGATGACGCGGGTGACGCTCCGCGATGCGTTGCGTCCAGGCTGGTGGTTTGGTGGGTTTCAGATGCTCATGCCCGTGTTGGGCTGGCTCGGGGGCCTCGCGCTCAGAGACCTTATCCAGAGCTTCGGCCATTGGGTTGCATTTGGTCTTCTCGTTTTCATCGGCGGCAAGATGCTTGTCGAAGCTGTACGTGGCGGAAAGCATGAGGACGAGTGTGAGGCAGAGAGGCGCAGCACGCGCGATATGCTGGTCCTTGCCATCGCTACAAGTATCGACGCTTTGGCGGTTGGCCTGAGTTTGTCGGTACTGCGAGTATCGATCTGGTGGCCGGCCCTGCTTATTGGGCTGGTGACATTTGCGTTCTCGCTGGCAGGCACTCTGCTTGGTTGCAGCATCGGAAAGCTGGTCAAGGGCAAGGCCGAGATTGTGGGTGGCCTTGTCCTTATTGGTATTGGGATCAGGATATTACTCCAGGGATTGCACTAGGACGGATCGCTGCGGAAAGAAGGGAGGCTTATATATGGCACATACGTTGTTCAATGATGAGTACAAGTATCACATCAAGGTGAAGCGGGGTGATGTTGGCAGGTACGTTCTGCTGCCCGGTGACCCCGGTCGCTGTGAAGTCATCGCCAGGTGGTTCGACGACCCGGTGAAGGTTGCGCAGAACAGGGAGTATGTCACATATACGGGAACGCTCCTGGGCGAGAAAGTCTCGGTGACGTCGACTGGAATCGGAGGCCCGTCGACCGCCATTGCAGTCGAAGAACTCGCGATGGTCGGTGCGGAGACATTTATACGCGTCGGAACGTCAGGCGCAATGCAGCCGGGAATCGGCGTTGGAGATCTGGCGATCGTTACAGCTGCGATCCGCGACGAAGGGACGACCAGGCAGTACATGCCCATCGAATTTCCGGCAGTCGCCAACATCGACGTCACGCTGGCACTCAGAGCCGCAGCCGAAAAACTGGGTTTTGTGTTTCACCTGGGTGTGTCTCAATCGAAAGACTCGTTCTACGGCGAGGTTGAGCCTGACCGCCAGCCACTGGCCGAGCAGTTGAACGCTCGTTGCAGGGCTTGGATTGCCGGTGGAGCTGTGTGCTCGGAGATGGAGGCATCCACGGTGTTTGTGGTATCGAGCATTCTTCACAAGCGTGCCGGTGGCGTCATGCTCATCGTCAACAACCAGTTTGCGGAGGGCGGACACGAATCCCATCATCCGATACTGGACCGGCTCATATCGACTGGGATCGAAGCAATCAAACTGCTCATCGAACAGGACCGTGTTGTCCTTCGCTGAGTAACGTTTCTGCACAGGGATAGACCGCAGTTCTTCCTCTGTTTTTCGCTCGGCTGGGATGTAACCGTCCCCGCTTCCACCGGTCTGTCGTGGTCCAATACCATAACTATTCCGCGCTTGTTTCGCTGAATTGAAAAAACTTCTTCAACGCTATCAACGACAGCCTGGTGACGCCGCTACGTGGCGTCAATTATCTCGAGGGCCGGTCAACCGCCTCCCAGGAACGGGATGATAAAGACGGTATCTTCCTCGTGCAGTTCGGTATTGTAGGGCGTACGCTGTCCGTTGACAAGTACGAAGCCTGCACGGTCGCGGTCAATGCCCAATGCTGCAAGCAGACCGGCGACATCTGTTCCGGTCGGCACCTGTACATCGTGCAGGTCTCCGATCTGATCGGCGACTATGGCGTGCAGTTTGAGCTTTATGAGCATCCAGTCTCCTCAGCAGTCGTAATACAGCTCGAATTCCTTGGGATGAGGCAGGCGGCGGAGTACTTCTGCCTCGTTCTTCTCTTTGTAGGAGCAGAACACTTCAACAAATGCAGGGGGGAAAACACCGTCTCGCGTCAGGAAATCGCTGCCACGCCTCAGGGCTGCGAAGGCTTCGGAAAGAGAGGTCGGAAGCACCGGAATCTTGCGGACAATTTTCTCGGACAACTTCTCGATATCGCCCGTATATGGGCCGAGATGAAGTGCTGTCGGGTCCGTTTGTTTCTCGATGCCGTCGAGGCCGGCAAGAAGCATTGCGCTGATGGCAAGATAGACATTGGTTGTAGCATCCGGGGGGCGGAATTCGATGCGCTTCTCTGGCGCCGTATCTGCATAGATGGGAATGCGAACCGCTGCGGTGCGGTTGCCCAGCGAGAAGAATGCGCGGATGGGGGCCTCGAATCCCGGAATGAGCCTCTTGTAGCTTATCGTAGAAGGGTTTGTGATGCCCAGAAGGGCCGACGCGTTATTGAGAATGCCGCCGATATAATGGACGGCGAGCGGCGAGAGGTCGTAGGGTTCTCCACCCTTCTGGTAGAACGTGGGTTGTCCTTTCCTGGTCAAATATTGATGGAAGTGCATTCCTGTTCCAGCCTGACCGGCAATCGGTTTGGGCATGAAGGTTGCCGTCATTCCCATCTGGCGCGCAAGGTTCTTGGCGAAGTACTTGATCTTCTGCGATGCGTCGCCCATGGCGCGCGGTGTGCAGGGCATAACCTCAAGCTCGATCTGGCCGGTCTCCCCGGCCTCATGATGGTGATAGCGGACGGTTACCCCGACATTCTCCAGCATCTGAACGAGCGTGCTTCGATAGTCGAAGAGCCGGTCGAGTGGCTGCTCTGCATGGTATCCTTGTCCGTGGCGGATGGCGTAGCCCTGGAGTTGTGAGTTGTCGAGCGACACCGTGCTTCCTGTCTCCGCACTTTCGATCGAGAAGAAACAGGTGGTCTCCGAGGACTTGAAATCGACATTCTGGAAGACATAGAACTCGAACTCGGGGGCAAACCAGGCCGTGTCAGCATAGCCCTTAGATTTTAGCAAAGCTTCAGCCTGCTCCGCGATGTATCGAGGGTCGAGAGCGAAACGTCGATGGGTGTGGGGCTCAAGGATGTCGCAGAAGACTGCAGCGGTAGGAACTTTGGCAAATGGGTCCAGGAATGCCGTCGACAGATCAAGACGCAGGAGCATGTCACTGCGCTCAACCGACGCGAATCCGGGAATACTGGAACCGTCGAAAGCAACGCCCTGGGTCAGGAATTCCTGGTCGACGCGGGACAGGGGAACCGTCACATGATGCAGGCCGCCGAACAGGTCCGTGAATTTCAGGTCGACCTGAACAATCTCGTGTTCCCTCGCGTAGTTCAGAAACTGCTGAAGCGTCTTCATTTCTCTACCTCCAGAGAAGCTGTAGAGCGGCCGGACTTGGTCCGCGGCCTCATACTAGCGTGCCATGAGGTTCGCCGCTATCGTATTCTGCCTGGCAACCAGGGCCCGGACGTCAATGTTCGTGAACTGGCCGTTCTCGATGAGAACCTTGCCATTGACCATGTTGAGGCTGACCTGTTTGGCGTCGCACATGACCGGTGCTGTGAAGGGGTCATGCAGTCCGCCGGCGAACTCGAGAGTGTCGAGGTCCCACATGATCAGGTCGGCAGCCTTCCCGACCTCGATGCTGCCGATGTCTGAGTCCATGCGTAACACACGGGCACCGCCCATGCTCGCCATGGCCAGAGCTTCGCGTGATGTCAGTGCGTCGGCCCCGTATCTCACCCGCTGGAGCAGCATCGCCAGGCGCACCTCACCGATGAACGAATTGGTATCGTTGCTGGAACTGCCATCGACGCCGATGCCGATGCGCATGTTTGTTTGTTTCATGACTGCCACGGGAGCGATGCCGGAGCCGAGACGCATATTGCTGGCCGGGCAATGGGCCATGCCGCACTCGTGCTCGGACAGCTTATGGATGTCGGCGTCGGATGCCCACACGACGTGAGCAAACCACGAGCGAGGGGTGAGCCAGCCGATCTCTTCCATGTAGTCGACTGGTCGGAAGCCAAATGTCTGGAGACAGAATTCTTCTTCATCCTGCGTTTCGGCAAGATGCGTGTGGAGGAGCACATCCTCTTTCTCCGCCAGAACTGCCGTCTGCTTCATCAGGTCTGTCGTAACCGAAAAAGGGGAGCATGGCGCAAGAGCAATGCGGGTCATCGGGTATCGACCGCGGTCGTGATATTGGTGGATGACGCGTTCGGACTCCACCAGGATCTCTTCATCCGTCTGTACTACGCTGTCCGGAGGAAGTCCCCCATCCTTCTTGCTCAGTGACATACTGCCGCGCGTGGGATGGAACCGAACGCCGATATCACGAGCTGCCCGTATCTCAGCGTCGATGATGGCGTTGTTGCCATACGGATACAGATAGAGATGGTCGCTCGTCGTCGTGACACCAGTCTTCAGCATTTCACAGATGCCGACCTGGGCGCTTGTGTAGACAGCTTCTTCGTCAATGTACTTCCAGTGTTCATAAAGGAACGCCAACCAGTTGAACAGCTTGGCATGTTCGACTTGGGGAACGTTCCGAAACAGCGTCTGGTAGAGGTGGTGGTGGGTATTGACAAAACCCGGCATCATCAGCATGCGTGCGCCCGAGATGGTGCGGTCTGCAGGGGTATCGAGGACTGGCGCCCCTGTGCCAATGGCCGTGATGATGTTGTCGTCGACGACAACATACGCATCCTTAAGTTCCTGCCGAATAGCATCGCCCGTCATAAGGAAGGCAATGTCAGTGATAAGCGTTCTCATGTGCAGCCTCCACTGGTCCTTTCCTATTGTACCGCCATTGAGGCCGCAATCAACGCGCGCAGCTCGCTTGCTTTCATTGCCACAGCATCTTGCTATAATCGGGGGCGGATCATATTGTCGTGACAAGGATAGGAGGTCGCATGAGGCATATTGTCGTAAGGCCCGAGAGTTGTACCGGATGCCGTTTGTGTCAGCTCACGTGCTCGGCTCAGAACTTCAAGCTCAACACACACAAGGCTGCTCACATAGGTATCGTGCCCCGTTTTCCAGAGGGCTATTTTGAGATTCATCTCTGCAACCAGTGTGGTGCCTGCCAGTCTGTATGTCCGGTTGAAGCGATTTCTGTCGATGCAAACGGAGCCTATGTGATCGACGAGTCCACGTGTATCGATTGCGGAGCTTGTGTAGACAGCTGCCCGCAGCAAGCGATCTTCAGGTCATCCGCCAGTGCGCATCCCTACATGTGCAATCTTTGTGGAGCCTGTGTGGCAAATTGTGCGGCACAAGCTCTGACCTGGGAGGAGGGCCAATGATAAATGGCTATGGTGGCTCTATTCTACGTGTCGACCTGACCACCAGGTCGATCAAACAAGAGCCCGTGACGCCCGAATTGGCTCACGATTGGCTCGGAGGTCGTGCCTGGATCGCAAAGTATATGTATGAGGAACTTCCTGCGGGCGTAGATCCGCTCAGCGCCGCAAACAAAGTGTTTGTGGCGACGGGACCTCTATCGGGTACATTGTGGCCTTCCAGTGCAAAAATCGTGTGGGGCACCAAGTCTCCACTGACTGGAGGCTACATCGACAGCAACATGGGCGGCCTGATCATGGCGGAGCTCAAGTACGCTGGCTTGGACATGATCATCCTTGAGGGCGCTTCTGAGACTCCGGTATACCTCTGTATCGAAGATGACAAGGTGGAGATACGTGACGCTTCCGGCTATTGGGGCAAGGGCTCCGTCGACACAGAGTATGCCCTGAAGCGCGATCTTGGGGAGGACTTCCAGATTGCGACTATTGGCCCTGCCGGCGAGAATCTGGTGAGGTTCGCATGCATTACACATGATGTGGGACGTCAGGCCGGCCGGGGAGGGATCGCGGCGGTCTTGGGCTCGAAGAAGCTCAAGGCAATCGCTGTGCGTGGAACGAAGCCAATCCCGGTCGCCGACATCGAAGGCCTTCAGAAACACACGACCTCTGTCATCGACTACATCAAGAATACGGCGTTCTTCCCGACCTTCTCCAAGTATGGCACGACGGATATCACCGACTGGTGTGACAGCGTCGGCGTCATCCCTGTCGACAACTTCCAGCATGCACAGTACCCCAAGAAGGACCGTATCAATGGCAAGTACATGCGAGAGCAGATATATGTACGCGACAAGGGCTGCTACGCGTGTCCTCTTGGCTGTTCCACCTACACCTATTCGAAGAAGTACGATGTCCACGTCGAGGGTCCCGAGTACGAAACGATCGGCCTGATGGGTTCCAACCTCAGCATGGACAGCATCGAGGAAATTGCCGTGCTGAACGCCGATGTCGACAATCTCGGCATGGACTCTATCTCTTCTGGATCGGCAGTAGCCTTTGCGATGGAACTGTATCAACGGGGAATCCTGACAAAGGAGGATTTCGGTGGCCTCGAGATGACTTGGGGAAACGTGGATGCTGTACGCGCATTCCTCAGGCTCATCGCTGCTCGACAGGGTATTGGAGCGACATTTGCGGAAGGAGCCCTTACTGCTGCACGCATCATCGGCAGGGATACTGAGAAGTATGTCGTTCACGTAAAAGGGCTCGACTATTCCGCCTACGACACACATGCTGCGCCGGCCATGATGCTGGCATTCATGACGTCGGACATTGGAGCCCAGCACACGAGAGCCTGGGCGATCGTCCAGGACATCAATATGGGCAGGGATTCGACCGAGGGCAAGGGCAAACTTGTGTACGACCTTCAGCACCTCCGCCCACTGATGGAGGTTTTTGGCGTCTGTCGCTTCCCATGGCTCGAGGTGAAGGTCGACTGGAAGAACTACGTCACGGCGTTGAACCTGGTCACAGGACAGCACTACACCACGGAGGAGCTGTTCGCCTTCAGTGAGAAGATATGGAACCTGACGCGAGCGTTCTGGACCCGCGAAGTGGATGGATTTGGGCGTGCCTACGACCAGCCACCAGCCAAGATGTATGAGGAGATGCCCGATGGACCTACAAAGGGCGCTCACGTGAATCAGGAGATGGTCGACGAGCTCCTGGACGGCTACTACGAGGCATATCACTGGGACAAGAACGGACTGCCGACCGCCGAGAGGCTGCGCGAGGTTGGCCTGGGCTCGGTCGCGGACGACTTGGTGAAACGGGGACGAATTCTGGATTGAGCCTTCGTGTGAAGCTGGAATTGGAAAACGCCCAGGCATATGCCTGGGCGTTCATCACATTGCGAGAGTGGAGTGTCGGTCTATTTGCGAGCCACCGCACCGAAGAAGATCTGCCAGGCAAGCGCTGACTTGGCGACGAGTGAGAGCAGGACATACACGCGTTCGCCGAAGATGTAGTCGCGCCACTTCCCAACCTTCCGGTACTGCAGAACCATGTTGATGGCGAAGCAATTGAAGAAGACGAAGATAGTGCCAAGGATGTAGTAAACGAAGGTGGGGATTGTCCCTGTTGCGCTGGCTGCAGCACTGAAGAAATACATGCAGATGACGACCCAGGGGACCAGGCCGACGATCGAGCCGAAGATGAACGATGTCCAGTTAGTCCGCGCCGTCGTCTGGTTGTGCAGTTCCATCATGAGTCCGAACAGGTTCATGGCTGCATTGAGGAAGAAGATCATGATGGCGCTGGAAAGGTCGTACATGCCGGACAATTCGGCGATGATGACGATCATGACGGACGAGCTCAATGCGTACTCATACCATCGGATGTAGTTGATGCCATGCCACAGGTTTGCCTTGTACCAGTCAAACACACCGGGAAGGATGGTCACAAAGTGGGCGATCGCCGACAGCAGGAGAAACACGGCAATTGCCGGACCCAGTCGAAAGGTGCCTAGCGTTGCCGGAGTAGGGACTGGCATTCCTCCTGGCCCGCCCGCCTTGAGGTAGTCGGTCGTGATGGGTACTGTCAGTCCCTTCCCCCAGCCGAGAATGACGATGAAGATTGCCTGTCCAAGGTGCAGAAGACCCATGAGGCTGTTGTAGATGCGCAGCCGGTTGAGGTCATACGATGAATGCTGTGATTCTCGTTTGTCTCTCCCCATTGCTTGCCTCCTAATGTTAGAAATACTAAGAATACTATTACGGTGATTATAGTAAACCATGGAATTTTTGTCAAGGGGGATGTGCAGAATTGCTTTCACTGGAATGGTGCCGAAGGAGGGAATTGAACCCACACGGGTGTTACCCCGGCAGATTTTGAGTCTGCTGCGTCTGCCAGTTCCGCCACTTCGGCACAAATCTATTATATGTGCAGGCTGAGAGCTGTCAAACTGGTGCTCACACCGCAGCAGGCTGACATCGATTCCTATGCAGAGTGACCCAGATTCGTATAATGGCTGCATGGATGACATGCCAAAGCTCGCACAGACTATCGATCAGGTCGTAGCGGGGCGAACCGAGCTGTACGAGGCCATCGTGCGCTACTACGAGGGGTTCGTTTTCTCGGTGGCTGTTCGTGTGACTTTCGATCGTGATCTGGCCTATGACGTGACACAGGATACGTTCCTGAAGCTGTACGGAAGTCTCTCCAAGTTCCGGGGGCAGTCCCGGCTTTCGTCGTACCTTTATCGCATTGCCACCAATGCCGGCATCGACGCTGCCCGCAAACGGTCCCAGTATCCTGTGAGTTCTGGCGACGCTCAAGCTGACCTGCTGACGGTCGAGGCGCCCCAGACTGCCAGCGATGGTCCAGATGTTGAAGAGGTCAAGTCCGCCCTTCACGCCGCTCTACAGAAGGTCGACCCCGTGTTCAGAGCGGCCTTTGCCCTCGTCGATCTGGATGGGCTGAGCTATGAAGATGCTGCGTTCAGGCTCGGAGTTCCCGTGGGAACCGTCAAGAGCAGAGTCTTCCGCGCCCGTGGTCAACTGCGTGAACTCCTTTCGGGAACCTTGGGACGTCGAGTGCGTCTTAGGGATGGTGACAAGTGATGACACATGACATGAGAACAGCTAACCAGACAATGAGTGACAACGAGCAGCCTCTTGAGCTGTCTGCAGAGCTGCGCAGCGAGGTAGTGGCGCTGTTTGCCCCGATGGATCGCTCACTGGCAAGTTCAGTCACGGCTGTCATTGATGTGCGCCGCTCTCGTCGTCGCTTGCTCCAGGGTCTATGGCTTGGACTCTCGCCAATCATGGCGATCGCCATCGTAGCCGTGTTATATGTTGGTGGTGCCGTCATGCAGCTTACGTTGTTGCCTGCCACATCAAGCAGTGCACTCCTCGCGCCGAAGCCGCTGTTTGGCATTGCGAACGTTGCTCCAAAGGGACTTGTCGGCTCGGAAGACGTGCCAACTCTTGCGACTGCGTGCCAAGTGCCATCTTTTCGCGTCATGCTTAAGGGCGATGTTGCCCGAAGACAGCTCCTGGCAACGTGGCTGAGAGCCAGGCATACTGACGTTGCTCTCGAGCTCGACACTGCGGTCCCAGGGCATGAGGTCGCCCTGATGCTGCAGCCTGATGAGGTCCGAGGATTCGTGGCTCTGATGGCGCTACATGGTTTCACGGGACAGGAGCCCTCGGGTCTCAGTACAGTTGCAGGATGTTCGCTGGCATCCTGGGCGTCCAGCCTGGGCACTTCATCGTTGTCCATCTGTCTTATTCCATGAACACTTGGCGCCCACGCGCCCATTCCGGATAGGGAGGCACATATGACTCAATCTCTGCGAGTACGTCGATTTCTTGTGCTGATTCTCGTCGTCGCTGTCGCGGCCATTGCTGTGACTGGGTGTGCGAAGCGTAGTGCTGTTTCGCCGGAGCCGGGCGTGCAGACATCCAATGGAGTCCTGAAGGGCTTGCCCGCAGGGACCTCTGGTACGGAATCGTCGGCGCCGGTTCCAAAGACGACAGTCGATCAGCAAGCGGCGATAGACCGGAAGATCATCTTCAACGCCAGCCTCAGCCTTGACGTGGTCGACGCAGAAAAGGCTTTCAGCGACTGTGAGATCCTTGTTGCCAAGTACGGTGGTTTCGTGGCACAGTCGTCGCTTCAGAAATCGGACACTCAGGTGCTTGCGACTGCCGTGTTGCGTGTGCCTGCGGCCAAAGCTACTCAGCTCATGAACGATCTTGCAGGACTTGGTACCGTTACGAGCCGCAGCAGTGGTTCGGATGATGTTACCTCACAATACATAGATATCCAGGCGCGACTCAAGGTTCTTCGGGCAGAAGAAGCGCAGCTGGTAGAGTTCCTGAAGAAAGCCACGAACATCAAGGACATGCTGGCAGTTCAGGAACAGCTGGGTTCGGTTCGCACGCAGATCGAACAGTATGAGGGGCAACAGCGCTACATGGACAATGCCACGTCGCTGGCCACGGTTACCGCTCAGCTCGCCCAGACGACCGAGGTCTTTGTCGCACCTCGAGGTTTTGGATCAGCGTTTGTCCAGTCCCTTGCCCGGTTTGGGCACGGACTGGCTGCCTTCTGGACGTGGCTTGGTGGCTCTGCCGTCTTCCTGGTGTTCTATGGGCTTCTCATCTGGGCACTCGCATGGATCGTCCTCAGGTTGAGGAAGCGTCACTCGCGCAAGAGCCTGCCACCACAGAACTGACGGAAACGATAGATCGCCCTACCACTAGCCGAGGCTCAGGGCCTCGGCTTTTTGTGTGCTCTTGCCCTCACTGAGAGAAAGTCATCAGGATAAGAGCATGCATCTTGCGTGCAGACTCAAGCGACCTATAGTTAAGACATGGCTAAAAGAAATCTATTCGGAACGGACGGTGTCCGGGGTGTCGTGAATACCCAAATCACGTCCAAGCTTGCCTTATTTCTGGGAGCGGCTGCATCGATTTACTTTGACGGACGTTTGTCGCGGCAGACAAATCGCACTATCGCAATTGCATGGGATCCACGTATCTCGTCGGAGATGCTTGCCGCGGCACTTGGTGCCGGTTTTATGGAGACAGGAGTCTCCGTGGACTACCTGGGAGTCCTGCCGACGCCTGGACTCGCGCTCATTCTGGCTCGCGAGACACGGTACATGGCGGGTGCCATGATCTCTGCGTCACACAATCCTCCGGAGTACAACGGGATCAAGTTCTTTGGTCCTGGCGGCCACAAGCTGGCAGACGCAGACGAGGAAGCGATCGAGGCGAACCTTGGCCTCGTCGAACTCGGCAATCCCTCGCGAGTGCATGGCGACGAAGTGGGCGGCGCTCGCAGAGTCGAGAATGCGCGCGAGGAATACATGGACTTCGTCAGGCAGAATAACCCAGGGCTCTCGCTCGAGGGGATCAGGATCGTGGTCGATGGCGCTCATGGGGCAACAAGCTATACGACACCTGCGCTCCTGCGACAGCTCGGTGCGCAGGTAATCGAGATGAACACAGACCAGGATGGCAAGCTGATCAACAAGGACTGCGGATCCACACATCCTGGCGCCGTTGGGGCGCGGGTGGTCGCCGAGAAGGCGGATCTGGGCGTTGCCCACGACGGTGATGGTGACCGGGTCATTATGGTCGACCACACCGGGCGCCGCGTGTCCGGGGATGTCATGCTATACGTTCTTGCTCTGGGATTGGCGGAAGAGGGTCGACTCACTGGAAACACGGTCGTCGGAACAGTCCTGACCAATCTTGGTCTGGAGAAAGCACTGGAACCTCATGGAATCAGGCTCGAACGCACAAACGTTGGAGACCGTTACATTCTGGACCGTCTGAATGAGGGCGGTTTCGTGCTTGGCGGTGAGGAGTCAGGACATATTATCAACATGTACCAGAATGTGACGGGCGATGGTCTGGCAACCACCCTGGCAGTGCTGGGATACCTTGTCAGGACTGGGCGCGTCCTGTCAGAGATTGTCGACGAGGTCGAGCTCTATCCTCAGATTGCCGAGAATGTCAGGGTGAAAGACAAGTCTATTGCTTCACACCCGGAGTTTGTGGCTGCGGTCGAAGCGGTGCGCATAGAATTGGGCAACGCTGCCAGACTCGTTGTGCGACCTTCGGGGACAGAACCCCTTGTGCGTATTTTTCTTGAGGGCAGGGACACTGAGCGCCTGATGGCGCTGGCATACCGACTAAAGTGTGTCCTGTTGTCAGCTGGTCGGCAAGGAGAGGTGTGACATGTGTGGAATCATCGGGTACGTTGGGCCGCGTAAAGCAGTCCCTGTCATCATTGAGGGTCTGCGTAAGCTCGAGTATCGAGGGTACGACTCCGCGGGCATGGCCATTCTCGAAAAGGGAGAGCTGGTTGTTGTCAAGAAACGTGGCAAGCTCAAGGCTCTCGAGGAGGCTATCAAGGGGAACGAGTATACAGCCACCACCGGAATAGGACACACACGATGGGCCACCCACGGCAGGGTTGAGGACAGGAATGCTCATCCACACGTGGACTGCAAGGGTACGATTGCTGTTATCCACAACGGTATCATCGAGAACTACCAGGTTCTCCGAGATGATTTGATTCAGAGAGGACACGTCTTTGTCTCCGAGACCGACACCGAGGTCATCTCTCATCTTATGGAGGAGCAGATCGACGCTGGCGCGGACCTGCTCGATGCAGCGCGGAAGACTGCTTTGCAGCTCGATGGAGCCTTCGCATTTCTCGTTCTGGCCAAAGCGTTCCCTGGCCGTATCGTGGCAATCCGCAAATTATCTCCACTGGTGCTCGGCGTTGGCGACGGGGAGATGATCCTTGGTTCGGATACCCCGGCACTTCTGGAGTACACGCACCGGATCATCCCGCTGCACGATGGGGATGTCGTCGAAATCAATGAACAGGGATATGCCTTCTACTCGCTTGAAGACGGACATGCTTTCGATCGGACACCCATGACCGTTCAGTGGAATGCTTCCGCTGCAGAGAAGCAGGGTTACAAGCATTTCATGTTGAAGGAAATCCATGAACAGCCGGTCGTTATCAGGGATACGCTGTACGGCCGCATTGATATGGACAGTGGACACGTCGAGCTTGAGGAATTCCAGAGCCAGCCGGTTCCAGACCGTATCTCGATTGTGGCGGCAGGGACGTCGTACCATGCATCGCGCGTAGGCAAGTACCTTCTGGAGGAAATGGCACGAATCCCGACCGAGGTGAGCTTCAGTAGTGAATATCGCTACCAGCGACCCATTGTTCGTCCAGGGACGATGGGGATTGCTGTCACGCAGTCAGGAGAAACGATCGACACACTTGCTGCGCTTCGGCTTCAACGTAGTCTCGGTGCCAAGGTTGTGGCCATCACAAATCGACCGGAGAGTACCGTTTCACGCGAGTCAGATGTGACATTCGTTACTCAGGCGGGTCTCGAGATCGGCGTTGCAGCCACGAAGTCGTTCATGGCCCAACTCATCGCCTTCTATCTCATAGCTCTCAATTTTGGACAGCGCAATGGAACGCTCGATGCAGAGACATCAGCGCACTACGCGTCGCAGTTGTCCAGTCTCAGCCAGAAGTGTGAACAGGTCCTCGAATACGCAGGCATTATGGAGACGATCGCACGCAAGCTCTACAAAGTTCACGACATGATCTATGTTGGGCGCGGTGTCAACTACCCCATAGCATTGGAGGGCGCGCTCAAGATGAAGGAGATCAGTTACATCCACGCTGAGGGATACGCTGCGGGAGAACTCAAGCATGGCCCCATCGCCTTGCTGGACGAAGATGTCCCTGTGGTGGGTATCCTTCCTCAGGGGGTGCTGTACGAGAAGATCTACTCGAATCTGCAAGAGTCCATCGCGCGCGATTCACCCCTGGTGGTACTGGCCGACAAGAAGGACAAGAGAGCACAGGACATCGCCACGGACTTCATCCCGATGCCATCGGTCGAAGAGTTGTTCTCTCCGGTCGTCTATTCATTGCCGCTTCAGCTGCTGGCGTACTACACGGCTGATGGCAAGGGTCTGGACGTGGACCAGCCACGGAATCTGGCCAAGAGCGTAACAGTGGAATAGCTGAGCTCTGAGACCTGTTTTGTGAGGCGCTGAGCCAAAGGCCGACCTTGTACAGGGCCGGCCTTTCTGTTATACTTGCCGACGTGCGCGCCCGTGGCCCAACTGGATAAGGCGATGGCCTCCGGAGCCGTAGATTACAGGTTCAAGTCCTGTCGGGCGCACCAGTCTTAATTTGTCTTCAACCCCTCACGGCTGTTTCATGCCGTTCACCTGCTCTCACGAAGTTCTGTCGTTGACAGCGAGCCTCCTGCTTCTGGAATTGCTTATTCGGGATCATCTAAGGCGAGAAGAGCCACGGGCAGGCAACGCCGGTCCCAGGTGGCTGTCGACTTGACTTTGTCGACTGAGAAGCCTCAGGCACTTGCCCGAGGTCTTTTGTGTGTATAATGAGGGCCGTTACTGTCGAGGCATCCAAGGAGTAGCCGTGAAGAAGCTTGTCATAGCAGAGAAGCCGAGTGTGGCCGAGCAACTTGCCGCGGTCATTGATCACTGCAAGAAGACCCGTGACTATTACGAAGGCGAACACTACATAGTTTCGTGGGCGGTGGGCCACCTTGTTGGATTGGCAGAGCCCGAAGACTATGATAAGAAGTACAAGCAATGGCTGCTTTCCTACCTGCCGATCATCCCTGAGGCGTTCAGGTTCTCCGTTCTCGAGGGTGCCGAGGAGCGCTTCAACGCACTCAAGAAGCTGATCGTCTCCAAGGAAGTGGACGAAGTCATCAATGCGTGCGATGCAGGTCGCGAGGGTGAGCTGATCTTCCGCAACATCTATGCACAGGCCGGGGGGAAGAAACCTTCGTCACGCTTGTGGCTATCCTCCTACACAGATGAAAGTATCCGTGATGGATTCAAGCGCATCCGTCCCGAATCTGGATATGATGACCTGGGCAGGGCGGCGCTGGCGCGTTCTGAGGCAGACTGGCTGGTTGGCATCAACGCCACCCGGGGACTGACGAGGCGCAATGGGTCGCTTGTCACGGTGGGGCGCGTGCAGACACCAGTTCTGGGACTCATCGCGAAGCGCGAGAAGGAAGTCCAGGCATTCATCCCCGTGCCCTATTTCGAGGTCGACGCCGAGTTCAAGGTCGTGCCGCATGGTGAACCGACTTATGCGGGGCTATGGCATCGGGGATCAGAGAGCAGACTCGCCGACCAAGCCGCCGCCGAAGCCATTGCAAAGAAGTGTTCAGGGCACAAAGGGGTGGTTGCGTCGGTTGCTCAGAAAGAGAACCGTATGCAGGTACCGTACCTGTATGATCTTGGACTGCTGCAGCGAGAAGCAAACGGCCTGAACGGTTTGAGCGCGAGCCGAACGCTCAGGGCAGCACAGTCTCTCTATGAAGAGAAACGCGCCATAACGTATCCGAGAACAGACAGCAAGTATCTGCCCAAGGCACTTCGCAAGGAAGTCGTCACGGTGCTCGGCGACCTGGGGACGGGGGAATATGCCTCGTACGTGCAACACGTGCAACACGAGGGGTGGAAGATGCGGCCCTTCGTCTTCAACGACGAGAAAGTCAGCGATCACTACGCCATCATTCCGACTGGCACGCGGCTGGACCGAAGCACGCTCTCTCATGACGAGAGTGTGGTCTATGACCTGGTTGTACGCCGATTCCTCGAACAGTTCTACCCTGAAGCCGTTCTGATGCTTACCCGTGTCGAGACTGTTGTCGAGGGTGAGACATTTGGCAGTGACGGCAGAATCGTAAAGACCTCGGGATGGCTGGAGGTCGCTCCACGTGAGGCCGACAGCAAGGATTTGCCGGACCTCAAGGAGAAGTTGAGCGTCCAGGCGTTCAGGGTTGAGAGCGAACATAAGCTGACCAAGGCTCCGCCGCGGTTTACGGACGCCTCCATTATCGCTGCCATGGAGACGGCGGGGAAATTCGTTGATGACGAGGAACTGGCTGAGGCAATGAAAGAACGTGGCCTGGGGACTCCTGCCACACGTGCAGAGATCATTGAGAAGCTTATCCGGACCGGCGTTGTCGAGCGGAAAGCTCGGAGCCTGGTCGCCACAAGGCGTGGTGTTGACCTGATTGATCTCCTTGAGGCGATCCAGTTGTCAGATCTTGTGGCTCCGGACCTTACCGGTGACTGGGAAATGAGTCTGCGCAAGATAGAGAAGGGGTCATTGGACAACGTGGAATTCCTGGACCGTATCGAGACGTTCACGCGTCAGATGATCGAGAAGATCAAGGGGTACGAAGCACCCACGCAGATCGGCATCGAGTCGGCGGAACCACTGGGTGTATGTCCCATCTGCGGCGGCAACGTGCTTGAGCACCCTTCATCGTATGTCTGCGAACACCATGGCCGCAAGAAGACGGACTGCAAGTTCAGCATTCCGAAGGTGATTCTCAGACGCCCCATCAGTCGTGAAGAGGCCTTGCAGCTTATGACCGAGAAGAGGACGGAGATGCTCGATGGATTCGTGAGCAGGCGCGGGTTCAAGTTCAGTGCGCGGCTTCTGCTCAAGCCCGACAACAAGCTGGAATGGGAGTTTGCCGAGGGGTCGGGCGGCAGTTCTGCGGCTACCGAACCCGTCGTCAATGAGGAGTCATTGGGTCGTTGTCCCGTGTGTCAGGGTTCAGTGGTAGAGACTGCGGAGCACTACCGGTGCGCTACAACCGACTGCCGTTTCCAGATGAAGAAAGTGTATGCTGGCAAGACTATTGACCGTGACATGGCCCGTAACCTGCTCGAGAAGGGCAAGACAGAGCTCATTGAGGACTTCGTGTCGAAGTACAACAGGCCTTTCTCGGCCTACCTGAAGCTTGGAGACAAGGGTAGAGTAGAGTTCGAGTTCCTGAACAAGGGACCACGGGCGAGGAGACGGCCAACCGGTCAAACAGCGAAGGCAGGAGCCTCCACAACGAAGACAACGAAGTCAATGGCTTCGACAACGAAGAAAGGGACCTCCACGAAGAAGGCAACCCCGAAGACATCTAAAGGCAAAGGTGGTGCATCATGATTCCATTCAGTGCGATTTTCAGTACCGACTTTTTCTTCAATCTTGGGTACGTGGTCCTGTCGATAGCGGGGCTGGTGCTGGCAATCTCCTACAGGCGCTCTCAGGAAGGGAAAGTGAGCCTGTTCCTCCTGCTTACGACCGCGCTGGTAGCCGCCTACTATACCATGCAGTGGCTATTGGGCAGCTTCATTTCCTTCTATGTCAGCAACTACGCAGCATCCCATCCCACCTTCCAGATGGCGGCATGGGTGAACGTGGCTCTCGTCATCCTGTTTACTACCGTGAACTACGCGTTCTTGCTGACGCTGGGACTGACCGCTTGGTTTGCAGTCGGGAAGAATCGTACAGAGAGACTTGCAATCACTCAGGGTCCCAAGGAGATGAGCTCTGAAGAGCTGACCTCCGAATCTGCCGTGGATGTCGAGCAGTCTGGGACGACCGACGACAGTGCAGCTCCAGTCGAACCGTCCGTCCCTGGGCCCGAAGCATAGTCCATGGACCGTGAGGACCTGTATCAGATCATCGTCGAGAGGACACCTTCGCGAAATCTGATCAACCACATGCTCGCCGTCGAGGCTATTATGCGTGGCCTTGCAGTGCACTTCCATGAGGACGTCGAGAAGTGGGGCTTGGCAGGCCTCGTCCATGACATCGATTATACCGAGACCAAGGACAAGCCAAACCTGCACAGTATTATCGGATCAGAGCAACTGCATCTGATGGGAGTGTCTGAGGACATCTGCTATGCGGTGCGCGTCCATAACGCGCTGCATGGCCTGACGCGTAAGAGCATGATGGACAAGGCATTGTACGCTGCGGACCCATTGTCTGGCCTCATTGTCGCGTGCGCTCTCATTCGACCGGAGAAGAAACTTGCGCTCCTTGATACTGACTTTGTCATGGTTCGCTTCAAGGAGAAGCGTTTTGCTGCTGGAGCAAACCGGGATCAGATGCTTGCCTGTCAGGAGATGGGACTCGATTTGTACAAGTTCGTTGCGATCGGCCTGAGTTCCATGAAGGAGATCGCTGCCGAAATCGGTCTCTAGATCAGACTCACCAGTCTAATTGACACTCGACGCCCGCCTCTACGGCGGGCTTTTCGTTGTACCTAATAGGGGTATACTTCATTGGTAAGTAGTCTCGTATGTTCTGTGCAATGGACACTTGCCGAAAAATCATCACAATGCGGAGGCATATCGATGTCGTTGAACGCAGAAGAGTTGTTCTCAGAACGGGCACTGGGTTTTAGGCCATCCGAGATTCGGGAGCTCCTCAAACTCGTCGACAGTCCGGAAATCATCTCATTGGCAGGAGGCATGCCGGATGGTCGTTTCTTTCCCATCGACCGAGTTATTGAGGCAAGCACGTTTGCGCTCAGGGAATACGGCAAGAAGGCACTCCAGTATGGATCTACCGAGGGTATCAAGAAGTTGCGTGTTCTGCTCATGGATCGCATGGAGAAAGAAGGCGTCAGCGGCATCGATCTGGACAATGTCATCATCTCCACCGCTTCACAGCAGGGTCTCAGCCTGGTGGCACAGGTTTTTGTAAACCCAGGCGACACCGTCATTGTAGAAGAGCCATCCTATCTCGGAGCAATCCAGGCCTGTGCAAGCATGCAGGCTGAGTTCTGCACGGTTCCGCTGGACAAGGACGGCATGCAGATGGATATTCTTGAGGACAGGCTCAAGGAACTGCAGAAGGCGCATATCCGCCCGAAGTTCGTCTACACGGTGCCCAACTTTCACAACCCTGCCGGTGTCACCATGACGCTGGAACGGCGCAAGAAGCTGATTGAGCTGGCTCACACGTATGATCTGCTCATTATCGAAGACGATCCATACGGGGAGATTCGTTTTGAGGGTGAGTCAATTCCCTCGCTGCTGGCGTTAGGCGGCAAGGATCGTATCGTAGCACTCCGCACGTTCTCGAAGATCAGTTTCCCTGGGCTTCGCCTGGGGTGGATCGTCGCCCGCGAAGACATCATGAACAAGATCATCGTTGGAAAGCAGGCGGCGGACCTTTGTTCTCCGGCCTTGACTCAATATATATCGTACGAGTTTGTCAGCCGTGGCTGGCTGGATGATTACGTCGCCGTCGTTCGGCGCGAGTATCCCAAGAAGAAGAATGCAATGATTGCCGCTCTTGAACAGTATTTCCCGGCCGGCAGCAGTTGGACTGACCCTCAGGGCGGTCTGTTTGTATGGGCAAAGGTACCGGAGGCCATCGACACTGCGGCGATGTTCCGCGAGGCGATCAGTGCCAAGGTTGCATATGTTGTGGGCATTGCCTTCTATCCTCATCGGAATGACAATTGCCATATGCGGTTGAACTTCTCGGCCGTGGATCCAGAGCACATCACCGAAGGGATCCATCGGCTGGGCGACTTGCTCAAGTCGAAGATGTAGCAACAAATCGAGACAGAAGTTTGTGAAACGACCCTTGCCATGCGTCATGTGGGCAGGGGTCGTTTGGTATCTGAGAGAGAGGTAAGAACTAGATACGGCGGAATACAGGGCAGACGTCTCGGTAGTCGCAAGAAAAGCACTTGCTGCCACGTTTTCCACGAAAATCACCCTGAAGAATCCGGTGGGCGGTTGTTGCCAGAACCTCTCGGGACTTGGCAATACAGTTTTCTGCGCCCTCATCCATCTCCGCCTTGAGGTTTTCGCGGAGATAGTAGGTCTGAAGGATGAACCGCTTGCCCTCAAACTCTTTCAGCTGACCCAGTGCCGAAGCATACAGCGCCACCTGGAACCGATGAGATGTCAGTGTTGACGCTTCTCTCGGTTTCGCGGACTTGTAGTCGACGATGCGTAGCACACGGTCGCTGATTTGGTCGATTCGGTCCACAATGCCTGTAAACGGGATGCCATCGATCTGCGTGTTGATGAGGTGCTCCACGTAGATCATCTCTGTCCATGTGGACTGGAATACCGGGAAGAATTCTGTAAGTACACGCAGGGCCTGACGCCGTTTCTTATCTTCATCACTGGGGTCGGTATACCCCTCTGTCAACCAGTTCTCGTCCAGAAGCTGGGAGAGAGAAGTGGGGAAGAGAGCTGCATCATCCCCGTACAGTTGCCCGTCTTCTCCCAGGTGGCATGAGAGCAGTCTCTCGAGAACTGCGTGGATACTCTTGCCATAGCTGAAATACCAGTGGGAAGGCTCCTGGATCTTCTGAATATACTTGAGCTCGAATTTTCTGGGGCACTCGTTGTACGTCGATACCCTCGAGTAACTCAGCGGTTCTGTAAGCGCGTTTTCCAAAGCATCTCCACCTGTTTTCGAGTCTGCTCGACGTCCATCGTGTTGTCGATGATGACGTCGGCGTACGCCAGTTTCTGAGCCAGAGGCATCTGTGCCTCAATACGGCTGATGGCTTCGTCGCGCGCAAGATGATCGCGCGTCATGAGGCGTTCCAGTTGTTCGTTCTTCGATGCTTTCACAACCCAGATCTCATCGACCAGGTTCTGCCAGCTGGCCTCGATCAGAATCGCCGCGTCCAGGACCACGACGGTTGATGTTCGGTGAAGGATTGTGATCTCATTGGCGACCAGTCTTGTCATAATGGGCACCATGATATCGTTGAGTTCCTTCAGGAGATCGGGATGTCCGAAGACAAGATTGCCGAGGAGATGGCGATTGAGTTGCTTTCCATCGAAGATACCATCGCCAAAGGAAGAACGCACTTGCTCAAGCGCCCCTTCAACGTTGTTGGCAAGGACATTCTTGCCCACTAAATCTGCGTCCAGCACTGCTGCTCCGTACTCCCGTAACATGCCGGAGATCATGCTCTTGCCAGAGGCAATGTTGCCGGTGAGTCCAACGTCGATACTCATTGGAGGTCCCGCAGGTTCGAGCCGCAAGAAAGGTGAGTCACGAGGGGGATCGAAAGGTGTATCGCTGATTCCATGGACCTCTGCATCATCCCGCGGACACGTTCGAGTTCGTCGGGTGGCGTGTCGACGACGATTTCGTCGTGTACCTGAAGGACCATGCGTGCCTTGAGAGGCTGAAGGTCCTTGCTCAGTGATATCATGGCCATCTTGATGACGTCGGCGGAGCTCCCTTGGACGACGGCGTTGAACCCTTGCCGAATGGCTTCCTGTCGCTCCATGTTGTTGCGACTGTTGATGTGCGGAACTCTCCGCAGGTGTCCAAGAATCGTCTTTACATAGCCATCGCGCTGGGCTGCCTCGACGACACGGTCACGGTAGTTCCGGATGCCGGGGAACCGCTCCATGTAGCGTTCGATATATTGTCGAGCCTCTTCGCCACCGATGCCGAGCTGTCGTGAGAGACCATATGGAGAGATGCCGTAGATGATACCGAAGTTGATAGTCTTGGCACGCTTTCGCATCTCGGGAGTCACGGCTGATTCTGGAACGTCAAAGACCTGCGAAGCCGTGTGCAGGTGAATGTCTTCGCCCTGGGCAAATGCATTGCACAGGTTCGCGTCCGCAGAAAGATGCGCAAGCATCCTCAGGTCGATCTGGGAGTAGTCTGCCGAGACAAGGACCCAGCCGTCGTGACTGGGTATGAATGCTTGTCTGATTTCGCGCCCGACCTCGGTTCTGGCTGGGATGTTCTGCAGGTTGGGGTCGATACAGCTGATACGTCCCGTCGACGTGCCGGTCTGGAGGAAGGTGGGATGAATCTTCCCGTCCGGCGCGACATATCGCACCAGCGAATCTGTATAGGTTCCCTTGATCTTGGTCAACTGACGGAGTTCCAGGATAAGCGGAATCGCCGGGTGTTCCTTCTGGATTGCTTCCAGGGATTCGACGTCGGTACTCAAGCCTGTCTTGGTTTTCTTGGTCGGAGCAAGTCCCAGCACGTCGAAGAGGAGTGTGCCCAGCTGTTTTGGAGACTGAAGGCTGTAGTCGTGTGTGCCGACGAGCTCGTACGCCTGGCGCTCCAGTTCAGCAATACGAATGCCGAGCTTCGCTCCGAAGGTTCGCAGGTAAGCGGTATCCGTGCGTATGCCTGCCATCTCCATGTCTGCGAGCACCGCTGCAAACGGAATCTCCATTTCGTTCAGGGTACTCATAAGATGCGATTCCTCGAGCGCCGCGTCGATGGGGTAGGAGACATGATAGACAAGGTCGGCCAATCCCTCGGCAGTCGAGGTGTCTCCAGCCAGTCCCCATGCGTCACCGATGCGGTCAAGACCCCAGGCTTTCTGGTCAGGATCCAGCAGGTACTGTGCAAGCATGATGTCACGAATAGGAGCAGGAGCGGCCAGGCCAAACGGTGCAAGGGTGTGACAGAGTCTCTTGTAGTCGTAGACATACGTCATGGACGCACTGTCTGAATGGAGGGCCTCGGGAAGAGAACCGAACATGGCGTCGATGTGTGTTGAGGAAGCGTTGTCCTTCGTTCGACGAGCCACCGTGAACCCCTGTCCTTCGATATCAGACACGACCGCCAGAGCGGTTCGGTCGTCATGGACGACATTCGTCGCCTGTGGAAGAACCGAAGTGGCCGTTGCTGGGCGAGCGCCGGAGTCGAAAAGATCGCCGCGATGGTCCGGTATCGGCGCCACTGCAAGCGATGGCATGCCGAGGACCTTCGATGCACGCCGGCTCAGCGTCGCAAAGGACAACATCTGGAACAGCTGGGCGCTCAGCTCAACATCGGGGGTGCTGCGGTCCAGATCAGCGATCCTGGTCGGTTCGTCCAGGTTCATCTGGATCGTGACCAGCGAGCGGTTGCGCATGACGAGATCCCGGTTCTCGGCCAGCAGGGTCCTGTAGCGTTCGGGGCCGCCATTCTCGAGCAATGCCTGTACTGAACCGAACTCCTGAACCAGTTTCAGGGCGGTCTTCTCGCCGATGCCGCGTACCCCGGGGATGTTGTCGGACGAATCCCCCTTGAGTGCTTTCACGTCGATCAGTTGGGGGGCTGTGAGGCCGAACTCCTCGAGAATTGCCGCAGGAGTATACTCTCTGATCTCCTTCACTCCCTTGACTGTAATGCGTACTGACGTGTTGCCATCTGTCAACTGGAGCAGATCGTTGTCCCCGGAATAGATGATGCAGGGGACCCCCGCCTGGCTGGCGACCTTGCTGTAGATACCGATGAAATCGTCTGCTTCGAACCCATCCTTTTCGCGCGTGACGATCCCCAGGGAACGGATGAGTTGTTTGAGGTTGACGAGCTGGCTGACGAGTTCGTCGGGCATGACCTCTCGATTGGCCTTGTACTCTTCGAACATCTCGTGGCGATAGGTCGCTGCCTTGCGGTCAAAGAAGACACCCATGTACTGTGGTTGAAGCTCCTCGATGATGGTCAGCAGCATCGTCGTGGTTCCCAGAATCGCTCCGGTGGGGACGCCGGTGGCGGTGCTGAGATGGGGCATGGCAAAAAAAGCCCGGTACAGAATCGAACTTCCATCGACAAGCACTACTCGGTTCGTCATATGCTCATTGTATCAACGTCTCGGGTCGGGCGCAACCCAGCAGCGTGAGGCACGGGTGAATATAGAGATGCAGCCGGTCTGATTGAGAGACAGGTTCGATGCCGAATCTGTCGTGAGAACCTGAACCGTCCCGGTAGAAGTATCATACGCAAATCCGGGAGAGTTGGGTGGAAGCAGCATCGTGGGGCTTGCCGCTCCGACAAGAGCGGCTGTGACGAGCGCCATTGATGGACCAGACTGACTGGCGTTTCCTGCCTGGATGGTCGCGCCACCCACCTCGACGGAGACCATCTTACCGGTATCGAGCGATGCAATAGTTTGTTGAAAGCGAGTATCGAGTCCAGGAATAGGGGTGCGGCAATATTGGGAGGGAAGGTACACGTGGCTCGGGGTGAGGAGTCCGAACAATGTATCAAGTTGGTCTGGGACATCTGCAGGGGTCCCAGCGACTACGACGACGTCCAGCGTGTTCACGCCGAGTGCTGCGAGCGCTTGGGCCGCCCGGTTGGCAGCTTTGCCGTCTGTATCGAACAGACAGAGCCACGTGCCAATGTCTCGGCTGCGGACAAGGATAACGCTGCCCTGTTCGACGACTGGGAAGGTCACACGCGTATCGAACGGGACAGCACCGAACACCCAGACGAGTAAGACCAGGATGGCCGCCACAGCCACGGGGACTCCCGCGTGGTGGCGCTGACTGAGTCTTGGCCGGTTGTCTGCAGACAGGATGACGACCCCGAACAGAATCCCGAGGGAAAGGAGCAGCAATGGTGAAGGTGCAGGGAAGTTGCGATGTGACCCGGGAAGACGAGCGAGCAATTCAAGACAGCCAAACAGGACACTTGAGGCGCCGTTGATGATTGGTGCCAGCAGTGCGCTGAGTGATGGGATCGTAAGGAGCAGCGCAGACCATGCCAGGAGGCCTATCAGCAGCAGGGAGACCGCGGGAATGGCCACAACGTTTGCCAGAAGAGCAACTGGGGCAAGGACATGAAATGCTGACACGGCAAGCGCTGCCGTGGGCAGAGACGCTCCAGTCGTCGAACAGAGGGATGAGAGGAGCCCTCGGGCAAAGCGGCCGCTGACTCGAACGAGATGGGACAGAGGCTCGCCGATGAAACAGAGACCGGCTACCGAAACCAACGAGAGCTGCAGTCCGATGTCGAAGACGGAGGCAGGATCAATTACCGTGAGAATGAGTGCGGCCCAGGAGAGCGATGCGAGTCTGCCAGTGTGTCCGCCGAACATGCGGGTCACCGTGAAAACGCACAGCATCACGAATGCTCGATCGGCACTCAGGGGGAAATCGATGAATGCCAGGTAGACGAAGGTGGCGACGAGTGGAGCTAGTGTCTTGCCGATACTTCTCTCAGAGAACATCAGACCAAGGAGCATCGACATCACGGCGAAAACCAGTGAGAGGTGAAGACCAGAAATGGCGAGCAGATGGCTGGTACCAGTGATCGAGAAGAGATGGCGGTCGACTGTTCCAAAGAGTCTGCGATGAAGAAGGAGCTCTTCGAGAAATCCGAATGCCTTATAGCTCAACAGCTGCCGCGCACGGAGTTCGATGAGGTCTCGTGCGTGTCCCGTCAATCGACCCCACCGTGCTGCAAGAGAGTGGCTGGGAAGGGCCTGGATGTCTTGTCCGAGAAACAGCGCCGGGGGTGGCGGACCGGGCCGTTCCTCTCCCGGATTGAGAGCGGGGTTGGTTGTGCCAATCTTCCCCGAGACACGTATCTGTTGACCAAATGTCGGACCAGCGCGGCGATCGGGCATCAATACCTGGACGGTCACCGGGCGGCTGAGGGGGATGCCGTTTGCCGTCATTGTTGACAGTTCAAACCCCATGCCTCCGGTACTTCGTGCAACAGAAGGCGTAAGAGCTGTGCCAGTGACAACTGACGTATCGAGACTGAGCTGCCCCGAGGCAGAAGATTGAATAACTCTCTTTGCCATGGCAAACGACGGCCAGAAGAGAGAGAGTGCGAGCACGACGCGGATAAGATTGAGCCGTGGATGTCGAGTTTGTACGACATAGACTACGCCCAGACTAGCCAGAACAGCAAAGGCGAGTATTGCCGTGACTCCTTTGGTTCCAGCCGACAGAGCCCCAGCTACGACCGTCAGGGCTACGAGCGTGACGAGTCGCAGTCTTATCACGACGGCTAAAGGGTGATGAGGGATTTCAGGTCTTCGTAGGTTTTGGTGCCGATGCCCTTGACGTTCTGAAGGTCTTCAAGTCGTTTGAACAAGCCGTGTTGCGCCCGGTAATCCAGAATGGCCTGCGCTTTCGCCGGCCCAATGCCAGGAAGCGTATCGAGATCGGCCAGTGTTCCGTGGTTGATACTGATTCGTGCATGGACGCTTGAAGAGGGCGATGTGGAAGACACTACGGTGCTGGCACCATCTGCTGACTTTACCGGGACCGTGACTTGTTCACCATCGTCCAGTTGAGCTGCCAGGTTGACCGCAATGAGATCTGCGTCGCTCGTAGCCCCTCCCGCAGCCGCCACTGCATCCCGGACAATGGAGCCTTCCGGCAGCGCGTATACGGCTGCATGGAGGACAGCACCAGTCACATACACATTGATGGAAACCGGAGCCGCAGGTACGATATCCGTCGTCGACGGATTATCGACAATCTGTGGGAGTGGTTTGGGTGCAGATTTGTAGAGACGCGAGCCGACAAACAACCCGGCGCCCATTCCCAAGGCGAGAACAGCCATGATCAGGACAATTATCTGATGCTTCGAGAGTTTCTCCATTAGAATGGAGACCCGCTACTTGTCGAGCGCACGGCCTCCCACCTCCTTCGTCGGCGTCGAAGATTTCAGCTCCTAGTGGGAGCCTCCCATGACTGCGAGAAGATCGTATAGCTCCAGGAAGTCGGTGACCATGCCCTCGGTCTGCTGAGGAACTGGAGTCTCAATGATACTGACCGGCGTTCCTGTCGGGATCATTGGGAAGGCTTTCGTCACGTCGGCATTCTGGTGGCGTACGCACCCATGCGATACGTCCTTGCCGATGCTAAATGGCTCGTCCGTTCCGTGCAACCCGTACGATGGGAGCGAAATGCCGATCCAGCGAACCCCCAGACCATTTGCCTTATCTTGAAGGTAAGGGGCGTATACCTTGCCTTCCCAGTGCCAGCTCGGGTTGGCTTGCTTCTCAGTCACCTTGTATGTGCCGACAGGAGTGGCACTGTCGCCAGTGGTTCCGGTCGCGTCCGGAAATACGAGAGTGCCAGATGCGGTTCTCAGGACCGTGATGTGGAATGATTTGTCGACGAGAACCTCAGTGGCCGTGGCGCCTCGGGCTGACGGTATGGCCACAACGACAAGAGCCACGGCAAGGGCTGCAATGCAAAAGAAACGTGAGCGACGGTAATCTTTCATAGTAACTCCCATTATAGACAGCACTGGCCTGATGGCAACGAGGCCGGAGCAGACGGATAATCACAAGGGCCCCTCTCGGGGCCCATAATGTCAAGACAGTGCTCCAACATCATAAGAATCAGTGTATCTTCTCGCCAAGTGGTGCGGGGAGAGGGAGTTGAACCCTCACGACCTTGCGATCACTAGGACCTGAACCTAGCGCGTCTGCCATTTCGCCACCCCCGCCTGAAGGGTTTGAGACTAGCGCTCCAGAATGACCGGGATGACGATAGGCCGCCGGCGCGTCTTGTCGTATATATATTTAGCCAGGAATTTGCGTAAGTCAAGCTGCAAATCAGGCGTGGTGCCTGCATCCTTGCTGCGATGGGTTACGAGGTAGGTCTTCATCTCGCGAGTCAGGTCGGTCAGGATCTGGTCGTCGTCGGTCACAACACCCTTCGTCACGAGTTCCGGACCGGCAAGGATCTTTCCTGTCATGCGGTCGATGCTCACGACTGAGACGAGAATGCCGTCCTTGGACAGGCGCGCGCGGTCGGTGAGGATAGGACTATCGGGCAACCCCAAGGCGAGACCGTCGATCAGCAGCCCTTCGGCGGGTATGCGCTTGAGGGCGGTCAGGTGTTCGCTGTCAACAGTGAAACACTGGCCGTTTTCGAGGATGAACACATGTGAGCCGGGAATGCCGACGCTCTCGGCGAGGCGCTTGTTCCAGAGAAGATGCCGATACTCCCCGTGAACAGGCACGAAGAACTTGGGACGCGTCAGTGAGAGCATCAGCTTGAGGTCACCTTGGGCGCCATGGCCGGACACGTGAACCTTGTCCTCGCGGCGGTAGAACACATTGGCGCCTCGGCGGAACAGGTTGTCGACCGTCCGAGCCACCATCTCCTCATTACCGGGGATAGGATCGGCAGACAAGACCACGGTGTCGCCTTTTGTGATCTTCACAAAGTCGTGTTCGCCACGAGCAAGACGTGACAGACCGCTCATGGGCTCGCCCTGAGTTCCGGTCGTGACAATAAGCAGCTTGTCCTTGGGGACGTTTCCCATCTCATCTTGCTGGATGAACACGTTTTCCGGCATCTCCATGATCTTGACCTTGCGGGCTACCTTGACGGAGCTGATGATGCTCCGACCGTCCACGAAGATCTTGCGACCCTGAGGAGCTACAGCATCCATGATTTGTTGAATCCGGTGGATGTTGCTGGAGAACGTACTGAAGATGATACGGCCTTTGGATTCGTGGACAATGGTGTCGAATGTCGACCGCAGGTCGCGTTCTGAACCCGCGAAGCCCGACTCCTCGGCGTTCGTCGAGTCAGACAGAAGCAGGAGTATCCCCTCGCGCCCAAGAGCGCTGAACTTCTGAAGGTCGATGGGCTTGTCGTCGACTGGAGTCTGATCGATCTTGTAGTCGCCCGTGTGAAGGATGATTCCCTCAGTCGTGCGGATAGCAACGGCCATGCTCTCGGGCACCGAATGGGTGACGCGAACGAACTCGACATCCATGTTGCCTATCCTGATGCGGTCGCCTGCCTGCACTGCCCTGGTTTCGTAGGGCTTCATCCGGCCAGGGATGACGTCATCGATGATTCCGAGGGCGAACTTGCTGGCATAGATGGGTGCGCGGACATGCTCCAGCGTGTAGCCGAGTGCTCCGATGTGATCCATATGCGAATGAGTGATAAGGATTCCGCGGATCTTGTCCTTGATCTGGTCGAGGTAGTCCATGTTGGGAATGACGTAGTCGATCCCCTGCATGTCGTATTCGGGGAACTTGAACCCCGCGTCAACAATTACTGCGTCGTCATTGACCTCATAGACGGTCATATTCTTGCCAATCTCCCCGAGACCTCCAAGGGGAGTAATGCGGATGATGTCGTGATGTCGTGATGTGTGTTCGGTGTGTTGCGATTGTGTCTTAGTCATAGCTATAGTGTACCCACTTTGTTAGCGTTGAAAAGCAATGCATTGTGGAGAGTCGTGTCAACCGTCAGACTCCTCGCTATTCTGCGTCGTCTCAGGGAGTGTCTCAGATTCTTCAGGGAACGTGGAACGGACCGGGCGGCGCCTGAGAATCACTGAGGCGATGATCCCCAATATGATGATCGTGATGTCCGTCCACTGGTTAGGGGTCAAGCCGAGCATGTGGACGGGAATGTAGCGGAAGAATTCTACGACGAAACTCGTGGCGCCATAGAGGTACAGATACCAGATGAAGACTTGGCCATCATAGTGTTTGTGTTTTCGGACGACCCAGAACAGAATGGCAAACACGAGAAAGCCGGAAGCGGAGTTGAACAGCTGAGCCGGCCAGACCTTCTGATTGAGAATATCGGACTCGGACACGGGGTTGGTGAAGATGACGCCTAGCCACGATGTCGTGGCTGTTCCGTTGCAGCAGCCATTGAGCCAGCAACCGATCTTGCCAATACCGAAGGACAGGGCAAGCAGGGGCGCCACGATGTCAGCCATCTGCCAGAATCTCATCCGGCGACGCCGAATCAGCCAGTTGGCAGAGACGACACCGCCAAGGATGCCTCCAAAATAGGAGAGGCCTCCTTCCCAGATCGCAAGAATGTGGAGGGGGTGAGCGAAATACCATAGGATAGTCGGAGACGTCATGATCCAGCCGATACGAGCCCCCAAAATGCCGCCGATAACTGCGACGATGGCCATGTCCAAGACGTCATCGGTGTTGAGGCCCTGGTGTCGTGACTCGATGTATATGACGGTGATACTTATGGCGATCGAGACAGCGATCATGATACCATACCAGCGGATAGTGAGGCCTCCAATGACAAAAGCTATGGGATGCATCGATTTCTCCTTTGTTGGTTTGTGAGCGTTCCGCATCAGGATTATAGTGCTAAATGCTGGATGTGCCAGTCCATTTTGTCTCGATTCCTGATGCTGCAATACGCTATTGGATGAGAAGGGAACAAAGGAGGAGATACTTACGCGCTCGCATTGGAGTTCGGGGTTTGGCAATTGTGAACGATAGCACAACCATCTTTGCGACATTGAAGCTCAGAGACGTCAACGTGTTCAATCGACGAATCTGTTACGGACGTATATGGTGCAGATTCAAACCTTCGCGTTGCGTTGACCGCTCTGCGGTGCTATAACCTCAATCATGGAAGATACGCAACGCATATTTCAGGGATTTGAACCGTCGAGTCTGGACGAGTTTGTGGGTCAGACTTCGGTTGCAGGGTCTGGCACGCCGCTTCGAAAGTTCATTGGTGACCACGTGCCGTTCAGCGCGATCATATGGGGACCTCCGGGGTGTGGGAAGACGACGTTTGCGCGGCTGCTGGCGGCACAGTTGAGCGAGGAGTTGGAGTACGTGTCCGCTGTCTCGGCGGGCGTGCCTGAGTTACGTCAGATTGTAGCTCGCCACGCGGGGCATCCTTTCCTCCTGGTCGTAGACGAAGTTCACCGATTCAACCGGGTTCAGCAGGACTTCCTTCTGCCCATGCTGGAAAACCGGCTGATGACATTTGTCGGCCTGACAACGGAGAGCCCCTACGCTGCATTGTCGCCTGCCTTGCGCTCGAGGATCTTCATGTTGCGATTTGCGCCCCTGACCACGCCCGAGATCGCCCATATTCTCGCTCAGGGATGTGAGAAAGCGGGGATTCAGGTGGGTGGGACCGTGTTGAATCGCATTGCGGCCTTCAGTTCCGGGGACGCGCGCGTCGCTATCAATGCTCTGGTATGGCTATACCAGTCAGGAAGCCTTGTAGAGGGAGTAGACCTGACCGAGCTTCTTAAGGAGGTTCCAGTAGCCAAGAACTTCGAGCAGGAGCACTATGACCTTGCCTCGGCATTCATCAAGTCGATGCGCGGATCTGATCCGGACGCTGCGCTGTACTACATGGCGCGCATGATTGACGCAGGAGACGACCCTCTCTTCGTGGCTCGGCGCATGATCATCTTCGCGGCAGAGGATATCGGCCTGGCGAATCCCTTTGCTGTTGTAATGGCGACAGCAGCGTACGATGCAGTGCATGCGGTGGGGTTGCCGGAAGCGATGCTCAACCTGACAGAAGCCGTCATTTATCTTGCGGGAAGCCGCAAGAACAATTCGGTACTGGGTGCCATGCGCCGTGCACGGGAACTTGCGCAACAGACGAAGAACGTTGATACGCCGATTCAGCTCAAGAACAGCCGCACCGGGCAAGCAATGTACAAGTATCCGCACAGTTTTCCTGGCAACTGGGTGGCTCAGGAGTACTTCCCTGATGAGGTGCATGACCGAGCCATCTATCTACCCACTGGAGCGGGGTACGAACATGTGATCATCGGGTATTTGAAATCGCTTCGTGCGAAAAAGCCGGAATAGGTACAGGGGAGTCCGACATGCAGAAAGGGTACTGGGAGGAAGGCAGCAAGCTCCAATTCGATGGAATCGTGACTGCAACCGTGGAGACGGAGCGCGGCCTTGTCGTCCGGTTCGAGAAAACATACTTTTATCCGGAGTGCGGTGGGCAACTCGCTGACGGAGGAACAGTCGGTGACATAACCATCCTTGACGCTCAACAGGATGAAGCCGGTCCATATGTTGTACTACCTCTGGGATCCTCTGCTGACGTCGGTCTGCATCTGCTCTGCGTTGTCGACGCCGAGAGACGGGGCCGTCACACGCAGCTGCATTCGGCTCAGCACATTCTAAGCAGGTTGCTGGATGACAGGGGCATTCGGACGCTGTCCTTTCACATGACCGAAGAGGAAGCCAGTATAGAGGTCGAGGCCACAGCGGTCAGCGGCAGTGTCCTGACAGAGATCGAAGACGCCGTAGAACGAGCCATCTGGCGGTGTCTACCGGTCGAGACGTTGTTCGTGGACGTGGCGGACATCGCTGCGTACGATGTGCGCAAGGTACCCGAACTTGCAGGTGGACCGCTCCGCCTTGTCCGGATTGGGGATCTGGACACCAATCCGTGTGGCGGGACCCACGTTGCGTCGACCGGCGAGATCGGTGCGTTTGCCATCATACGAAGTGACAAAGTGCGTGGCAATACTCGTCTCTACTTTGTTGCAGGGCGGACAGCGACGGCATATTACAGGCAAAACGACGCTGTGCTTCGGGAAATCGAACAGCAGCTGACATGTGGGCTTGGCGATATCTCGGCTTCGATTGCGAGGTTGCAGCAGCGCGACCATGACGCAGCCAGGCAGGTCAAGGGTCTGCTGGCGATGGCTGCGGATGAGCTTGCTCACCAGGCTCTGGACGAGATCGCCTCACATGGTGTTGCCGTGATGGTTCTCGATGGGGTCCCCACCGAGCTCGCCCGCATGGTGACAGCCAAGTTGACTTCGGCTTCGGGTCCACTATGCATTCTCGTCTACCCCGGCGGCGGCACTGATGGGCAGTTCGTCTGCTCGGTGCCGACCGGCGGTGAGGCACTGCTGGCAACTTTCAGTGCACGGATGAAGGAGACCTTCGGTGCCAAATCGGGCGGTGCAGGAAGAGTCATTCAGGGAAAGGTTGACACACGCATGACTCTGGATCAGCTGAAACCTCTTCTGGTGACAGAATGAGCGTTGCCGGCGGGCAAACGGCAGGTCATTGATTGCATTAGCGTTCCAACTACACTGCTCGAAAAGGAGATGAATATGGGATCAATCATGGAAGCATCATTGTTTACTCGTAAGATCGAGGCTGAAATCGTCAAGGAGGTCGAGCGCCTGAAGTCAGAGGGACACAACCCTTCGCTCAGCGTGATTGTTGTTGGGAACAGCCCGTCGACAATGGTCTACTTCAAAAATATGTCGCACAAGGGCGTGGAACTTGGGTTCTATGTTGAGCTCCGAAAGATCGATGAGTCAATCGGAGCTGCCGAGGTGCTTGATCTCATCCACAGGTTGAACGAATCGAAGGACGTCGACGGCATCCTGGTTGGGCTTCCCTTGCCAAAAGAATATGATGTGGATTCGATCTTGCACGGCATCAGTCCCGACAAGGACGTTGATGCTTTCCACCCCTTCAACATGGGGCAGTTAATGATTGGTAAGCCTCGTTTTGTCCCGGCCACCGCAAGATCGATCATTTCCCTCTTGGAGAACTATGGCGTTCGCATCCAGGGCAAGAGCGCAGTCGTCGTCGGTCGCAGCAACATTGTGGGAAAGCCAGTCGCCTCCCTGCTGCTGCAGCGTGACGCTACTGTCACGGTGTGTCACTCCAAGACCGTCGACCTTGCCAAGTACACGCGTGAAGCAGATATCCTGGTCGTCTCGATGGGGAGACCCAGGGCGATTACGGCTGACTATGTCAAGGAAGGCGCTGTCGTCATCGACGTAGGCATCAATGACGTCAATGGGAAAATTGTGGGTGATGTCGATTTCGAGGGCGTTCGCCCGAAGGCATCGCTGATAACACCGGTGCCTGGTGGAGTCGGTGTACTGACGACTCTTATGCTGTTTGACAATGTCCTGAAGGCGGCCCGGTTGAACAGCGACAAGCACTGAGTCGGCGAGAACTGCCTACCAGTCGTAGACGCTTCCGGCGTCCACCTCCGTGAGCGACCCGTCAGGGTTCTTGAGGAGGAGGGCGCCGGTTCTTGACAGCCCGGTCACCCGGCCCGACTCGCGCTGATCGTTGAATTCCACCGTGACGAGTTCGTCCCGCAGGGCGAGATTGGCGTCCATCCATGAACTGAAGGTATCAAAGCCACGCAGAATGAGCGAACTTATGTCCAGTTCCACCATGTTCAGGATACTTGCACAGAGGTGCTGTACGTCGATGGTGCACCCCAGTTCTCCTCTCAGCGAAGTCACACGCAGCAACTGATCCGGGGTTACGACGTTGTTGACGTTAAGACCGATACCTATCAGCAGAGTTGCCATTCCGGACTGAACGAGCGTTTCAGCAAGGATACCGCAGACCTTGCGACGTTTGACAAGCAGGTCATTAGGCCATTTGACGAGTGCGCGAACGCCGGTCTCAGTCAACACGACGCTTGCCACGGCGTGTGCTGCCACCATTGCAGCCTGACGAACTGTCTCAGGCGACGGTACGGCCAGGGCCAGCGTAAGCCACAAGCCTCCTTGTGGCGAATCCCAGCTCTTGCCACGTCGCCCTCGTCCCGCCGACTGTGTTTCGGCAATGATGGCGAATGGCAGCAAATGACCATCAAGTGCGATCTGGCGTGCAGCGTCCTGCGTCGACGCTATGTTCGAATAGGTGACGAGTTCCATGGATCCTCGCGGATGGTGTCCAGGAGTTCACCGACGTGACGCGGCGCATCCGTGATGAAGATGCGTGCTCCACGGTCGACGAGACGGGTCAGCACGCATGCTCTCGTACTCACGGAAAGCATAGCGATGTCCTGTTGTCGCACAAGGACGGCATCCAGCCGAGGAAGACCGACCGGAACCAGGGCTCCAGAGATTGTGTCGGAAGGGCCGTGGTGAAGCACGACCGTTACGAAAAGCCTTTCAGTGCCAACACCACCTGACACGAGTTCCTCAATGAGGTCTGCTGCCCCTTCGTCGGTGCACAGAGCCAGGACTGGTCCATCGGTGCCGGACAGCGCGTAGCCTTGTTGAACAATGACAGGCATTGGAGGCGCCAGAGTGATGGGCTGACTGTTCGGGACCCATGCTGCGATGGGGCACCCAGCAGTACCGACAAGTTTTTGAGCCACGCCCTGTACCATGGAGTTGTTGGAGCCTGTGACCACAAGAAAGTCCGATCGCTCCTCGAGGAGATTCCACGCGAGAGCAACGGCGTTGGCCACGTAATCGTGGACTCCCGGCGGTCGGAAGTCGCAGTCGACCAGGCCTCCGATGGCTACATCGGCACCTGTGCCAAACCAGCTCCTGGCAGGACGGGCGGCTGCAAGTCCTGCAAACAGCTGCAACCGCTTTGCAAGTTCTGACAGCTCGAACGGTTGCTGTTTCAGGATGTCGACTAGTCGAGTGTACTGGGCAAGTGTTCCCATCACGATGCAGTCCACACGTCCTGCTTCCATGCGCAGAGCCCCCGATGGAACGGCAACCTCACCTCCCTTGGCCAGCATCTCCTGTTTCAGGATGTTGGCAGCCTGTGGGAGTAGACCATTCACTCGTATCACAAGGAATACCGCTTTGGCTGCCATGATATCGGCTCCCAAAGAGTAGCATTCCAGACCATTCAGAAGATCATGAGCCTGCTGAGCCGTTGACATATGCAAGAGTGAGAGTTCCACGGTCGCTCCTTTCCGTCGCGGCCGATCTCTTTCAACCGTGGCTCATAAATTGTATTCTCCTGCCTCGAGACTACAATATTAACAAGTCACGGGTCTATTCTGCAAGTCGGGAGGAATGGAATGAAGAAGCGCCTGTCAGTTCTGCTCAGTGTGATTCTCATACTGGGTCTGGTGTTCGCGAGCTTCCCGTTCAAGGTAGCCATGGCTGCCACGACCGTGAAGATAACCTTGCTCGAGACAAGTGACGTTCATGGGGTCATCTACCCGTATGATTACTTCAAGGACGCGCCCGCGAACGGCGGGTTCGCGAAACTGTCGACGCTGGTCAAGGGTGTCAGGGCTGACAACCCGAATACTCTTCTCCTGGATAACGGCGACAATCAGCAGGGTACACCGCTGACATACTATTTCAACAAGGTCGACACGACTGGGCCAAACCCGGTGATCGCAGCCATGAACATCATGGGGTACGATGCGATGACACTTGGTAACCATGAATTCAATTATGGACTCTCCATCGTCGACAAGGCCCGGTCCGAGTCCAAGTTTCCATGGCTTTCGGCCAATATTTACAAGGAAGATGGCACGAACTACTTCACGCCGTACATCGTCAAGACAGTTGCCGGTGTCAAGGTCGGCATTCTGGGGCTGACGACCAAGAACATCCCGAACTGGGAAGTGCCTGCGAATATCAAGGGCCTGGTCTTCAAGGATACGGTCGAAGAGGCCCAGAAGTGGGTCAAGATTCTCAAGGACACCGAGAAGGTCGACTTGGTCGTGCTCTTGGCACACGAGGGGTTTGAGAAGGACATCGACACCGGCAAGGATCTCGGTACTTCAATTGAGAACCAGGCCTATGCCATTGCGACGGCGGTCCCTGGCATCGACGTCATGTTGACCGGACATACCCACCTGTCTATCCCGGGCAAGACGCTCAACGGTGTTCTTGTCATGCAGCCAAAGAACGCAGGCGTCGAGATCTGCAAGGCAGACATTACCATGGAGCAGACTGCCACTGGGTGGAAGGTTGCCACGAAAACCGGAACCAATCTCCCTGTGACTGCCGACACTGTGGCTGATCAGGCCATTCTGGACGCGACCAAGACTCAGCATGAGACAGCGGTCAGCTATATGAAGCAGCCGATTGGCGAAGCGACGGGGGATTTCCCCGGTGCCACGTCTCGGACTGGGGACAGTGCCATCATGGACCTGATTCAGAAGGTCCAGATGAAGTACGCGAACACCGATCTCTCGCTCGCAGCCATGCTGCCTGATCCCGCCCCCAGTTTCAAGAAGGGCCCACTGACGGTCCGCGATATGTATTCACTCTACATCTACGAGAATACGCTGTTTGCCATCACAGTGACCGGACAGCAGATCAAGGATGAACTTGAGTGGTCTGCGAAGTACTTCAACACGTACACGTATAACAAGACAGCCACTACTCTGGTCAACTCCAGCGTGGTGGGCTACAACTATGACATGCTGCAGGGAGCCGACTACGTTATCGATACCACGAAACCGGCGGGTCAACGCATCAGCGGCTTGATCTATCATGGCAAGCCCATGGATATGACTGCAACGTATACGCTGGCTCTCAACAACTACCGGGCTGGCGGTGGCGGATTCCTTGGGTTCAAGGGCTCACCGATTGTCTACCAGTCCAGTGACGAGATTCGCAACCTGATGATCCAGTATGTTAAAGATACTGGGAAGATCGATGCAACAGTCGACAACAACTGGAGCCTCGTGCCGGACTATCTCAACTCACAGTATCGTGCAGCTATCGATACACTCAACAGACAGAGCGCGCTCAGCGAATTCCCCACAGGGGCGTTTGTCCCTGATTCCACAGCGACTCGAGGGGATCTCGCCGCGATTATTACCGGCTCCTACACCGCGATGGACAGTCGCAATCATGCGAGTTCGTTCGTCGACGTAGCCAGTAACGGCTGGTATGCTCGAGCGATCGGGACGGTTCAGGCTCGCAAACTGATGAACGGTACATCTGCCAGGACGTTCGCGCCCGATGCTCCAGCCACGACTGAACAGGCAGTCACTGCACTCATGAGAGCAAGTGGATACGGAAATGATGCTTCCAAGTATGATCTGTGTGCACAGCCTCTCGACAAGGTTCCAAACCTGTTCCGCAATACTGACGGCACGTGGAAATGGGAAGCCTTGGCAGCAGATACGAAGAAGAATAACGGAGCGACCATCAACATGCGTTCCGGCCAGTCTCTTGGTGGCGTGGAGATGTACGCTATAGCTCTTCCCGTAGTCCCTGGTATGGTTGTCAACGGCTATCCTACTGGCGGCGATCTCAAGGCATTTACGATGAAGAACGCGAAGTGGCTGCTGGACCGCACTGGATATGCTCTTGGCACGTGGTACAACAAGGGCAAGACCTATATCGACGTGAGTACGACAATCCCTTGGCGGGACTACGCAGTCACGCTGGGCAAGGAATACGACCAGATATCGATTTTTGACCTGGCCAACTTTGAGGAGATCCCTACCGGCGGTACGAGTGGCAAGTCCGGCAGGAAACCCAACATGAACCTCATCATCTCGGACTGGGCACTGCCATACGTTGCGTTTGCTGAATCGAAGGGATTCATCACGGCCGAGCAGGCCACTGCCCCGAAGCATCAGCTCACGAGGGGTGAACTGGCAGACATGGTCGTGAAGATGCGGTTCCCGACGGTGGTTATTCTGCAGACCAACGATTTCCATGGCAACCTGGTGCCAGCGATCGATGCCAACAAGAACAGCGTAGCGGGGGCGGCTCGTGAGGCTACCATCATCAACAGCATGCGCAGCACATTTGGCAAGGATCATGTTTTGCTCGTGGACGCTGGCGACGCAATCCAGGGCGCCACGATAGCGAACATGTTCCAGGGCAAGAACGTGATAGAGGTCTACAACGCGATGGGCTACGACGTGGCAACACTCGGCAACCATGAGTGGGACTACGGCCAGCAGGTCCTGAAGGATCGGATTTCAGAGGCCAAATTCGACTATGTGAATGCCAACGTGACCGGCGTCAATCTGGGCTGGAAGTCGAATGTCATCAAGAATGTGGCCGGGATCAACATCGGGCTGTTCGGTGTCATAACGTCCGACCTTCCGACTATCGTTGCGCCGTCAAGTTTGACCGGTGTCGGTGTCGCGGATCCAATAGCGACCGCGCAGAACCAGATTGTCGACCTGAAGGGACAGGGAGCACAGTACATCGTTGCTCTGAGCCACTGCGGGTACGAGAATGGCGGCGCTCCGCTGGACCCCGCTATCGCGGCAGGTGCCCCTGGCATTAACCTGATCATTGGTGGTCACTCTCATACTGTCCTGAAGGTAGAGGTCATGGTTGGCAAGACCATGATAACTCAGACCGGCACTGCCGGCGCGTACGTTGGCAAGGAGGTCATCGATTTCACGACGTATCAGGGGAAGATCATCAGGCAGAACGTCTCGTATGAACTTGTACCAACTGTAACTTCTGTTCCTGAAGACCCGGCCATCAAGGCTATCGTCGACGGCTATAACAACCAGTTGAAGAGCAAACTGAGTGTCGTCGTCGGCAAGGCTCTCGTAGCACTTGACGGCGAGCGCGCGGACGTTCGTACGAAGGAAACCAACCTCGGCAACTACGTCACCGACTGGATGCGCATCTCCACGGGTGCGGACATAGCGTTCGAGGACGGCGGCAGTATTCGTGTCAGCGTTCCTGCCGGAGACGTCACAGTAGGCAGCATTTATGACGTGCTCCCGTTCGACAACTTCCTAGAAGTCCTCGAGATCAAGGGTTCCACGCTCAAGACCGCCCTCGAGAATTCTGTCAGTGCCTATCCCGCCCAAGCCGGTGCGTTCGCTCAGGTGTCCGGATTCAGCTTCACGTTTGATCCGTCCAAACCAAAGGGTTCGCGCGTCGTCAGCATCACCAGGGACGGTAAGCCGATGGACATGGACGCCACGTACAAGCTCTGCGTTCAGGATTACACAGCGCTCGGGGGGGATGGATATGCCATGCTCAAGGGGGAAAAGATCGTCTACAAGTCCAGCGAATGGAATCGGGACGGTCTTGTCAACTACATCAAGGCAAACCCCGAGATCAACCCGACGGTCGAGGGTCGAATCACCGTCGTCACTCCATAACAGATTATCGACTGATTCGTCAAGGGGGCCGGCAACTGCCGGCCCCCTTGTGTTTGACCGGTGTTGCACATCTGTCGAAAGAGGAGACAATCCATCCATGAACACAGTGAAGACAATGACACATGAACAGCAGGAACGTCTTCGATCGGCTCTGACCGCGGGTGGTGGCATCGAGGACTCGGAGTTGCCTGCGGGGACGTACTTCCTGGCGAGGAGCGAGGGTTCGGCCGTGACTGCCTATCGAAGCGGCAAGGTCCTGTTTCAGGGGCACGATTGCGACAGACAGATTCGGCTCGCGGAAGGAATTCTGGCTCACGTCGGATCAGAGAACAAGGGTCTCAAATTCCCGATCGTCGGAGGAGATGAATCCGGCAAGGGGGATCTATTCGGTCCACTTGTCGTTGCTGCGTTTGGGGTTCGCAACGAGTCAGAGAGACGAGAGGTCGTGCGCGTCGGAGCACGCGACTGCAAGCTCATGACAGATGGTGAAGTGCGTACCGTCGCCAGAAGATTGGGCGGTGTCGGCGTATCGGGCGTTCGTATCCTTATGCCCGATGAGTACAACGCACAGTATGCTCGCGTGCGCAACGTCAATATCCTGCTCAACGAAATCTACGCAGGGTTGCTGCTCGAATTGGCGACTGCGTGCAAGGCTCAGACAGTGATCCTTGACAAGTACGGTGGACGGGCGATGGCGCTCTGGAAAACTCCGCAAAGCTTTCGCTTCGTGGTGGAGACTCATGCGGAACGGTATCCTGAAGTAGCCGCCGCTTCCGTTCTTGCCAGGGCGGCATTTCTCGACGGTCTCGAGCGGACAGCAAGGGACAGCGGGATTACACGGCTTCCCAAAGGAGCTTCGATGGAAGCCCAGGCGTTCATGCGGCGCCTGGCCTCAGACAAGGGCAAGAACGTGCTTCGATCGATCGCAAAGGTGAATTTCGCTCCCGTGAAGGAGTGCCTCGAAAGTCTGTTCTAGACGAGGCCAGTGATTATCATCTGGTTGACAACACGACCCGGCGACGTAGTATATATGCTGATTTCCGCAGTGAAACCTTCAGACGAGGAGACGTCTCATGTTTAAACCCGTACTGCCTGCCGACAAGGTTGTCGAGCAGGAGGTGGCCACCATCCAGTTCTGGGAAACCAGTCATGTCTTCGAGAGGTCGCTCGAACTAAGCAAGGACAAGGAGCGCTTCGTGTTTTTCGAAGGGCCACCGACCGCTAATGGGAGACCTGGCGTGCATCATGGCCTGGCCCGGGTTTTCAAGGACACGGTCCTGAGATACAAGGCAGGTACGGGTTACTACGTTCCTCGCAAGGGTGGTTGGGACTGTCAGGGACTGCCGGTAGAGATCGAGGTCGAGAAACGGCTTCACATCAGTGGCAAGCAGCAGATCGAGGAATATGGGGTCGAAGCGTTCGTGCGGGAGTGCAAGAGCAGCGTTTTCACGTATAAAGCAGAGTGGGAGAAGATGACCAGCCGCATCGGTTTCTGGCTGGATACCGAACATGCGTACGCGACCTATACCAACGACTACATCGAATCGGTGTGGCATATCCTGAAAACCTTCTACGACAAGGGGTTGCTGTACCAGGGACACAAGGTCGTGCCCTACTGTCCGCGCTGTGGGACGGCTCTCTCGATGCACGAGGTCGCGCAAGGCTACAAGAAGGTCACCGAGGAGACAGTTTTCGTCAAGTTCACGCTGGCGTCAGAGGGACTGAAGGGTGTCAAGGCGCTGGTCTGGACGACGACGCCATGGACTCTGCCGAGCAACGTCGCGCTTGCAGTCAACCCGAACGTCCAGTACTCGGTCGTCGAACTGGAAGGTGAACGGTATCTGCTGGCGTCTGCGCGGCTGGCCGCCGTGTTTGGCCATGACGCGGAGCACGTGACGCTCGTGCGCACATATCTCGGAAGTGAGCTTGCGGGGGTTCGATATGAGCGACTCTACGACTATGCCAGTCTCGAGCCTGATGAGGCGGCGCGTGGTTGGCGCATTGTCACCGCAGACTACGTAACGACGTCGGACGGCACAGGCATCGTTCATCTGGCGCCTGCGTTTGGTGAAGATGATCTCAACGTTGGACTCAAGGAAGGACTCCCGTTTGTCCAGCTTGTAGACCTCGCCGGCAAGTTTACGGCTGAAGTGACACCATGGGCCGGCAAGGACGCCAAGGGAAGCGACCCGGATATCCGGCGTCAGCTCAAGGCCGACGGGAAGCTGTTCAAGACGGAGAGGATCGAACACGACTATCCCTTCTGCTGGCGATGCGACACACCTCTTCTCTACTACGCCAAGGACTCGTGGTTCGTCCGCACTACGGAGTTCAAGGACCAGATGGTTGCGAACAATCAGGAGATCACCTGGTACCCCGACCACATCAAGGACGGGCGATTTGGCAACTGGCTGGAGAACATCAAGGACTGGGCACTATCCCGCGAACGCTACTGGGGAACTCCATTGCCCATCTGGGTCTGCGATTCCTGTGGACACCAGCATGCGGTAGGTTCCATTGCTGAACTCAACGAGATGGCTGTTAACCCGGATCCCGAGGTCGAGCTGCATCGCCCCTATGTGGACAAGATCGAACTGCGGTGTCCGGTATGCGGTAGCACTATGCACCGTGTCCCAGAAGTCATCGACGTCTGGTTCGACTCTGGTTCGATGCCGTATGCACAGTGGCACTATCCATTTGAGAACCAGGACGAGTTCGCAAAGATGTATCCAGCTGACTTCATCTCTGAAGGAATCGATCAGACGCGTGGGTGGTTCTACACGCTTCACGCTATCTCGACTGCCCTCAACGACAGACCGGCATTCAAGCGGTGCATGGTGCTCGAACTGATTCTGGACGAGAAGGGCCACAAGATGAGCAAGCATCTCGGTAATGTCATCGACCCATGGACTATTCTCGACAAACAGGGGGCGGATGCGTTCCGATGGTCTCTCTACACGAGCACTCCGCCCTGGTACCCGAGGCGATTCGGACCGAATGTGGTTGCCGACGCTCTCAAGAACTTCATCATCCCGCTTCGTAACGTCTACAGTTTCTTCGTGCTGTACGCGAATATTGATCACTTCGATCCGAATGTGGCCCAGCTGCCGTTTGACAAGCGGCCGGAGCTGGACCGGTGGCTTCTGAGTCGGTTCCAGGTGCTCGTTCGGGACGTGCGTGCAGACATGGAGGCGTATGACATCAATCCGGCGACGAAGCGCATCCAGGCTTTTGTCGAGGAGTTGAGCAACTGGTACGTGCGACTGAGCAGGCGGCGTTTCTGGCGAAGTGAAAACGATACCGACAAACTGTCGGCGTACGAGACGCTCTACAGGGTCCTGGTCGACCTAGCCAGACTACTGACACCGTTCACGCCCTTCATGTCGGAGGAGATCTACCAGAACCTGGTTCGGTCGGACAACAGTGAAGCCTCGCTTTCCGTGCACTTCCTCGACCTGCCGGAATTTGACAGATCCATGTTTGACCCACAGCTGCCAGGCGCGATGCAGGTGGTCATGGACGTCGTGTCGCTGGGAAGGTCAGCCAGGAAGCAGGCGGGCGTCAAGACCAGGCAGCCATTGGGCGCAGTGACCGTTTACGTCCATGACGGGCTGGCTCACGAGGCGCTGATTTCGCATGCCGATATCATCCGCGATGAACTGAACGTCAAGTCTATTGTCGAAGCGAGTCACGTTGCGGATATTGCGGAGTTCACACTCCGGCCTAACCTGCCCGTACTCGGCAGGAGGGCCGGAACATCGATCCCCGCCATCCAGAGGGCACTGGCCACAGATGCAGAGAGAGTCTATGTTGAGCTTGAGACCACTGGCCAAGCTTCTTTGGATCTGGACGGAACGGCATTCCTGCTGACGAAGGATGACGTCATCAGCGCGGTCTCAGGGAAAGGTGGATTGTTTGCAGCGTCGGCGGCGAACATTGTCGTAGCGGTCGATCCTGCCGTCACACCGGAGTTGCGAGCTGAGTGGTACGTGCGCGAGGTCGAGCACTTTGTTCAGGGACAGCGCAAGGACAAAGGCTATCAGGTGACGGATCGTATACGACTTGCTTTGACGTGTACCGATGCTGCAGTCACGGCCGCACTTACCGCTGCGGCGCAGGACGTGGCCCGGGAAGTCCTCGCAAACGAGGTAACGGTGGTCACTGGCCCGGTCGAGGACAGCGCCGAGGCCCTGGAACTTGAAGGTTCGAAAGTAGCGTGTCGACTGGAACAGTAAGGGCGTTCCGGCAGTAGCAACGCATTCACTTTCCTGGTAGAGTCTCCTGTCTTCAGCAGGAACTCTGCCGGGGATCTATTTTCATCGAGAACAACTCGGTTATGGTTGGTTGGTCACCACACACTCGGCACTGATGGTCACGTTCAAGTGGCACGAGCTCGAAGCGATTGTCCTCTCCATCCATGAGCAGCAGCTTGCCGGCCAGCCAGTCTCCACAACCCACAATGTACTTGAGCACGTTCTGTGCAACGATGGAACCGATGATGCCGGGAGTGGTGCCGAGAATGCCGCGAGCTCTCTCCTCGCGTGCCATCGCAGCAGTAGGAGACTTTGGGTACAGGCAACGGAAACAGGCTGTCGTTCGCGGGATGACCGTGAATGCCATTCCGTGGAGGTTGCTTACCGCACCGACAAACAGCGGCTTGCCAAAAAGAACAGCAGCGTCGGAAACGAGATATCGCGTGCTGTAGTTGTCTGTGGCATCGACGACCATGTCGTAGGCGCTGAAAAGAGCATAGGCGTTGTCTGGATCCAGTCGACTGGGATAGGCCTCGACATGTATTTCCGGGTTCAGAGCCACCAACCGTTCCTTTGCGACAAGAGCCTTGGGTTGGCCGATGTCTCCCGTGGAATAGAGCACCTGCCGATTCAAATTGGACAAGCTCACGGTGTCTCCGTCGACCATTCCTATCGTACCCACTCCAGCGGCAGCGAGGCACAGCAGGATCGGGGAGCCGAGTCCTCCGGCTCCCACGACCAGAACAGACGCTTTTGCCAGCTTCCCCTGTCCCCGAGGGCCGACCTGTTTCATCCATAGTTGACGTTCATAGCGACCTCCGTCGGGAACCCCGCACGACGACGCCCGCACGTGTTTCGATGAAGTCATGTTGTTGCCTCCTCCGATACAAAGAGTGCATGCAGTCCGAACGGTAGTGCGCAGGGAAGCCATGCGCGCGCTTGTTCGGTCATTGTTGCAGCATCCAGAATCAGGGCAAATGAACGTTTTGCCAGAACATCGAGCACGATAGCCAGTAGCCAGCCTTCTCCTTCTGGGCCGTCCGTGGTCGCGGGAACAAAAATGGGAGCACCGGGGAAACAGTTGTCGGACGACCAGGCGATGAATCGGCCGGTCGTCACGTCGGAACGGCACAACCGGTCGATCGGCTCGCCTGTTCTCGTTGGCCCCGCCGCGAACAGGATGGTGTGTGGGCGCATTGAGAATCTGACGTCTATTGTGCAGAACTCTCCTGGTGGGCACCTCAGTGGTGAGCAAAGGACTCGCTTGTGCTCCAGGTCGATGATGAGGCGGGTCGCCAGCGGAGCGGGAAAGTCGCCTGCAGGAACCTCTCCATGGTCGAAAGCCAGAGAGTCGAGGATGCTCGGATCCGGGTAGGCCGCAAGATCGACGATGATCTGATCTCCGTCGTCCCAGGCATTGATATGGTGAAGTGCGAACAGTGGGCGTGTGGAAAGTGTCGCCTTCAATGCACCGGTCCTCCGGTCGACGACCAGGACCCTGCTTCCTTGTCCCGCATCCCAGACATAATTTCGCAGATATGGACGTCTGGATGAACTCAGCGAGCGCGGATATGCCGTGAAGGGCCCTTCGATGAGAATGACCCATCGTGGCGTCACACTGAAGGAGTGCATGTATCCAAGGCGCGAAGACGGGATAGCACAGAGGCGTCGCGTTCTTCCTTCAGGACTGGTGACTGTAATGACGTATCCAGCAGGATCCCTATTGCAGAGCGACAGGTCGAAGCGCTCTCCGGTGAGCTGGTCGAAGACGGGGTGTGGCGAGGAGGCACAGCATCTGTGCAGGTGTGCCCATCGCCTTGTGCGTATTGTCGCCAGCGTTGCGGGATCGATCAAGATGCTCTGTGGCGTATCGCCGAGAGCCTCGAGCTCGTGTCTCCAATGAGTGATGTTCATGTTGGCGTTGTCGTCGGAAAGATGACTGCACCGGTGGATGGACTGGGAGTCGAAACCGCCAGCCGGCACGGCGTCTTTCGTCAGAGCCCGACGATACCAGGAACTTGCAAGAAAGCGGTTGCTGCAGGTGGCGCCGTGTGATCCAAAAGTTACTGATGAGAGGAAGGCAAAGCCATCCAGCCAATGTCCAACACAGTGACCCCCAATCTGGAACCTGCCAGGGCCGATTCTGTACATGGTGCCGACAAGGCCGGGAGGAACAATTCCCGTAACGCTGAGGGGTACGCTGGACACTTCATCGAGAAGCGAAGTGAAACCAATGCTGTATCTGGGAGCAGATCCTGGGTTCATGGCCGCTCGATAGCACGGAGAAATGTGCGAAATGACGATAACTCCAGCATCTGTCTAATGCTGGCGGAGAGGGTGGGATTTGAACCCACGAACGAGGGAACCCCGTCACCTGCTTTCGAGGCAGGCGCTTTCAACCGCTCAGCCACCTCTCCGTTTGGACCTGATACGTGCAAAGAACTGCTGCAGGACAGCTTCGGCATCAGCGCGCAACAAACCAGAAACCACCTCCGGAGCATATCCAAAGATAGGCCGTGTAAGCATGTTGCCATTGCTGCCGACTGCTCCATTGTCGAAATCGTACGCTGAGAAAACCACCCGCTGTACCCTCGCAAGAGCTATTGCGCCAGCACACATCGGACACGGCTCGAGAGTAACGTACAGGACGCATCCGTCCAAACGCCAATCTTGCAGACGCTCGGCACTGGAGCGCAACGCGAGCATCTCGGCATGTGCCGTTGGGTCCTTGGCGCTCTCTCGCGTGTTATGTGCAGAAGCAAGCAATTCACCAGCCCTTGTAACAACACATCCCACAGGGATCTCTCCTTCATCAAGGGCACGCCTGGCCTCATCAAGCGCAAGAAGCATGCAATCAACATCAGTGAGAGCCATGTCAGGACTGGTGCGCCCGACAGGAATCGAACCTGTAACCTACGGTTCCGTAGACCGTCACTCTATCCAGTTGAGCTACGGGCGCGCAACGATGATTGTATTCCATTTCCCCCGGTTGGCAAGAAGAACAGTGAGGATTGCTGAGCAACGTGGCAGTAGTGACGCGCACAAATCTGTTATAATCTACCTGCCGATGGAAACAAGAGCTGAGGTTTGTGTCATAGGTGGTGGTGCAGCCGGGATGCTGGCGGCATTGTCTGCCGCAAGGCACCTCAAAGCCTGTGGCCACGGTGGCTCAGTCCTCATCCTGGAACGGAATCGGGTGCTGGGCAGGAAGCTGGCCATCACGGGCAAGGGCAGGGCAAACGTGACCAATGCGCGTTCACTGGACGAGTTTGTCCAGGCCTTCGGTCCTTCCGGCCGATTCCTCTACCCGGCTTTCGAGTCCTTTTTCTCCGATGACCTTGTCGCTTTCTTTGCCGAAGCCGGCCTGCAACTCAAGACGGAGCGGGGTGGTCGAGTGTTCCCTGTGACGGACAAGGCGCAGGACGTTGTCCAGGCTTTCGGGCTGCTGCTCGTGCGAGACGGTGTTGATATCCTCTACTCGGCTCGGGTCCGAAGTATCGATGCCGGGTCCGAGGGTTGGACGATCGGTTTGGAGTCTGGCGGGTTGTTGCACTGCCGGGCCGTGGTCATTGCCACAGGTGGAAAATCGTATCCTGGTACAGGGTCGACAGGAGACGGATATGAGCTTCTTGAGCACGTGGGTCATCACCCGGGTCGCCTGCTGCCTGGCCTGGTTTCCCTGCACTGTCCCGAGAAGTGGCTGAGAGAACTTGCAGGGGTCTCGCTCGAGGGTGTCGCCGTGGAGGCGTGGGTTGGCCCTAGGTTATTGGCTCGAAGGCAGGGGGAAGTCATGATAACGGACCGAGGGATTGGAGGTCCGGCCGTCCTGTCGCTGAGTCTGGCCGTCACCCCTGCTCTAGCCGAGAGCCAGGCTGTCGTTCTGTGCTTGGACATGCGGCCCGAGAAGACGTTGGACCAGGAGCTTCATGACATCGAAGCTTGCGGAAATGCCAATGAAATCCTGATGAATGTCTCGAGGTTTCTTCCGAAGCGGATGGCGCTTGAGCTGATGCGTATGTGGGGCATTGAGGGGAAGGGCAGCACACCGTTACCCAGGAAAACCCTTGCAGCAATCGCCCGATCAATCAAGGGAGTGGAGCTGAAATGCACAGGGGCCGACCCTCTCGCCTCCGCGATCATCACACAGGGGGGAGTGCCTCTGCGAGAGGTTGACCCGCGATCCATGGGATCGAGACTCGTTCCCGGATTGTTCATTGCAGGCGAGCTTCTGGACCTGCAGGCTGTCACCGGTGGCTATAATCTGCAGGCAGCTTTCTCGACAGGATTTCTCGCCGGAAGGTGTGCGGCCGAATACGTTGCCAAATCACCAAATGACAGTAAACTTTAAGGGTTAAAGAGGTGACAACGACATGACTGAAATCGGAACGACCAAGGTAAAGCGCGGTTTGGCAGAGATGTTCAAGGGTGGCGTTATCATGGACGTCACGACGGTCGACCAGGCGAAGATTGCCGAAGAAGCCGGTGCAGTGTCAGTGATGGCACTCGAACGGATTCCGGCCGATATTCGCAGGGAAGGCGGCGTCGCAAGGGCGGCTGATCCAGGGCTTGTCGAGCAGATCATGGACGCTGTCTCGATTCCTGTCATGGCCAAGGTACGAATCGGGCACATCTCTGAAGCACGGATACTGGAGTATATGGGCATCGACTTTATTGACGAGAGCGAAGTGCTGACTCCCGCTGATGTCACCTACCATATCGATAAGTGGCAGTTCAAGATCCCCTTTGTATGCGGAGCACGCAATCTGGGAGAGGCGTTGCGGCGTATTGGCGAGGGAGCTGCGATGATAAGGACGAAGGGCGAGCCGGGCACCGGAGACGTCTCTGAGGCGGTCACCCACATGCGAGCGGTCATGAACGAGGTTCGCAAGGTGCAATCGATGCTTGAGGATGAACTGGTGGTCGAAGCAAAGGACCTCGGGGTCAATGTTGAGCTACTGCGTGAAGTGCGCAAGCTGGGGCGTCTTCCCGTGGTCAACTTTGCAGCGGGGGGCATTGCCACCCCTGCCGACGCCGCACTCATGATGACGCTTGGTGCCGATGGTGTTTTTGTGGGTTCTGGCATTTTCAAGAGTTCAGACCCACTTCCGAGAGCAAAAGCCATCGTGGCGGCAACGACCTACTGGGAAGATCCCAAGGTGCTCTTCGAGGTAAGCAAGGGCTTGAAGACAGGTATGCCAGGCATAGATGCACGCACGCTTGTCGAGCTGGATAAGATGCAGGTGAGGGATAACTAGACGTGGTCATTGGCGTCCTCGCTCTTCAGGGCGATTTTCGAGAACATGCAAACATGGTGCAGTTCCTCGGGGTGGAGGTCCGTCTCGTCCGTCTCCCCGACGAAGTCGATTTGGTAGATGGGCTGATCATTCCGGGAGGCGAGAGCACGACCATGGGGAAGCTTATGGTCAAGTACGGAGTGGATCGAGCTATCGTCGACCGTTTCAACGCAGGGAGACTGACGATCTATGGCACATGCGCAGGAATGATCGTTTTGGCCCGGGATATTGAGGGAAGCCAGGCACAGCCTCATCTGGGACTTCTGGATGTGACTGTTCAGCGGAATGCGTTTGGGCGCCAGAAAGAGTCGAGCGAGGAAGATCTGGAAGTCCAGGGGCTGGACACACCATTGCATGCGCTGTTCATTCGGGCGCCGGTGATCGTCCGGACAGGACCTTCTGTAGAGGTACTGGCAAGGGTAACACAGGGGCCGGTCTATGTACAGCAGGGAAGGCTCCTTGCTTCTTCGTTCCATCCGGAGCTTGGAAGCGATACGAGGATACATGAACATTTTCTGCGATTGACAGAGCATAGCTCAAATCAGGAGGTCTAGATGTCCGGGCATTCCAAGTGGCACAATATTCAGGCCAAAAAGGGTGTAGAAGACGCCAAGCGTGGTCGTGCTTTCACCAAGATCACTCGTGAGATCATTATCGCGGCGAAGGCAGGTGGAGGAAGTACCGAAACGAACACGCGGTTGAGGGCAGCTGTAGAAAAGGCCAAGTCAGCAGGTATGCCCAATGACAACGTCAAGAAAGCAATCATGCGCGGAACTGGAGAGATGGAGGGTGTCAGCTACGAGGAGACCACGTACGAAGGTTATGGTCCCAATGGCACCGCATTCATCATCCAGGCCTCGACTGACAACAAGAACCGCACGACTTCGGAAATCAGAAGAATCCTCTCGCAGCACGGTGGCGCTATGGGAGAGAACGGATCTGTCAGCTGGGGCTTCGAGCGGAAGGGTTCGCTGGAAATCGATCCGGCTGACAAGGGATACGACGATCTGTTCATGATTGCAGTGGACAGTGGCGCAGAGGACCTCAAGCAGGACGAGGAGACGACGACTGTCGTCACTGGACCTGAGGATGTCTATAAGGTGCGCCAGGCTCTCGAGGCTGCCGGGATTGTCGTAAAGTCAGCATCTCTCACCATGATTCCCAAGACCCTTGTTGCAGTCGCCATTGATGATGCGCGAAAAATCGCGCGGCTGGAGGAAGCGCTTGACGAGCACGATGACGTCAGCGACTATTTCTCCAACTATGAAATGAGCGACGAGATCATTAAACTGCTGGAGCAGGAAAGCTAGAGACTGTATGCTTACTCTGGGAATCGATCCCGGACTGGCACGCATCGGCTACGGTGTCGTCTCATCAGACGGCGACACCGTAGCCCTTCTTGACTATGGGTGTCTGGAGACCCATCCTGGCACGCCATATCCGGACAGGCTCAAGTACATCTACGACGGCGTCCGCCGACTCGTCCGCAGGTACAAGCCGGATGCAGTGGCGCTCGAGTCTCTGTTTTTCTTTCGAAACGCCCGTACGGTCATGAAGGTCAGTGAGGCGCGTGGAGTCATTGTCCTTGCCATCGGTACATGTCACGTTCCTGCGTTCGAGTACACCCCTCAGCAGGTGAAGCAGGCCGTCTCATCATATGGCATGGAGAGCAAGAAGAACGTGGAGATTGCTGTGCGCCAGATTCTTGGTGTCGAGGAGCATATTACGCCTGACGATACAGCGGACGCAATTGCCATCGCCCTCTGCCATACGTTCACGGGGGCCTATCGCGAGGCAGTTCTGGCGGAGGAGACCGATGATTGCTCTGATTAGGGGGACCGTATATCGCAGATTGGATTCCGCCGTCATCGTTCTTGTCGGCGACATCGGGTATGAGGTAAGAGTAGTGGATCCCACCATGTTCGAGGTGGGGGAAGAAGTCGAACTGCGGACATACCATGTCGTCAAGGAAGACCGGCAGGAGCTCTACGGTTTCGTCGAACAGTTGGACTATGAAGTTTTCGCCGACCTGGTCGAGCATGTTCCAGGCGTTGGCGCTAAGACCGCCCTGAGTCTTCTACGTGCTGTACCTGCGTCTCGTCTCATCGAGGCAGTGCGGGAACAGAGTGTTGGGTTACTCACTTCCGCGCCTGGCATAGGGAAGAAAAATGCCGAGCGCATCCTCATCGAACTGCGCCCAATCGTCAACCGCAAGTACGCTGAACTTCTATCCGCAGAGGGCATGACGGGGACGGAACCCACCGTCCTGGCAGAGGTGGAGATGGCGCTCCGGTCTCTCGGATATTCACAGCGAGAGATCAGTGGCTCTCTCCGGGAGCTTGGTGCTACGAAGGACCGTTCGGCCGAGGAACTCGTGAGTGATGCCTTGCAGCATCTTTCGAGGAAATAGGATATGGCTGCCGGCGAAGAGAAGCGTGTACGTCGGAAAGTACCTGTTGCTCAAGCTCCACTCTTGTCGGGGAAACCTGAGGGTGATGCGGTGGGCTCGACGTTGCGGCCGCGACGCCTTGAGGATTTCATCGGACAGGAGCAGCTGCGGCGCAACTTGGCCATTTTCATCAGGGCCGCGCTCAGCCGCAAGGAGCCTTTGGACCACTGCTTGCTCTACGGGCCTCCTGGTCTGGGCAAGACAACGCTCGCACAAATCATTGCCGTGGAACTTGGTGTGCGGTTCAAGTACACGAGCGGACCGGCACTCACACGGGCAGGTGATCTTGCCAGCATTCTGGCATCGCTCAGGGAGCGGGACGTGCTGTTCATCGACGAGATTCATCGTCTGCCTCCCGCGGTGGAAGAAGGGCTCTATGCTGCAATGGAGGATTTTCAACTGCCCATCATTCTCGGGAAGGGGCCGAGCGCCAAGACACTTACGATACGCCTCAAGCCGTTCACTCTCATAGGAGCGACCACCCGGTTTGGCATGTTGTCCGCCCCTCTTCGCGACAGATTCGGTATCGTCATGCGCATGGATCCATACAATGAGGAGGAACTGGCCCAGATTATCTCCAATGCCGCGTGCCGGCTTGATACGGTTGTGGAGCCGACTGCTGCCAGACGCATTGCTGGTCGCTCACGTGGCATTCCTCGCATAGCGCTTCGGAACCTGAAACGCATCAGAGACTACCTGGCATACGCGGGGGGACCCGTCGTCGATGTCAAGCTGGTCGACGAGGCTTTCTCACGGCTCAACATCGATAAATATGGCTTGCTGGACATCGATCGGCGGCTCCTGGGGGCTATCGATGAAAAGTTCAGAGGCGGTCCTGTGGGTCTCGACAGCCTGGCTTCTGCAATCAGTGAAGACCCCGAGACGGTGTCCGTCGTCATCGAGCCGTATCTGGTGCAGTTGAATTTCATCGCGCGGACATCGCAGGGACGCGTAATAACGGACCTGGGCCGGCGATATCTGAAGGGTCATGATAGCATTTCCGGCGGCGGGGAAGATGTGCTATTCTGACGTCTGCGAAGGCTCTGACCCTTGATAATGTGCGGGAAGCCAGTATAATTAGCCAGAGCCCGTGCAATAATGCGGGTTTGTCAGTTTCCAAAGCACGGAGAGATGGCCGAGTGGCTGAAGGCACTCGCCTGCTAAGCGAGTGGGTGGCTAATACCGCCTCCCGGGTCCAAATCCCGGTCTCTCCGCCATTCTGGTTTTGAAGGCGCGCCACCATGCTTCTTGCCATTGATGTCGGGAACACCAACATAGTCTGTGGCCTCTTTGACGGTACTGTCCTGCGCGATAGTTGGCGTCTGACGACCGACAGGGGCAAGACTGCCGATGAATACAGCGTGTTCATCCGCAGTCTGTTTCAGTTTTCCGATGTCCAGCTGAGGGACGTAGAGTCTGTCGTTCTGGCTTCTGTTGTCCCGCCACTTACGCCAATCATGCGCCGCCTCGTCGATCGCATGTTTCATCTCCAACCGCTCGTGATCTCGACAGCACTCAACACTGGCATCACATGGGAGGTCGAGTCTCCATCAGAGATGGGGGCCGACCGTATTGCTGATTGTGTCGGCGGGTATATGAAATACGGGGGACCTTGTATTATCATCGACCTTGGGACTGCGACGACGTTCAACTTTGTGAGTGGTGATGGAAGATACCTTGGGGGGTCCATAGCACCCGGCCTTCTCAACTCGAGCGAATCCCTGTTTACCAAGACGGCCAAGTTGCCTCGTATCGAGCTTGAACGCCCTGCAACGAGCCTCGGAATCGACACGATCACGCAGATGCAGGTTGGCGTTGTCTGGGGTGAGATCTACATGGTCGATGGCATGATCCAGCGTATCCGCCAGGACACGAGTTGTCCAGATGCCAGAGTGATTCTGACGGGTGGGCTGTCAGGTGTGGTGGTTCCTGGCTTGCAGGCAAAGTGTGTGCATGACCCCAATCTCACGCTCGATGGCTTGCGCATCCTCTTTGAGTTGAACAGGGGCGGGACCGAGTGAACATAGGGCCGTTGAAGCTGGAGGGGCGTGCCTTCCTTGCGCCTCTTGCGGGGTATGGCGATTCCCCCTTTCGCATTCTGTGCAGGCACTATGGTGCAGCCATGGTATACACAGAGATGGTTTCGTCCCTTGGCATCAAATTCAGTAACACCAAGACATTCGGGATGCTGGTGTTCGATCCTGTTGAGCACCCAGTTGACTTCCAGATGTTTGGAGCTCGACCTGATGCAATGGCACAAGCTGCAGAGGTTCTGGCGAAGGCAGGGGTCGATGCCATCGACATCAATATGGGATGTCCCGAGCCAAAAATCGTGAAAACCGGTGCCGGATCGGCGCTGCTGAGGGATCTTCCTCTTATCGATGCAATTACGTCCGCCGTTGTGCAAGCGACGCGGCTGCCGGTGACAGTGAAAATACGCAAGGGATTTTTGTTCGACGATAATGTCGCCGAGGAAATCCTGGGCATTTGCGAGAAGAACGGTGTGGCAGCCCTTACGATTCATGGCAGTACAGCCGTGCAGGGCCGCTCGGGCTCGAAGGACTGGGATGTCATCGCTGCAATAAAAGCGAAGGCAACCATACCAATCATCGCGAACGGAGGCGTCAAAAAGGCGGAGGACGCGAAGAAATTCCTCGACTACACTGGCGCCGACTATGTGATGGTAGGACGGGCAGCTCTCGGGAATCCGTGGGTCTTCGAGCAGATAAACGACGTTCTGGGTGGCAGGAGCCCTCGGGAGCCCGGAGTTGACGAGCGGTTCAGGGTTATGCAGGAACATGTCGACCGCGAGGTCGCTCTCAAGGGTGAGGTCATTGGAGTCAAGGAGATGCGCAAGCACCTTGCTTTCTATTTCAGGGGCCTCCCTGAGGCAACGACGTATCGAGGACGCATTAACCAGGTGAAGAAAGCAGACCAGCTGAAGAAGCTGCTGAATGAGTACCGTGCACTGTGCACAGGTGCCAGCGAGGAGGTTCGCCATGATACATGATGAAGAAGAGCATTCCGACGAAGGGATTGAAATGACTAATGTGCGTGAAGATGAGGAGGAGAAACTATATATCAGCCCCTCTCAGCACAGGAAGATGCTTGAAGAGCTCGACAGGCTGAAGACCAAGGAGCGCCTTCGCATCGCAGAGCGCATCAAGGAAGCCAAAGGATTCGGTGATCTCTCGGAGAATGCCGAGTACGAAGAGGCCAAGAAGGAGCAAGCGTTCATCGAGGGAACCATCATGGACGTCGAGCGCCAACTCGAGCACTCCGTGGTCGTCGAACCAGGCGATACGGGCACAGGCGAAGTTCACATGGGTTGCAAGGTCCAGGTACTCGATGTGGAGACTACCAAGACTCGCTGGTTCACTATTGTCGGCAATCTCGAAGCCGATCCAATGGAAGGTCACATTTCCATTGATAGTCCGGTGGGCAAGGCTCTCGTGGGGAAACGCGAGAAGGAGACCGTTGCTGTGCGTATTCCTAAGGGTCGAGTCTCATACAAGATTCTCTCTATCGAGAAGGTATAGTCGTGCTGGAACTCAACGAGGTTGAGCAGAGCCGCAAAGACAAGATCGGGGAGCTTCGCGAACAGGGAATCGACCCGTTCGGACACAGTTTTGGGGACGCACTTGCGGCAGCCTACATCGCGGAGCACTTTGATGAGCTGGGAGACGGGACGGTTCGTGCCAGAGGGCGCGTCATGGCTGTTCGTGGCCACGGGAAGGCGTGTTTCCTGGTGTTGGCAGACATGTCCGGGAGGATCCAGCTGTATGTGCGCTCTGACGACCTCAAAGAGCCTGCCTATGACTGGTTCAAGAAGTATGTCGATTCTGGTGACATCATTGGTGTCGAGGGAACACTGTTCATAACGAAGACCGGAGAGAAGACCATCGCTGTCGCACGACTGTGGGTTCTGTCGAAGGCGATCCGTACGTTGCCCGAGAAGTTTCATGGTCTCACGGATGTTGAAATCCGCTATCGCCAGCGCTACGTCGATCTCATCGTCAACCCCGAGGTTCGAGACGCTTTTGAGAAGAGGTCTCGTATGGTTTCGCATATCCGGACATATCTGACGGAGCGAGGGTATCTTGAGGTCGAGACGCCGATGCTTCAACCAATTGCAGGCGGTGCAACTGCGCGTCCGTTTGTGACTCATCACAATGCACTTGATCAGGATCTGTTCTTGCGCATTGCCCCGGAATTGTACCTGAAGAGGCTTCTGGTCGGCGGTTTCGAGAAAGTCTTCGAGATCAACCGGAGTTTCAGGAACGAGGGCATTGACACGATTCACAATCCAGAATTCACGATGATGGAACTGTACGAAGCCTATTCAGACCTTGATGGCATGATGAGCCTGACCGAGAACCTCATCCTTGATCTGGTCGACAAGGTCACGGGTATGCCGCAGGTGCATATGGGCGAGCGACTGATCAACTTCACCCGTCCATTTGCACGGACTACGTTCGACGAGGCCATGCAGAAGTACGCGGGCGTTGGTCTGGAAGAGTTGCGTGATGAGGGGCTGGCGCGTCGTAAGATCGCAGAATTCGGTATTCATATGGACAAGTCATTCGAATATGCCAACGTCGTGAATGAAGTGTTCGACAAGATGGTTGAGCCCAACTTCATCGACCCGACGTTTGTGCATGACTATCCCGTGGAAATATCTCCGCTTGCCAAGCGCATGGCGGAACAGCCGCAGAGAGTCCAGCGCTTTGAGCTTTTTGCCGGCGGGATGGAGCTTGCCAATGCCTTCACCGAACTCAATGACCCCATGGACCAGGAAGAAAGGTTTACGCAGCAGGTTGCCGCGAAAGCCAGGGGCGATGACGAAAGCCAATCCATGGATTTCGACTACGTGCGTGCTCTGCAGTACGGCATGCCGCCTGCGGGTGGACTAGGTATTGGTATCGACAGGCTGGTCATGCTTCTGCTCGGTGTGGAGTCTATCCGTGAGGTTATTCTGTTCCCTCAGCTGAAGCGAAGGGAGCCACAGGACTGACGTTCTTGTCTCAACATAGGAGGGCATGATGGCGAAGCCCCAAGTTCAGTACAGGTGCAGCGAGTGTGGACATATCAGTGTCTCGAAACTCGGAAAGTGCTCCGAGTGCGGGGCTTGGGGCTCCTTTGTTGAGGATGTCCCCGAAATCGAGGTCACGGCACGACCGGCATCGAGAGTGCCGATTTCCGGGATACTGCCCGCTGAGGCGGAGCTGGAAGTCGCAGTGGAGAATGTTCAGCCTGAGCAGCGAATGGTGACTGACATTGAACCGTGGGACGAAGTACTGGGAGGAGGTCTGGTGGTCGGTTCTGCCGTCCTTGTGGGAGGGGAGCCTGGCATCGGGAAGTCGACTCTTGTCCTTCAGGCGGCAACGGCTCTAGGGCGACATGGAAAGGTACTATACGTGAGCGGTGAGGAGTCTCGCTCCCAAATCCTCGGGCGCGTTCGGCGACTGGGACTGGACCCAAAGAACCTTCTCCTGGCTACCACCAATTCGCTTGCTGATGCGCTGGCCATGGCTGATCGAGCTAGGCCGGTTGCGCTGGTCATGGACTCGCTGCAGTCGTTCTCGACGGAGGAGGATTTCTTCGGATCCGGTACACCGGCTCAACTGAAGATCACCGCTGCCGCTATTGCCGGGTTCTCCAAGAAGTCTGGAGTGGCAGCGCTGATCATTGGGCACGTGACCAAGGACGGGACGATTGCGGGTCCCAAGTACGTCGAGCATCTGGTCGACGCCGTCCTCTACATGGAGGGAGACCGATTTGGTGCTTACAGACTGCTAAGGTCAGGGAAGAATCGCTATGGGAAGAGTGGGGAGACCGGGTTCTTCGAGATGACCTCGACAGGGCTCGTACCCATTTCCGATCCGTCGAGCGCGTTCGTGACCGACGTGCACAACCTTCAGCCAGGGTCTGTGGTAGTCCCTGCAGCTCAGGGGAGTTTTGCAGTACTCGTGGAGGTGCAGTCTCTGGCCGCTACCAGCTACCTGCCGTCCCCGCGCCGCATTGCGACCGGACTGGACTATGGCAGGCTCATGATCGCGCTGGCGATAATCGAACGCAGAGCGGGCACGAGCGCCGGAGGCAGAGACGTGTACGTCAATATCTCAGGTGATTTTTCGGTTGAGGATCGAGGTATCGACCTCGGCGTCGGCCTGTCGCTGTACAGTGCGATACGTAACGTGGCAATGCGTGACGGGGTCATGCCAATCGCGGAGGTCGGTCTCGCAGGAGACCTGCGCCCCGTGTTCAACTTGCACCGGCGCATCGAGCTGGGGGCACGTATGGGGTTCAGGGAGTTCATCGTGAGTGATAAGGCTCGCGATGACCTTTCGGACCTCCACGGTCTGACGATTCATCGAAAACGCTATGTGAGTGAGGCAATTGCTGCCAGTTTTCCGCGAGTCTCCGATGCCGGAGGCGAGTCGCAGTGAAGGCTGTCAGAGCCCATCGACCGAGTCTTGCCGCCATTGTCGTGGCGGCTGGAAGCAGTACCCGGTTTGGAGGGAACAAGCTTTTCGCTCCGTTCGCGGGGAAACCGCTCATCTGCACTACCTTGGAGTCAGTATGCCAGGCTCCCGTGTGCCGGCTGGTTCTGGTCTGCAGACCGGAGGATCGTGCGAAGATGGAGAAATGCGTCACCCGGGCAGCCCTTTCACGCCGCGTGCAGGTGGTTCTGGCGAGCGGAGGCCCAACGCGAGCCGAAAGCGTTCTCAACGGCCTCAAGACACTCGCAGACAATGGTGCTTCCGATCAGGACTGGGTTCTGGTCCATGACGGGGCTCGTCCCCTGGTCTGCAGAGTGCTTCTCAAGAGACTGGTCGCGGCCAGGGATACGGGAGACATTGTCGTACCCGTGATTCCAGTGGTCGACTCATTGCGGCGAACGTCGGAAGGCAGGACAGAAATACTGGACAGGAGAGGAGTCGTTGCCGTACAGACACCTCAGTTCTGCCGAGTGGCGACTCTGCGGTCTGCGTATCTCAACTGTGCAGATAGTGCATCGTTTGGTGACGAGGCGGCGCTCATCGAGTCAAGTGGTGGGCAGGTCGTGACTGTTGAAGGCGACGTTCAGAACATGAAGGTGACGGTGCCGGGCGATGCTGAGTTTCTTGAAGCGGCATTCAGCGCAAGAGCCAGGACCGTGGTCGGGTTCGGTTACGACGTCCATCGGTTCGTTTCCGGGCGACCGTTGATCCTTGGCGGTATCAGGATCGCCTCGGAACTGGGGCTTGACGGGACATCAGACGCCGACGCTGTCCTGCATGCGGTCATGGACGCTGTCCTCGGGTGCGCTGGGGCGGGAGACATCGGCGGCATGTTTCCATCATCAGACGAGCAGTACGTGGGAATCGACAGCACCGTGCTTCTGGGACGCGTCATGGCGGATAGAAGGATTCGCAGACTGAGGATCGTTTCGGCGGACATCACTATTGTCGCTGAGAGGCCGAGACTGCGGGATTACCAGGTTCCCATGCAGAGGAGGCTCGCGCGCCTCCTTGGACTTAGGTCGACTGATGTCGACGTCAAGGTGACGGGTAACGATGCGATAGGCTGGATCGGCAGGGGTGAGGGCATAGCCGTTCTCTGTGTTATGACTGCTCTCCATCCAAGGTAGGAGGAAGAAAAGGCCGTACGCTGAGCACTTGTTGCGCAGACCTCCGGCGTGGTCGACTGTCTCCGGCTCCAGTTGCATCGGGCCACGGCACATGTTCTACTCAGTACTGTTGCTTCCTTCCGGACCTGGCAGAGTTCAGAGCTTCCCATTGCATGGTTTGCAGCCTTCAACGCCTTCAACAGGGACTGTTTCGGAAACGTGCGCCCCGCATGCTCAGCATGGACCCCGGTGAGCGGATTCCGGGCAACAGGGCACCGCTGTCTCCCCGTCCTGTACGGCTTCAGTAGTATATGCGCTGAGATGTTCCCAGTCAACCTGTCGCTACTGCAACTTTGTGAGGGCGATGGAGAGGCGACTCGTCTGTCCTTTGGACACTGTTGCCTCACCCGACCATGGAAGATACCCCGGCAGTTCCAGGTCAACCTCATGCGTGCCCTCCTTCAGCTTGCTGAAGGTGAAGGGCGTGATCTGACCTGTAGCCTGACCGTCGATTGTAATGGACGCTCCAGCAGGATCAGTGGAGATGGCAAGCTCACCGAGCTCAAGGTCGAACTTGTATTGCTTTGCCAGAAGGACCCCTGCTTTAATCGAGAGCGTGTCGGTGATGTCCGTGCTCCCATCCAGTTTCAGTGTCAGAGCATAGTCACCGACAGGGAGGGAGTCGATCTTCAACGGTGTCACCCCGCGCGACTTGCCGTCCATGATGACTTGAGCTCCGGTGGGGTCTGATACGATGCTTAGCTTGCCAAAGGCCTGTTTTAGAGCGAAATCCTGCGTGCCCTGTGTTGCATCGGAAAGGTCGACAGTGCGCGAGATTGCCGCGTAGCCCTTGAGGGAAATCACTAGCCCATAGTTGCGTGGTTTGAGGCCTATCAACGTCAAAGGCGTGATGCCTTTGTTCGCTCCATCGAGTGTCACTGTTGCACCGGGCGGGGTAGACGTGATGATCAGTGAGTAGGCAGCGTGCGTCATGTTTGCAATGACTTGCGTGGTGGATCCCCTTGCTGCTGTTGTGGTGCCGTTCCAGGTGTCCCAGCCAGACATGCGGATCTGTATTGCATGGGTCCCCGGGGTCACGTGGGGCAGCACTAGTGGCGTCGTCCCGACCTGCAGTTCGTCGAGGAACACGGTCGCTCCTGATGGAAATGATCGGATATTCAGGCTGGCTGCTCTTCCCTGGAGAAGAAAGAAGACCGCCGCAGCCGCGACTGCAGCGATCAGTACAAACATGATCCAGATCCTGCTTCTGCGAGGGCGCCGTGGAGCTGGTGCGGGCACACTGGTTTCAACAGGAGTTTGTACCGTGCGTGACTCATGAAGGCTTCCGAGAAGTTCGTCGATGCGGTCAGGTTCCTGAGAATGCCGTTCGGACATGTTCATACCTCCCTTATTCCAGTCGCTTCAACACTGCCTTGAGCACGTCGCTGAAGACATCATCCACAGGACGAGCCGCGTCGATGGTCACCCATCGTTCCGGCTGGCTTGTGGCCATGTCCAGAAAGGCGCGGCGCACGACGTCGAGGAATGGGCCTCGTTGTTCGATCCGGTCGAGGTCAGTCTTCCGAGCCAGGGCAACACGCGGATCGATATCCAGAAGCAGCGTCAGGTCAGGGACCATGCCCGAGGTGACGATATCCATGAGTCGCTCGACTCGTTCTTTGCCGACGTTTCCTGCAATCCCCTGATAGGCAATAGATGAATCTGAAAATCTTTCGCCAATGACGATTTCACCGCGTTCGAGTGCAGGGATTATGACCTCATCAATGTCCTGTCTGCGGTCGGCCGCGAACAGCAGTACTTCAGAGAACAGGGACAGGTTGAGTTCATCATGCACGAGGATCGTTCGGAGCTTACGTCCGAGCATAGTTCCTCCCGGCTCGAATGTGTGCGTGACAAGAAATCGTCGCTCGGTCAGGGCCCGCTTGAGCCGTTCAGCTTGCGTGCTCTTGCCGCATCCATCGATTCCCTCGAAGGTCAGAAAGAAGGCGCGTCGCATCACACTGCTCCTGGTGGCCCTTGAGTCGGCTTCATCGCCGGAGAGTACACGACCACGCGCCGGAATGGCTCGATGCCTTCGCTCTCACTGAACAACCCAAGTCGTTCTGCCAGTCTGTGTTGCATCCGTCGCTCGAAGGCACCGGAATACGGCAGTTCACGCGAGGTCGAGGAAACGACGGCTTCGCGCATGAGATGAATCCAGGAAGCATACTGGTCTTTGTCCACGGACATCGAGTGGATGCGTCTGAGGAGGTCCTTGATGGCAGCCAGACTGTTCTTGCTGGTTGTATACAACGGCAATCCGAGTGCCTCGGCTCGTTCTACAAGAAATGGCTTCTTGGCTGCGAGTGTGTCACTGAGCAGCACGATGTCTGCATCCTCCATCGTGCGGGCGACCCGTACGTCGGCATGCAGACTGTGAGAAGCTCGCTCGATGTAGCTCTGGCTGACTCCCTGGATGTAGAGTCTGACGCTGGAATCCTGCGTCCATAGCTGCTCGGTGCCAGGTTGTGAAGTGGGAGCCTCTCCCTGATGAGGAGGTTCGATCATAAACTCCTTGCCGGCTGTCCTCCTGCGTATCTCGGGTTGCACGTCGAAGCCGCGCAGAACTCTGTCGACGACGTCTGCCAGGTCACGATATACAGCCAGAACATCGCGTTCACGCAGTTCTACGAGGACGTCAAATGTGGGAGCAGACTTGCGTTCGAGAACGCTCTTCTGTGTCCCGCGGCGCTGTGCTTCTTCATCACCCAGCGTAACCGTCTGGATACCTCCGAGCAAGTCGATGAGGGTCGGGTTGGTGATAAGGTTGCCCAGATCGTTGCCATGTGCCGTTCCAATGAGTTCGACGCCGCGCTCAGCGATTGTCCGGCATGCTTGCGCCTCTTCGATGCGGCCGATTTCATCTATGACGATGACTTCGGGATTGTGGTTTTCCACTGCTTCGATCATAATGTCGTGCTGCTCTTTGTTGAGCGGTACCTGCATGCGACGAGAAGATCCGACACCGGGATGGGGGACGTCACCATCCCCACCGATCTCATTGCTGGTATCCACGATGATGACGCGTTTATTCAGCGTATCGCTCATGTACCGGGAAGCTTCGCGCAACAGCGTTGTCTTGCCTATGCCCGGTCGGCCCAGTATCAGGATGCTCGAGCCTTTCTTGACGAGGTCTTCGATGATTTCGATCTTGCCGTATAGGGCACGCCCGACCCGGCACGTCAGCCCGACCACATCGTTGTGCCTGTTCCGGATGGCGGAAATGCGATGCAGTGTCTGTTCGATTCCGCCCCGGTTGTCACGGTCGAATTCTCCGACTTTCTGGACGATGAAGTCGATGTCCCCCTTCGTGACCGTGCTCTCGCTCAGGGGAACGAAGTCGAATTCGAACCGAGCTTCAGGGACACGTCCGAGGTCCAGCACGACCTCGACGAGCTCGTCGAATCGGTCGAGCCCCTCGAGTGCCTCCTGCAGAGGTTCGGGAAAGATGCTCAGGAATGCCTGGGTATCGTAGTCGTGTGCTGCCATGTCAGTCCTTTTTGCAGAAGCGCTTCAGCAATGCGATCGGTGACCCTCTCATACTCACCGAAGAGACTGAACAGATCAAGATCGTCTGTATCGATGACAATCAGGGGGGCGCGCAAAAACGAGCTTGCCCATCCATCGTAACGTTCGTTGAGTTTTCGAAGGTAGGAAGAGGGCAGGGACTTCTCGAACGAACGTCCCCGCGACTGTATACGTCGTGAGAGTGTTCTTGTGGATGCACGGAGATAGACAACGAGGTCAGGTACCGGGAGGTTCTCCAGCAGGTACTCGTACAGTTGCAGGTAGATCTGGTATTCGACGCGCGGGAGCGCTGTACGGGCGAATATTTCTGCATCTTCATACAGAGTGCGGTCCACGATCTTGGCATGATTCAGGATGCCGGCTTCCTTAAAGAGTCTCACTCGTTGTGTGAGGAAGAAGAGCTGTGACTGTATTCCCCATCGCTTAGGATCATCGTAGTAGAGTTTGAGGAAAGGGTTCTGTTTGACCGGCTCAGGGAGCAAAGTGAGCCCCCACTTGTCGGCAAGATGACGGGTCAGGGTGGACTTTCCTACGCCGATGTTGCCGGCGATGGCAAGGAACAGGGGATGGTCGCCGCCGGCCATCGTGAGCTGAGACTCACCGCTCATGGATTCTTGAGCTGGGCCGGGTCGAACGTACCCTGCTCGAAGATATTTTGGTAGAACGAGGCCCAGGAGACTTTCTTGTTGCTGGTCCGGGAGATTCTGCGCATTTCGCGGAAGTGAGTGCGGAACATAAACCGAGCGAGAGAGACGCCAAAATCGAATGTGGCAATCGATGAGAACGACGATGCAAGATCAGGAGGCAACGGGACGCGTTCCTGAAGGAACGAGCAGGCATCATGATGGGACAGCCTGTTCTGAAGGATCTCGATATCAAGAGCAGCCGCTGCGTCCTCGATGAGGAGTTGGAGCGTCGTAAGCAGACTGTTCTGCGGTGTCAGCATGCCGTCGAGGTTTGCGATGTTCTGTAGTTCGAACAGGGAAAGTGCCGTGATGAATACCTCTCGTTGAACGTGAAATGCCAGACATGGGTCCCAGCTGCTGATTGCGGTCTGGACGTAGGCTTTGCCAGGGAAATACGTCATCATGAGAGCGATCTCGGGCGAAAGCCAGCGACGGGAAGACGTTATCGGGCAGACGGTCTGTCGGTGGTCAAGTGAGGCACCCTTCAGGGCAACCGCTTCTGGATCATCATATGCCGGACGAGCCCCGAGTTCATTCCCTAACACGGGTACGGACTTGAGTCTGTAACCAGGGAAAAACGAGTGGAGTCGGGGGAAATCCTTGTTCATCCAGTCATCGATGGTTGCTTGATCCAGGCGTCGCGCGAGAGAAGCCCGGAGAACGTCATTGACAACCTCGTCGGTGCTTCTGGAGGCATCAAGCTGGGCAGCGGTCTCGCTCAATTGACGCTTCAACGCTTCTGTCTCATGTTCCAGATGCTCCTGTGCTTCCTTCGTGCTGACCTCTTCGAGTGAAGGCAGCAGGACAGAGAGTATTGGGTCCCGGGTGGAATCGCCTGTACTGGTGGAGTGAGCCAGCCGTGGTTCGAGTCTACTCATGTACTGGCGTGCCTTAAGGATGCGCTCAGCAATAGCCTGCTTGTCATCGAAGCGGCTGGCCCTGTCTTCCGCGAAGAGGAGATATTGGTCAATGATGTGCAATTCCTCCAGAGCCAATTCCTGGTGGGAACCTGAACGCAGCTGGATTTGTTCTGCAGGCGCGGTCGGGGGTGTCGACAGTTCTTCGAGCCGGCGAACGAGAGCTTTCCCACGGACGTATGCGGGGATCTCCGTCATATACAGCAACTGGTAGAGGCCCCGCCGGGTATTGCGTAGCTGCCAGAGAGTGTCCCCGAAATACCCGGCTCCAATCAGGACGGACAAACTATCCATGTACGGACGAAGGATGAGCGCTGACCGGCGCTCGCTGTTGCTAAGCTTTTCTTGTTCGAGCTTTGTAAGCGCTTCACGTTTGTCGTCGAGAAACTGCTGCATCTGCGCAGCGTTTGCGGCCGAGAAGTCTCCCAGATGATAGAGGTATCTGTGTGTTCCTGCACTGAGCGCATCCACGGGAAGGAAGTAGCTGGTTTCATCGTGGATGTCTTGAAGCAGTTCGTTGTACTTGGTCAATGCGGGCAGAGTCTGAGGACTGTTCTGGTGGGTGTCCGTTCTGGGGCGTCTGCTGCGAGGCGGACGGTTTGACTTCGGACTAGTGTTCCTGGGGTTCTCCGGGGCGGTCGAACCAGCCGGAGCCTCTCTTCGTGGGCGTGTCACGAGCCTGCGTCGACCTTCAGTGTCTCAAATGAATCCGGGATCTGGATGTCAAACATGATGTCCCACCACCTCATGAACTGCTTGTAGCGTGTATCGCCGTTCACAAGACTGCTCTCCTTCTTGAGTAACTGCGCCCGATTCTCAAGGATCAGCTGAAACTTCTTGTTCGCCAAAGCATCTTTCGCAAGCTTTGCGCTTGTCTGCTCGAAGGTGAGCTGGCGACCGGCCGCGTCCGTATAGTTCCAGCCCCATGTAGCAAAGTACTCGCGCACTTCAGCTGACGACACCGTGGTATCCTTTGTCAGGGTCTCTTCATACGCTTTGGAAGTAGCCCAGAGCTGGATGTACGAGCGCATAGCCGGAGACCGCAGTCTCTCGGTCTCGCTCGTGTCGTCTGATGAGGAGTGGTCCTTCACATAGGCCTCGACAGCGGCGTCGATGGCCGATGGGCTCACGATGATTCCCTGTCGCAGAGCTTCGTCGGATTGAGCGCGCATAACAATGAGTCGTTGAATGGCTTCCGTCTTCAACCCTGCAGCAAGATACTGCGTCTTTGGGTCTGAGGGGTCACCGAGATCCACTCGTGTGTTGTAGTGGTCGCTGGTCTCGTCGAATGGCAGGTCGACAATCATTGCGGAGACATGTTCTTCAATAACTGGCTTGCGATTGACGTAGAAGACGACGTTGCGTGAACGTACTACCGGGACGGCAACGATTGTTGCCACAAGGGCGACCAGGAGAAGCGATGCCACAATGATGAAGGCCGTCGGGTGCGCCTGGACTGTGGTTTTTCTGGATGAATCGATGCCGTCTTTCGCAAGCATCGCTATTGCGCTGATGGAGTGGTTGGCACGTCCGTGGCTGCCGGAGTCGTCGTTGTTCCCTTGCCGGTAGCTTTGACGACCCACCGCCCAATTGCTCCGAACACCTTGCCAATGCCACGGCTATACCATCGGGTGATACGTGACCATTGACCTTCGCGAACGGGAAATTGCACCTTGAGTTTGGTCACCATGGTGGTCTTTGCGTCTGCCTTTCGTTCATCTTCCAGAGCGGTCTTGACTGTGTCATACGTAGCCTTGTCACTTAGGGTCGATTTCACAAACGGTTTTCGGTCCAGAAGCTGGACGATCTCATAAGAAGAGCCATCGACAAAGGGTTTTGAGTACTGGCCGGTTTTCAGACTGCTGAGGGCGCTGAAGCGGGTCTCATCGCCCACGCTCGAGAAATAGTCCAGGATTCCTCCCGTCTTGGCGTCGGCATCGGTAGAATATTTCGTGATCGCGGCCTTGAACGACAAACCCTTCTGGAGCTCTGCATACACTTTGTTTGCAAGGGTCTCCGCAGCCTTTGCTCCAGCTGTCTGATCTCCGGTTCCGAAGCCGAGGACGATGTGCGCGGCTTTCGCCGTCTCGGCCGTGTCATAGATTGCGCTGACAGGTTCCTGAGCGATCTTGTGAATGATATGGAAGCCGAAACTGGTCTGGATGGGTCCTACGATGTCGCCCGTCTTGGCGGCGAAGGCTGCAGTTTCGAATTCTTTGACCATCTGTCCGTTGGTAAAGAAGCCCAGAGCCTCGTAGGTAGCATATCCTGGGGTCTTCTTGTTGAGCTCGGCCGCTTTCTCCTGCGCGTACTTGGCGAAATCGAATGTGGCATTTTCAGCCTTCTGTTTCACGACCTCGTCATAGATGGCCTGAGCGACCTTCTTTTTCGCAGCGATTGTCGAAGAAGAGTCATTGTCAGCGTCTATATTGATGAGGAGATGGTCGGCGTTGACCCGTCCCTGAGAGGCAAAGTAGGTCCTGACATCGGCGTCCGAGACGGTGACGCTGGCATTGATCTCGGCAGTCACTGCGTCAGCAAGTTGCTGCCGTTCGACAAATGGCTGAATCTGAGGGCGCAGCGTGGCTTTGAACTTATCCAGCGAGCCATACTGAGCTATGACGGCGTCATTGAAGCCCTGAGTGTCCGTACCAAACTGCTGCTGTGACTGCGCGACGGCACTCTCGACTTCTGTGTCGAGAGCCGTCTTCAGCTTGGCCGGGTCGATCGTCATATTCTTGGATTTGGCATATTGGATGAACAGCTCCTGCTCGATTGAGCTGTCTATAGCGTCCTGGTGAACGGACTTGAGCGTGCTGGCATTCTCTGCAGCTGTCAGATCCATTCCGTACTGCTTATACATGTCTATATAATTCTGGACTCGCGCCGTGATATCGGACTGGAGGATTTTTCCGGTGCCGACCTGATATGCTATCGTTCCGGTAACGCTCTTGATTGCAAAGAGGGAACCCCATGTGGCGAGCGCTACGATGAGCACGAGCGCAATGACTCGCATGACAACGGGAAACCGATCCTTGTGGTACGTCCCCGGCTTCTCGACGAGTCCCTCCTTGCGTTCCTGTCTGATCCTGCTTTCTTTTCCCATCCTGTCACTCCTCGGTCGAGTCTGCCTCTGTGGACAGACGACTCAGATAATAATCATAGAACTATACCATGATTCCTCTCATCTTAAAGCGTTCCAGTCTTCTCTGCCGTATTTCCGAGCGACAATGCCGGCGGCGTTGACTACCTCTCGCTGAGTAAGAGAATCGGCAAGGAGACGGACACCTTCGGCAGCCGAGAAGGCTGCAACGAGTGCATTTGCCATTTCGCCGAATGAGACAGCTCGGTGAGTCTCGTCGCTGACGCTGGTCATAAGACGAGCGGCCCGCCGTGCGGCATCGTGCACGTTTGGCTGGGATGTTCGGACTATGGCAAAGAGCTTTTCCAGGTCGTTCTTCAGGATGATTGAGCCGTGCTGGAGGAACCCGTCCCGCGTTCGCATCTGTGCCGAACCGACAATTTTCCTTTGAGAAGCAACGATGTCGGTGGTCCCCGGCGCGGTGAAGCACGATGCGGACACAAAGCCAGTGGAGCCATGTGGGGCAAGTGTGGCTGATACTCCAACAGCCAGGAGAGCCGCGACAATCGGCCCGCATATCCACTCGTATGACGCCTCCAGCCCCAGAGCATAGAGAGGATCCGAGTGCGGTATCGATACTGAGTAGGTGACTTCCATGTCGTGGAGCACTGCTCTGCCTCCTGTAGGACGTCGGACCCACGCAACATGTCTCCTGTCCATTTCGGTGAAGTCCAGAGCCTCTGAAGCTCGCTGAGCGAAGCCAAGGGATGCGGTGGCAGGTGTCCACCCATAGAAACGGAGAACTGGAACGCCCGACGTGCAGGCAGTGTCAAACAGTGCCTCGTCTGTGGCCATGTTCTCATATGGAGTGCCGATGCCGGACATGATGCATCGCCAAGTTCTCATGCCAATATGCTAAGGGTATGGACGCCACTGTCAAGGAAGAGCTGAGTGAAGACAAGTCCAAGAGCTGCTTTCGTGTTGCATTTTGGCCGTGATGCCTTAATATTTATGACATATGATGAGCACAGACTGGACACAGGAGTACTTTGACGATACATACAGACGCCTCTTTCTGGACACGGTAGAACCGGCCAGAACAAGGTACCAGGTGCAGCAGCTCCTGAGGCTGTGCGCAGTGCTCCCTGGAGCCGCCGTTCTCGATGTTGGATGCGGTGTTGGACGACATAGCATCGAGCTTGCGAGACTTGGGTTCAGGGTAACGGGCGTGGACATGAATGCAGATTACATCGCTGCGTGTCGCGAGCGTACTGCGCAGCTGGGCTTGAAAGCCGAGTTCTATGCAATGGACAGTCGTGTCATGAAACTTCACGTGAGAGCAGATCTGTCCATCTCTCTCTGGAGCTCATTCGGCTACTATGGTGAGATCGGTGACCTGCAGATACTTCAGAGAGTCTCGGAGCACACGAGACGGGGCGGGCATGTCGTCGTAGACGTCGAGAACCGTGACTACATCGTGAAGCACTTCGTACCCGAAGAATGGCATGAAAATGAGCAGGGGCTTGTCTGTGAGAAGCGTCGATTCGATGCGGTGGGCGGCACTGTTTCCACGAGACGCATTGTCCTGAGCGGGGGAGAGCGTTGCGAGTACCGTCGCGTGCTGCGTATGTATACTGTAGCGGAGATGGCAGCGCTGTTTGAGGCAGCGGGACTGCAGCCCGAACGCTGGTGCGGTGACTATGATGGATCACGGTTTGGACCTGAGTCCAAACGCATGATCGCTATTGCTGAGAGGTGATATGGTTTTCCTGCAGAGGTTTTTTGCTGACCTGTTCGTGAATCTTACGCTAGGACGAGGCATTTCTATCGTCATCGACGTCGCTCTGACATCCCTTCTCTTCTACGCTGTCCTGAGACTCATCTCAAACACGCGTGCACTGCAGTTGGCTCAAGGTCTCGTGATCTACTATCTGCTCGTGTTCGGAGTCGAGTGGCTTAGTCTCAAAGCTGGGCTGCTGGCTCTCAACAGTGTATTCAGTTGGTTGCGCAGTTTCTCGACGTCGTTCCTTCCGCTGCTGCTTGTCATGGTCTTCCAGCCAGAACTGCGACGGATGCTCGGTCGACTTGGCAGCAGCAAGCTGGTGTCATCTGACACGCACACCCAGTTCACGGACGTCCATGACTGGGAAGAGTCTGTTGACGAGATTGTGAAGAGTGTCAAGTACCTGTCGATGAACCGGATCGGGGCACTCATCTGCCTGCAAAGACAAACGGGTCTCGAAGACTATGTCGAAACGGGAGTCCGGCTTGACGCTCTGGTGAGAGCCGAAACACTGTCCACGCTTTTCTACCCCAACAGCGCGCTCCATGATGGTGGTGTCATCATAGCGAGCAATCGTGTCGTTGCTGCGAGGTGTCTATTCCCGTTGACTGCAAGCGCGGACCTGGAACGTGGACTTGGAACAAGGCACCGTGCTGCCATCGGTATTACGGAGGAGACTGACTCCATTGTTGTCGTCGTATCTGAGCAGACGGGAGTCATTTCTCTTGCAGTACGCGGTAAATTGACACGCTATCTGAGCCCACTTGAACTCAGAGGAATGCTGCTGGTCATGACAAAGCCCATAGCCAGCGAGCACAGGTTCAACTTGGCCGGATTCTTCCGTAGACGGAAGTCCAACGAACAACAGGGAGGTGGAGATGGCCAAGCGTAATATCGGCGCTATGTTGTTCAACTCCAAGATCATCTCTGTGCTCCTGGCCGTTCTGCTCTGGGTCTACGTCGTTGGCATCCGGGGTCCCAACACGACGAAATCCGTAGAGGCCCAGTTGATGGCAGTGAATGTACCTCAGGGATACGTACTGGCGGGCACGCTCCCGACGGTTACTGTTACGCTGAGTGGTCCCATGAATACGCTCTGGAACATCACGGGTGGCTATGTGACACCTACGGTCGATTTACGGGGAAGAAGCGAGGGCTCCTTCATTACATCGGTTCAAGCCCAGGTTGTTGGGCTTACTGGCGTGACAGTGGAGACCGTTGCTCCCAACGAAGTCAATGTCCAGCTTGAGCGCCTTGAGACGATCACTGTCCCTGTCCACGCAGAAGTGAGCGGCACCCTACCCCTGAGTCTGGTCCTCGGGACCCTCCGGATTGAGCCTGGGTCCATCGAGGTATCGGGTCCCGGTTCGCTCGTGAGTCAAGTGAAGGATGCAGCGCTGGTCGTTGCATTGGACAAACTAGGAGCGGCCACAGGCGGCAATCTCACGATTGCTGGGGACGTCGTTGCCTATGATGCTAGCGGTAATGTAGTTGAGGGCGTGCTGTTGTCTCCGCGGTCGGCAGTTGCTATTCTGCCGATTCTTGATGCTGCAACCGTGAAGACGGTGCCGGTCATTCCGACTGTCATCGGGCATCCGATGAGTGGATACGCCGTGGCAAGCGGCTCATGCACCCCAGCAATAGTCATGGTCACGGGAACGGCAGCGGTGCTCAGTCGGGTTCAGGCGGTTTCAACGGTTGCGGTTGACGTCTCAGGCGAATCGGTATCTCTCACGAAACAAGTCAACTTGGTCCTTCCGCAGGGAGTCTCGCTTTTGGGTGGAAGCAAGGCCGTGTCAAGTCATGTCGTCATCGAGCAGGTTGTCGTTCTTGCTATCCCGGACGTGCCGATCGAGGTTCGAGGAGCTGGGTCGGGATGGCAGGTGTCCCTTAGTACAACGTCCGCATCAGTCCTCATCAGCGGGACGAATTCCGTCGTCATGGCTCTTCATTCTTCCCAGATCAAGACATATGTCGATGTTAGCCAGCCTGCGCTCGCTGATGGTAGCTACGCAGTCTCAGTGGACGGGCTGACACAGGGAGTTGTTTCTGCTATGGTGACGCCGTCTTCGGTTGATGCTATTGTGCAGAAGGGACCGTAGCGGACGCATGGCTGCCATGATGAGTCCAACCTGGGGCACAACAGGCATCCACGCTTGCGACTTGGCGTCCGACCTGTGAGTACCTCACATCCTGAAGGCTTCTTTGCGCTGTTCAAACCCAGCGGCTTGAGCAGTGCTGGCGCTCTGCGCGTCGTCAAGGGGATTCTGAGCGCGGACAAGGCCGGCTTTCTGGGAACGCTGGATGTGCCCGCAATGGGAGTGCTTCCTGTTGCTGTTGGCTCTGCAACGAAGCTCATCTCCTTTCTTCCGCCGAGCGAAAAGGAGTATGTCGGCGAGCTCGTTCTGGGGATCACCACGATCACCGACGACATGGAGGGGGAAGTTATTGAGCGCAGGGGTGCCACGGGTCTCGAGGATGTGGTCGTGAAGGAAGCTATCGAAAGCGTGACAGCACAGACGGAGCAGGTTCCCCCGCACGTTTCAGCCAAGCACCAGGATGGCGTACGAGGATACAAGGCAATGCGAGGTCAGGGCCGCCTCATCGATTTTGCTCCGGTCCCGGTAACGGTGCGGCGGTTCAGTGTGCTTCAGGAGCGGCAGGACGCTGATCTTCGTCGTATCGTATTTCGCATGACGGTGACCCCGGGCTTTTATGTGCGTGGATTCTGTCGGGATGTGGGAGCTATCCTGGGGTGTGGTGGATGCATGGGGCGACTCCTGCGTACTGGAGCTCACGGGTTTGGCGTTAGTGACACACTGTCACTGGCAACGCTGCGGCGCAGGGTGCAGGCGGGTGACCTGTCATTTCTCACGTGGGGCGAGACAGACGCTGGTCTTCTGTCGACACTGCCACAGATATCTCTTAACGATGTGCAGTGGAGCGCATTTGTGCATGGGCTGGCCGTGGACTGCGACATGGGGGACGGAACCACCGCTATGGTGAAGTGTCCCGATGGTCGACTGGGTGGTGTGGCGGCAGGCAGGACCGGGAAGGCATGGCCGCTGAAAGTGTTCAGCGAGTGAGCAGTATCTATCTGTCGTCTTCGGAGTTTCCTGGGATCGCTTCCGCTATCGCGGTAGGGGCCTTCGACGGTTTTCACGTCGGTCACCAGCGGATTGTCCGGGAGCTTGTCGATTGCGGTCATGAAGCATCTCTTGCCACTGTTATCTATACCTTCCGACGGAACCCGAAACTAACGACTCGGGGTATCCAGGGTCTCCTGACGACGAACAGCGAGCGTGTTGAATTTGCTGAGAAGACCGGGGTCGACTCCATTGTCCTCGAGGATTTCTCGGCTCGTTTCCAGGGATTGCCTGCTGAGGCCTTCGTAAGTGAGATCCTTATCAGCCGCCTGAATGCACGTGTTGTTGTCGTAGGTCGGGACTTCCATTTCGGCAAGGGCCGCGTCGGCGACGCGGAGATGATGTCCCGAATCCTCGACAACGCGGGGCGCAGACTTATCATCGTTGCCCCAGTGATGGTCGACGGGGAACCGTGCTCCAGCTCGATTATCCGCACGTCCATCGCGGAGGGTGACGTGGAACGCGCAGCAAGGCTCCTCGGTCGTTCTTACTCCATTGAGGGAGTTATCGTCACCGGAAACCAGATGGGCGGGCGCCTTGGTTTCCCGACAGCAAATGTCGAGGTGCCCGATCCGGTGAAATTGCTCCCCGGCAATGGTGTATATGCGGTACGAGCTGTGGTAGATGGGGTAATTGTGAATGGCGTCTGCAATATTGGCGTTCGTCCGACGATCGTTGCCGCATCGAGGCGAACCGTCGAAGTACATCTGTTCGACTTTGACCGGCAAGTATATGGGCATCTGGTGTCTGTACAGTTTGCGGCCCACCTTCGCGAGGAGGTGCATTTTGCCTCGCCGGCCGCGCTAGTGAAACAGATTTCGCGCGACGTACTCAGGGCGCGTGCCATCCTTGGGTCTGTCGACGGCCGCCAGGGAATGGCAAAGTGAAGCCTTTTGTTGACCGGTTTTCCTTTACTTGTTCTGCGTTTCTGGTACAATTCTAGTACATTTCTCCCGCACTCGGTCCCTCGTTCCGGCTGGACGTGAGACTGGGTCATGGGACACCTTGGAGGTACAACATGCTTACAGCCGAAGAGAAGTCAAAGATTATCGGTGAGTTCAAACTCAGTGAAGACGATACCGGCTCGTTTGAAGTTCAGGTAGCGATGCTATCGAAGCGCATTCTTGCGCTTACAGAGCATCTTCAGAGCCATCGGAAGGATTTCAGTTCCAAGCGTGGGCTCTACAAGCTGGTCGGAGAGCGCCGGAGACTCCTCAGCAGTCTAAGACGCGTCGACGAGGACCGTTATGCTTCATTGATCAAGCGGCTGGGAATCCGCAAGTAGGAGCCAATGTTGGAGAATAATGAGATAAAGACCGTTCGCGGTAGTATTGCAGGCAAGCCTGTCACGTATGAAACTGGACGTCTGGCTAAGCAGGCCGGCGGAGCTGTTCTGGCGACCATGGGTGGCACTGTCGTGCTCGCCGCAGTTACTGTCAGCAATAGTGCGAAGGAAGGACTCGACTTCTTTCCCCTGACTGTTGACTATTTTGAGAAAATGTATGCAGCCGGGAAGATCCCGGGTGGATTCTACAAGAGAGAAGGACGTCCCAGTGAGCGCGAGATTCTTCGTTCGCGACTCATCGACCGGTCGATTCGTCCTCTGTTTCCCAAACACTTCCGTCGGGAAGTGCAGGTCATCGTCTACGTACTGTCTGCCGATGGAGAGAATTCGCCGGACGTGTTGGCCATCAACGCGGTATCGGCGGCGGCGCTTATCAGCAATGCCCCGTTCGTTGACGCAGTCGCGGCAGTGAGGGTCGGCAAGATCAATGGTGAACTTGTTTTCAACCCTTCCTCTTCTGCGATCGACGAAAGCATACTCGATCTTATCGTGTCTGGAACGGCCAATGGCATTCTCATGGTCGAATCCGGGGCTCGCGAGATTAGTGAAGCAGAGATGGTTGAGGCCTTGGTACTGGCACAGGAACCGATCAAAGAGACATGCCGCATGGAGGAAGAGCTTCGCGTTCAGGCTGGCAAGGAGAAGATCGTCGTCCCCGAGCTGAAGTTTGATGCAGCTATCCAGAACGAAGCTCGTTCCATGGTTATGGAGCGTCTTCCTCTGGTACTTAAAGACAAGGAGAAGCTGAAGAAGGAGAAGATCCTTGATGAGTTCAAGGGCGAACTTGCCACCGAATTGCTGGCGAAGTACCCTGAAAGTGGTCTGGCCATCGGCGAGGTTCTTGACGCGGAGATCAAGCATTTCATCCGTCATCGTGTCGTGACTGAAGGCGTGCGTATCGATGGTCGCGCTCCTGAAGAGATTCGGCCCATTGGGGTCGATGTTGGTGTTCTTCCGATGAGCCATGGCTCGGGGTTGTTTTCCCGAGGTCAGACGCAGGTTCTTTCGATTGTCACCCTCGGAGGAAAGAAAGAGGGTCAGTTGGTCGAGAGCCTCGAGGAAGAGGTTACAAAGCACTACATGCACTATTACAACTTCCCTCCCTTCTCGGTGGGCGAGACCCGTCCCATGCGAGGGCCTGGGCGTCGCGAGATTGGCCACGGTGCACTGGGAGAGAGAGCGCTGTTGCCCGTTATTCCTGATGAGAGCGAGTTCCCATACTCGATTCGCGTTGTCTCTGAGGTGCTTGAGTCGAATGGCTCGACGTCACAGGCTTCCATTTGTGGCAGTACCTTGGCTCTTATGGATGCTGGAGTGCCGATCACGGCGCCGGTTGCCGGCATTGCGATGGGCCTGATGAAAGAGGGCGACAAGAGTGTCATCCTGACCGATATCCAGGGAGCTGAGGATGCCAATGGCGACATGGACTTCAAGGTCGCGGGCACTGCGAAGGGTATCACGGCATTGCAGATGGACATCAAGATTCACAGTGTCGACAGCGATCTGCTGTCTGCAGCGCTGGATCATGCCCGCACTGCGCGCCTCTTCATTCTGGACAAGATGCTGTCGGTTCTTCCTGCTCCTCGTGGTGAAGTCAATCCGCTGGCTCCGCGCATCTTCACGATGCATATTCCCGGAGACAAGATCGGGGCTCTCATCGGCCCTGGTGGCAAGGTCATCAAGAAGATCATTGCCGACACCGGGTGTGACATCGACATTGAGGATGATGGCTCAGTGTTTGTGACTGCACCAGACGGAGCCAAGGGTCAGATTGCAATGGATGCGATCAACGCGATTACCGAGGATATTGTTGTGGGTAAGGTCTACATGGGCAAGGTCACCGAGTTGCGCGACTTTGGCGCTTTCGTAGAAATCGCACCCGGCAAGTCTGGCCTGCTGCACGTCTCACAGATATCGGACTCATATGTCAAGGACATCCATTCCGTGCTCAAGGTCGGCGAACAGATTCTTGTAAAAACCCTGCCTCTCAAGGATGATGGCAAGATTTCTCTGACCCGTAAGGGCCTAGCTGCTGGGAATGCCGACAAGGCTTCCACTGAGTCTGGCGATGACCACCACCATGGTGATCAATAGCGGAGAGCGCAAACCGGAAGTCATAACGCTCAGCAACGGCATTCGCGTCGTTTTTGACGTTGACAAAGGGCACCCGACCGCTGCGGTCGGGGCCCTTGTTGCTAGTGGCTCCCGGTTTGAGGACGAACATACGCGTGGGTTGAGTCACTTCATGGAGCATATCTTGTTCAAAGGCACAGAGCATCGAAGTTCACTTGAGATTTCGTCAGCTATCGAGAATGTGGGCGGTGAGCTGAATGCATTCACCGACACCCAGTACACGATGTTCTATATGCGTGTTCCGGCAATCCACACATCTCTCGCTCTCGATGTGCTGTCCGACATCCTCCTGCATCCTTTGTTCGACCCTGCTGCCATCGAGCTTGAGCGCAGAGTCATCGAACAGGAGATCTACTCATTTGAGGACAGTCCCGACGACGTCGTCACGGATGAACTTCTCAAAGGGGTCTATGGAAGCGACCCTGTTGCGTCGAATCCGCTGGGAACCGTAGAGTCAGTGCGTTCGTTCAGGCGGAGCGACTTTGTCGACTATTTCCACAGGCATTTTGTTGCCCCCGACATCGTTCTTTCCCTTGCGGGAGACGTCGATGTCGAGACATCGGCACGTTTCCTCGAGGATTCCTTTGGGCGGCTTGCGAAGGGACCAGGCAGGGCCGAGTGGGGAATCCCCGTCCGGGCTGCTGTCTGCAGAGAGACAGAGCGCCCCACGGAGCAGGTATATATGGCGATGGCGCTCCCCGGCTTCGCCCAATATTCGAAGCAGGGATCCATTCTGAATCTCGTCTCCAGTATCTTCGGGGGCAACATGTCGAGTCGCCTGTTCCAGAGGGCCCGCGAGAAGGAGGCTCTTGTCTACAGCATTGGTTCTTTTCCCATGAGTTTCAGCAATACTGGATTGCTTGGCGTCTCGGCCGAAAGTTCGCCCGAGAACGCTTCGCGTGTCCAGCAGGTCATCCGCGAGGAGATCGAGAACATGCGGCAGGACAAGATTAGCATGGCTGAGCTTCAGCATGCCAAGGAGACTGTTCTCGGCGGATTTCTGCTGTCGCTGGAATCCTTCTTCCGTCGCATGCACCGAAACGCCTCCGAGCTCTATATGAGAGACCGGATACGGACGGTCGCGGACGTCACCGAACAGGTCAACTCGATCACGCTCGGCGAAGCATTGGGCGTCATCGATGACGTTTTTGACACCTCCCAGCTGGCAGTGTCGATTGTTCATGGACCCGAAAAACTCTGAGTTGCGTGTAGGCGTTAGCAGGCTGGTTCCACGCGCAGGACAGCTGGCGCGCGCAACGCCAGGGTCATCAGGCTATGATCTTGCAAGTGCAGAAGACGGGGAGCTGACTATCCTGCCTGGCGCCGTTGCGCTCGTGCGGACGGGGTTGGCACTTGAGTTGCCTCCTGGCCTCGAAGGACAGGTTCGCAGTCGCTCCGGCCTGGCAGCCAGAAGCGGTGTTTTTGTCCTCAATTCGCCAGGCACCATTGACAGCGACTACCGTGGCGAAGTGAAGGTTGTACTGGCGAACTTTGGCGACGCCCCGTTTTCGGTGTTCCCGGGAGATCGCATCGCGCAGTTGGTGTTCATAGAGGTTCCGAACGTTTGTCTTGTGGCCGTCGACGAAATGACGCCGACCGAGAGGGGGGCCGGTGGCTTTGGGTCCTCAGGTGTCTAACTTGAAAGAGACTCTCCTGGCTTCAATTGCCGAAGAGGTAATGTCCTGTCAGAACTGCAAGCTAGGGGCCACCCGGACGAAGGCTGTCCCAGGCGTCGGATCAGCCCATGCCCACATCTGTTTTGTGGGTGAAGGTCCGGGGCGTGAGGAGGACTTGTCGGGGATTCCATTTGTCGGGCAGGCGGGACGTTTGCTGGACAGGATGTTGATAGCCGAGGGGCTGAGTCGCAGAGACTGCTACATATGCAATATCGTGAAGTGCAGGCCCCCGAACAACCGAGTGCCGGAGCCTTCTGAGGTAGCTGCCTGCTCGCTCTACCTCTATGCCCAGTTGGCCATTGTGGAGCCAGAGATCATCTGCCTCCTTGGCAATACGGCGCTGCGCTTCTTCTTTGGCGAACAATACTCCATCGGGCAGGTGCGCGGCACGATTCTGGTCAAGGATGAACAGCGTTTCATGCCCATATATCACCCAGCCGCGGCCCTAAGGAATCCTCAGTACGTGCAGGTCATCCAGAGCGACCTGCGAAAACTTGCCGCCTTGATTCAGCGGACGGTGGACTAGGTTCAACCAGATCCGGGGGATAGTGGACGCAGTATTACTTGCACGACTCCACGAATTCGGTCAGCATGGCCACAAGGGAGTTGGCTGACCCGGGCTTCATATTCTTCGTTACCTCCTGCACGCTCTGGATACGCTGCCGGATGACTTTCCGGATGATCGAGGCTCCCTGCTTCGTGCACTTCAGGACGACCTGCCTCTTGTCCAGTATGTTCTGTGTCTTGGTGACATAGGCGAGTTCGACGAGGCGATCGACCATCTCTGAGACCGTGGACGCAGCGAGGCCCGTGAGATGTGTGAGGTCTTTGACGTTGACGGCCTCACCAAAGTAGACAAGCTGGAGGACCTGAAACTGGGGCAGCGTGATTTTCACGCTTGACAGTGCATCGCGCCCCTTCTTCTTGATCCAGTATGAGATGTCGCGTAGCAGGGATTCTAGTTCAGTAGCTGTCTCCCTCATGGTTTCCGTACCCCTCTCTGGTTGATTTTTGATTCCAGGCATCTATTCGTGTTCAGTGCCGAGAGTCGCATGAGAGCTCCCAAAGACAAGCACCAACTCTCGTTCTGCATCGCTTGAGGATGCGGACGCATGTACTACATTCTCGGTCAGTTGAGTGGAGAAGTCTGCTCGAATCGTTCCGGGCAGTCGGTCTTCGGGTCGGGTTGCCCCGATCGTTGTTCGAACAAGCGCTATTGCGTTGGGCGACTCGATTTGAAGGGCAACGACGGGGCCGGATGTCATGAACGAAAGCAGGACGGGAAAGAAGTCACGGCCATCGTGTTCAGCATAGAAGGTCCGCGCGAATGCATCGTCCATGCGAAACATCCGCATGTTCGAGATCACAAGGCCTTTCTGCTCGATGCGCGCTATGACCAAACCGATGAGACCGCGGCGTACGCCGTCCGGTTTCACCATCAGGAGTGTTCGCTCGCTAGTCACTTCGATTTCCTCCAGGAAGAGCTATTCGTGCAGGATTGCGGGTAAAAGTGCTTCGCTTCCCGTCCAATTGTAGCCGTTTCTCGCTGCTGCGCAACGTTTTTCTGACATGGCAAACAAACGCCCCACTTGCCAGACGCTGTCGGCCTGATATCATCTAAGGATGTCAGGAAAAGGGACTAAGTGGTTCACTGTACTTATCGCGGCACTGCTGGCGGCCGCATTAGGGCTCGGCTGGATGGGTTTTCGAGACGCCGCGCCTGCTTCTGTTACTCCGGTCGTATCTCTGGGTGCCGAGGCCCTTTGTGTCGTGACACCTAGTGAACAGGTGCGGAGCCTTGTCGTGGATGACATTCTGAACGCACGAAAGTCGGTTCTGGTGGAGTGCTATCTCATCTCTGACCCTTCGATTGTTCAGGCGTTGCAGACTGCCAAGCTGCATGGATGCGATGTACGAGTCCTCATGGAGGAAGCGCCGTTCGGGGGGTTCTCCATGAACCAGACCGTTCGCAACGAGCTGAGAAGCGCCGGCATCGACGCCAACTGGGGTAACAGGGTCTACTCGTTCACGCACGCCAAGTACATCGTCATTGACGAGGCCACTGCCTGGGTCATGACGGCTAATCTCAGTAAGAGCGCCTTTGACAACAACCGCGAAATTCTTATCAGGACTTCCAGTCAGAGCGTGGTGGAAGACCTGGTGCGCATTTTCTCGGCAGATCGACAGCGAAATCCGTGTGCTGCCGGGTCTCTTGTCGTCAGCCCTGTGAATGCTCGACAACGTCTTCTTGGCTTGCTGGGAGGAGCGTTCCACAGCGTGGACATCGCAAGCGAGGTACTCGATGACCCGGAGACGTGCAAGCTCTTGCAGGATCTCGCCGGGCGGGGAGTCATAGTGCACGTTCTGGTTGCAGCACCGGAGAGCATTGCCAGCAACGCTGTGACAAGATCGGAGCTGGAAGGGACAGGTGTCATCATCCGGTATCTCGAGACTCCGTATCTTCACGCGAAGTATGTCGTGGTGGACGGGCACCTGGCGTATGTCGGGTCGCATAATCTCAGCGCCGGCTCACTCGATGAGAACCGTGAAGTTGGAATCGTGACGGACGACAGCATGGTTGTCTCGACTCTCGAGACGACCTTCTCGGGCGATTGGGACTCAGGGATATAGAGACGCGCCCCGCAGTGGTGCGAGGCGCGTGTGAGGTCATTTGTTGCTCAGTCGCGGGCCAATGCTACATGCCGGCGAAATCCCAGTCAGGGTCAGTCAGTCGGTCCTGAAACGCCGTGAGATCTGTATGCGATCTTAGCGCCTGTTGTAGCTGGCGCGCTCCGTTCGTCGTTCCGTAGAGGATAATGCCGACGATGATGCCATTCTCCAGGACGATCTTGCGATAGACCTGTTGCGCCTGCGCCTGGATCACTTGGACGTGTTGTTCCAGGGTCGGATTGATGTTGCCCATGCTGAGGACGTCGATCCCGCAAGTCTTGAGCGAACTCGACATAATGCTTCCCTCGTACGTAGCTGTGCCGGGTGAAACCATGTTCTGAGCTGCAACCCTGGCTTGCTCCAGGCAGGGAGGGATGATACCGTAGACACGTCCGCGGTGCTCAACGACGTCGCCGGCGGCATAGACGTCAGGTGCAGATGTTTGCATCGAATCATCCACCTGAACGCCGCGTCCTGTGGCGATATCTGCTTCTCGAGCGACGGTGACGTTGGGACGGACTCCGGTTGAGAACAAAACGAACTCGCCTTGGGCGAGGCGACCGTCCTTGAGGAGGACGCCTGCCGTGCCGTGTTCCCCGGAGAGAATCTGCTGAGACTCGGCACCGAGCAGAGCAGTGACGCCTAACCCCTGGAGGTGTTCCACGAGCATTTCAGCCGAGCGTTCGTCGAGCTGGTTGGGCAATAGTCGGCTGGCGAACTCGATGACGGATGGTCTCATTCCTCGCTCTGCCAAAGCCCTCGCTGCTTCAAGGCCCAGCAGGCCCCCGCCCACGACAACCACGTTCGCATCTGGAACGATGCGCGCCAGCAAGGCATCTGCATCATCGAGTGTCCTGAGGGTGAAGACACCGACCTGGTCGGCGCCGGGCACGGACGGCACAAAGGGTGATGCTCCGTTTGCCAGCAACAGCTTGTCGTAGGAGATCGCAGTCCCGTCATCGAGCGTCACTTCGTGCTCTATGGCGTGCACGTGCATGATGCGGCGCCCACTGATGAGAGTTATCCTGTTTTCGCCATACCAGCTCGCCCCGTGCACACTAAGCTGGTCTTTGGACTTGCGACCGGCCAGGTACTCGATCAGGTCAGGGCGAGGATAATAGGCTACAGACTCAGCGTCGACGACCGTGATCTCCGAGGACAGATCAAGCTTTCGCAGGTGTTGTGCTGCGGTTGTGCCGGCAGCCCAGCCTCCTGCAATAAGGTACTTCATTGTGACGGTTGGCCGTCAGGCTTTTTCGAAAAGGTCCTTGGCGGCACCGCAGTCCGGGCAGATCCAGCTCGCTGGGAGATCCTCAAACTTGACGCCGGGGTTGATTTCCTGCGTGCTGTCACCGATGGCAGGGTCGTACACGTATCCACACACAGTGCAAATCCACTTCTCCATGACAGTTCCTCCTTGTGTCGAACGGTTGAGAAGAGGAAACCTCTTCTATATTTTTAGTGTATGGTGAAAGGCTCTTTCCTGCAAGTTGACAACCACATACGGGGCAATCGCTCTTTGACAGCTGAAGGGGGTGCGGTATGCTATAAAAAGAGCGTCTCAAAGAGGTCAGGAGGTGACATGAAATATCAAGCGTTAGTTGACGGTAAGACAGGGGATCACGAGCTGCTGCTTGGCAACGAAGCTGCTGTCCGTGGTGTTCTGGAAGCCGGCATCGGTGTAGCGGCCAGCTATCCTGGGACCCCGTCGTCAGAGATCGGGGACGTGTTCAGCATCGTGGCGAAAGCCTCAGGAGTGTACTTCGAGTACTCCGCGAACGAGAAGATAGCCCTTGAGGTCGCAGCAGCCGCTGCAGCAAGTGGTGTCCGATCCTTCACGTTTATGAAGCACGTTGGACTGAATGTTGCATCAGATTCCTTCATGACGACGGCATACGTAGGGACCAGGGCGGGATTCGTCGTCCTTTCCGCGGATGATCCATCGACGCACTCGTCACAGAATGAACAGGACAATAGATACTACGCGCGCCTCGCGAACGTGCCCATGCTGGAGCCCTCGAGTCCTCAGGAAACCAAGGACTACATGGTGGAGGCCTATAACATCTCGGAGAAACTGGAGCTTCCGGTTCTGTTTCGAACAACTACTCGTGTGGCTCATATGCGTGGCGACGTCGTTTTCGGCGATCGGAGGCCCGTCGTGAGGAGAGGGGTCTTTGAGAAGGACCCTGCAAGGTTTGTACCGGTGCCCGCCAACTCCTCGAAGATGCACGTTAAGCTGCTGGGTAAACTCGCCGAGGCTCGGCATCTCAGCGAAACGTCTTCGCTGAACCACGTTGTTGACGTAGGTGTCGGGGGACGGGCGGGGGTCGTTACAGTGGGCAGCGCGTTCAACTATGTCGTTGATGCCCTGAAGGAGCTTGGGCTTTCTGCTCGAGTGTTCAAGATAGGTTTCTCCTATCCGCTGCCGCTCGACAGGATCCGGGAGTTTGCTGCGGGCGTCAAAGAGCTGCTTGTCGTTGAAGAGCTGGAGCCTCTCATGGAAAACGATATCAAGGCCGATTTCCTGTCGCATGGCATCAGGACACCGGTATGTGGCAAGGAGGAACTCCTCGTGCCGCGCGTGCACGAACTCAATGTTGACGTTGTGGCAAAGGCATTGGCCAGTCACTTCGGGGTACCATTGCATGTGCCTGCTTCGGGCAAGGTGCAGCCCTGGTCGTCGCCCCTTCCGTCACGGCCGCCGGTCCTGTGTCCCGGGTGTCCTCATCGCGGATCGTACCTCGCTGTGCGCGGAGCTATACGTGAACGGGGGATTCCGGAACCTGTTTTTGCCTCCGACATCGGCTGCTACACGCTCGGTATGGCGGCTCCATTCAGCGCAGCGGACTATCTCCTGTCCATGGGATCGAGCGTTGGGACTGCTGGTGGCTTCGACGTGGCAACGGACCAGAGGGTCTTCTCGTTTATCGGTGACAGCACCTTTTTCCATGCCGGGCTGTCCGCTCTCGCAAGCGCCATTCACAACAAACATCGGTTTGTCCTGACTGTCTTGGACAACCGGACGACCGCGATGACGGGACATCAGCCCAATCCGTCCATGTTGACAGATGCTGTGGGTGATCCGGCACCAGCTATCAGCATTGAAGCGGTGGCAAAAGCAATGGGCGTTCCATTCGTGAAGGTTATCAACCCGTACAGGGTGGCCGAGGCTACCGAGGCCTACAAGGAAGCCATGCAGGTGGACGGCGTCGCCGTCATCGTGTCCAAGCAGGTTTGCAGCCTCCTCCTCGACCGTGCGAAGCGTGCAAAGGGGATCTGGCAGACGTTTCAGGTCGACTGCGATGTCTGTACGGGCTGTCTGACATGTGTACATGATGTTGCTTGCCCTGCTATCTTTGTGTCTGAAGGAAAAGCTGAGATCAACCAGGAGCTGTGCGACGCATGCGGCGTGTGCTCGCAGGTTTGTCCAGTGCATGCGATCGGGGTGAAGAAATGAGTTCACTGAATGTGTTCTTTGCCGGAGTCGGAGGTCAAGGGATTATCACTGGGGCCAGTATCATCGCACGGGCTGCCATTGCTGCTGGCGTGGATGCTGTCATGAGTGAGGTTCACGGCATGGCACAGCGAGGGGGCTCGGTTGTGTGTGAGCTTCGATTGGGAGACGTACACAGCCCGATGATCCCGGAGGGCGAGGCAGACCTCATCATTGGGTTTGAGCCAGTCGAGACGGTCCGGTCACTCACAAAGGGCAACCACCATACCGTTGTCATTACCGAGGTACGCCCGATCATTCCAGTGAGCGTCTCGCTGGGAGGTATAGCTTACCCTGCGGTGGAGGATCTCCTGGCCTATCTTCGCTCGCAGGTTGCGGCGGTCTACGCTGTACCTGCCGCTGCTATGGCCGAGGAAATCGGGTTGCCGCAGGCCGCGAACGTTGTCTTGCTGGGAGCAGCCATGGGAACCGGCCTGATTCCTCTGGAGCTTGGGACAATCCGGGATACGCTATCTCGTACAGTTCCGACAAAGGCCTTGGAGGCCAACTTCCGAGCACTGCAGGGGGGATTCGAGCTGACCCGGAAGGCTTAGAAAGGTCGCGAGGGAATCGAGCTAGGCGAGGTGGCAGGTCGAGTCGATGACTCTGGCCTGCCACTTGCTGGTCTTGGTCTCGAAGACCGAAATGCAGGCGTTTGGTTGGGTGAAGCTGTTATAGCTGCTGAGGGGAAGGTCCAGCAGAACGGACATGAGGACACGATTGAACCCTCCGTGGGCGACGACGAGCAATAGTTCTCCGGAATTGGATTCGACCATCGAACGCACCTTTTCGGCGCGGTGACCTACATCAGCCAGGGACTCGCCGCCATCTGGCCGGGCTTCCAGCGACTTGAGCTCCCATGCTGCCAGCGTTGTCGGGTACATGGCCCCTATTTCGTTCCACGTATGTCCCTCCCAGCCTCCGAACTCGATCTCCCGAAGCTCGGGCATGACAATGGGTGAGATGCCCAAATTGACACCCACGGGTTCCGCGATGGCGCGGGCCCGAGTCAGTGGACTCGTGAAGATCGTATCGAATTGAAGAGCCGAGAGAAATGCCACAGTCTTCACTGTTTGGGCAAGGCCATCGATGGACAACGGCGTATCGCGACTGCCCTGGACTTTGCCCTCCAGATTCCAGGTTGTTTCGGCGTGACGTACGAGATAGATGGTTTTCATGCTGGACCTCTTGACTTATGGCTGCTTATCGTTGATATTATGTGGACAAAATCTTGATTTGAGAAGGGAGTAACACTGTGAAGTTCATCAAGGTAGTAGCAACAAAGACCATTGACATCGACGATAAGTTTGCGAAGGCGTGTCGTGAGTGCCAGACTCCCTGCAAGTCCGCTTGTAAGACGTCCTCGACGGTGGGTAACCAAGTCTGCGAAACCAGGAAGAAGCCCGAGCGGTTCATCTGGTAGCTTGTGGCGCTCTCACGTATTCTACCCGCCTCGGCCCATCTCTTCGAGAGAGGCGGTTTTTTTGTGCTCCTGGACGTTCCCTCAGGGTCGATCTTCTCGCTTGACGAGCGAGTGTACGATTATCTTCAGGTGGTTCTCGCGGACCCTTCGACGGAAGGAGAGTCGGTCCAACGGTTGACAGGTCTGAACGCGCAGACAATCACCGAAATCGAAGGTGAACTCGAGCAACTTGTCGCTGCAGGATGTCTGTTCACGCAGGCAACACAGCCTACAGAGGACGGATCGGTGTTGACACTGAAGTCGCTGTGCCTTAACGTCGCGCATGAGTGCAATTTTTCATGCGTGTATTGTTTCGCTCATGGGGGTGACTACCATGGCGATACAACGTTAATGACACGGGAAGTTGCCCGCGCAGGAATCGATTTCCTTGTGCACGAGAGCGGTGTCCACCACAACGTCGAGGTCGACTTCTTCGGTGGTGAGCCGCTCATGAATTGGAACGTTGTCGTTGACACCATGGCGTACGCGCGATCTGCATATCCCCTGAAGAAATGGCGGTTCACGCTGACGACCAACGGCTCATTGCTTCGGGACGACATGTTCCCGGTGCTCGAGGCGAATGATGTGTCTGTTGTCCTCAGCCTGGACGGCGGCCGGAGGGCCAACGATGCCAACCGTGTCTTCAAGGACGGGCGTGGCACCTTCGATACCATCGTTGAACGGATACGGCACTTCACGCGAACGCGCGATGAAGGTGGCTACTTCGTGCGGGGAACGTATGCACGCAACACGCTGGCATTTGCCCAGAGCGTTCGAGAACTCCATAGCCTGGGGTTCAAGTACATCTCGATGGAGCCTGTCGTGCTTTCCGCAGACTCGGCTCTTGCCCTTCAGACAAGTGACCTGCCGGCAATTCGTGTCCAGTATGAGGAACTCATCGCGTACTTCCTGAGTGAACTGGGCTCAGGTGCGGGGTTTGATTTCTTTCACTTCAAGCTGGATCTCGAAGCAGGGCCATGCCTCAGCAAGCGCATCTATGGATGTGGCGCTGGTGTCGAATACATGGCTGTTGCTCCGAATGGGGACGTGTTCCCCTGCCATCAGTTTGACGGCGTTCAGGAGTACAGGATGGGCAATGTCCTCGTGAGGCCGGTCCTGAACCGCCCTGAACGGGTGACAGAGTTCGCTCACGCCAACTTTCTCTTTGCCAAAGAGGAGTGCGGCAGCTGCTGGGCGCGTTTCTACTGCAGCGGCGGGTGTCTTGCCAACAACTACGCGACCACTGGTACCCTCCTGAAACCGTATGCGCTCGGCTGCGCTGTCCAGAAGGAGCGGATCGAGGCTGCACTGGCGGTGAAAGCGGCGGAGTCTCCAGAGAACAAACCATAGCTAGTGCGTGGCTTGACAGCTTGAGGAAAGACCTGTTGCCGCCCGGTGCACAGAGCATTGTGGCGGCGATGGCTTTTCCGAACGTGGCAGACTGGGGAATGGTTTCATGGATCGAGACGATCGACCCTGGATATAAAAATGGTGCCGAGAGGCGGAATTGAACCGTCGACACGGGGATTTTCAGTCCCCTGCTCTACCAACTGAGCTATCTCGGCACTCTACTTCAAAGAAACCGCTCATCGCGCATTTCGCCCGATGAGCGGTCCCACCATCAAGCAACAATATCGCACTGCTGGTGGGCGAAACAGGATTCGAACCTGCGACTTCTTGCTTGTAAGGCAAGCGTTCTACCGCTGAACTATCCGCCCCTGGATTGTGGTATACATACTAGTGGTGCCGAGGGTGGGAATTGAACCCACACGGATTGCTCCATGCGCCCCTTAAACGCACGCGTCTGCCAATTCCGCCACCCCGGCACGAGGCTTGGTGCTTCCCTAGAACTTGAAGACTACCAGTGCCAGGGACAATACCACAAATGCGATGGATAGAACAACTGCAAGCCGGTCAAGGACAGCATCCTTGGGCTTGCGTGAGTGGAATATGGTTGCACTGCCTGAAATCGCGCCCAGTCCGCTGCCCTTGGGTTCCATGAACAGGATCGCAAGGATATCGCCGACTGCAACCAAAGCCATGACTATTTCCAAAACGGTTTTTAGCAACGTGAACCTCCGGTAACAAGAGGTATTATACGGAAAGCCGCTTCGATTTCAAGTGCCAAAGCGCACTAGTCCGCTGAATCGATGGCTTCGATGCCGGGAAGCTGCTTCCCTTCAAGGTATTCCAGGAACGCGCCGCCACCGGTGGATACATGCTTGAAATCATTCTGGAGGTTCAATGCGTCAATGACCGAGGCGGTCTCACCTCCGCCAGCAACGGTCAGAGCGTCTGATCTGGCCGCAATGACCCGTGCGAGAGACTTGGTGCCTTCTGCGAATTCGGCGATCTCGATGACTCCCATCGGTCCGTTCCAGATAATGGTATTGGCCTTCGCGATCTCTGCCTCGAATGCCTCGATAGTCTTTGGACCGATGTCCACACCGATCTGATCCGCGGGAATCTCTTCGATATCGACGATGTGGTGCGAACTTCCGGCCTTGATCTCGTTTGTGACAATGACGTCCACCGGGAGGAGGAGACGGGTGCCCTTTGCCTTGGCCGCTTCGATGATCTCGTCGGCGACCTTGAGGTAGTCTTCTTCCACAAGGGAGAACCCAATGGCGTATCCCATAGCCTTCAGGAAGGTGAACGCCATGCCGCCACCAATGAGGATCGCGTCGGTCTTGGTGAGCAGGTTCTTGATGAGGCCGATTTTGTCGGAGACCTTTGCGCCGCCCAGGATGGCAATGAACGGTTTCTTGGCAGATGTTGTGACCGTCTCAAGAACATCAATCTCCTTCTCGAGCAGGAAACCGGCTGCCGATGGAAGAAACTGTGGTACGCCGGCAACCGAGGTATCGGGCCGATGAGCAGTGGCAAACGCATCATCCACGTAGACGTCCGCGAGGGCGGCAAGCTTTTTTGCGAGTTCCTCGGAGCCGTTCTTCTCCTCTTTGAGGAACCGCACGTTTTCGAGCATGATGATGTCGCCTGGCTTGGCATTTGCAACAGCTTCCGTGACGTCGGGGCCGACAACAGAATTGAGCTTGTTGACCGGCTTGCCCAGCAGAGCGGATAGCCTCTGTGCTATCTTGTCCAACCGCAGCGATTCCACGATTTTTCCATCGGGACGACCCATGTGTGTCACGAGGATGATAGTGGCGTTCTTGTCGAGCAGGTACCGAATGGTCGGCAGTGTCTCGAGAATGCGCTTGTCATCGGTAATCGCTCCGTCCTTCGACATAGGGACGTTGTAGTCGACTCTCAGAAGCACTCTCTTGTTCTGAACGTCGAGATCCCTGATACTCCGCTTCGTCATCACGATACCTCCTAGTAGGATGCCTTCGTGACGATGAGCTTCGTAAGGTCAGCGACCCTTGCGCTATAACCCCACTCATTATCATACCAGCTCAGAACTTGCACGAGCGTGCCGCTCGATTTGGTGGAAAGGCCATCGACAATGCCCGAGTAGATCGTGCCACGGTAGTCGGAAGAGACAAGAGGTAGTTCATTGTACCCGAGGAAACCCTTCATCCTCTTCTCAGAAGCCTCTTTGAGGGCCGCGTTGATTTCTTCCCTGGTGGCTGGCTTGGTGAGAATGGCATCGAACACGGTGATGGAGACAGTTGATGTAGGAACGCGCAACGAGATACCATCCAGTTTGCCCTTCATCTCTGGAATGACCAGTGCGACGGCCTTGCTTGCGCCTGTCGTTGTGGGGATGATGTTAGTAGCAGCATTGCGGGCTCGGCGCAGGTCCTTATGCGGAGCATCGAGAATTCGCTGATCCAGCGTATAACTGTGGACGGTGGTCATGTAGCCCTTCTCGACACCCCAGTTGTCATTGAGTACTTTGACCACGGGAGCCAGCGAGTTTGTCGTGCAAGAGGCATTGGAGATGATACTGTGCTTGGATACATCGAGAAGGTCCTCGTTGACGCCCAGGACGATCGTAATATCTTCGCCCTTCGCAGGAGCGGTGATCAGGACTTTCTTGGCGCCAGCGGTTATATGTCCGCGAGCCTTATCAGCATCTGTGAACATTCCAGTCGATTCAATGACGATATCGATACCCAATTTTCCCCACGGCAGAGCAGCAGGATCTTTCTCACGAAAGATCTTGACTTCGCGGCCACCGATGACGATTGCGCCTTCCTTGCCCTCGATATCGATGTCCCAGGTACCGTAGTTCGAGTCATATTTGAGAAGGTGCGCCAGCGTCTGCTCATCCGCGATGTCATTGGCGGCAACAATCTCGAGCTCCGGGTAACGCGTGATGAGATGCTTCAATACTTGGCGGCCCACTCTGCCGAGTCCGTTGATCGCAATCTTTGCCATAGTCTACCTCCATGAGAAATTGGCCGCACCGGTTGAACCGGAACGGTAATGCATACACATGATACGCAAATGCTGCCAAAAGAAAATAGAAGGAAATTAATTGTTCCTGAAGTATCGAGCAGGGATTCCAAGTGAGAGACGATATTTGGCAACCGTTCGTCGACTGATGTGGATATCCTGGCTCGCAAGATGCTCCGCTATCTCCCGGTCGCTCATCGCTTTCGAGTCCGTGCCGGACTGGAGCAGCAGTGCCACTGCCTCTTTGGCCGGGGCCGCTGCGGTCTGCCATCGGTCCATCACCATTGAACGGAGTCTGAAGGTTCCACGCGGAGTCTTCACATACTTGCGACAAAGTGCGCGGACCATAACCGTTCTCGACATCCCGGTTGCCTGCATCAGGTGTTCCACCGGGACACGCGATGGGTGGTTCGACTGGTTGGCGAGGTACGGAGCAAGCAAAGCAATGAGAGTATCCCCCAGTTTCGCAAGTATCGCCGTGCGTTCCGCGATGGCATCGTCGATCCACCGGACTCTGGCGACCTCTGTGAGGACCTGCTTTCTCGCTTCAGGGTCCTTGCGGGCCGATGACACCACTACGGGGTCGACAGCGAGGTTCCAGGCAGGTCCGGGTACTGAGCACACGAGGGCTCCAGTCAGCGAATCCTGCTCGATAATGATGTCAGGCGCAATGATACGTGTTGGTCCAGATGTCATCCGCTTGGCGGGTTCAGGGTCCAGCATGGTGAGGATGCGCTGCAACGTGGCCGGATCACATTCCATCTCAAGTTTCCTGAGGCACGCGCGAATGACGCCTGGAGACACGGAGCGCTGACGCGTGCGCAGGAACTGCGCACAGGCAGCCACCGGAAGATCGGGGAGCACACGCGACATCTGCAGGGCAAAGGCATGGGCGACGTCTGTGGTGCCGAGTCCCGCAGGCTCCAGGGTCCGAATGGCGGCCAAGACCCGTCGAACCTCCGCAGTGGTAACATTGATCGAGAAGGCATAACGCGAAATCTGCTTCGTGAAGAAGCCGTGTTCGTCCAGATCCGAGGCGACGAATCGTGCACACTCCACCTGAGAATCGTCAATGAGATTCCTGTCCAGGAGCTCGTCGACTATCAACTCTGCAGGAGTGGAATCTACGAGGTCTGCAAAGCTGTCGAGGTCGCCATTCCATGTGTCATCGGATGTATTGGCCCGGGCATGCTTCTCGGCAACGATGCTGCCGGCAGCGAACCGATCCATGAGAGTTTCGAAATCGCTCAGGGGCTGCTCGAGAACCAGACCACGCGTGGCCAGATAGGATTTCTGGCGAAGGCTCAATTGCTGTCGCTGTTTCTGGCTACCGCGCATTTTGAAGAACCTTGGCGATGTGATAGTGGATGGTGCTCTTGGAGATACACCCGGGGATCTTGTCGGCGAGCTTTGACAGCGGGAGGTCGGGGTACCTCAGTCGTGCCTGCACGACTTCGATCGTGCGGGGTGAGAGACAGGTACGGTCAGTCCGATCGAAGGCCGCCCGCAATTCGTCGACAGCCCTCGTCTCACGCTGCAGATTGCCCAACTCCGCATTGACCGACCGGTTGACCTGATTGTCCATTTCCCTCTCCAGCTGCAGTTCTTCCAGGGACACCAGTGAGTTTGATGCTCCCCAGGCTGCGAGGAGAGACATGATGTCCTGGCGCGATTTGAGATAGGTGATCTCAGAAGCGCGACGGATCTGTGAGCCATGCGTCATACGGAGAGAAGTCAGCGAGCGTTCGACGAGCCGGCGCCCCACAGGCAGGGAGCAGCTGAATTCCAGATGTGTCCCTTGCACAGCGGCATACCCGGAGATGAGGAAGAAGCCCCTGGTGAATGCCGCCGCCGCGCGTTTCCCCCGAAGACGCCGCTCAAGCTGAGCGGGCTCCAGTGGATTGAGTCCAGAGAACAGTTGCTGTGCCTGAACGGGAGTAAGGTCGACGCTGAAACTGAGTTTATGACCGGCTCTCGAGAGAAGTGCCTGCCTAGGTTGCCAATTGGCCAGTGCACGGGAGGATAGAGAAAGCACGTAGCGCATGATAAAGGGACTCTTCGACGTAAAGGAGATCGACAGCGCTCCCCCATGGCGCAGAACTAGAGAGCTTCCACCATAGAGGGCTCCGGACAGTTCAAGCAGAGGATCGGTCGAAGGCAGCCCTGCCAGTTCCTGTTTGAGGAACTCGATCGTTGCCATTCGCTTCTACAGCCCGAGGAGCGACCTCAGTACGATGCGAAGCTTGTCTGGGTCGTGGCGAACGAGGCCATCGGCGGTTGAGCAGATATCGGCCTCGACGATCCATGGATGCTGACTCCTTGGGAGATCATTCAAGACGGGATTGACTCCGGCGGAAGCGTACCGCTCCAGCGTCTCGGCAGGGATAGGGGTGCTGCTCAGCAGGATCATGTCGATGCAAGACCGTCCAAGGACCTCTTCAACCTTGTGAAGGTGCATCCCCACGGTGTAGCCCTCTGTTTCTCCTCGTTCGGTCATCGCGTTCACGACCAGCACCTTTGTGGCTGAAGAGCGCACGATCGTGTCGGCGGTCGCCTCGATGGACAGCGGTGGTATCAGGCTTGTGAAGAGAGAACCAGGGCCGATGATGATGTAATCCGCCTGAGACAGCGCCTCGAGTGCGGGGACAAAGGGCTTGGCATGAGGTGGCAGTACTTCGATGGTGTCAATTGTCTTGCCTTGGAGGGGGACCTGGTCTTCGCCATCGATCGTCGTACCATCGGTGAAGTGTGCCCGCAATGAGATATTGTCCAGAGACATCGGCAGAACCCGGCCGGGCAACTGCATGAGTTCCGACAGCTCCTGCACTGCATCGCCGAAATTTCCCTTGATGTCGCTCAGAGCAGCGATCATGAGATTCCCGACGTTGTGGCCACCGATTCCTTCGAGCTGCTCTGGAAAACGATAGGCGAGGAGGCGGGCACTGCGTGTCGACTCACCTGCCATGGCGATGAGAGCGTTCCGGAAATCACCCGGAGGCAGCATTCCAGTGGTCTCACGCAGGCGTCCGGTACTTCCCCCACTGTCTGCCATCGTGACAATAGTAGTGAGCTTGACGTTCTCCGTTCGGAGTGACTCGATGATTGGCTTGATGCCGGTTCCCCCACCGATCACGACGACACGGGGAAGAGACTCGGCCTTGCGGTAGCGGTAGATCGTGCGCGCGAAAGATTCCCGGGGAATGGACCCAGTTACTGCAATCAGCAGAGAACGGGCGAGGAGGGTCGCCGCTAGAACCATGAGCCAGGCAGACGCCATCACGGCGATGCCGCACAGGACCGCGAAAACTGGAGAGACCGCGCCGGAAGGGAGGAAACGGCGAAGCACGTGCTGAACGGACGGCCGCAGGTTCAGCAGCCATGACGTGCCCGGCGTCTGAAGCAATCCGTCGATTGCGAGAACAAGAAGCGCTGTTCCCGCAACAAACAGCAAGAGGTACCTCTTGACGCGAATGCCGGGAACGAGCCAGTACCAGAGTGTCTGCCTGTGTCCCTTCACTTTTGGAGGTCCCGATGGAACACGTGTACCACTTTCGCCCGTGGCTTGAGGTGGTGGTAGAGCATGTTTGCGATCACAACAGAGCGATGTCTGCCACCTGTGCAGCCGATGCCGACTGTAAGGTAACTCTTTCCTTCTTCCTGGTAACGTGGAAGCACAAAGTCGACGAAGTCGGCCAGGCGAGTGAAAAACTGCCGGGCGTAGGGCTCGTGAAGGACATAGAGAATGACCCCCTTGTCGAAGCCTGTGCGATGTACGAGGTCTCCATTGTAGTATGGGTTGGGCAGGAAGCGAACGTCGAAGAGTAGATCCAGGTCGATCGGCAGGCCGTTCTTGTAGCCAAAGGAGACAATATTGACGGTGAGAGTCTGCGATTGCCGCGATCCAAGAATCGCCTCGCGAACGCGGTCCTTCAGTTCGCCAACGGTGAGATCGGTGGTGTCAATGATGACGCTCGACAGTCCCCGCACCTCTGCAAGCAGTTCTATCTCGTTCCTGATACTTTCGGAGACAGTGCTTCCAGGAAGTGGATGGCGCCTGCGTGTCTCGGAGAAGCGGTTCACCAGAACTCGGGATGACGCTTCCAGGAAGATGACACGAGGATGAATATCGCGCGCTCCGAGCCGCTGGAGCATAGAATGAAACTGGGTCTTGAACCCTGAGCTGCGTACATCAAGAGCCACCGCTATCTTGCTGATTCTACCATCAGTCTGTGAGGCGAGGTCCAGGAACTGGCTCATGAGAGAAATCGGGAGATTGTCCATGGCGTAGTACCCAAGGTCCTCAAGGTATCCCATGGTCTTCGTCTTGCCGGCACCACTCAGGCCGGTCACAATGACAAGGTCCAGACTAGAGACTAGTCCCACGCACGCCTCCCGTTTGTACTGTCGGTATGCCCGACAGGGCACTTCTGGGTAAATACAATGGCGGAGGGGAGAGGGTTTGAACCTCCGAAGGCGTTAACCTTGCCGCATTTCAAGTGCGGTGCCATCAACCGCTCGGCCACCCCTCCACACTCTGAAACAAGTCTACAGAACAATCCCCGGTTGTCAAAACGAGCCAGAAGGCTCGTATTGACAACCGGGGATTTCGCACTTGGCGGAACCTCGTCAGCGGATAACGTCGGTTCCCATGTATGGAATCAGTACATCTGGCACTCTAACGCTACCGTCTTCCTGCTGGTAGTTCTCCAGAATTGCAGCCATCGTTCTGCCAACAGCGAGTCCTGAGCCGTTAAGGGTGTGGACGAAGGCGATCTTGCCATCTTTGGTACGGTACCGGATGTTTGCCCTTCGTGCCTGAAAGTCTTCGAAGTTGCTGCAGGAGCTTATCTCGACATATCGATCCTGGCCGGGCATCCAGACCTCGGGGTCAAACTTCATTGCCGCCGCGAAGCCAAGGTCACCGGTGCACATCTTGCTGCGATGATACGGAAGGT
>NZ_QXIW01000016.1:102320-119556 GCF_003570985.1 Candidatus Cryosericum hinesii
TACTTGATGGGCAGGTCTTCTTCACGGACAATTTCGTCCCTGAGCATATTGGTCACTGGAACCTCGGCCGTCGGGTCGAGGAACAGGTCGTCGGTGTCCGTATGGTAAAGATCGTCCGCGAACTTTGGCAGTTGTCCGGTTCCCGTCATCGACTCCCGATTGACCAGATAGGGCGGGAGGATCTCCGTATAGCCCTCTTCCTGGACGTGGACGTCAATCATCCATGAGATGAGAGATCTCTCGAGCTTGGCTCCCAGTCCCTTGAGAACATAGAAGCGCGACCCGGAAATCTTTGCGCCTGCAGCAGAATCGATGATGCCCAGAGATTCCCCGATCTCCCAGTGAGGCCTCGGTACAAATGTGAAGGTTGGCTTCTCATGCCAGGTAAACACGACCGTGTTCTCTTTGTCGCTTTTCCCGATGGGGACCGACGCTTCAGGCAGGTTTGGGATGCACAGCAGCAAGGCCCGAAGGCGCGCATCGACCACCTTCACTCGGTCGTCCAATTCTGCGATGTGCGAGCCGACGTCTTTCATCTCAGCGATGGCGGCTGAAGCGTCTATTTTGGAGCGCTTGAGTGTGGCGATCTGCTCACTGGCTTCGTTGCGGAGATGCTTGAGTTCGTCCACCTTCTGGAGCAGATCTCTTCTCTCCCGGTCGACCTCGAGGATCTCGTCGACCATCTCCGGCCCTTCGTTCTTTGTTGCTATCCCGGCCTTCACGAGGTCAGGATGCTGACGAATCAGTTCCAGGCTCAGCATCGGTATCTCCTTCCTACGGCTACAGTTTTCACGTTGAATTCTAGTGTCCAGCGGCCAAAAAGCAACGCAGCCATTTGCAAAAATGATTCATGGATGGCGCCGACGGTGTCTGAGATACAGGAGACGCAGAAGATCAGAACCCTTCTGCAATCGCTTGTACCACGGCATCGATAAGCGGTGGTATTGTCATGCTGGAGCCCTTCACCTTGAGCGCATTCTGAACGTCCTTCAGCCCGTTTCCGGTGATGAGGATGGCGATGCGGTCCTCCTGGTGCAGATCACCGCTGTTGGCCAGCTTGCGCAGCGCAGCCACGGAAGCCGCAGCAGCCGGTTCAGCGAAGATACCTTCGTTCCTGCCCAGGAACCCTATGGCGTCGATGATTTCGTCATCTGAGACTGTGACCGCCAGGCCGCCACTGGACCTGATGTCGCGTACCGCCATGAGGTGGTTACGCGGAATGCCGGCCACGATGCTGTCAGCGCATGATATTGGATTCTCCAGGTAAGTGACCGGTTTACCGGAGATAACTGCGCGTGCGATCGGAGCGCAACCTTCAGCCTGGACCGCTATGAGTTGGGGCATATGGTCGATGAGTCCGAGGGTCAACAGGTCGTGGAATCCCTTTGCGACACCCGAGACGATACAGCCATCCCCAACCGGGACGATGACCTTGTCTGGTGCTTCGAAGTGCATCTGCTCGGCGACCTCGAGGGCGACAGTCTTCTTACCCTCGACCATGTAGGGGTTGAAGGCCGTGTTTCTGTTGTACCAGCCAAATCGTTCCGTTGCCTCCATGCATAGGTCGAATGCCTGGTCGTAGTTGCCATCGACAAGGAACAGATGGCTGCCGAATACTCGCAACTGTGCTATTTTTCCTGCAGGCGCGGATGCAGGCGCAAAGATGTATGCGGCGACTCCTGCATTTGCGGCAAGCCCTGCCAGACTGGAACCTGCGTTTCCCGTCGTTGCTGCTGTGATAATGTGCTCGCCAAGTTCGTCTGCCTTGGCGATGGCGATGGCGGAGGCTCTGTCTTTCAGGGAAGCCGTTGGATTGCGCCCGTCGTCTTTGAACCACACATGGGGCAGTCCTAGTTGAGGACCAACACGTTTGCTTGCATACAGCGGCGTCCAGCCGATCTGGAGTGTCAACGACGCAGGACGTCCCTCAACAGGCAGGAGCGCGAGATATCTCCACATCGAGAGGTCGCGGTCGTTCTCCAACTGTTCCCTGGTGAGGACCGTTCGGACCCGATCGTAGTCATACAGGACTTCGAGAATTCCGTCGTTGCCACAGGTGGGACAAACATAGCGGGTTGTGGAAGGGTCGTATTCACGTTCGCACTTCATGCATTTCAGCCCAAGAACTGAAGACATTATTCCTCCTTAACAGAAAGGCGGGCGAGGTTGTTGCCTCACCCGCCCAGATCATTCGTTGTTACTGCGGCTGCAGCTAGTCGCGGACGATCCTGGTGCCAGTTTCACCGGCAATAGCTCGTTCGAGTGACTCCGGGTTGGTGATAAGGGCCTCGTTTCCTCCGTGTTCCAGGAAAGCGATGGCTGCTTTGACTTTGGGCAACATGGAACCCTTTGCAAACTGACCCTGATCCATGTACGCTTTGGCCTCGCTTACCGTCATGCGATCGATGCCCTTCTGGCCAGGCTTGTTATAGTTGATGAAGACCTTCTCCACGGCAGTACTGATGACGAAAAGGTCCGCATGCAGATTGGTGGCCAGCAGACTCGTCGCGTGGTCCTTGTCGATAACAGCGGCAACACCTTTGAGGTTTCCCTCGTTATCTCTGACGACGGGGATTCCTCCTCCACCTGCAGCAATGACGACAAATCCGGCTCTGACGAGGTTCTTGACAGCATCCAGTTCGACAATCTCGATCGGCATTGGTGAAGCAACGACTCGCCGCCAGCCTCGACCTGCATCTTCCACAACGGTCCAACCATCCCTGGTCACCTTGCCATCGATTTCGTCCTTGCTGTAGAAGGATCCCACGGGCTTTGACGGATTTTTGAAGGCGGGATCATCCCGGTCGACAAGAACTTGAGTGACAATGGTGACTGCTTTCTTGGCAAGACCTCGCTTCAAGAACTCATTGTGCAATGCCTGCTGGATTTGGTACCCAATGGCGCCCTGGGTATCCGCTCCGCAGGAATCGAGAGGAACCGGGTGAAGTCCGGCTGCCTTCTCGGCAATCTCTGAACGCAGGAGGATGAAACCGACTTGTGGTCCATTGCCGTGCGTAATGACGACATCGTAGCCTTCCTGCACCATGCTGGCAATGTGTCGCGCCGTCTCGACCACGGCATCGTACTGGTCAGCAACACTTTTGTGCAACTCATCCAGGATCAGTGAGTTTCCACCAATGGCAATGACGGCTATTCTGGGCATGTCTGTTGGACTCCTGTTCTGCCTGCGTCCTACATCGTAAGGGCGAGAATGGCCTTGACGGTGTGTAATCGGTTTTCTGCCTCGTCGTACACGACGGAGTGCGGTCCGTCGATAACAGCATCGGTCACTTCAAAGTTGCGGTCGGCAGGCAGTGGGTGCATATAGATTGCATTCTTCTTGGCCAGGTTTAGGCGGCGTTCGTCGAGGATCCAGTCACTGTGCTTTTTGGCGATCTCCTGCGACTCCTTCAGATCACGGGTTGTCATGAAGCAACCCCAGGACTTGGCTTCAATGATGTCTGCGCCTTCCATGGCGGTATCCATGTCATTCGTGACCTCAAACTTGACGCCCGCTTCTTCAGCATTCTTTTGGGCTATCTCCATGGCTTCGGGCTGCAGAGCGAATTCGGGCGGGATGGCAAGTGTAACATCCATTCCGAAACGGGGCATCATCATGACGGTGCCCTGTGCGACAGCCATGGGTTTGGCATAACTGGGAGCGTAGGCCCAGGACATGACGAACTTGCGGCCTCGGATCTCATTGTGGAATTTCTCTTTGACTGTCATGACATCAGCCATCATCTGGCACGGATGGTCAAAGTCGGATTCGAGCGAGATGACCGGAATATCGGCGTATTTCGCGACGTTTGTCATGTAGTTGTGCCCGACGCCGAGGTAGATGTCATCGCGGATAGCGATCCCGTGGCCATATCGGGACAGGATAATGCCCATTTCCTTCTCCGTGTCGCCGTGAGAAATCTGCACTGCTTCTTCGGTCAGATAGTGGGCATGACCGCCAAGTTGAGTCATGGCTGCTTCGGTGGAGTTGCGCGTACGTGTCGACTTGTCGCGGAACAGCATGAAAAGTGTCTTGTCGTCAAGAAGATGATGGGGAATGCCCAAGGCTTTCTGTTTCTTGAGGTCAAACGCGACGTCAAGCAACATCTCGAGCTCTTCTGTGGTCCAATCATTGGTGGAAAGGAAATCTCTTCCCTTCATTTTGGTGTTCATAGAGTTCAAACCTCCTCGGCGAGTTTGGATGGGAGCAGGGCGTAGAAGCGTGCCGCTTCATACAGATCACTGATGCGGACATACTCATTGGCGGCGTGGGCAAGCCATTCGTCGCCGGGGCCAAAGCCGATGGAGGGAATATTAAAATGGCCCATGAAGGCGACACCATTGGTGGAGAAGATCCAGCGGGATATCCGGGGAGTCTTGCCGCGCGCTTCTGTGGCGGCGTCGACGCCGGCTTTGACCAGAGGATGATTCTCGTCGAGCACCCATGTGGGGAAATACTTCTCCTGGCAGACGTGCAGCCCAGTCCAGCTGGTATCCTCGAACTCCGTCAGCTCGACAGTTGTGTGCCCGGGATCATTGACTGCGCCACGGAACTCTGCGAGGACGGTTTCCTTTGTCTCGCCAACAGTGATACGTCGATCGATGTAGATCGTGCTCTCGTACGGGACTGAGTTGATCGAAGGTGCCTTGCTCTCGATGATACTGACGACAGCTGTGCCCTTGCCAAGGAAGGGATCATCCTTGAAGGTTGCTGTGAGTTTCTCGATATTGAGAACGGTCTGCGCCATCTTGTAGATGGCATTGTCGCCCTTATCCGGATGAGCAGCATGGGCTGACGTTCCCGTGGTCGTGATCTTGAGTTCGACGCGGCCGCGGTGTCCACGATAGACGTCGAGACTGGTCGGTTCGCAGATGACAACAAAGTCTGGTCTGAACCCTTCCTTCTCGACCATGTGGATGACAGACAATCCGTCGCAGGTTTCTTCCAGGACTGTTCCAGATATGTAGAGCGAGAACCCATCCAGAAGACCCAGTTGCTTCGCAATTGCCGCGCCATAGAGCATGGACGACATGGCTGCTTTTTCGTCGCTGGACCCTCGACCGTAGAGGAGGTCGCCATCGACGACAGCGGCAAACGGATCCACCTTCCAGTTCTCCTTATCTTCTGCCCACACCGTATCAATATGCGCGTCATAGAGGATCTTGCGGGGGCCGTTGCCCACCCGTCCGACGATGTTGCCTATGCCATCGACCTTCACTTCGTCGAAGTCAAGAGCCTCCATCTTGGACTTGATGAGCATGACCATGCCTTTTTCCTCGGTCGAATAGCTACGTGTCTTGATGATATCACGCGCAAACTCGAGAATCTCCGGTTCGTACTTGCGTACTAATATTTCAACTTCTTGATTTGTCATGGTAGTTGTTCGACTGGTGACAACCGTAGGAGGTCTGAGCGCCTTGAGGCCGCCAGGCCGATCGGAGGATCGTCGAACGCACTCCTTTCTCCTGTACTGGATAGGATCAGAAACACTGTCAGTCTACTACACATGACATCCAATGCAATCGCAGAAGTGAGCCTTTACAGATTCGCGCGGATGAAACCCCCGAGGGGAAAGGTCCAGGCGCTAAGGTTGCACCTGGACACTGGTCGCCACTTGGAAAACCGTATCAAGCGCAGCAGATCGACCCACGATCGCGATCTCCAGAGGGCCTGCCAAAGTCGGCACATAGGCCACTGTCGCGGGCAGCGATGAAGCTGAAGTGACGAGTGACCCTCCAATATACACGTCAAACGATACGGCTGCTGACCCGGCGGGCTGAGCCACGTCGAGACTGAGCGTCATCTGCTGTCCGACCTTGAACTGCTCTGGAAATGCGGTCACACTGAGTTCACCGCTCGATGTGGTCTGGTCTTGGTAGACTTCCGTAGGGACCTGATTTCGGAGCATGGTTCTGACGACGACTCTGCTATCGGGCCAGTCAGCCGGAGCCAGCTTGGTCGGATCCTCGGCCGCGAGCCGTACGGTCTGAAGAATCGGTGGATGAACCGTGCATGTCTGCGTGGGTACGTGGCTCGACAGGAAGTACGAAGAGTGCGTCAAGGATGCGGGACAGGCGTCGGTAGCGAGTAATCCTGAGGCATCACAGATTGTGCGTACCGACACTCCGTCGGGTTTGGGGCCAAAGCTTGTTTGTTTCTGAAGTTTGATGGCCTCCTGCATGTACGCTTTCCAGGTCATGGCCGGAAACCGCGAGCCTGCGTTCCGAATGGCAGACATGTCTGCTCGCGTAGCGTCATCTCCTATATGGATCACAGTGCAGAGTTCGGGAGTGAAGCCATCGTACCAGGCGTCGTGCCAATCGTTGGTGCTACCGGTTTTCCCGGCTGCCTGCAGTCCGCTGATATACGCGTTGGGTGTGTTCGCGTATACGCCTCTCATCATTGCCTGTACAAGCCAGGCGGTGGAGGTTGGTACGACCCGGGTTTCAGCGAAGTTGTGCTTCTCGATCGTCGTGCCGTCTTGTGTTTCGATGCGCCGGATTGGATAGGGCGTGATGCGGACTCCTCCATTGGCGATCGTCGAATATGCCTCGACCATTTCCAGGGGCGAGATCTCGAAGCTGCCGATGGAGAGAGACACATATGGTTTCAGGGGGGACGTGACTCCCATCTTCCGAGCATAGTAGATGACCCTGTCGAGCCCCGTCCTGAGTGTTGTCTTGGCAGCGATGATATTGGACGATTCCTTGATGGCATTGGCCACGGAGATTCGGCCAAACCATTGGTTTGTACCCAGCCATTCCGGGGGACTCCAGCCGCCAAAATCCGTGGGTTGCGAAGCGACAATCTCGGATGGGAAGGTTACGCCATTGTCGAATGCTGCGGTATAGTCGAAGAGTTTAAACGTCGACCCTGGTTGTCGAGGTGCCAGCACGCGGTTGAAGTTCGTCTCGTCGTAGTTGGTTCCGCCTACCATAGCCAGAATATACCCAGTCTTGGGGTCGACGCTCACCATGCCTACTTGGGGTTGGAAGACCCCAAGGGTATCACGGTCGCTCTCGACGAACACCTTGTCTTTCTTGGCCTGGTCCCAGACCTTCGTGACGGCTGATAGCGCCGCTGTCTGAAGCTTGGGGTCGATCGTCGTGTAGATGCGCAGCCCACCTTGATACAGCATCTCAGCGCCATATTGTTTCTCGACGATGGATTTGACGTAGTCGACGAACCACCCGATGCTTCCATAGGGAGACCGCATGCCATTCTTGAGGGTGAGCTTCTCGGCCGTTGCCGCGTCAGCTTGTTCCTGTGTCAGGTAGTGGTTGCGCACCATCTTGTCCAGCACAAGTTGCTGCTGTTGGGTGGCCAGCTTCAGGTCGACGTATGGGTTGTACGCGGACGGGGCAGGGAGAACGCCGACGATCATTGCAGCCTGAGCTGCATCAAGGTCCACTGCATGCACGCCGAAGTACCCGAGTGCTGCTGACTCGATGCCGTACAAGCCGTTGCCGAAGTACACGTAGTTGAGGTACATGTTCAGGATCTCCTCTTTCGTGTACTGCTTTTCAAGCCTGTATGCAACGATGATTTCCTTGACCTTCCGTGTTACCGTGACATCAGTGTCATGGAGAATGGCCTGACGTGCCAACTGCTGGGTAAGTGTGCTCGCGCCACGAATACCCCGCCCGAGAAGTGGATCGATAAGGAGTCCTCCTATGATGCTGCGGAAATCGACGGCTCCGTGGCTGAAGAATCGCTCGTCCTCCGAGGCGATGAGCGCTTTGATCGTGATCTCCGAAATATCTGAGAGCTGTTTGGGCAGGCGGTTCTCAGCAAAGTATACTGATGAGAGAAGGTTATCATTGCGGTCGAATACCTGGGAAGCCATTGGCGTCTGGATGAACAGCGAGCCGACAGGGGGTACCTGAGTGGAGTAGTGTGCAAAAAGGAGAACGACAAAGGCAGTCCCCGCAATTCCGATTGCCAATATCGCGACGAGAAGCCATCCGAGAACGGCCTTAAGCCGCGGACGAGCATGATGCCTGGGTGAATTGGCGTGTTCCACCGGTAAGTAAGCGTGTTCCGTGGTCAAGTGGTACCTCCTGGTTGTCGACACGGAGTGACGGTACGCAGAGTCCCGCGAAGAGCAGACATGGATGCCTGCCGTCCGATTTGGAACGTGTGCGATGCTACCGTGATGACTTAAGCGTCTCCTTGCGAGCGGCAAAGTCCTGCGAGATGACCTCGAGACGTTTACGGATGTCTTTTAACGTATCTCGACGGCCAAGGTCCTTGGGCGACTCGAACGCAGTCTCGAGTTCATCAAGACTATCGTATATCTGTGTTTCCAGTTGATAGACCCTCGACAAGAAATCAGGGTTGAGCTGTTCATCGGTGAAGAATGTCGCATCACCATATCCAAGAAACTCTATCTTGTCGCGCAGCTCATTCATTGTTCGAAGTATCTTGGAGATGTCATCGACAACCGACGTTTCTGCGTCGTTTGCCTTCTCGATGACGTCGGAAAGGATTTCCCTCAGGTCGTCCAGCTTCAACACCATGGTATCTCGCACCATCTTATCAGCAGTGCGGCGCTGGTCTTTGCTCTGATAGCCCACAAAATTCGGGATGCGAGCTGTCAGTTCTGCGAACCAGTCACGCGGTGTAATTCCTGCGTCGGCCTTGTCATCCATTGCATCCCCCTTTGCCACCAAGAGTCTACTCTGTGAATTCTACATACGGTGGCAGAACAAGTCAAACCACGATGCCGGCCTGCTCCCGCCACAGTCGGCTGTTTGACGAAAGCCATGGGCGCGGTAAACTATCTTAGAAACAGATATGCGGGGGTCCGGCCCTCCTTTGCGTCACAGGCAGTGCCGGGAACGGAGGCATTATTCCATGAACTGGGCAAACTTGACAGAACGTGCTCAAAAGGCCGTATGGATGGCACAGGAGTCGGCCAGCTCGCTGGGTAACGACTTCCTTGACACCGACCATCTCCTGATTGGTCTTGCCAAGCTGGAAGAAGGTATAGCGTATGAGGCTATGGTTGCCAGTGGTATTGATCTTCACAAACTGGTCGACTACGTTTCCGACCAGGTGCGAGGGGTTAAGCATAACAACTTCCTCGGCAGAAATGATGAGATCATCCTCACACCCAGGGCCAAGAAGGTCCTTGACCTGGCTGAACGCGAGGCTATCAACCTCGGAGACGGGTATATCTCCACGGAGCACATCTTGCTGGCGATCGTTCACGAGGGTGGCGGTGTGGGTGTTCGGAGCCTGGAGGATGAGGGTGTCGATGTTTCGAAACTCGTGAACACGGTTCTGTCACTGCGTGGCACCGAGCACACGACGGAGTCCCAGCGCCCAGGTCACCAGCCGCGGCAGCGCACCAAGACGCCGACGCTCGACCAGTACAGTCGCGATCTGACAGAGATGGCTCGTCAGGGCAAGCTCGACCCCGTCATCGGCCGTGATAAGGAGACTGAGAGGCTGCTTCAGATACTGTTGCGACGGACCAAGAACAACCCCGTTCTCATCGGTGACCCTGGCGTAGGCAAGACCGCCATCGTCGAGGGGCTGGCACGGAAAATCGTTGCGGGCGAAGTGCCTGAACTTCTCAAGAACAAACGGGTCATTTCGCTTGATATCCCAAGCCTTGTGGCGGGGACCAAATACCGTGGCGAATTCGAGGACCGGATGAAGAAGTTTCTGGCCGAGATGAAGACGGCTGGCAACACTGTCATTCTGTTCATTGATGAGTTGCACAACGTTGTGGGGGCCGGGTCTGCAGAAGGAAGTTCTATCGATGCGGCCAACATCCTCAAGCCGGCGCTGTCGAGAGGCGAGCTTCAGACGATTGGAGCGACCACACTTGGAGAGTACCACAAATATATCGAGAAGGACCCGGCGCTTGAGCGCCGATTCCAGCCGATCGTCGTCAGCGAATCCACCGTACCCGAGTCGATCGAAATCCTGAAGGGACTACGCGACAGGTATGAGGCTCACCATCAGGTAACCATTACGGATGCGGCCATCGAGGCTGCCGTCAGGCTCTCTGTGAAGTACATCACGAGCCGATTCTTGCCGGACAAGGCAGTCGATCTCATGGATGAAGCCAGCGCCAAGGTAAGGCTTGCTTCTACCGTTCCAAGTGACGAATACCGTCAACTGCAGGATGAACTTGACAAGATCGAGCGGGAGAAGGACGACGCCATTCGCAATCAGGAGTTCGAGAAGGCGGCGGGTCTGCGAGACCAGGAGCGGGACGTTCACGACAAGATCGAAACGATGAAAGGAAGCTCGTTTGTGGCATCGGCTGCACGGGAAGCAGTAGTGAGCCCGGATGACATTCGCGCTGTTGTGGCTCTGTGGACCAACATTCCAGCGGCGCGGCTTGCTGAGGATGAACGTGCAAAGCTGCTTCACCTCGAGGACGCTCTCCGAACCAGAGTCGTTGGGCAGGACCCGGCTGTGGCCCTCATGGCAGAGGCCCTGAGGCGCTCTCGTGCGGGACTCAAACATCCTACGAAGCCCATTGGGTCGTTCCTGTTCCTTGGCCCGACAGGCGTGGGGAAAACCGAACTGGCACGCGTCCTGGCCGAAGAGTTGTTTGGCAGTGAGTCATCGCTCATTCGCCTCGACATGAGCGAGTACATGGAGAAGTTTGCTGTGTCTCGCCTGGTTGGAGCCCCTCCCGGCTACGTAGGATATGAAGAGGGCGGGCAGTTGACCGAGGCCGTGAGGCGTCGCCCATTCAGCATTGTCCTGTTCGACGAGATCGAGAAAGCCCATCCAGACGTCTTCGATATTCTGCTTCAGATTATGGACGATGGACGTCTGACCGACTCGAGTGGAAGGACGATCGATTTCCGGAACGCCGTCATTATCATGACGAGCAACATCGGGGGCGGGTTCAATCGGATGGGTGGCCTCGGATTCAAGCTGCCCGGAGAGGGCGGTGAGGCAGAAGCCCACACTGCATCCATGATGGACGAACTCAAACACAGTTTCAAGCCGGAATTCCTGAACCGGGTCGACGAGATTGTCGTATTCAACCAATTGTCGGTCGAGGACATCGAGAAAATTGTAGCGATCCTGCTGAAGAGAGTGACGAAGGAGATCGAGGAGGAGGACATGCACCTCGAGTTCAGCCCTGAGCTGGTGTCATATCTTGCACGCAAGGGCTTCAACCCCGAATATGGTGCCAGGCCTCTGTTGAGGTTGATCCAGCACGAAGTTGAAAACGAACTGTCATATCGGATCCTGGAGGGTGAGTTCAAGCATGGCGATACCATTGTGGTGACGAGCGACGGCCAGAAGGTGGTCTTCGAATCAGCACGGAAAGAGCTTGTGCCAGCCCAGTAGGCTGGAATCATGAACCCGAAAAGCATACGGAACTTCTGTATCATTGCCCATATTGATCACGGCAAGTCCACGCTTGCCGACCGTTTTCTTGAGCGAGCTGGCTTCATTCTGAAAAACAAAGGTGACCAGGTCCTGGATCAGATGGACATCGAGAAGGAACGCGGCATCACGATCAAGGCACATCCCATCCGCCTGACGTATACCGGACGAGACGGTTCGCCGGTGGTGTTCAATCTGATTGATACGCCTGGCCACGTCGACTTCAACTACGAAGTTTCGCGCAGCATAGCCGCCTGCGAAGGGGCAGTACTGGTCGTCGACGCGACACAGGGTGTCGAGGCGCAGACTGTGGCCAATACGTATCTCGCGTTGAATCACAACCTCACCATCATCATCGCGGTGAACAAGATCGATCTGCCAAATGCCGACGTGGACGAGACGAAGAGGGAGATCGAGGAGATCATCGGACTTGATGCATCGGATGCGTCACTTGTCAGCGCAAAGACAGGGCTCGGGGTCGACGAGCTGCTTCGCATCATCGAAGACAAGATTCCGAGTCCTTCCGGCGATTCCGGTGCCCCCCTCAAGTGTCTCGTGTTCGACTCGCACTTTGATACCTATAAGGGCGTGGTCGTTCACATCAGGGTTTTCGAAGGGACCATCCAGAAGGGTGACCATATCCAGTTCATGGCCACCGGCAGCGAATTCGATGTCGTCGAAGTAGGGTACTTCGAGCTGACACCTGTTGTGACAGATGCCCTGACAGCCGGGGAAGTCGGTTACTTTGCCGCAGTGATCCGGGTTCCTGCCGAGGTTCATATCGGGGATACCGTGACCAGCGCGGTCCAGCCGACCGCAGAGCCCATACCGGGATACAGGCCGGTGCTTCCAATGGTTTTTGCGGGACTCTACCCTATCGATGCCAACGACTATGAGGGGCTCAAGTCATCACTGCAGCGGCTGCAGCTGAATGATGCTTCTCTCACGTTTGAACCTGAATCGTCGGGGGCTCTGGGTTTTGGATTCCGGTGCGGGTTCTCCGGACTGCTGCACCTCGAGGTCATCACAGAGCGCCTTCGCCGGGAGTACAACCAGGACATTATCGTCACCGTTCCAAATGTGCGGTATCGTGTGATCAAGCGCAATACCGGAGAGGAAGTTCTTGCTGACAGTCCTTCGAAGTTTCCCCCGTTGGGAGAGATCGAACGCATCGAGGAGCCCTTCGTCAAAGCCGAGATTGTGGTACCGCATGAAGCGATCGGAGACGTCATGGAACTCACCAACAAGCGCAGGGGCATCTATATCAACATGTCCTATCCCGAGAGCCGGCGAGCGGTTCTGGAATATGAACTCCCGTTGTCGGAGATCATCACGGATTTCTTCGATCGGCTCAAGTCGATCACGAAGGGGTATGGAACGCTTGACTACGAGCTGGCAGGGTATCGCAAGGAACGGCTCGCCAAGGTTGATGTGCTGGTCAACGGAACGCCTGTCGACGCACTCTCGTTCATCGCCCACGAAGATGAAGTTCAGCACATCGCAAGGTCGATGCTGCAGCGGCTGCGCAAGTATGTTCCCCGGCAGATGTACGAAGTTGCGTTACAAGCCGCAATCGGTGGAAAGATTGTAGCGCGTGAGAACATTGTCCAGTTGCGCAAGGACGTCCTTGCCAAGTGTTATGGTGGAGACGTCACGCGAAAACGAAAGCTTCTGGAGAAACAGAAAGAGGGCAAGAAGAAGATGAAACAAATCGGCAAGGTGAGCATCCCCCAGGAGGCGTTTCTCTCCATTCTCAAGCGTGAGTCGGACGACTAGACCGGTCGGCATCTACGTCCACATTCCCTTCTGTCGCAGAAGATGCAACTACTGTGACTTCCTGTCGACCGGAGGTGCAACGGGTGTTCCCGACGAGTATGTGGACGCGTTGCTTTCCGAGTGGGGCCTGTGGGCTGAGACATTGCGCCGGCAGGACCTCAGTCTGCAGTCCATCTACGTCGGCGGTGGTACACCTTCCCTGCTGGAGCCTCTGCAACTTCGGCGGCTGATCGACGGGGTGAGCTCTCCTGTGCCGGCAATGCCGGATTGCGAGATCACCATGGAAAGCAATCCGGACAGCCTCGATGTTGAGAGAATCCGAGGCTACGTCGGCGCGGGTATCAACCGCTTGAGTGTTGGAGTCCAGAGCTTCAGCGATTGCTCGCTGGAGAGACTGGGGCGCCTGCATGATTCGGCAGGGGCCGACCGCGCACTTCGGCAGGCGCGGGAGGCGGGGATTCATAACCTGTCTGTGGATCTCATGTATGGACTTCCCGGTTCCTTGCCTGGTGAAGAGATTGCTTCGCTGAGACACGCCATTGAGCTTTCTCCGGAGCACATCTCCTGGTACAACCTGACTCTGGCTGCCGGCACCCCGCTGGCCACGTCCATCGCTGAAGGTCATGAAGTCATGCCAGACGACGACACGGTTCTGGCTACGATGCGGGAGGGATGGAGTCTGCTTGCGAAAAGCGGATTTGAGCACTACGAGATCTCCAATTTCGCCCGTTCGGGTTTCATCTCGCACCACAATCTCGGCTACTGGCTGTTCACTGACTACGTTGGTCTCGGTCTGGGAGCGTCTGGATTCGTGTCAGGTAGAAGATGGACGAACGTCAGCGACATGGCAGCATACCTCGCGGCCGTTCTGAACGGCAGGCTTCCCGTTGATAGTGAAGAACAGCTCGAGGGTCGTCTCCGGGAAGGTGAGTATGCCATGCTGCGCATGCGCTTGCCGGGGGCCGGCCTCGATTTTGCGACCTTCGGCGACCTGTTTCGAGAAGATGCCCGTGTCGTATTTCGTGACGTTCTTGCCCGGCTCATGGGCGATGGACTCATCAGCGTTCTGAAGGACAGAGCTGTATGCACACAGAAGGGCCTCGAACTGAACAACCTCGTGGCCGAGGCCTTCATCTGAGAAAAGCGAAAGCCCCGGCCACGAGGGCCGGGGTTGACCGCGAAGATCGTCCCCTTAGCGTGAAACGTTGAACCGGAAGTGGGCGATTTCCTTGTTCTTCACGACGTAGTTCTCACCTTCTATGCGCAACAGTCCCTTCTCCTTGGCAACCTTGAAGGAGTTGTCGGCTTTGCGGAAGTCATCCAGCGAGATGACTTCCGCTGCAATGAATCCACGGGCGATATCCGTGTGGATCTTGCCTGCAGCACCCCGGGCACGGGTGCCGGCCTCGATGACCCAGGCCTTGCACTCGTCTTCTCCCGCAGTGTAGAAGGTCTCGAGTTTGAGCAGCTGATATGCTCTGCCGATGAACGTATCGATGACCGATCCGGACAGACCAAATTCCTGAAGGAACTCGAGTTGTTCGGCCGCAGGCAGTTCGGCAATCTCGCGTTCCAGTTTTGCATCCAGCACCATGGCCGTTGCGTCCACCTGGTCGTCAGCAGCCGTAAGGGCAGCCTCGAGGTTTCTGGCCGCGGTCTCGTCTGTCATCGTGATGTTGATGACATGCATGACCGGCTTCAGCGTGATGAACGCATAGGAGGTGAGAAGGCTCTTGTCTTCATCAGACAGACCGAGGCTGCGCAGCCCCTTTCCTCCCGAAAGGCATGACTGGGCACTCGAGAGGAGGTCCCGTTCGCGTTCGAGCACGGGCGTCATCTTTTCCTTCTTCATGCGCTCGAGCCGGTGTTCCACGATCTCCAGGTCTACCAGGGCAAGGTCCAGTTCGAAATTCTCTATCTGGTCCCTGAGGTTTGTGGCAGAGGGCACCTGCGTGAATGCGTCAAATACCTCGACCAGCGCCTCGACATTCTTCACGTCCTTCAGCAACTCGTTGCGTCGGGAGGCGTTTTCCTGACCAGACGGTATACCTGGTACATCAGCGAACTCGACGCTTGCCGGCGTAGTCTTCTTGGGTTTGAAGACGCTGGCCAGATAATCCAGATCAGTGTCGGCTACGCCGACAGCCGCAAGGTTCGTCTTGGACTGTGATACCTGTGTGGTTCCTCTGGTCAGTGCTCCGAACAGCGTGGTCTTGCCCGTTTGAGGCAGACCGATTATTCCAATCTTCATTTGGCAACTCCTTCTCACGTACTCGTTCATGCTTGTGGGCTCTTGTCCAGTATACTTGCGTCATAACTATGTTTCAAAGATCGCGAGGCAAAGGGCTTCGTGGAACAGTGGGAACCCGGTCAGTACGAGCTGTCGACCACGTTCCTCCTGCAGGCAGGCGATTGACATCGTGAGACTGACATTATACACTGTCGGCCCTGGAGACAACCTATCAGATGAAGATTAAGACTGTACGTGGAGCGCTGCGTGCTGTGCAGCGCAAGATAGTCGCAGGTCACGGGGAGACGGTGACGTATTCCAGTGAGCTCGACAAGACCTATGGTTTGCTTGCGACGGACAAGGCGTGGTACATTACGCGTCTGCTCCGTGACGAGGATTATGTCGACTTCGGGGGTCTTTTCCCCGAGTTCGCTAAGCAGATTGGCTGGACGCGAGGAGTAAGGCTCGCCAGACAGGGCCTTTCTGCGGCTATCGGCGCCACTCGAAAACTACCGAGACATGGCACGGCATCGAGCATCCTGGTGTTTGTGGACGAACATGGAAGGTTCCTCCAGATCGGTCCTGCGACGTTGATGGGGTTCTGTGAGTACATGGGACTGACGACCGGTCGTGGCAACAGCTGGTATGCTTTTCCGACGATCATCCTGAGCCCTGTATTTGGCAGCGAGCGCGACACAGACGAACGGGCGGCGCTGCAACGAGCGTCTCTTATCTCTCAGGTCAACAGCACCGAAGCCGACGAGGACACACGCAAAGAGTACTTCGTCGATGCCGTCGTCCAGCTTGGCCAGCCAGATAATCAAGCTGTACTGGACTCGCCCGTCTCAGCAGGGGTTCCGACAACCTCGTTCGACCAGTTCGATTTCGCGGGCGACGGCGCCGTACTTTCCGTCCTCAGCGAGATCAACCGAAACCTGACTCGCATACGCGAGTTGCTGGAGAAGACCTCATCGAAGTAAGGACCGGTCGTACGAGGCATCTGACCGTCGCTGTGATAGCCATCATCTCCGGAGCATTGCTCCTGTCGAGTCGATTGCCCTCGTCGATGAATCTTCTGAGGCTTCCGGCGGTCCAGGCGGCGTCCATGGATGCTGTGCAGATCGCCAGTGAGGCAGGTATAGTTCTCGCTTCGGGAGCAGCTGTAGAGGTGGAGGGTACGGGCGGCGGCGTAGAATTGGTGACGCCCGATCAGCAGATGATTCGAGTGTTGCAGGATGGGTCGACATGGCATATGCCGCGAACCGTCGGTCCAGTGAGACTTGTTCAGACATGCGAGAGAACGATAGCAGTGCGCGAACGCGTCCCATATGACATTCGGTACGTGCCTGAGCAGTCGGCAGCCAGAGGGCAGGTGGTCGTGTGGAAGCCTGGCACGGGTGGCGTGCGCGAGCGTATATATCGCCTCCTCTACGTGGATGGTACGCTGGTATCGCGAGTCCTGGTTTCCGACTCCTTGCTCAAACTACCGGCTGATGACGCACTGGCTGTCGGAAAGTCTGTCTATCGCGGTGGAGCGACGAATGAGTTCTACATGGAGGCCACCGCCTATTCGCCGACGGTTCAGGAGACGGATGGCAATCCGTGGATGACGGCCTCAGGAATGAAGTCTGGACGTGGCGTGGTGGCAGTCGACCCGAAGGTCATACCGCTTGGCAGCAAGCTCTATGTGGAAGGCTACGGGTACGCCATAGCCGGCGACACGGGCGGTGCCATCAAGGGCGACCGCATCGATGTGTTCTTCTACTCGTCTGGCGAGACAGCGAGATGGGGAAGGCGCTGGGCTCGTGTGTTCGTTCTACCGTGACGAGGAGGAAGCCCACAATATGAACACGCTCACCCCA
>NZ_QXIW01000017.1 GCF_003570985.1 Candidatus Cryosericum hinesii
ACAATATGAACACGCTCACCCCAACTGCGCTTCGTGACTTGCTGAACCGGACGGGAGTTGTCCTGTCCAAACGCCTCGGGCAGAACTTCCTGGTCGACGGGAACGTACTTGCCTCCATGGCTTCACTGTTCCCTTCAGACAAGAGCGTGGTGTTCGTCGAAGTAGGTGCCGGGGCGCTTGCTCTTACCGGGATTCTCGCTGAGCGTGGAAAACGCGTGATTGCCTACGAAATTGACGAGCGTCTTCGCAAGGTTCATGAAGCCCTTCTGGCCGATGACCCTCTCCGGACACGTATCGAACTGAGGTATGAGGATGCCCTGGATGCAGACTGGTGTGCTTTGGGACATGAGGGCGAGACCTTGGTGCTTATGGGGAATCTTCCCTATCTTCGGTCCTCCGAGACTGTCCTGAAGCTCATTCGAACCGATTGTATCGGACAAGCCTGCCTGCTCTTCCAACGGGAGTTTGCAACCCGTCTTGCCGCTCATTCCGGGAACGGTGACTACAGCTCGCTGTCTGTCGTGGCCCAGACATTCTTCGATATCAAGCGGCTGCTCGAGCTTTCGCCTGACGTGTTTTTCCCGCGTCCTGAGGTCAACTCGACCCTTCTGGGGTTTCTCAGACATCCAAGTGGATTGGAGGACACCGAAGTCGCGCCATTCATGCGATTTGTTCAGCAGTCGTTCCTGCACAGGCGCAAGAAACTGGCTGACTTCTTTCGCCGACTTGGCGTCCCGCTTACGGGTGAGTTCGCCGAGACGTCTCAGCTTCGCCCGGAGGTCCTCACGCCCTCGGAGTTCATCGACTTGTTTCGGGCGGTCTCCCGGGTGACTCGCGTTTGATCGAGGGCGTCCAGAGCGCCCGCCGTGTTGCCTTTTCCCTCATCGGGAGTAAAATCTCTCGGTAAACCAAGTCATCTTATTTCGGGAGGTATACGATTATGAAGATTCAGAACGATGCACGTTATGCGAAGTCGGACGAGTGGGTACGCGTCGAGGGTGGCGTTGCGTTCGTTGGAGTCTCTGACTACGCCCAGGGCAAGCTGGGAGATGTCGTGTTCGTCGGAGACATCTCCGTCGGCTCGACATTGAAGGCAGGAGACCTCCTGACCTCTGTCGAATCGGTCAAGGCTGCCTCGGACGTCTATACGCCCGTGTCGGGCAAGGTTCTCGAAGTCAATCACGAAGTCACCGCGAAGCCCGAACTCCTCAACAGTGATGCGTTTGGAGCCGGCTGGCTGGCCAAGATCGAGCTTTCGAATCCGGATGAGCTGAATGGCTTGATGAGCGCTACTGACTATGCAGAGTACAGAAAGGAATAGGTTCTCGTTCATCCCGGCGACAGGTGATGAGCAGCAGGCGATGTTGCAGAAGATTGGCCTGCAGTTTGATGACATCGTCAAGTGTTTTGCTGGCAACTCCTGCGTGGAAGGCGGTCTCCAACTCCCCGACGGATTGACGGAGGATCAGATGGTCGAGTACTGGGACACCATGATGTCCCGGAACTCGGGTCCCAGGAAGGCTTCTCTTCTGGGCGCCGGGGCATACATGCATTTCATTCCAGCCGTCGTCCCACACCTTGCATCTCTCCCGGGTTTCGTCACAGCATATACGCCATACCAGCCCGAGATAAGCCAGGGGACGTTGCAGTCCCTGTTCGAGTTCCAGTCGTTCATGGTGGAACTCACCGATATGGAATTGGCCAACTGCTCGATGTACGATGGGGCCTCGTCGACCGCTGAGGCCATGCTGATGGCTCATCGTGTCAAGAAGGCGGACCGGGTGCTCGTCGCTGCAACGGTGAACCCGAACTACTTGGCAACGGTCCGGACCTACCTGAAACCACACGGGATTGCCGTCGATGTCGTCAGGATGGATGGCGACGGGCGCGTATCCATGGAAGATCTGGAGCTAAAACTGTCTGCCTCTGCGTGCAGCGCAGTTCTTGTCCAGAGTCCAAACTACCTGGGCATTATCGAAGACCTTGGTGCCATCGGGACAGCCGTCCACGGGCACGATGCCCTGTTTGTCGAATCCTTCACCGAAGCGATGGCTCTGGGACTGCTCAAGTATGGTGTTGGCACTGGAGCAGACATTGTCGTCGGTGAGGGACAGTCGCTTGGTCTCTCGATGTCATTTGGTGGGCCGCATCTTGGCGTCTTTGCCACCCTGAAGAAGTACAACCGTGACTTTCCCGGTCGAATCGTCGGTGAGTCCATCGACACAAAGGGTCGCCAGGCATTTGTCATGACGTTGAGAGCGCGCGAGCAGGACATTCGACGCGAGAAGGCGACGTCCAATATCTGTTCGAACCATGCACTCAACGCACTAACGGCAGCTGTATACCTTGGCAGTGTGGGCGAGTCGGGATTCAGGGCACTTGCCTGTGAGAACGTTGCGAAGCTGCAGAAGCTGATCAGTGGACTCGAGGCGACCGGGCACTTCACCCGTGTTTTCAAGCAGAGCCCAGTGTTCAATGAAGCAGTCCTTGCCAGTTCGATCGCTCCCGAAGATATGCGCTCCCGACTGGCGGGTGTGCCGGTGTTTCCACCGCTCGCTCTTGCTCGTGGCGTTGTCCCGGAAGTCCAGGGGATGCCTCATACGTATCTGGTCTGCGCGACCGAGATGCTCAAGGACAGTATCCTTGGGCAGGTTCTCGGCGCATTGAGCTGAGGTGGCGGAAGATGACTCTATTTGAGAAGAGTGTGGCAGGCCGGTCGGCATTCTCGTTTGGGTTCGAGGAGGACAGGGCTGTAGCCGAAAGATATATTCCTGAGTTTGCGCGCGCTGCGGTGAAACCGCTGCCACAGGTCGCAGAACTTGACCTGGTACGCCATTTCACGAATCTGGCTACGATAAACTACGGTGTCGACACCGGCTTCTACCCGCTGGGGTCGTGCACGATGAAGTACAACCCCAAGATCAACGAGCGAATGGC
>NZ_QXIW01000018.1 GCF_003570985.1 Candidatus Cryosericum hinesii
CCCAAGATCAACGAGCGAATGGCCGCTGATCCAAGGCTGACTGTGCGTCACCCACTGGATGATCCCACAGACAACCAGGGCATCCTGCAAATGGAATTCGAGCTGAAGGAGTCTCTGCAGGAGATCACCGGTATGGACGACTTCACGCTGCAGCCCGCATGCGGCGCCCATGGTGAGCTCACTGGCATGCTCATTATCCATGCCTACATGCGTGACCACGATGCCAAGCGCACGAAAGTGCTGATCCCCGATTCTGCTCATGGAACAAATCCTGCGTCGGCATCGATGGCAGGATTCCAGGTCGTGACCGTTCCCTCCAACGAGCGAGGCGGGGTCGACATGGATGCTTTGGGCAAACTCATGGACGATACGGTGGCGGCCATCATGCTGACCAACCCGAACACCGTGGGGCTGTTCGAGGAGAACATCACGCAGATTGCCGAACTCGTGCATGCTCGCGGAGGTCTGCTGTACTACGATGGGGCAAACCTTAATGCTCTCATGGGACTCATTCGTCCAGGGGATCTTGGGTTCGATGTGGTTCATCTGAACCTCCACAAGACATTCGCCACCCCACATGGCGGTGGAGGTCCGGGCGCTGCCCCTGTGGGCGTCAAGAAACTGCTGGCTGACTACCTTCCGATCCCCGTGGTTGTGTGCAGAGACGGTCAGTACACCCTGGATGAGAACAGGCTGCATACGATCGGCCGCATGTCGGGATTCTATGGCAATACCGCCGTGCTGGCCCGTGCCTACGTGTACATCAAAATGATGGGTCGGGACGGTCTTCTGGCGACAAGCCGGGCGGCAGTCATCAACGCGAACTATGTCAAGGCATTACTGAGCCCGTATTTCCCGCCTGCCTACGACAGGCCTGTCATGCACGAAACGGTTCTGAGTGCAAAGGGCTACGACAAGTATGGCGTGACTTTGCTCGACATCGCCAAGCGTCTCATGGATTATGGGTATCATCCCCCAACGATTTACTTCCCGCACTTCCCGCCGTATGCAGAAGAGGTCATGATGGTCGAGCCGACAGAGAGCGAGAGCAAGGAGACGATGGACTCGTTCTGCGACGCACTCATCAAGATCAGCCAGGAAGCGAAAGAGAACCCAGACCTCCTGCTGTCTGCTCCACACGATACAGTGGTGACCCGTGTCAATGAGACGTATGCAGCTCGTCACCTGGTCACGAGTCATCGTGACAAGAAAGGAACTTGACTGAGTGCTGAACCTTCGTGAGACAATAGACCGGCAGGTCGGCCTCGCGCTCAGGGACCTCCTCTCTGCGGAGGAGGCCCCTCTTGCATGTTGCTCGCTGTCCCGCCCCGGCTTTCTCGATTACACGCTCTCGCTTCCCATGAAATTGGCCAGGACACGGCACAGTGCCCCCCTCGTCATTGCACAGGAACTGCAACCTACTGTCGCAGGCATAGCCTGTGCCGGGCTCACGGAGGCAGTCGCCCCCGGATATATCAACATCCAGCTTTCGGATTCGTTTGTGGCCGATCAGCTGAGCTCAATGCTTGGTATAGAGCCTGCCGTGCTGCTTCAGAAGGAAGCGAACGGCCAGAAGATCGAAGTAGAGTTCGTGAGTGCCAACCCGACCGGACCACTGCACGTGGGCAACGGACGCGGAGCAGCGCTCGGATCGGTTCTTGCCACACTTCTGGAGACCCAGGGATATGATGTGGACCGTGAGTACTACGTCAATGACTATGGGTCGAAGATGAAGCTCTTCACGGAGTCGATTGCGCATTACCTGTTTCCAATGCTGGGGCTGGAACATGCTATGCCCGATGAAGGTTATCAAGGGGCATATGTGCCGGATCTGGCGCAAGCCATCTACGACCGAAAGGGGTCGGAGTTGCGTTCTCAGCTTGATGAACAGCGCCTTGCTGCCATAGAAGAAGACGGGAAGGAACTTGTGCTGGCGTCGATTCGCCAGGCACTGGAAGAAATGGGCGTCTCATTCGATACCTGGTTCTCGGAACGATACCTCATCGAGAATGGATGGAATGATCGCGTTCTTCAGCAGTTTCGGGCTCGAGGTATTATCTATGAGAAGGATGACGCTGTCTGGTTGCGCTCGACGGATTTCGGTGACGACAAGGATCGGGTACTCGTACGGCGTGATGGAGAGCCGACCTATACACTTACCGACGCGGCCTACCACTTCAACAAGTTCCAGCGAGGGTACGTCAAGAGCATCGACGTCTTTGGTGCGGATCATATAGGCCATATCGTACCCATGCAGGCTCTCATGAAGAGTCTCGGACTCCCAGATGACTTCCTGGAGGTCATCATCTACCAGATCGTACACTTCCTGCGCGGTGGACAGCGCATCGTTCTGTCCAAACAGACAGGCGAGATCATCGAGCTGGCTGAGCTCGTACGCGAGGTGGGCAAGGACCAGGCGCGTGTTTTCTTCCTCCTTTCGTCGGCTGACTCTGAGCTGGAGTTCGACCTTGAGGTTGCCAAAGAGAAATCTCTCGACAACCCGGCATATTATCTCAAATACACATATGCCAGGCTTTGCAGTGTGGAACGCCAGGCACGCGGCATCGGAGCTGTTGTTCCTCCTGTGGCAAGCCCGGCTGACGTTGCACGGCTGAAGACTCCTGAGGACCGTGACTTGTTGAAGTGTCTTCTAAAGGCACAGGATGAGGTTGATGACGCCGCAAGGACGAGGCAGCCCCATCGGATCCTGTATCTTGCAAGCGAGCTTGCCAAGGCGGTCAACGCATTCTATCAAAAAGAAAAGGTCATCCAGGAAGACACAGGTCTGGCACAGGCCCGCATGCTGCTCGTCCTGGTCTCACAGCGTCTCCTGCAGGCGTATGCCCACGTTCTGGGCGTTACTCTCCCCGAATCCATGTAAATGAGCTCTCCGCATCTGTGCGGTGAGCACGAAGTGAGGTATGCATGAAGAATATCCGCAGACTGCGGCTTGAAGCGTTCATACGGCGTAGTGTCGAGGGTCAACTGATTATGATGGACGATCCTGACCTGCGACTCTTGACCGTGACTCGCATTGAGATGTCGAACGATACACGGCTGGCGAAGGTTTACGTTTCGAGTCTGTCGAATGACGAGAGTCGTCAGAAGGCTCTCATGGCTGCCCTGTCCAGGGCATCGGGCAAGTTCCAGCAGAGGTTGGCGGCTGATGTCTCGATGCGCTTCACGCCCCTGCTTTCGTTCCATTTCGATCAAGGATTCGTGAAGGGCACCCAGGTTGTCGAACTGCTTACCCAGCTCGAGAAGAACGAGAAGAAGGATCCCGCGGATTTATGAGGGGAGTTGGCCTCGACGTCATTGCATCGAAGATCCGCGATGCGAGCGATGTCTTTCTTTTCACCCACGAGTTTGCCGATGGCGATGCTCTGGGTTCCATGGTGGCGCTTACACTGTATCTGCAGGCAATGGGCAAGAGGGTTCATGCGTTTGTCCCTGGCAAAATCCAGAGCGTCTACCAGTTTCTCGCAACGGATGAACTGTTGAACACCATGTCCGCCGCCCAAGCCACAGTTCACATTAGCGTCGCGAAGGTGACATGTATCAGCGTGGATGCAGCCGATATCGATCGTCTGGGTGAATGGAAACCTCTATTTCTCTCCGGAGTAGAGCGTCTGGTGATTGACCACCACGACACGAATGCAGGCTTTGGCGAGGTGTTTGCCGTGGATGGTTCGGCCAGTTCGTGCTGCGAGATTCTTTTCGACTTGTTCAATGTCATCAACCCCCACCTCATCGACGCAAGGATTGCCTCCGCCCTGTATAGCGGTCTGGTTGCGGACACTGGGTCATTCCAGTACGCCAATACCAAGGCTCTCTCCCTGGTGCACGGAGCTCAGCTCATCGAACTGGGGGCGTCGCCGGATGCGATCTCTCGCAGCATCTACGAATCCAGGCCATATGGAAGTCTGAGGCTTATGGCTGCTTCTGTAGTAGCGTCGCGCCTCATGTATGGGGGGCAGGTGGTCGTATCTTACGTGACCCGGAACATGCTTGCTGATTCGGGCGCGCTGGACGAAGACACGGAAGGGATCACGGACGAATTGCGGCGTATTGCTGATACCAAGGCGGTCGTCCTCTTCAAAGAGGCATCAGATGGCTCGATCAAGGTGAGCCTCCGCGGGAAGTATGGGTTCGACGTCAAGCGCATAGCAACTGCGTTCGGTGGCGGAGGTCACTTGCTGGCCGCCGGCTGCACGATCACAAGCAAGCTCAGCAAAGCCGAAGAGCGCATCCTCGCCGAGCTGGACAGATATCTGGGGCCTTCCAGAATCTGAAACCCCTGTTAGTATCGTAGACTGCCCACAGGTGATACATGGTATCACCTGTGGGCAGCTTGATAATATTGTGTCAAGGGTTTTTGGCGTTGATGAGCGCTGAGGTCGGACAGGGATTCAGATACTCCTGGATGCCGCACGCATGACAACCCGTCTCACGGCATGTGGGGAGACGTTCGCCCTTCTCTGCGGACAGGTATTCCTCGCAGAGGAAGTCTGTCGAGACTCCCGCATCGATGACCTGCCACGGCAGCTCGCTCTGCAGAGGAATACTGCGATACAGGAAGTCGGCGGGGTCAAGGCCTGAGGCGGCAATGGTCTGCTGCCACACGTCGAAATTGAAAGACTCGTGCCAGGCATCGAATTTGGCCCCGTTCTTCCAGGCGGTCTCGATGACGTTGCCGACTCTGCGGTCGCCACGGCTGAGGAATCCCTCGAGGAAGGAAATACGTGGGTCGCCAAACTGGATATGGAGCTTGCCCTTGAAGGCCCTGAAGCCAGTGCGGAGATGGTCGATCTTGGCGTTGTAAGACTCAGGCGTATCCTGGGCGCACCATTGAAAAGGAGTATCGGGGCGAGGCACGAACGGATTGATGCTGAGATTGAGGGCGATGTCCCTGCGGAAACCCTTGCCAAAGGTGTAGATGCGGTCCACCAGGTCGACCATGGCATCGAGATCTTGCTCCGTCTCGGTCGGAAGGCCAAACATGAAGTAGAACTTGACGAGATGCCAGCCTTTCCCGAAGACAGTCCGCAGCGTTTCAAAGATCGATTCTTCTGTGATGTTCTTGTTGATGACATCGCGGAGGCGCTGGCTGCCGGCTTCGATGGCAAACGTCAACGAGCCTTCGCGTGTTTGCTTGATCTCGTCTGCGAGATAGCCAGGGAAGTTCTCCATGCGGAGTGACGGGAACGAAATGGACACCTTGTGCTCTTCTCTGTACGCGCGTACGAGCTGAACCAGCCCGGGCAGGTCACTGTAGTCGGTGCTGCTCAGAGATAGCAATCCAACTTCTTCGTAGCCGGTGTTGGCGACGAGTTGCTCGAGCTGCTTCTGGATGGATGCCAGCGATCGCTCTCGGGTGGGACGATAAGAAATGCCGGCCTCGCAGAAGCGACAGCCTCGCACACATCCACGAAACAGTTCGATGACACCCCGGTCATGGACGAGTTCGCGATACGGGACAATCGGGCTGACAGGAGCAAATGCATCGTCGAGGCTCTCGACAATCCGCCTGCGCACAATAGCGGGAACTCCCGATGAAATGGGTTCGGCGATAACATACGGTGCATCATTGAGGGCTGGGCGTGTCTTGTACAGGGATGGGACATAAACGCCCTCGACATTGCGCGCCAGTGTTTCCAGTGCATCGTGACGGCTTGCTCCAGCTGCGCGCGATGCGGCAAGGTTTCGCACAATCTCTGGAAAGAGGTCTTCGCCATCGCCAATACCGAATGCGTCCACAAAGGGAGACATGGGTTCGGGATTGAATGTGCAACTGCCACCTGCAATGATGATCGGCCACTCGCTCCGGTCCTCCGACCGCACGGGGAGCCTGGCCAGGTCAAGCATGTTGAGCAGGTTCGTATAAGTGAGTTCTGTACCGAGGCTGAAGGCAATGACGTCGAACGAGCCCATCGGCTGGCGGCTTTCGAGAGAAAACAAGGGCACTTCGTACTGTTTGAGCCATGCCTCGAGATCGTGAAATGGGGCGAACACGCGTTCTACAACGACGTTGTCGATGGTGTTGAGAAGGTGATAGAGGATCTGGATGCCGTGCGACGACATACCGACCTCGTAGAGGTCCGGGTAGCTGAGCGCGACGCGAAAACGACCCCCCCAGTCCTTGTGGACGGCGTTGAGCTCGTTCCCTGCGTATCGCGAAGGGCCTTCGAAACGTTCGAGAGAGTGCATGTCCATGTTAGAACCTCAATTCGTCGCGCACGCGGTAGACGCTGACGACAATGGAAGCGGCCATAACTTGTGTGAACAGAGATGATCCGCCATAGCTGATAAACGGCAGCGGGATGCCGGTGACGGGCGAGAGCCCGATGGTCATGCCCATGTTTACGGCGGCCTGCAGGAACCACATAGCTCCTATACCCACGACGATATAACGGGCAAAGTCGTCAGTCAGCGATCGAAAGACGAGGAACGTTGACCAGAGGAGCATGACGAAGAGGAGAACCAGCAGTGCACAGCCGGCGAATCCAAACAATTCTCCAACGAGAGAGAAGACGAAGTCAGCATACTGTACGGGCACGAACGAGAGAGGAGCCTGGGTACTTCCTTTGATGCCACGCCCCCAGAGTCCGCCGGATCCAGTGGCTACGATGGACTGGATGACATTGTAGCCGTTGCCGAGTGGGTCTGCCTGTGGGTTCAGGAAGGTCTCGATCCGTGTACGCTGATACGGCCTGAGGCCAAGCCACACACCGCCTCCCACAAGTGCCAGGACAAGCCCCAGAACCAGGAGCTGGCGGCCGGTGAGCCGGAAATGGACCAGCATGATGACGGATATCCCAAGCAGGAGGCTGGCGGATCCCAGGTCCGGTTCTTTTTCGACGAGAAGAACGGACGGTATGACCGCAGCAATAACAAGGAGGATCTTCAGGCCTATGGTGAGCCTTTTCTGGGGCAACGTCAGGATCAACGCGACAATGAGAATAATCACCAGTTTCTGTATCTCACTCGGCTGGAGGCCAGACGACCCTGCGACAGGGATCCATCGTCGGGACCCGTATGCACCGGTCCCGAAGAACAGCACTGCTATAAGCAGCCCCGTTCCTATGACGTATGCCGGGATCGTGAGATACCGCAAAACCCGGTAGTTCACGAATTGCAGCATGACAGCTATGATCAGGCTCAGGCCGAGCAGCAGGAGTGTCTTCTGGAAATAAGAGTAGTAACTCCCGAAGTGACCCAATGTGTACCGCTCCGCAAGGCTCGCGACATAGAAGGTCGCCAGGCCGAACCCGATGAGGAGCACGACACTTATGATGAAGAACAGCGGCAGGCGATGGAACTTCACTGGGTATCTCTATTCGAGAAAGCGTGTTTCAACATTCAGCCGGCCCTGGACGGCGCTCACTACGTAGTAATGGCTCCGTATGCCTGCTGGGGTCAAGTGAAGGATGGCGCTCGCGCTGCCGACGGCAAGTGAAGCGCCACCAGCCACCTCGAGGCACGTAATGACCGCGTTCTGGATTCCCTGGGTACCGGCCAGGACGGTTCCCCTGATGGCGCCGAACACGAAACATGAACGCATCGTCTCAATGCGTGATCCCTCGAGAACACAGCCGACCACGACGACGTCCTTCGTCGTCTGGATGACTTCGCCCCTGATCAGGTCACGCGCAATGATCAAGGCTGTCTCAGACGGAGGGGCGTTCTTCTTCGATTCCCGTATGCGGTAATTGGTTATGCCGAGGTTGTCGCCCACGACTTTCCGCAGATCCTTTTCCAGTTTGGCCAGCGTCTTGAGGCCACATGCCCGGTTCTGGAGGTCGACCTGGAGCTTAAGTTGAGGAAGGATATGGTGCTGGGCGGCCGCCTGTATGAGGAGCACATGCTCGGCTTCCTTCCACTTTGCCTTGGGGTTGACAAGTGCCAGGATTTCCGTTTGGTTCCCCTTGAACACGACGGTGTTTGTTGGACTAATTGCTGCCATTTTTCCCTCCGTACAGATTAAAGTACTGCTGCAACATGTCGTGAAGAAGTGGAGCCATGCTGGTACTGCGCTGGTAGGGCGAGTCTTCGTACATGAGGAGGACCGCCACCGTGGGATTGTCCATCGGTGCAAATGCTACCATCCACGTATCGTACACATTCAGCGTACCGGTTTCGGCCGTGCCGGTCTTGGCACAGATCTTGATGTTCCCGACCTGAATGCGCGCATCCCCTCCGGTCTTTGAAACGAGATAGAGGCCCTGTCTCACAGCTGTCAGCGTTGCGGTGCTGACGCCTAGCGTGCTCTGGACAACTGGCGTCGTCTGCGTCTCTGCTTTGGTGACTGGGTCGACCGAAGCCTTCAGGAGATGAGGGCGCCAAAGGGTCCCCATCATCGCGATCGAGCTGTAGATGGAGATGTTACGTATCGGCGTCTCGAGCACGTACCCCTGGCCGATGCCCATGTTCATCGTATCTCCGTCGTACCACGCCTGTTTGTACTTGCTGAGCTTCCATTGCGGTGTCGGGACGAAACCGGTCGCCTCGCCAGGAAGGTCGACGGCGGTGAGCTTGTCAATGCCATACTTGTGGGCGTACGTGTCCATCGATTCGATGCCGGTGAGGCGGGCAACCGTATAGAAGTAGCTGTCGCAGGAGTCGGCATAAGCCTTGTAGATGTCTTCGTTGCCGTGACGGCCCGGCCAGATCCAGCACTTGAACAGTCGTCCTCCGACCGTCAACCCTCCACCACAATAAATGATACTTCGGTCCGTAATGGTGTGCGTTTCCAGTCCGGCCGTTCCGGTGACGACTTTGAATGTGCTTGCCGGAGGGAACGTTCCTGCGATAGCCCGGTCGAACAGAGACCCTCTGGCGGACCACGTTTTCCAGTCCTGACTCGAGATTCCGGAAATGAACTTGTTCGGATCGAACGTGGGAGCGCTTGCCAGCGCAAGAAGCTCGCCGTTGCGCGGGTCCATGATGATTGCTGCGCCCTGGTTGTTGCCGAGAAGCTTCTCACACATTTTCTGCAAGCGGACATCGATGGTCAGGATAATGCTCTTTCCAGGCACAGCGGGCTTTTCCTGCAGCGTCTTCACAGCCTTACCGCCGGCGTCGACTTCGATCAGTTTCTGACTCTTCTGGCCCCGCAGCAGCGACTCGTATTGCTGTTCGACGCCTTCCTTGCCGATCGTGTCCTTCATGACGTAGCCCTTAGTTTGCAGCGCCTGGAGCTCAGTATCGCCTATTTCACCTGTATACCCGAGGACATGTGCCGCCAGGGTTCCCTGGGGATAGGATCTCTTGGTCGACATGATGAGTTGGATGCCAGGCAGGTCTGGTTCCTGTTCCGCAAGCTTCAATGCAACGACCTTGCTGACGTTGCGAACGACGGTGATAGGTGTATAGGGCCCGACGCCGGCTTTCTTGACTGTGTCCTTGAGAGTCTGAAGCTTCGCGCCTGTCAGCTGAGCTACGACACCCAACTCCTGGTTGGAGTTCTTGAGGTCATAGGTCGTCACGACGATGTCGAATGATGGAACGTCGGTTGCGAGAATGACCCCGTTCCTGTCGCGGATTTCGCCCCGCGGAGCATCTGTGCTGATGATGCGCAGGCGGTTGTCTTCCGCGACTCCTGCATAATAGGTGCCTTTGACGACCTGCAGAAAGTAAAGGCGAGCCACGATGCCCAATAAGATCACCGTGAAGAGAATGGTGACTGCAAGGAATCGCCGGGTTTGCCGGAATCGTTGAAGCTTATCCATGATTCTGCTCGAGAGGCGAACGCCTGACCAGATACCGGGACCCCACAAGTCCTGTGACGGCTGCTGCGCCGCAGTACCACAATAGGGCTATGAGACTGGGAGCAGTGTTGCCTCTGGTGAGGAAGGCGAGAACGAGTGCCGTGACCGCATAAGCGCCCGTGAAGGCTATGCGGGCGAGGCTAGGTGCAAGTTGTTCGATGTAGGGCGAGGCGCCGACGACCAACAGCAGTAGCAGGGCAGTGGGCAGCGCCTGCGACTGGCTGAAGTACGACAGGAGGAGTACATTGAAAAGTCCAGCAGCAACACCAAAGGGAGCGGGATGGCGTACGCTGTAGTAGAAGACGATAGCCGCTGCCACGAGGAAGCCAAAGGCTCCCGCGCCCGGGGTGTGCAACGTGATGCTGCAGAACAACGCAAACACGAATGTCTCCATGGCCAGAACCCCTGTCAAGACGGCATACTGCTGTTTCGAATTCATTTCGAGTTCTGCGTCACAAGAAGGTAACGTGTCGCCCAGACGGCTGCAAATGGGCGCAGGACGAGGCGTGTCGTGGTGCCGGTGGTCAACGCGTCCACTCTGCCGATAGGGATGTTGGGAGGAAAGATTCCTGAGCTGCTGGAAGTGACGACGATATCACCCGATTGGAACTGGGGCAGTGGTGAGACGTATGATAAATCACAGTACTCTCCATTGGTGCCCTTGACGAGCACGTCCTCTCCGGTGCGCCGGTTGATGCCGGAGATGACGCACCTGCTATCCAGCAGTGGGATCACTGTCGCATTGGACTTGAATACGCCCCGGACTTTGCCATACACGTAGACTTGGTTGGTTGAGTCTGCGACCAATACTCCAGCACCGTCGGCTACCCCGAGGGCCGTTCCGTGGTCTATGAACACGTCCATGGAGTTCAAACCAATTGCCCTTCCCGTCACTTGGGCAAGAACACTCTTGACCGGCAACTGTTGCTGGATCGCTAACTGTGCTTGCAGCCGTTTCAATTCATCGTGATCGCTGAGAACGAGGCGCAGACGAGCATCGAGATACTGGTTCTCGCTGCGGAGGGTCTCGTTCTCAGCGTAGATGCCTCGGGCAAACAGCAGAGATTGACCGTATGCGGCCACACTGTCGCTTGCTGCCGAGACAGCCCCGCCAAGCGTCCGGACAACGCGTTGAACCCCGCTGAATGCAAGGTTTCCGAGCGTAACGCCATAAGACGCCAGTCCGATGACGGTTGCCAGCGCGAGAAACAGCGCTATGAACAGCAGGCTAGTGGACCTGCGGGTAGGCTTCCGTACCGGACCGGGCATTCGTTATATCAAAACCTCGTGCAGCAAATCGTAGTTCTCGAGGACCTTGCCTGCGCCCTTGGCGACACACTGCAATGGGTCCTCTGCGATACTGACAAGAATACCCGTACGGGTGGAGATAAATTTGTCAAAGCCCATGATAAGTGCGCCGCCGCCCGAAAGCATGATACCGCTGTCGATAATGTCCGCTGAGAGTTCAGGCGGGGTCAGCTCAAGTGCCGACTTGATCGTCGCGAGAATCTGCTCCAAAGGTTCCTTGAGTGCGTCGCGAATCTCCTCGCTCGTGACCTCGACCGATTTTGGCAAGCCGTTGATCAAGTCTCTGCCCCGAACTTCATAGGTTCTCTCGCTTTCGAGCGGGTAGGCGGAGCCAATGGCGAGTTTGACTTCTTCGGCCGTCACATCTCCGATGAGCAAATTGTAACGGCGGCGGATATGCGTCGCTATCGCTTCCGTCATCTCGTCACCCGCAATGCGCAGTGACCGCGATGTGACGATGCCCTTCATCGAGATGACCGCGACCTCGGCCGTACCACCTCCGACATCGACGATCATGACTCCACGAGCATCAGAGACGGGGAGGTCGGCGCCGATGGCGGCGGCCATGGGTTCCTGGATAAGCTTTGCCTCTCTCGCGCCGGCGTTGAGGGCTGCGTCGATGACGGCCTTCATCTCAACCTGGGTGATGCCGGACGGGATCCCGACAAGCACGCGTGGACGAGCAAAGAGACCTGTTCCAGACGCTTTTCGGATGAAGTATTCAAGAAGCTTCTCGGTTACCGTGAAGTCTGCTATGACACCGTCCCTCAGGGGACGTGTCACGGTAATCGACTGGGGCGTGCGTCCTGCCATCTTCTTGGCGTCGTCGCCGACAGCAAGCACGGTGCCGGTCTTGGCATCGGTCGCCACGATGGTGGGCTCGCGAATGACGACACCCTTGTTTTTGACGTATACAACTGTGTTCGCAGTACCAAGGTCTATTGCCAGGTCTTTTGAGAAAAATGCCACGACTTACCTCCTCATATCAACATGCAACTCAATGCAGAGCGCATGAAAATCACTCATCGTGAAACCGATGATCGTGTCCATTGGTCCCTCAGTTCGTTCGATGAAACTTGCTGCCAGCCCTTGAACGGCGTACGCTCCTGCCTTGTCGCGGTACTCGGGATTGTCGAAGTAGGCTTGCCGCTCGCTTTCGCTCAAGTGTCTCATGAATACATGCGTTATGGACGTTCTGGTTGCCGTTGCCTTTCCAGGTACAAGCACGGCCGCCATGGCGGTAATAACGCGGTGCTCCCGTCCTTCGAGCAACGCGAGCATATCACGGGCTTGAGCTTCGTCGAGCGGCTTTCCGAGGATTCGACCGTCACAGGCGACGACGGTGTCGGCGCCAATGACAAGTCCTGCATCCACATGATCACTTCCCGATTTTGCTTTTGCCAGTGCGTTCTGTGCTGCACAGTTCTCAGGTGCAGCGTCCAGCATGACTTCGTCCACATCAGCCTTCACGATCGAGAATGGTATACCCCAGTCGGCGAGCATGTGAGCCCTGCGTGGCGAGCTCGAGGCCAGGTAAAGCTTCATACGAGCGTGGAGAAGAAAAGAAAAAGCAGAGCAAGTCCAACGGTCCCAATGTTCATGTTGAACGTGAAACCTAGTCGAAGCTCCATGAAGCCAAGTTGAAGTGTGAAGTCAGGAACGCCGAAATGGAGGCCTGCCCTCATGAAGGGGTAGTACGCGCCCAATACTTCGCCGAGCACGGACCCCAGGATGGCCCCCGCAATCACAAAAGCTATTGATATCGTTCGTTCTTTTCTTCTCACCGCTGCTCCACTGGTACACTGCCATGAAGGGCTCGGTCGAGTCGAGACAGAACGGCGAGTGAAAGACCACCGATCAGGTATCCGGCCGCTCCGCCCGCCACCACCAGCGCCGGCAGATAATACCATAGTGTACCCACAGTATTGGTAATCAACAAGAGCAGGTATTGCGACACATTGTTACAGATGCCCCCTACGGTACTTACGGTCGGCAATCCGATGTGCTTTCCGAACGCCTTTTTCAGGAGGACCATGACGATGACTGCGCCAAGGCTGCCACCAAAAGATAGCAGTGACGTGATGGTCATGAGATTTCCCTTCATGATCCCCGTGACGAGGACACGCAGGACCACGAGTGCGATAGTAGCGAGAGCTCCGTACATCTCCAGGCACAGCATCGTGCTTATCTGAGACAGGCCCAGCTTGGCGCCCGGCAGGAATGGGAGCGGAGGGTCGAAGTAGTTGATGACAATAGCAACGGCGGCTAGCAGTGCGAATCGCAGGGTAGCCTGCGTTGTACGGCTCTTTCTATTGGGCGAGAGCATCGATGCCGGTTCCTTTTCCTTCGACGGTAATGACCATGTGGTTGGGAACACAGATGACCTGGTCACCGGGGCTGCGGGCTGGAATGGTATGCACGCAGATCTGGTCCGGGCAGGTCGCCTCCGCGACTCGGATGGAGCCCTTGCCGTCAGCTACGATGACGAGCGGTCCCAGCACACCTGTAATGTGCAATGTTTGTGGCTCGAGTGACGTCAGGTCCACGGTCGCCACGACCTTATCGTTCACTCGGACGACGGCCACCGCACCCCGTGTGCGGTGCATGACGATCCAGGAGACGATAGTAAGCATCAGGGCGATGAGGATCACTACCCCGACAATGCGGTCGCTCCGCTTCATTGCGCAGTCGTGGACACGAAGGTGATCGGGCCCAGTGTGGACCGAGTTCCTGCAGCGTCGACAATGACGACACCGACCACTCCCTGCCCCTGTACTGTCTGGAAGAGAGAGCGCTGAGACCCCGCCGGTGAGCAGAAGAACACTTTACCGAGAGCGTCGCCGATGGCTCCGTGCATGGGTTGGATGTCTGTGATGATTGTCGCGCTCCGATTGAGGGTTCCAGGATAGCCCGTCGACGGATCGATGATGTGACAGTATCTCTTGCCATCCCGCTCGAAATAGCGTTCGTAATCGCCGGACGTGGCCACGAAGGCATCGTCAGATCGAACGTAGCCGATGATCCCCTGACCGCGTGGATCGCGAATGCCGACCTTCCAGTCGTGCTTCTTGCCGCCGCTATACAGCAGGAGGTTGCCGCCAAAATCGACGATCACCTGCTGGGGTTGGGGTTTGACGGTTTTGAGGTACTCCTCCATGACGTCTAGCGAGTAACCCTTGGCGACACCGCCCAAGTCGATGCGGGACCGGGAGTCCCGAAGCTGCACAGTGGTACCCGAGAGCACGAGCTGATCTGAGTGAGAATAGGCTAGCGTATCTGATATCTCCTTTGCAGAAGGGACCCTGAAATCTTTGGTCGTAAAGCCCCACAGCGACGACAGGGGCGAGATCGCTATGTCGAACGTCCTGCCATGGTCGATGGCCTCCACAGCCACGGCAGTTTTCAGGAGTGCTGCATATTCCGGCGAGACGGACACCGACCCTTTGCCGGCGGCTGCGTTTACGCGAACCGTCTGAGACTCGGCCTTGTAGTAGCTGGTCATGCTGTCGACGTCGGATGCCAGAGCATGGAGATGCTCATTGATTGTGGCAGCATCACCTCCGGTAGTCTTGACGGTGAAAACCGTGTCCATGAGAAAGTATGTGGACGTGACCGGTTCAGGTGATGTGCGCAAGGCGAAGAAGGTCGTCAGTCCTGCTCCGGCGATGATCAGCGCCACAATCGGAGCAATTGCCTTTCTCATGGCATCTTCTTGTCGAGTGTCAATCCAAGGTCCGTTCCGCAATGGCCGCATTTTCCGTCTGTAACGAAGGGTAACTCCAGTGGACGAGTCGTGCGGTCGACGACGACCGAATAGCAGTTGGGACACATCGTATTATTGAAGAAATGCCCATGGCAGTTGCTCAGGTAGACAAAGCCCACGTGTTGTCTTTGCGCAGATTCTACAAGATTTTCGAGAAAAGGCATGCCAGGTCCATGGCGAATTGTGAAACCATGCTCGGGGGCAATGGCCCTGAGATGGAGAGGGATTCCTCTTCGAAGGTCCTGGGCGATCCACGCGAGCATGGCAGAGAATTCCTGTTCCTGGGCTGGAGTTTCCCGTGCAATATCGAGCATGAGTTCGACGTGAATTCCTGCATCGATGGCACGTTCTACAAGGGCTCGGCTGTTCTCCAGGACACCGGCCGGACTTCCTAGCGTCCGATACGTTTCGTCGGCAAAACCCTTGAACCTGACAAGCAGTGCATCTACCGTTCCAGGTGAATCGCGGAGAAGGTCCGCGGTCAACCCGCCGTTCGTTGCTACGACAACCTTTTTGCCTGCTTCGTGAACCTTTCGGGAGCACTCGACGACATTGTCCCAGTGCAGCGAGGGTTCACCGCCGCTCCAGATCACACCGGCGAACCCGGGCTCGCTGCCGAGTTGCTCCACCGCGTCGGCGATCCTGTCAGGGTCGTAGGGCGACCAGTCCGGTGAACGCGCTAGCAGTGGGCGGTCGCAGTACGGACAACGCAGGGGGCATCCAGGCACCTGCAGGACGAGCACCGAATCGCCGAGCAGATAGTGATAGAGGGGCACTTCCTCGATCTCGGAAACATATGGCTGCCCGAGAGGGCTGGAAAACCTGTCAAATCTCATGATTCCTCAGCAACGCAGTGACATCGCATTCCTTGCTTGTGGCCCGTGTGCGAGCAACATAATTGGAACGCCACAAAGGACACCCTTGCGGTGTCCTTTGGCGAACATGAGGTGTGCAAGGTAATCATGGAAACCCCAGGCCGACGATGCAGCCCTCAGATGCGTATGCCGGTCTTGGCTTGAGCTTCGACCATCTCCATGCCAAGATCCAGAGCCTTCATGTTGAGGTCGAGGAACTGCTTTTTGACGTGCATCGCGATTGCCTTGCGGAGTGTCTCAACCTCCACGATGGCCGTCAGACCCTCGATGATACCGAGCAGGACGATGTTGAGTCCAAGCTCGGACTCCAGCCTGCTGATGAGGGTGCTGCGAATGGGAAGGGCCAGCAGGCCCCGGCAGTTCTCCTCGTCCAGGAAGTCAGGAGCCGACATTACTGATGAATCGATGATGACCTTGGTCTTCCGGCTGATCCCTCCGCCATACTGCTTGAGCCCCTCGTTGGTCATTGCTGCGAGCAGATCTGGATCGGTGACTTTAGGATAGGCGATATGTTTGTTCGAGATGACAAGTTCGGCCTTGGTCGTTCCGCCGCGCGCTTCTGCGCCGTAGACCTGACTCTGGGTGACGATCTTCCCTTCCATGATGGCAGCCTCCGCGAGGATGATAGAACCGAGGATGAGCCCCTGCCCGCCACTGCCAGTCATGCGGAGTTCAAAACGGTTGTCGCTACTCATATCAGGTCTGCTCCTTGGGTGCAACCGCACTCACCGGTGCATGGCGCTCGATATTGACGAATTCGCCGATGATGATTTTCCCCGCCAGTTCCTCGGGGGTCTTTTTCTCGGCCACGCTCTTGAGGATCATCCAGTCTTTCTGTGATGTGACCATTTGTCCGGCGCTGCCCTTCTTGTTGAATCGCCCAAAGTATGTAGGGCATTGGGCGACAGCGTCGACAAGAGAGAAGCCGTCATGGGCGATAGCCTTCCTGAGGTGGTCGACAAGATGTTTTGTGAAGTAGATGCCTGAGCGTGCCACATACGTTGCACCGGCACCGGCTGCCAGCTTCGCAAGGTCGAATGGTCGGTCCAGATTGCCGTTCGGGGTCGTCGTCGTGATCGAAGAGCTCGGCGTAAGAGGCGACGCCTGTCCACCGGTCATCCCGTAGTTGTAGTTGTTGAACACCACGACAGTAATATTGACATCCCGTCGTGCGGCATGGATCAGATGGTTGCCGCCGATTGCCGAGCTGTCCCCGTCACCGGTGACCACGATGACCGTAAGGTCCGGATTGGCCAGCTTGATGCCCGTCGCGACTGGAATGGCGCGGCCATGAAGGGTGTGGACATTGTCGAAGGAAGTATATGCCGGTGCGCGTGAAGAGCAACCGATGCCCGACACGAGGACGACCTTGTCGGGATCCAGTTGCAGTTGATCGATTGCCTCGAGGAGCGCATGGAGGACAATGCCGTTCCCGCAACCGGGGCACCAGATGTTGGGCAGTCGTTCGTATCGCAGAAAATCGGATCTCATAGGTTCTCCTCCCGGACGAAGTCAAGGATCTCCTGCGGACTGATAAGGTCGCCATTGATCTTGTTCATGGGTACGACCTTCCGGAAGTCTCCGAATACTCTCTTGACCAGAAGGACGAGTTGACCGGAATTAAGCTCAGGGACAACGATTGTCCTGGCATTGCCGGCAGCCTTGCGGACACGGTCATCGTCGAATGGGAACAGTGTTATGAACCGAAGCGATCCGGCTTTCCGTCCGTGAGAACGAAGCGATTCGACTGCCTCAGTTACTCCGCGGGCGGTGATGCCGAAGCTCATGAACAGGATATCAGCGTCCTCGACGCGGTCGGTCTCGAACTGGATGATGTCGTCGAGGTTGTTGAAGAGTTTGTCGCGGAGGCGCTCGACCAGGGCTTCTGCCACATGACCATTTGCGGTCTGGAAGCCGGATTCATTATGGACAAGGCCCGTGAAGCTGGTATGGAAACCGGTGCCGACATTGGCGATCGTCGGGACCAGTGACTCGTCTGTCTTGTAGGGAAGGTATCCGGCCTTCTCGGTCGGGAGTCTGCGGTCGACAATGGTCGGCAGAATGCTGGTATCGATGGGTTCACGCAGATGAGAGATGGTCTCATCGGACAGGATAATGACGGGATTCCTGTACTTCTCGGCCAGATTGACCGCACGTATGGTCAACTGATAGGACTCCTCGACACTGGAGGGAGAGAGGACAATTACCCAATGGTCACCGTGCGTTCCCCAGCGTGCCTGCATGAGATCCATCTGTGAGACTTTGGTCGCCATGCCTGTCGAAGGTCCATATCGCATGGAGTCCAGAATCACGATGGGCACCTCGACCATGCACGCGTAACCGAGACCTTCCTGCATCAGGGAGAACCCAGGGCCGGATGTCGCGGTCAGCACTTTCTTGCCCGCCATGGATGCTCCGACGATCGCCATGATGCTCGCGATTTCATCTTCCATTTGCATGAACGTTCCGCCTATCTGTGGCATGCGCTTGGCCATGATCTCGGCGATCTCGGAGGATGGCGTGATAGGATATCCGGCATAGAA
>NZ_QXIW01000019.1 GCF_003570985.1 Candidatus Cryosericum hinesii
TAACCGAGACCTTCCTGCATCAGGGAGAACCCAGGGCCGGATGTCGCGGTCAGCACTTTCTTGCCCGCCATGGATGCTCCGACGATCGCCATGATGCTCGCGATTTCATCTTCCATTTGCATGAACGTTCCGCCTATCTGTGGCATGCGCTTGGCCATGATCTCGGCGATTTCGGAGGATGGAGTGATAGGGTATCCGGCGAAAAAGCGTACGCCTGCGGCAATCGCGCCCTCGGCGACGGCTTCATTGCCTTGCATCAGGACCATCTTTTCACTCATTCTTGACCTCCTCCACTGTGAGCGCAAAGTCAGGACAGTGCTCGACACACATCTGACAGCCGATGCAGTCCTGCGGGTTGACGATTGCGTGCCGGTCATTACGGTCTATCTCAAAGACCTTCTTCGGGCATACGGCGACGCAGATGCCGCAGTTCTTACACCACTTACGGTTGTGTGTGATCTTGAATGTCTTTTTTTCCGGCATGTTCCCCCCTCTCGTGGTGATTGAACAATTCTCGAGCAGTCTGTTCTATACGTTGGCTCAGGTCGATCACATCCATGTCCAGCAGTGAGGCCACTGCGCGGTAGGTGTGAACAACAAACGAGGGTTCGTTCCGCTTTCCTCTCATCGGTACCGGAGGCATGTACGGTGAATCAGTTTCGAGCAGCAGGCACTCCAGTGGACAAGCGTTCAGAGCCTCACGCGTCGCATGTGCTCCCGGGTAGGTGACGTTGCCGGTGAAGGAGACGCACAAACCCATGCCCACCGCTTGCTCAACGTCCACCGGCGTCCCTCCGAAGCAGTGCATCACACCGTGCAATCCCACAAAATGCGAGATGGCACGCAAGCATTCTACCACAGCCAGGCGCGAGTGCACGATGACAGGGAGTCCCAGGTCAACAGCCAGCTGCAGCTGCTCCTCGAAGAAACGCAGTTGCACCATGTGGTCGGGCCTGCCCTCCTTGAAATCCAGTCCAATCTCTCCGATGGCGACGGTCTTCTCCCTGTACCGGGCAGCCAGGGCGCTCAGCTGTGTGAGATAGTCTGACGGTGCATCGGCACAGTCCTCGGGGTGGACTCCAACGGCCGCGAAAACGCCAGGCTCTTGTTGTGCCAGGCGCCCCGCGAGATTCGACGTAGCTATGTCGACGCCTGGACAGACAATCCAGTGGACGTCGCTGTCCCAACACCTCCGCAGGACATCCTTCCGGTCACCGTCGAACTCGGCCATCTGGACATGCGCGTGCGTGTCGATATAGGAAGGTTCTTCGCTCAATGGATTTCCGCTCCGTCCGGTAGAACTGTCATCGGTGTCAGGAGAGCCATCTCGTCTCCGGCCGAAGCCGCGAGGAGCATGCCCTGCGATGCAATGCCTTTGAGTTTGCGTGGCTGGAGGTTCGCAACAATCACGATCTGTTTGCCGACCAGGGCAGCAGGATCATAGTGCTTGCCGATGCCTGCCACGATCGTACGCTCTTCGTCGCCGACCTTGACGCGCAGCTTGACCAGCTTGTCCGTCTCGGGCACCCGTTCGCCTTCGAGGATCGTGGCAATGCGCAGCTGCACCTTGGCGACGTCGTCGATCGTGATCAGACCGGAATCGACAACGGCAACAGGCGGAGGAGTTGCAGTGGCACCCGTTGTCGTGCCAGTCTTGCGGGCCGTCTGGGCTGCCAGGAACTCTTCCAGCTGGTCCGGCTGGATACGGGGAAACAGAACAGTCGAACTTGCCTCGGGGAGTTCTGAACCCGGTCCCCGCCATGCAAGGTCACTCCAGACAACCTGTGGTCTCCGGATTGCCTCCAGCAGGCGGTCTGAGACGGTCGGCATGCACGGCTCCACAAGGTTTGCAACGTACCAGAGGCCTGTCAGGAGGGTTGCCAGATGGGTCGCCAGTCCAGCGGCGTCACCGACTTTAGCCAGCGCCCACGGTTTGTCGTCTTCGATCATTTTGTTGAGCACGTTGACCAGCATCCATGTTTTCTCGAGTCCCGCAGAGAACTGCAGGTTGCTGTAGTCGGCGCTCACGGTAGAAAGGGTCGTGGAAAACAGCTGCGAAAGAGCGGATTTTGGCTCCAACGGCTGGCCCTCGATCTGAGGTCGGAACTTGGCAAACATGTTCAACGTCCTGTTCAGCAGGTTGCCCAGGTCATTCGCGAGGTCGGTGTTGAAACGAAGCAGGAGGCGCTGGCTGGAGAAGTCGACGTCGAGCCCGTAGGTCCCTTCCCTGCACAGGTAGTACCGCAGGGCGTCGACAGCCATTGGCTCGTCGATCCCGATGAGGTGGCTCAGGTTCTCGATGAGAGCAGCCGGGTCGACGACATTGCCGAGTGACTTCGACATCTTCTCGCCCTCGAAGTTCCAAAACCCGTGCGCAAAGATGCGCCGGGGCAGCGGAAGGTTGAGCGCCATCAGCATGGCGGGCCAGATGATACCGTGGAACCGTGTGATGTCCTTGCCGATGAGATGAAGGTCGGCCGGCCAGTCGGTTACAAACCGCTCCGTCCCATAGCCGGCCACTGTTGCATAGTTGATCAGGGCATCAAACCAGACGTAGACGGTCTGCTCGGTGTCGAAGGGAACGGGGACTCCCCACTTCACGGTCGACCGGGATACAGAGACGTCGTGCAGGCCGCCCTTGATGACGTTGACCAGCTCGTTGTAGCGCATCGGAGGCTGTACGAAGTCCGGGTGCTGCTCATACCAGGCGAGCAAGGTGTCCTGATACTTGGAGAGGCGGAAGAAGTAGTTCACTTCGGAGACGTGCTGCACCTCAAGGCCGCAATGGGGACACTTGCCTTCCACAAGGTCTGACTCGAGCAGGAACGCCTCATCCCTGATGCAGTACCAGCCGTCATACGATCCCTTGTAGATGTCTCCCTGGTCGTAGAGCTTCTGGAACATCTCCTGCACGACCTTCATGTGGTCTGCATCGGTGGTCCGGATAAACCGGGAATAGCTGATGCCCAATCTGTCGAAGAGTGCTTTCCAGGATGCGGCAGCCGTCGCGGTATACTGCTCCACAGGTTGCCCCATGGCCAGTGCCGTTCGCTCGACTTTCTGCGAGTGCTCGTCTGTCCCCGTCGAGAACAGGACCTGTTTGCCCAGCTTCCGTTGATACCGCGCGATAAAGTCGGCAGCAATGGTCTCCGACACCGAGCCAAGGTGCGGCTTATCATTGATGTAATAAATGGCCGTGGTCAGGAAATATCGATCCATGGCAACTCCTCCTGCTGTGTCGGGTATGGCGCGTCGCTCAGGCACACTCCGAGAGATCTTTGAGAGCGCGGCCCATGGCAATTCTGATGATGCCGAGGTTGCTTTGCCTGGTGGTGAGGACTGCAAGGGAATTGCCCCTCGTCCGTACCATCATGATGCGCCCGTTCGTCGTCTCCACATCCAGCTCGGTCAGCTTGCCCATGTCGAGTTGGGTAACGATCTGCTGCATATATCCCGCAAAGGACAGAATCATGCCGCGTACGAGGGGGGGAGCGATGTCCATGTCTGAGGCCGTGTACAGGATGGCGCCGTCAAGATCGGTCAGAATGACGGCGAGAACACCCGAAGAAGACTTGAGTCTGTCTAACGTCTCTTGCACCACGATCACCAGCCTTTCTGTCTCTCAGAATGTGGTCTGAAACACACGTTTGAACACTGAATATGATACGTCCAATAAGGTTTTGTGCAACGGAGGAGAGCAGGGACGTTGCTTTCCGAATGCCAGTCCGTACAATGGACTCGCAGGGCCATTTGTTGGTGTGAGGTGTTCATGAACGGCAAACGATTGGCAAACCGGATTGTCAACGAGTGCGAGAAGATGGGGGCCGAGGCGGTCAGGTTGATTGACGTCAGGAAACGAACCCCCTTTTTCGATTTTCTGGTCATTGCCACGGCCGACAACACGGTTTTGGCCGATGCATTGCTTCGCAAGGTGACAAAGGCTGTCGAGCTTGATGCCGGGGTCGTCACATTCACCGAATCATCACCCGCATCCGACTGGGTCGTGTGCGACTATGGGGATACAGTGTTTCATGTGTTCGTTGGCGCCGACGTCCGGGAGCGTTACAACCTCGAGGGCCTCTGGTCACAGTCGCTCAGGGAGGGAAGAAGGGCTGTTCCTGTTGCGCCTGGAGACGGTGTAGATACGGAGTAGCCACTGCCATTGTGGCTCTGCAGATTTCCAGTATACTGATACGTATACCCTACGGGGTATATGGAGGCTGATCATGAGTGAACGCACTACTGATATTCTGATCATAGGAGCCGGGCCTGCGGGTCTGGCTGCTGCCCTGTATGCCAGCCGGTCGCTGGTCAAGCCGGTTGTGTTGGAACGTATGAGCGTGGGGGGACTGGTTCTTTCGACCGAATGGATCGACAATTACCCTGGATTTCCCGATGGCATTGCTGCGCCTGAACTTATGGACCGCATGCGTCGGCAGGCGGAACGGTTCGGTGCGGAATTTGTGTCGGATGAGGCGCTCTCGCTCAACAGGACAGACATGGGTTTTAGCGTCACGACTGCCGGGGGGACGGTGTACCAGGCTGGTTCGGTCATCGTAGCAACGGGCGCGATGCCGAGAGTTCTTCCTGTGAAAGAGGAATCCAGGTACCGTGGACGGGGCATCAGCTACTGTGCTACATGTGATGCAGCGTTCTTTAAGGGGAAACCGGTCGCCGTGGTGGGCGGTGGTGGCTCTGCAGTCGAAGAAGCACTGGTGCTTGCGCGCGGTTGTAGCAAAGTGGTTGTGGTATTTCCGCTCGACTCGCTTCAGGCAGAACCGATCCTGGTTGAACAGCTGAGGGCGCTTTCGAATGTCGAATTTATTCCGGGTGCGGCCCCCGCGGCCGTTGAGGGAGAGGGAAAGGTAGAGCGACTTCGGCTGCGTCTTTCTGCTGGAGGGGAGAAGACGCTGGAGGTTGCCGCTGTGTTCGTGGCCATGGAATTTGTTCCGACAGGAGACCTTCTCAAGGGACTGGTTGAAGTCGATGCCCAGGGCTATGTTGTGACTCCCGAATCGACGGAGACGGGTGTTCCAGGTCTCTACATAGCAGGAGACGTACGACGCAAATCGCTGAAGCAGATTGTGACCGCAGTGGCTGACGGAGCAGTTGCCGCCCAGAGAGCAGGTATATATGTGCGAAGTAGAAAAGGGAAAAAGAATGGCACTCCTGAGAACTGAGGATGCTGAACGAATGCGAAATCGTTTTGCCTAACATCTGGTCAATCCGGTGACGCTCAACTAGTCCTGCGACAGTCATAACAAAAAGGCCGGGAGTACCCCGGCCTTTTTCCATTTTGTATGATTCAGTACAGATGCTAGCCGAGGAGAAGAGCCAGGACCGCCTTCTGGATATGGAGCCTGTTCTCTGCCTGGTCGAATACCATGCTCTGAGGGCCGTCCATGACTTCGTCGGTGATCTCTTCGCCACGGTGAGCCGGCAGACAATGCAGCACGATCGCATCTTTCTTGGCGTGCTCCATGAGATCAGCAGTAAGAGAGAAGGGACGCATGACCTTCACGCGTTCCTCATGTTCCGCTTCCTGACCCATGGATGCCCAGACGTCGGTATAGACGACGTCGACATCCTGGACCGAAACGAGAGGATCATTGGTCACGAGAACAGAGCTATCGCTCTGTTTGGCGATCTCAGTTGCAGTCTTGATGATGTCTTCCCTGGGCTCGAATCCCTTGGGTGATGCGATGGCGATGTTCATGCCAACGCGTGCGGCTCCGAGCAGCAGGGAGTTCGCGACATTGTTGCCATCGCCGACGTAGGCGAGTCTAAGTCCCTTGAGGGTGCCCTTCTTCTCGCGAATTGTCATGAGGTCCCCCAGGATCTGGCAGGGATGGCTCAAATCGGACAGGGCGTTGATGATTGGGGAATCGCTGTTGGCAGCCAGGTCGATAAGGTCCTGGTGTGCGAATACGCGAGCGACAATACCTGCGACATAGCGTGAGAGGACATGTGCGGTGTCCGAGATGGTCTCACCCCGGTGCAGCTGCATGTCGTTCGCGTTGAGATACAGTGCGTGGGCTCCGAGTTCGAATGCTGCGACCTCGAAGGACACTCTGGTACGGGTAGAGGCTTTCTGGAAGATCATGGCAACAGACTTGCCTTCCAGGTAGTGCTCCTGCTTTCCCACCATGGAATCCATCTTCAGTTTGTCGCCAAACGAGATGATCTCGAGGATCTCTTCTTTCGAGAAGTCCTTGAGGCAGAGCAGGTCTCTTCCTTTGAGTTTTGTAGCCACGATCCCCCCGGGGTCAGACGAGACCGAATTTCTTCAGGACGTCGGCAATGGTTGGCGTGCCAATCTCCTGGAGTTCGTAGGTGACGCGCACCGACGGCTTGGAGAGTTTCAGGACGCGCAGCAGGTCGATGGGGGTGCCCATGACGACGACATCGCACGGGGTTGCCTCGATGGTCTGACGCAGATCTTCGATCTGCTCATCGCTGTAGCCCATGGCCGGCAGGATGCTCATCTTCTGGGTGTACTTCTCGAAGGTGGCTTTGATGGAGCCGACTGCATAAGGGTGGGGGTCGACGATCTCGGCTGCGCCATATTTCTTGGCAGCGACATAACCTGCACCGTACGTCATTTCCCCGTGCGTGAGCGTCGGACCGTCCTCGATCACCAGAACCCGCTTGCCGCGGATCATATCCGGGTCTTGGACGAACACAGGAGAAGCCGCCTCGATCATGATGGCCTTGGGGTTTACCTTGTACATGTTCTCGCGGACTTCGGACAACTGTGCGGGAGTAGCTGAGTCGACCTTGTTGATCACGATGACGTCCGCTTGTCGGAAGTTGGTTTCACCTGGATAGTACGTGAGTTCATTACCAGCACGCAGGGGATCGGCGACCGTAATCTTGAGGTCCGGAACATAGAACGAGAAGTCATTGTTGCCACCGTCCCAGATGATGACGTCTGCTTCCTTCTCTGCTTCGCGAACGATCATCTCATAGTCGACGCCGGCGTAGATAACGGCTCCCATGTCGATATGTGGCTCGTACTCCTCGCGCTCTTCGATCGTGCACTTATACTTGTCGAGGTCGGCATACGTCGCAAAACGCTCACAAGCCTGAGCTGCGAGGTCCCCGTAGGGCATCGGGTGGCGGATGGACACGACCTTCTTGCCGGCGGCGCGCAGAGCGCGAACGACGGCGCGGCTGGTCTGGCTCTTGCCGGATCCCGTGCGAACGGCGCAGATGGAGATAACCGGCTTGCTGGACTTGATTTCGGTACTCTTCGGACCGAGCAGTGTGAAGTCAGCGCCATCGGCAAGGACCTGTGAAGCCTTGTGCATGACGTTCACATGCGGTTGATCGGAGTACGCGAATACTACTTCATCGACATTGAGCTCAGCGATAAGCTTGTCGAGATCGGACTCTGGGTAGATTGGAATACCACTCGGATAGAGCTTGCCGGCCAAGGCGACAGGGTACTTCTTGTCGTCGATGCCGGGGATCTGCGTAGCCGTGAATGCCACCACATCGTAGTCTGGGTTGTCCCGGTAGACCACATTGAAATTGTGGAAGTCGCGACCTGCTGCTCCCATGATCAAGACTCTCTTCTTCATAAAGCCTCCTCTACAGAGAATAACGTCCAATGCCCGCTTCAGGGCACCCTGATTTTACCGCCTTAGGCCTCGTTGTCAAATGACTTGCGCTCCTTTGCAGTTGACTATTGGCGACCGGCCATATAATGATTTAGAAGAGTGTCTGTGGACAGGTTATGTGCGAGTTGCAGGTTCGGGTCACAGCGGCCCGGCGAGACATGGCAGATGGTTTGACTTCATCCGCCTACAGGTGGAATGACATTGATGATACGAAAGCTATATAGATATCTGGTGGCGGTCGCGCTCATCTCTGCCTTGGCAGCAGTTGCAGGCTGTTCGTCCAGTACTGCCGTTCAGGGCATGATCGAGACTCCGGTCTTGGTGGGAGTGAGTCTCCGCGAAGCCGAGGCGAAAGCCGCGGAAGTCGGAGTGCAGGTTAAAGTGCAGTCTTCAGAGACTTCGGACACGATGCCAGTGGATTTTGTTCTCAGACAGGACCCCGAACCTCAGACCGTGGTGCAGAAGGGGCGTGTCATTACTGTGGTGACCAGTTCGGGGCCCGTTTCTCTGACACTTCCGGACTTTGTCGGTGGGAAGTTCGAGGTGGCGCAAGCCTTCATTGTCGCGAATCAGCTGGTCCTGGGCGACCTCGTCGAGCAGGTTGACGTGAGTCCTGTTGGGACTGTCCTTGCCCAGGAACCTGCGGGCAATGCCGATGTCGACAGAGGGTCCGTCGTTACTCTGACGATCAGCAGAGGGACCATGGCCGCCATGCCGGATCTGGTTGGGCTGTCGCTGACTGAGTCGAAGAAGCGTCTGGGTGCCCTCGGGCTCTCGGTGAGCAAGGTTATCGTATCCCCTCAGACGACTCAACCTGCGCAGCTGGTGCTGAGGCAGGAGCCAGCGGCTGGCGACGCCATCGAGAAGGGCGGCTGGATCGAGCTGATGGTGTCGAAGGTCCCATGATCGAACAACCGTGCGCCAGAGTGTCCATATCCGTCCTGGGTACGGACTTCACAGAGCTCGGGCGTACTCTTGAGCGGATTCGGCTGTCGGAGGCCGACAGCATCCACCTGGATATCATGGACGGCCGATTCGTCCCGAACATTTCGTTCGGCTCGTCGATTGCTGCCGACATTGTCAGGGCATCAGCCCTTCCATGTCGTGCGCACTTGATGATCGAGCACCCTGAGGACGCGTTCGACACGTTCGTCGGAGCCGGTGTCACCGAGCTGCTCTTTCACGTGGAGGCGACGCGGTTCCCGTTCCGGGCGCTTCAGCTCCTGAAACGGTCCGGCATCGGCAGAGGGGTCGCTGTCAATCCCGCTACGCAGGTAGAGTCGGTTGTTCCTCTCCTGGACAGTGTCGATACTGTGCTCCTGATGTCGGTGGAGCCCGGTTTTGGGGGCCAGTCGTTTCTCCCGGGGACGTTGGCAAAGGTGCGGATGCTCCGTTCGGCCGCGGATCGGGCTGGAACGCCCCTTCGCATCGCTGTTGACGGGGGAGTAGATGCGTCGAACGCAGCAGCTCTTCGTGACGCGGGGGCAGACGAACTTGTGGCTGGGACGGCATTCTTCCGTGCCGCAGACTCTGCTGCATTCGTACGGCTCCTCAAGGGTGCCTGAGGAAAGCGACCATGCCTGCCGTGCCCACGATCGTCTTCGCCGGGGGAGACCCCGGCTCGTTCTCGTACCTGCGCACGGTTGGCTATACAGACGCATTTCTGGTCGCCGTAGATCGTGGCCTGGCCGTGATGGCCGAGCTTGGGCTGACTCCTGACCTATTCGTCGGAGACGGAGACTCCGTGGTCCCCGAGCTGCTGGCGGGGCTGGACAGGGACCGCACTCGGGTGATTATTCTGCCTGCACACAAGGATGTTTCCGACCTCGAGGCTGCATTTGACCTGTTGGTGGCGATGGGGAGACATGGCAGCGTGCTTGTGCTGGCCGGGCTCGGCGGCAGACTTGATCACTGTCTGTTCAATCTTCAACTTGCAGCGCGGCACCTCGCTGACTTCGAAGACATCACGTTTGAGGATGACCGGTGTCTGGTCAGGGCGCTTACGTCCAGCAATGCCTTGCAGCTCCTGGCGGGCACGACCGTCTCATTTGTTCCTGTGACGCGGGAAGTCGAGTTGAGCCTGGCGGGATTCGAGTACCCTCTGTCGCACGCAGTTGTGCAGCAGGGATCGACGAGAACACTCAGCAATGTCGCCTGCGGCCTGGTTCAACAGGTCATCGTAGAGTGCGGCACCGTTGTCATGATTGCCTGGAAGGTACAGAGCGATATTCCATGAAAGAGGTGAAGATGGAAAAGGCACAGTTGGAGCAGGAGGTGCAGCGTCAGCTGGGCATCCTGCGGCGTGGAACAGCGGAAATCGTGAGTGAAGAAGACCTGGCAGCCAAGATCATGAGTTCCCTCGTTTCGGGGAAGCCGATGCGGGTGAAGCTGGGAGCGGATCCAAGTGCACCTGACCTGCATCTCGGGCATGCCGTCGTCCTTGACAAGTTGCGCCAGTTTCAGGACTTGGGCCACCAGATCGTGTTCATCATCGGCGACTATACCGCGAGGATCGGGGATCCGTCCGGACGCTCTAAGACGCGTCCACCGCTGACCGGGGAGCAGATCGATGCTAATGCCGGGACATACTTCGAGCAGGTCTATCGCATTCTCGACCCGCAGAAAACGGAGGTTCGCTACAACGGTGAATGGCTGTCCAGACTGACATTCGAGGAGATCATTCGCCTCGCTTCACGGTTCACCATCCAGCAGATCCTGGAGCGCGACGATTTCTCCAAGCGCTACCACGGCCAAGTCCCGATCTTCTTCCACGAGTTCTTCTATCCCCTGATGCAATCATATGATTCAGTGGCGGTCCAGGCAGATGTCGAGGTGGGCGGCACCGACCAGAAGTTCAATTTCCTTCTCGCTCGCGAATTGCAGGAACAGGTCGGCCAGGTCGCGCAGGTCGCATTCATGATGCCCATCCTGCCTGGACTCGACGGCGTTCACAAGATGAGCAAGAGTCTGGGCAATTATATTGGCATAGCAGAGAACGCCGTGGACATGTACGGCAAGTGCATGTCGATTCCGGACGGGCTGATGGAGCAGTACTTCACACTTCTGACCAGCATGCCGGAACCAGAGGTCCTGGGTATCGTGGCAGGTATCACGGACGGCTCTGTGCATCCGATGACTGCCAAGAAGCGTCTCGCATTCCTCGTCACCGAGCGTTTCCATGGGACAGAGGGCGCGGCGGCTGCGCAGGCCAACTTTGAGAATGTGTTCAGCAAGAGGGCATCGACTGCGTCTGCTGACATTACTTATGAGGACGTTACACTGCCGACCGAGTTTGCCGGCTTGCCCGAGGTCACGGTCATCGACCTGCTGTTTGGCCTGGGGGCCGTGCCGTCGAAGTCGGAAGCCCGCCGTCTGATTCAACAGGGTGGCATCGAAATTGAGGGGCAGCGTGTTGCCGACATCGGGTTCCGCGTAAGTCTGGCTCATTCGCCCATCCACATGCGAGTTGGCAAGAAGCGGTTCCTGGCGGTCAATCTATAGAGGGACACAGCGGCGCGCCACGTGGCGCGGCCGAAGTCATACATCTGTTTATGCGGTGTTGGTGCGCCTTGGAGGCGCGCAGGAGGTGGAGCAGTGAGTAATCCCATTGTAAGAAAATCGGATCGCGGCCGCATGACTCTGAGAGTCCTGACACTGGACGGGCTCATGATCGGGTTGAGCATTGTTCTGACGCGTCTCATGTCACTGAATGTTCCCATCGGAGGGGGCATCGGGGCCAGGATAGGTCTCGGGCATCTCCCGATTGTGCTTACCGGCATCGTCGCAGGCCCGCTGAGCGGATTGCTGGTTGGAGCTGCCGCTGACCTGGTCGGTTTCGTCATCTGGCCTTCTGGACCCTTCATTATCTGGCAGATAACGGCAATTTCGGCTCTCAACGGTGTCATCCCCTGGGTGTTTGTAAAGTTGGGATGGCCACGGTCGCGCACCGCGCGGATTTGGATAGGAGTGAGCGTCACGCGCCTGGTGCTCAATGTCGGCTGGTTGCCACTGGTACTGCATGACGTCGAGGGGTTGCCATACTGGCCCGTATTGGCTGGTCAAGCCGCAGGCAGCGTCGTGATGATCCCGGCGACGGCGTTTTTTGTGGAGTTGCTCGTGAACGCGTACGAGCGTTCCGGATATGGGCGTCTTCCAGCGTAGACCTTCTGGCGGTCCGGAATTCGTATTGCGACCCGATCGGCTACGGGTTCCTCCTAACCAGTCGGTCACGACATCGTTCCCCATCCTGACGGCTGAACAGGTACCGTCGGTGGACGTGAACAACTTCACGTTCAGGTTCTGGGGCGAGATGCGGGAGCCGACCGGGATGACATGGCAGCAGCTCATGGCCGTGAAGCGTACGACCCTGGCGGCTGACTTCCATTGTGTGACTGGATGGTCGATGCTGGGGACCGAGTGGGGTGGAGCGCTGGTGCGCGACGTCTTGGAGGCAGCGCACGTCGAGTTGACCACATCGTCTCGATTCGTCATGGCCCACTGCACCACGGAGTTCACGACGAATCTCCCACTTGAGGCCCTGCTCGCCGACGACACGATGCTTGTCTGGGAATGGAACAGACTTCCCCTCACGAGCGCACACGGCGGACCCCTCCGGCTTCTTGTACCGTCGCTTTACGCCTGGAAGGACGCCAAGTGGGTATCCGGCTTCGAGTTCCTGACAGAGGATCGCCCCGGGTTCTGGGAATCGCGCGGCTATCATATGCATGGGGACCCATGGAAGGAAGAGCGCTACGGCTGAGAGCCGTTCCTGCGATTTGACAGCAGGGCGATTCCCTGTAAAATGGCATGTCGGAAAAGAAAGCTGCAAGTGGGCCTCTAGCTCAGCTGGTTAGAGCGCGTCCCTGATAAGGACGAGGTCTCTGGTCCGAATCCAGAGAGGCCCACCATTTTGTAGTTTGTGTCTCCATACGTGGGGGTGTGGCTCAGTTGGGAGAGCGCATGGTTTGCATCCATGAGGTCGCGGGTTCAAATCCCGCCATCTCCACCATCGAAAGAGGAGGTGTTCCTTGTCGGGTCACAAGTACACTGATGTTCCCCTTTGGAAGAACGTGTCGCAGCAGGACTGGGATGATTGGCGCTGGCAGGTTGCCAACCGCATTCAGACAGTCGAGATGCTATCTCAGGTCATCCATCTCACTGATGAGCAGAAGGCTGGTGTTATCAGCGCACTGTCCAAGTTCCGCATGGCTATCACACCATACTACGCCACGCTCATCGACCAGAACAATCCTGATGATCCCATCTTCAAACAGTGTGTTCCCACGGCACTGGAGCTGCAATCTGTGCCAAGCGATCTGGACGATCCCCTCTATGAGGAGGTTGATTCCCCCGTCCACGGCCTGACGCATCGATATCCCGATCGCGTACTCTTTCTCATTACGGACCAGTGCGGCATGTATTGCCGTCACTGTACGCGCAGACGCCTTGCAGGCATGACTGACGCACGGCGCTCCAGGGGCGAGGTCGACGCGGCAATCGNNGGTGACGCGCTGCTCGTCGACGACGAGTTCCTCGAGTATGTCATCAGTGAGGTCCGCAAGATTCAACACGTCGAGGTGATACGCATCGGCACGCGTGCCCCCGTAGTTCTTCCTCAGCGCATCACGCCCGAACTCTGCGCCATGCTGCGCAAGTACCATCCGCTGTGGCTCAACACGCAGTTCAACCACCCCAGCGAAGTGACACCCGAGTCGAGCAAGGCTATCGCGATGCTGGCCGACGCAGGGATCCCGGTTGGCAACCAGTCCGTTCTTCTCAAGGGGATCAACGATTGCCCCTATATCATGAAAGAGCTCATTCAGAAACTCGTGGCTATCCGTGTCAGGCCCTACTATATTTACCAGTGCGATCTGACCAGCGGGATCAGTCACTTCCGTACGTCTGTTTACAAGGGCATCGAGATCATGGAGTTTCTGCGCGGTCATACGAGCGGCTTCTCCGTGCCGCAGTTCGTCGTTGACGCGCCGCACGGTGGTGGCAAGATCCCGGTCAGTCCCAACTACATTCTCTCGATGTCTCCCGACCGCATCGTGCTTCGAAACTACGAGGGCGTCATCGTGTCGTATCCCGAGCCCGAAGATACCAGGAGCCATTGTCCGGAGCCGTGTACCATCTGTGACACACAGAAGCGCAAGGTGCCGCCGGAGGGCATCGCGAAGATATTCACGCAGGACGCCTACGACCTGACACCACCAGGCACGTTGCGCGAAAAGCGTCGTGAGCATTATCCAAAGGAGTGATGGCAATGGCTAAGAAAGACTATATCGACCTCAAGACCGCGATCCCAGGACCCAAGGGCATGGAATGGTATGCGCGTGACCGCGCCGCCATCTCGCCTTCGTACGTTCGCCCATATGTCCTCGTGGCCGACCATGCTGAGGGCCTGGAGGTCGTGGACGTCGACGGCAACACGTATCTGGACTTCACAGCCGGGGTCGCCGTCAACAGTACCGGTCATCGTCATCCCGAAGTTATCAAGGCCATCAAGGATCAGGCGGACAAGCTGGTGCACATGTCCGGCACGGACTTCTTCTACCCGATTCAGATTGTGCTCGCAGAGAAGATCAAGGAAATCACACCTGGCCCGACCGAGAAGCTGGTCTGGTACGGGAACTCCGGAGCCGAGGCTGTCGAGGCTGGCCTGAAACTTGCACGCTGGCACTCGAAGCGCCCACTGGCGCTTGCGTTCTTTGGTGGATTTCACGGCCGTACCTACGGCGCCGTCACGCTGTCGGGTTCAAAGGCGAAGCACCGCGAAGGATTCTCGCCCATGCTTCAGGGCGTCGTTCATGTGCCATATGCCTACTGCTACCGGTGCCCGCTTGGTCTCGAACCGGAGACATGCGAATTCCGCTGCATTGGTATGATCGAAGAAGTCATGGAGCGTATTGCTCCACCTTCGGATATAGCCGTCATGGTGGTCGAGGCGATCCAGGGCGAGGGTGGGTATGTCGTGCCGCCGGCCGGCTACTTCCAGAAACTGCGCCAGCTCACCGAAGAGCGAGGCATCCTCCTCATGGTTGATGAGGTGCAGAGTGGCATGGGCCGTACCGGCAAGATGTTCGCCATCGAGCATTGGGATACAGAACCCGACATCATGGCCATTGCGAAGGGCGTTGCTTCTGGCCTTCCTCTAGGCATCATGGTCGCCAAGAAGAACGTCATGGACTGGAAACAGGGCGCTCACGGCTCGACTTTTGGAGGAAATCCGCTGAGCTGTGCCGCAGCGCTCAAGACGATCGAGCTCATCCAGAATGGGATGATGAAGAATGCTGCCGTCCAGGGCGAGTACATCATGAAGCATCTGCGCCAGATGCAGAAGCGGCACCCGCTGATGGGGGATGTGCGCGGCATGGGGCTCATGATCGGCGTCGAGTTCGTGAAGGACGCCAAGAAGACCAAGGCCAAGGAAGAAAGCAACCAGCTGGTCCTCGAGGCATTCAAGCGAGGTCTGCTGCTGCTGCCCTGTGGCGAGAACGCGGTCCGGCTTTGTCCGTCGCTCAGTGTCACACAGGATCAGTGCGACGTCATGCTGGACATCTGGGAAGAGTCTCTGGCGGCTGTCGAGAAACAGATGAACAGCTAGAGGGTGTGTGATGAAGTCTTCTGCTGAGTTCAAAGAGCTGTATGCAGCGAAGACACCGGCATCCCGAAAGCTGAGCGAGCGTGCCCGGCAGACTCTCCCGGCCGGCGTCGTCGCCAACGTCAAGTACTTTGCCCCCTACCCGCTGTTTATGCAGCGGGCTGGGGGTTCGCACTTGTGGGATGTCGATGGGAACGAGTACATCGACTACTGTCTCGCGTTTGGGCCGCTTATCCTCGGTCATGGACATCCGGCTGTCGTCGGTGCCGTGGCAGCATCATTTGCGACATGGGGTACGACGATTTTTGGGACACCGAACGAACTCGAGATCCAGTACGCCGAGAAACTGATGTCCATGCTGCCGATCGACGGCAAGGTACGTCTTACCAACAGTGGTTCCGAGGCGACGTACCTGGCTCTGCAGCTGGGCCGCGCCGCGACCGGCAAGCCGGCGATCGCGCGCTTCGAAGGGCATTATCATGGGTGGTACTATGAGGGTGTGCTCAGCAATACCCCGCGGGCGGCAGACTACGGAGATCCAGACCGGCCGACGTCCGTGGCCGGGTCCCGCGGGACTCCTGCATCCATCCTCGAAGACACGCTGGTACTTCCGTTCAATGACCTCGATGCGTGCAGGACGCTGCTCACGGCGAATCGTGACCGCGTCGGCACGGTCATCGTCGAGCCGTCGCCACGTGCGTTCTATCAGACAGACCCGGCTTTTCTGGAAGGCCTGCGAGCTCTCACCCGGGAGCTCGGCATGGTCCTCATTTTCGATGAGGTCATGTCGGGGTTTCGCTCGGGTCCCCAGGGTGCGGCCGGCATCTTTGGTGTCAATCCCGACCTCATGACCTTGGGTAAGATCATCGGAGGTGGCTTCCCCGTAGGAGCGGTAGCAGGACGGGAGGATCTTCTGGACCTGACGTCACCGTTGTCGAGTGGCGGAAGCGTCTTCCACTCCGGGACGTTCAACGGGGCAGTCCAGGTTCTTGCTGCGGGGCTTGCCACACTGGACATCCTGTCAGATGAGTCCCAGATGCGGCCGTTCTATGAGTCGACCGAGGCGTTCAAAGCCGGCATCCGTCATCTGCTGACAGCCCATCACATCCCCGGGCACGTGGCCGGCCTCGGCGCCAATTTCGGCGTCATCATGAGCGAAACGCCGATTCGCAACTACCGTGACCTGGCTCGCGAGAACGGAGCCATGCGAGAGGCCTTCGACTTTGCATGCCTGACCGAGGGCATCTATGTTCATCCACACAAACCGTTCTACACCTCATTGGTGCACTCGGCCCAGGACTATGAGGCGACGCTGCAGAAGCTCGACCAGATCTTCGCCGCGATCAGCTGAGCTGAACATCCAGTCGGCGCAGTTGTCTGGTTACCCCGAGGGGTGAAAAGAACTGAACAGGAGGGAACAACAATGAAGTCAGTTGTCATCACGTCCGCAGTCAGAACGCCCGTCGGCAACATGGGTGGGGTTTTCAGGGACATTCTGGCCGTCGAATTGGCAAGGACTGCCCTGGAGGAAGCCGTCAAGAGATCAGGCATCGAGAAATCGATCGTGGATGAGATCATCGTCGGGCAGGCAAAACAGAGCACGGATGCGCCCAACATTGCCAGAGTCGCCGCTCTGGAAGGCGGTTTTCCAGAAGAAGTCCCNNTATACGGTCCACAGGCAGTGTTCGTCGGGTTTGCAGGCCATCCTGAATGCTGTGTGGCAGATCCAGGCGGGGTATGGCGACGTGATCGTGGCTGGTGGCGTCGAGAGCATGAGCACAGCTCCCTACTACCTTCGCAGCGCACGCTATGGTTACAAGTCCGGAAACGGCGAGTTGCTCGATCCGAACACCGAGAGTCAGCCAAAGTCCCAACCCGAAGACATCTACGGCACCTTCACCATGGGTATGACGGCCGAGAATCTCGCGGACAAGTACGGGATCACCAGGGAAGAACAGGATGAATTTGCGTATGCCAGCCATGCCAGGGCCGTCGCGGCAATCGATGCGGGCCGGTTCAAGGACGAGATCGTCCCTGTGAGCGTACGCGTTGGGAAAGCCGGGACTGTGCTTGTCGACACCGATGAGGGCCCCAGAAGAGATACGAGCCTCGAGAAGATGGCCAAGCTCAAGGCCGTCTTCAAGACGGGAGGGACGGTCACGGCCGGCAACAGTTCCAGCAGAAACGATGGAGCTGCTGCTGTCGTGGTGATGTCCGAGGAGAAGGCTGTCGAGTTGGGGATCAAGCCTCTGGCAAGATTTGTGGCAGCCGGCATCGCCGGTGTCAACCCTGCCATCATGGGCATCGGCCCGGTGCCTGCCACGCGCAAGGCCCTGGAACGGTCAGGACTGTCGCTGGGCGACATCGGCCTCATCGAGCTCAACGAAGCGTTCGCAGCTCAGAGTCTGGCGGTCGTCAAGGAGTTGAGCTTCAACCGGGATATCCTCAACGTGAACGGAGGGGCCATTGCGCTGGGGCACCCACTTGGCTGCTCGGGAACGCGCATCTCGGTCACACTGATCCACGAGATGTTGCGGAGAAACACCAGGTATGGGCTTGCAACCATCTGCGTTGCGGGCGGCCTTGGTGTGTCGACGATCTTCGAGAATCTGTGCGTGTGAGAGCAGGAGGTCCTGTCCATGGCTAGTGACAAGTACAGAAGCATCGAGGACGCAATCGCCAGGGTCAAACCGGGGTCACGCATCATGGTCGGGAGCTTTGGCCTGGCCGGATACCCCGAGGAGTTGATCGAGGCACTTGCAGCAAGTGGGACGGGTGACCTGACGATCATCAGCAACGACTTGGGTACGCCCGGCGTGGGCCTTGGCAAGCTGCTCACCAACAACCAGATCCGGTCGTTGATCGGGACCTACTACAACTGGAATCCAGAGGTGGCGGGCGCCAACAACGAAGGTCGGATCACCGTGAAACTGATTCCTCAAGGGACGTTTGCAGAAGCGATCAGAGCCGCCGGAGTGGGGATCCCGGCGTTCTTCACACCGACCGGTGCGGGAACAGACCTCGCCGCAGGCAAGGAGACCAGAGAATTTGCCGGGAGGGCGTGTGTCCTGGAAGAATCCATCCATGCCGACGTGGCGCTGATCAAGGCCTATAAAGCGGACGAGCTGGGTAATCTGGTCTACTACAAGACTGCCCGCAACTTCAATCCTGTCATGGCGATGGCGGCAGACACCGTCATAGCCGAAGTCGAAGAGATAGTCCCTGTGGGGTCCCTGGACCCTGAGTCCATAGTGACACCCCACATCTATGTAGACGTGCTGACAATGAGGAAGAGCTGAGATGCAGGCAATACTCGAACAACAGGCAAAAGAACGGATAGCTTCAGTGATAGCGCGCCACTTCGACAGCGAAGCCCAGAATGGGAGACTGTTCATCAACCTTGGTGTTGGCATTCCGACCATGGTGGCCAACTATGTCACGAGCCCCAACATCTACGTGCAGGCCGAAAACGGGATGCTCGGCGTCGGCTGTGCGGCACCGGAAGGCCAGATGGACCATGACCTGATCAATGCCGGCAGGACGTGCGTCACAGAAACTCCTGGATGCGTCTACATGGACAGCGCCGCATCCTTCGGGATGATACGGGGCGGCCACGTCGATGCCACGGTCATCGGGGCGTTCGAAGTAGATCAGAAGGCCAACATTGCCAACTGGATTATCCCCAACGGGAAGCAGCTTGGGGTCGGCGGGGCGATGGACCTCGTGACAGGAGCAAGAGAAGTCGTCATAGCCATGCAACATACCAGCAAGAACGGCAAGCCCAAGCTGGTCAAAGGCTGCACGCTTCCCATCACCGGCATCGGTGAGGCAGACATGATCGTCACCGAGTACGCCGTGTTTGTCTTCGAGAGCGGCAGGCTGATCCTCAAGGAAATCGCCCCCGAGATCACCCTCGACGAGCTCCGCGCTATAACCGACGCCGACTTCGACCTGAGCCCCGACCTCCACCTCATGCCCCTGTAACTTTCTCGGGACGGTTCCAAAGTGTAACAGGGCCCGATGTAGTTGGTCGGGCCCCTTGTCGTTAGTAGTTGAACTGCTGGACCAGGTAGGACGGATTGAGCTTCTCGCCCGTGGCGTGTTCGATCATAGTGTTCCATGAGTACTTCGCGCCGGGCGTGAAGACGTTGTCGACAAACCAGCGCCCACCTTCGGGCGTCAGGACCTTACCCTTGGCTTTGGTGCGCAGGGTATGGTCAAACTGCGAGGCGAGCATCTCGCCGAGCAGGTAGTTGTGGTAGTACACGGGCGCCATGGCGAAGTGGTACTTGGCGGCCCAGTCGGGCTTGTCCAGCCGTTCCTCGGGCGCGTTGAGGTACTGGATGTTCTGAACGCCCTGGTACCAGAGCCGGCTGTCGCTCTTCTCGGTGCGGTACAGCTCGCGCTCGAAGAGCGCGAAGTGGGTGATCCACCTGGTCGCGACGAGCATCTGGTTGCGGATGGCGACGGGCAGGTCACTCTCCAGCCTCTGGAAGTTGGCGTCGTCGATGCCCACGATCTGCTCGTACCACCGGGGGTCGCGGGCCATGCGCCCAAAGAACATGGCGACAGCTTCCGTCGTGAAGATGTGTGCGGGTTGGCGCAGGACCGGGGGAAGCGACATGTCGGTGTACTTGTCGTAGACGCCGTGTCCCATTTCGTGCAGCAGGGTCTCCATCTCGGTCTCGTTTGGTCGAAGGTTGGCCAGGACGCGGACGTCGCCTTTGTTGTCGAGGTGCATGCAGAAGGCGTGCTGATCCTTGCCCGCGCGCTCGTAGAGGTCGCTGCGAGCGATAATGTCGCGGATGTCCAGCCCGATAGTATCGTAGGTCTTCGTCGCAAGTTCCTCGACGATGTGGTCGCCCTTGCCCTCGAAATAGACGCCAAGATCGACGTCTGAGGTGCGGGGAGCCTCCTGGAAGAACATGTCGCTCATGTGCCAGGGCATCAGCTTGGAAGGGTCGACGCCCAGCCGCTGTCCGACCGCCTGGTCGATAGAGTCCTTGACGCGGCGGAACAGTGTGTCGGTCTGGTCGCAGTAGCTCTCGAGCGTCTGCTTGAGCCATACACCGTCGAACTCCTGGAGCTGGATTGACATCTCATAGTAATTGGCGTACCCCAGCTTGACTGCGGACTCGTTGCGGAGCTTGATGAGCTCCATGAGGCCAGGTTCGAGCACTGCGCCCACCTGCTTGCCGGCGAGCCATGCCTTCTTGCGCAGGTCATTGTCCGTGCTGGACCTGAGGATCTCCTCGATCTGCTTGTTGTTGACTTCTTTACCGTCGATCGTTCCGCGGAACTTCGTCGTGATGCTCTGCAGGGCGATCTGCTTGCTGACCAGCTGCTGGAGCATCTCCTTGTCGAGCTGGTTTTCGACCATCATGTCGTGGATAAGGGTGAGTTGCCTGCGCTCGAACTCTTCCAGGTCACCCGCGGCGAGCATGGAACTGACGGTGTCGAAGCGCTGCTTGTCGGCCAGGAAGAGCCGCATTGCCAGGTCGGCATGCTCCGCTTGAGCGGCGTACTCGTCCTTCCCGGTCGTCGACAGGTTCCAGGCGGCGATGTTGCACTGATAGTACAGTGCATTGAGCTGCTCATTCAGTTCCTTCAGATACATGGCTTTTTCCATGGGCACCTCCTAGGATATGTACAGTTTACGAAGGAACCTGCGAATGCAACAGGCCGCGCATCGACTCACGTAAAATGGAGGCATAGTTGCCACGCTTTTCGATCACCAGAGGTTGTCTCCTCTTGGCGTCAAGTTAAAGTCTGGCTGTTTCAGCGGCAGTCAGACATTGATGTATGGTGAATTGAAACCTACTGTGCAGCGTGCGATGTGGGGGATATGAGGGTTTTGTCATGAACATCAGCAGGCCGAGGGAGATAGCCTCTCCAACACGGTTCAATTCGCTATCGAGAGCTACTCAAGAAGCCCCCTCCATGTCCCCAATCAAAGATGAGCCATGGTGACGTATCACTCTCTCGCTTGAGCACGTAGTTCCCTATCGCTTTAGGACTGTTTCTTCCTAAATCTACGACATTTTAGCGGGAAATTCGATTGTCTCGGGTTCTCCCATATAGAAGCAGGAGTCTTTTCTTCCTCATCCTTCTTTCTCTCATCTTCCTCTTTTTTGGCTACCCCTGCTTGTCTCTTGGCTTCAAGCTCTTCTTTGGTTAACTCGCTAACATGAGGGTGAACATGAGTATCTACACGAGCTCCTGCGGATTCAGGCATGTATTGCCTCCTTTAGCGTTGCCAATGTTCCAACAACTTTCAGAGTACAACCTGCTACAAGACCGATCATAGTGGTCAGGAATAAAGCTACTACAGTACGTGAGCTTATTCTCGTTTTGTGCCCCTAACGCGTGTTACTCGTTGATAGCGAGCTCGAGCCACGGTCATCAACACTACCCCCAGTATGCCCTATCAGTACAACATCGCAGCGGAGATAAAACCTTCCTAATAAAGTGTAGCGTCAAGCAAAAAAAGATGCTATCGTTCTGAAACAAGACGAAGACAAGGGGATCAAGTCTCATCGAAGGTTGATACACCCATCTCAGGGCGAAATGCTATAGCTTTGTTTCGTTGGGGATGGCATGATTTCATCTGAACCAACTTAGTTTCTTCAGATCACCAGGAACGAAGGAAGGTCCCTTTCATCGTACGGAATTGAGATGATGCAACTCGTATGTTTGACACGTTTTTGGGGCCGCATATACTTT
>NZ_QXIW01000002.1:0-128 GCF_003570985.1 Candidatus Cryosericum hinesii
GCGTTGTCGGCGGCTTTCAGCGACCCACGGTTCGAACCGGTCGAGGAGACCGAATTTGCAGATCTGCACATCGAAGTCTCTCTGCTTTCTGTTCCGGCCGAACTTGCGTTCTCCTCGCTGGCGGACCT
>NZ_QXIW01000002.1:244-46999 GCF_003570985.1 Candidatus Cryosericum hinesii
GACGGGCGAGTTCTCTGTTCTCCTGCCGCCATTGCATGGAGAACACGGGGGAGTGTCTCGTCGGGTGATCTAGTGGCTCAATCGCTTTCCAGACGGCAACGCGGTACTCTTTCTCGAGCTCGAAGCACTCTCGCGCAGTTTGCTTTCGGTACTCCGGTGCGGCATCTGTCATCATCTCCTCGAAGCGCTGCTCGAGCGGGGCTCGCAACTTCTCGATGGCCTCATGTTTCTTGGCATAGTTGTTCTGCAGGTTTCGTGAGATGTGCTCGTTCTCGAGCCAGTAGTTGAGCGCCTCTTCCTGCTGGTCCTCACCGAACATCCCGGCACCTTCGGCATCCAGTGCGATCGGTTTGAACAGAGCGATGCACGGCGCCGATGCGCCAGTGACCCACGCGACGGGCCCTGACTTGTCAAGGTCGGCCACCATGCTGCCGACAGTCTGATCACCTACGAGACCGCCAAAATGCATGCACACCGAACCGACACTGCCTGCCGAGAGAGCATAGCCCGGGCCGTCATGCCGACGCAGCGCTGCTTTCATCGTTGCTGCAGTGGCCGGCGCGCCTGAACCGAGAGCGCTGAGACTGCTGGCACGACGCGCGCCTGCTCTGGAGAACTTGGTGAACAGAGGGTCCGAGAACGAGGCTGCAAAATCCATCCTGTCCTTGCCACGTCGCAGGTGCTTCTGCTCGGCGAAGGCCTCGGTACCTGGCGACAGCTCATCCCAGTCGGAGCCGATCGTCAGGAGGTTGGAGATCGCCCCGGTTCCGCTGACCTGCTTGCGAGCCCACTGTTTTCCGACCGTCTCCAGGATCCAGGCCTCAGTCGTATCAGCGACCAGGAAGCTGTTGTTGTAGAAGAACTGCTTGGTGAAGCCACAGTTGCCACCCTGGCCATATTGTTCCAGCAGCGTTATGATCATGTCTACAGCTGAGCGAGCACTGTCACAGCGTTCCAGAGCCAGCCTGAGCAAATCCATGCCGGTCAGTCCCGTTTTGCCGTATCCCCCACGGGTGAAGACCGCCTCATTGCCAATGGCGACACCATATTCGTTGACGCCTATCTCGGCACCCCACATCCAGAAAGGTCTGCAGAGCAGGACGGCGTTCGTTTCCCGCACCTGATCGACGTCGATGTAGGTTGTCTTGAGTCTCGGCTCTCGGTGAGTTCTGTGTGGCAAAACCGTCAGGAGTTGGGCCTCGTTCGGTTCGCGGTCGCTGTTTTTTGCCAGCATCGTATGGCCATTCAGTGTCATTGGATCAAGAGCTACAAGCGTATCACACATGTTGTGCCCCCAATGGGCACCAGCATCGGGATCTCGCTGTTCTGGTACCCGTGCCCGATAGAAGGATCAGACGGAACTCAATTCTTGAGAAAGGGATCCATTGCATCCCTGAGACCATCTCCGAGAAAGTTATAGGCGAGAACCGTCAGGAAGATAGCGGCGCCAGGAAAGAATGCCATCCATGGAGCGTTTCCTATGAATCGCTGACCGTCGTTAAGAATGGCTCCCCAACTTGGAGTGGGAGGTTGTACCCCGAGTCCGATGAACGAAAGTGATGCTTCGGTGAGGATGACTCCTGGAATAGACATGGATACGGTGACGATGATGGGGGCAAGACAATTGGGGAGTACATGACGCAGGATAATGCGCTGGTCACTCATACCGATGGCGCGTGCTGCCTCAATGTACTCCTTGGATCGTATGGAAAGCACCTGACCCCGGATCAGTCGAGCATCTCCTGCCCAGTCGACGAGAGCGAGAGCAATAAAGAGACTGAGAATTCCGCGTCCGATGGCGAAGATGATGGCAATAGCGAAGAGAAGGCTTGGAAATGCAAACATGATATCGGCCAGGCGCATGATCAGTAGGTCAATCCAGCCACCGAAGTAACCGGAGATGGCCCCGAGAAGGACACCGATGCCTACGCTCACGATGACGGGAAGAAAGGCAACTGCGATGGAGATACGGCTGCCGTAGATGATGCGGCTGAATAGATCGCGCCCGAACTGATCTGTGCCAAACAGATGATCACGGGAGGGAGACAGCAAGGCTTGGTCAAGGTTCTGGTCCCGATAGCTGTAGGGGGCAATAACGCCGGCAAAGATGGCAGTCAGAATCAGCACGACAATAATGGCAAGTCCTGCCATTGCCAGCCGGTGCTTTTTCAGACGATGCCAGATATCCGTGATCATCGATGTCTGATGGGTTTCTGCCTCGATTTCTGCGGCAAGAAGCTCTTCATCTTTTCCCTGAACCTCAGCGAGTGGCGCACCACCCGTTTCTGACTTGTTCTGTTTTGGGCTAATCATAACGGATCGTCGGATCAAGATACGCATAGAGGACGTCAACGAACAGATTGACGAGAACGAAGACAATGGCCACGAACATCACCCCTCCCTGAATCATCGGGTAGTCGAGATCAAGAGTGCTGTTGATGAGCAATTTTCCAACTCCTGGTATCTGAAAGACCGTTTCTGTTAAAGCAGCTCCGGTAAGCAACCCGCCGAATTGCATTCCGATCATAGTAACGATGGGGATGAGGGCATTCCGGAAGACATGTCGGGAAAAGACTATTCGCTCTGGTGCTCCTTTTGCACGTGCAGTCCGCACATAGTCCATGCGGATTACCTCGAGAATGGAAGAGCGTGTCATGCGCGCGATTGAGGCCGAATAGATAAGCCCCAGTGTGACTGAAGGCAGGACAAGATCACGAAGTCCTTCAAAACCAGAGACGTGAAACCACCCGAGTTTGACGGCGAACAGCAGTTGCAGGAGCATCGCTAGCCAGAAAACAGGCATTGAGACGCCGATAAATGCGAACAACATGCTCAAGGTATCCCAAACGGAATAGCGTCTCACAGCCGAAATAATGCCAGATGAAAGGCCGATCAGAAGCCCTATGATAAGCGCGCCGAACGTCAGTTTGATTGTTGCCGGCATGCGCTCGAGGATAAGTGACATTACCGAAGCCTTGAATTTGTACGAGTTCCCAAGGTTTCCACGCAGTATACCTTTCACGAATTCGAAATACTGGACGACGAGAGGTTTGTCCAGTCCAAGTTGATGTCGGAGTTTTGTAACGAGTACTTCATTTCCTGACAGCTTTCCCAGCAGTACTTTTGCTGGGTCGCCCGGAACAACATGCATCAAGATGAACGTTACCAGAGTTACTCCCCACAGCACCAGGATGAGCAGGAGCAACCGGCGAATGATATAGTTTCTCATGGTTTCTCCGTAGCACCACCCGGCTGGGTAATCCCAGCCGGGTGAATTTTCCTTGTCAGTGTGCCAGATAAACTGGGTAGTAGGCAACGACTCCGGAGGGGTGCAAATAGTAATTGCGCACCTTAGGATTCAAGATGACGGTGGTAATCGTATTCCAGAGCGGGAACTGCACGACGTCCTGGTAGATCAGTTTCTTCTCCAGGTCCTGGTACAGCGGAATGCGGTCGGACATACGCGTCAACTTTGCTGCCTTGTCGATGATTGCGTCATATTCGGGTTTTGCCCACCCCATGTCGGAGTCAGCTCCTGTGCGGAACAAGGGAGCCGTAAAATTGTCGGGATCAGCAAAATCGGCCCACCAGTTCCGATAGGCAATGTCGGTTTGACCGGCGCCCAGGAGCTGCCAGTATGTGGCGCTGTCGACCTTGGTCAGGTTTACCGTAATGCCAATCTGTTTGAGGGCTTCCTGGAATGCTAGATGCTCGTCCTCCATTCTCCCCGACCGCATGACCATCTCGAGTGAGAACCCATTGGCGTAACCAGCGTCTTTCATGAGTTGCTTTGCCTTGGCCAGGTCGTAGCTGAACCCCGGGAGGGTAGCGTTATATGCGGGTAGCCCTGGAGGGAAGATGCCTTTTGCAAGATAACCCTGCCCTTTCAGGATCTTGGCGAGGATCTGTTCGCGGTTGATTGCATAGCCAATCGCCTGACGGACGCGTATGTCCTGAAGCGGGCCCTTCCGTTTGATGTTGAAATCAATGCGGTAATAACTCATATCTGCGGTTTTGTAGACGTTGGTAGCATAGGTCTTGACCAGGTCGTCATATTGTGCAAGGGGTGGGTAAAGAACATCAAGCTCGCCCGTTTTGAATTTGAGGACNNTTGAAGTACTTGAGATTGGCTGCATACAAAATATGGCTGCCGCGCTGCCATTCCTTGACATAGAACGGACCGGATCCGACAGGATGAGCAAAGTAGTTATCTCCCAGCCGCGTCACAGCCTTCTCCGAAAGGATACCGAACGCCGGAATCGCAAGAATCTGGATGAACGGAGCGAAGGGTTGCTCAAGAGTAAAGGAAATCGTGTAATCGTCTAGAACCTTGATTCCAGAAACCGTCGAGGCTTTCCCGTCCGCTTTTGCCTGACCGCCGACAATCTTGACAGGAGTCAGATAGTAGTCGAGAACGCCGCTGGTATAAGCAGGGCCGTTGGGATCAAAACAGCGCTCAAACGTAAACTTGACATCGTTGGCGGTCAGCCTGGTTCCATCGTTGAAATAGATGTCGTTTCGGAGATGGAAGGTGATGGTTTTACCATCTGTTGACGTGTCCCACGATTTGGCCACATCGGGCATGATCGTGAAATCCTTGTATCCCACTGTCACAAGGTTGGAATAGATCTGACGACACGCATTGAACAGGAGCAATGATGTACCGGATTGTGGATCGAAGCCGTCTAGATCTCCGCCGTTGTAGTCATGCAGAATGCCGCCAATGACAACAGCTTCTTTCTTGAACGTGATACTTACCGTGCGGGTCGTTGCATTCCAGCCAACTGTGGCACCGATAGCTTCCGAGATGAAGCGTACCGGAACAACGGTTCGCCCCGTTTTCAGGATAACAGGAGCGGCTTCCAGAGTCTTGCTGACCCCATTGACTGTTGCCGCCGTGGAACCTATTTTCAAGGTGATATTATTCCCTTCAAGAACGTAACTTACAGTCTTATTCGTCGGATCGTAATCGACGAATGCGTCTAGTGCTTCGCCAATAAATCGGAAGGGGACCATCGTGCGTCCATTGATAATGACGGGAGGTTGGTCAAGCGTTTTTGGAACCAAGTTGACATAAGCCTTGGTACTACCGATCGTCATAGAAATAATTGCGTCCTGGTCTGCGGCAACGTTGACGGGAGCAGCCCAGATGCCAAGAACAAGTGCAATTGTGAGCACGAGCGATATTACTCTCTTTGCTTCCATGAATCGTACCTCCTCTCAGATATAAGAATTCTGGATTCCCTTTTCCGCACGATCTCGTTGGGATGGGTGCAACGATCTAAGGCCCTTTGTTCATCATTCCTCCTTCATGTTAAATGGTAGCAGCTTCCAACAGTCTTATCGATGCAGCGCCGGCGTCAAGACGTACGGCACAACCCAGCGGCAATGGAGTCATATCTTTTCCATGGCCACTGGGAAAATCAACAAGAACAGGCTTACCCAGGCCGGACAGATAATCGCGATAGAGTTCGGCGAGATGAAGAGATGGTTTGGATTCGTCAGAATTGTGGACGTTTACCATCTCTCCCATGACAATAGCTGTAGCATCTCGGAGAATTCCTGCAAGGGCTAGGTGGGCGAGCATGCGGTCAATATCATGCCATTCCTCATCTACATCCTCAAGAAACAGGATTCGTCCTGTGCAATCCAGCTGCCACGGCGTTCCGAGAAGCGCCTCGACAAGTGTCATACAGCCGCCGACCAGGACGCCTTCTGCGATGCCGGGTAGCATGGCGCGTACGTTATTGGATGCACGATCGTACATGAGCTCGCCGGCAAATGAAGGCTCCGTCAGCAATTGCCACATTGTTTGCTCAACAAGGGGGCGCATGTGATCATTGATGTCAATGGATACCATGGGTCCATAGAATGTTGCGAGCTGTGCCTCTTTCCAGAATGCAAGATGTAATGACGTAATGTCGCTGTACCCCATGAACGGTTTTGGGTTGGCACGGATGCACTGGTAATCCAGGAGAGGCAGAAGTCTCATTGCTCCGTATCCTCCACGTGAGCAGATGATTGCGTCGATATCGTCTCGGTCAAATATTTCGTTGATATCTGCGGCGCGCGCGATATCGGAGCCTGCCAGATATCCATATGCATCATGCACATGCGTTCCGACGACAGTCCGATACCCCCGACGTTCCAGGTAGGTTATACCGGCTTGAAGCTTCTCCTCATTATCAGGGCCGGCGGGGGCAACAATCCCGATTGTCGCATCGGGCCGGAGGGCACGTGGATGAACTGCCGTCATTTGCCGGCCCAGTGTCTGCTATCAATGTACAAGTCGGTCCAATGCTTGTCAGCAAGCTTGCTTATTTGCACAACTGGGCGTGTATGCGTGGTCGCATGGATGAATTTTCCAGCGCCAATGCATAGGCCGACATGAGTGACGTTCTTCGTAGCTGGATTACCGAAGAAAATGAGATCACCAGGCTGCATTTTTGCTTTCGAGACAAGAGCAAATTCCTTCATGCCTCGTTGAATCCCGGCATCACGCAGAATTGTGATACCATTCAGGCGATATACGAGTTGTGCCAGGCCTGAACAGTCGATCCCAAACGGTGAAACCCCACCCCATCGATAAGGCAACCCAAGCAACTTCTTTGCTGTTGCCCCAAAGCTAGAGCGTTTTCCTCGTGGAAACAGATGAGGGGCATTATCAATGATGACATCTCCCTGCTGAACCCACCCGATTTGCCCATCGGGAAGGCGTACGTGGAGCCATCCATCTTGTGTGACCGTGTCCGGTACCTCGAGTGTTATCCCGATCGTGACTGTTGTCGTAAGTGGTGAGTCCACTGATGGACCCTCATTGATGTTTGCAAAGAGATTGATGGTTGTGGCCACATGACCGTGGGATGCATATGGCTGATCCTGCTTTGTATAGAGTCGTGCCATTTCAGCGGGGATCCAACCCAGATAGGTGTCTGGCAGTTGAATATAGTACCAGCCCTTCTTGTTCAATGTCACAGTACATGTTGTACCGATGACTGCCTGACTGACAACCTCGGATTTGACATTCGCATCATGACACATGTTGGCAATGTTGGCAGTAATAACGCCTTTTCTTTGTAAGGTCATGGGTCCTCCTTAAATAGTGGATTTGTGGCAGCTGCGATACGTGAGTGAAACGTTACACCATCGGTGCCTGGCTGGCTAGCGCCGTCATGGTATAGAAAGCAAACCATGCTTGAAGATAATCAGCAGTGTCGAATGCCAGTGTTGTGCCATCCAGGCGCATGGAGCCGGGCATCATGGACGCTCGGTCAGCCTGTCCAGCCTGAAGATACTGTACTTCCAGCCGGTAGGGGGCTGACGGCAAGTAAGCGCAGGCTTCGGGGATTATCTTAACAGCTTCAGCTGCTGTTTTGCGGATAAGTTCACGTGCGTTTGCAACGGAGAGATGGCGGGCGCAGTAGGCAGATTGACCTTGCTTGACGACGGCCGTCTGGATCCATGGAAGGTACTCACGCGCCTCTTCTGCAACATGCTGATCGCCGCTTATCATGACGACGGGAACGCCAAAACAGCCTGCAATCATTGCATTAAGACCAGTTTCACCGTACACCTTACCATTGATCTTGAACTGCGAAACACAACCACTGAACGTATGCACGATGGTAGAATTCCATGTGCCGGCACGAGAGTGATATCCAATGAAAAAAACACCATCTATTCCAGTATCCACACCCTGCATCATAGACAGGGGCTTCGCTGAACCAGTGATGTACTCGATGCGAGGATCCAGTTTCTCTGGAAGCAGATTCGTCATGTCCCAGTGGGAATCGTTCACAAGAACAGAAGTGGCGCCAGCATCGAATGCGCCTTGCGCAGCCGCATTTACCTCCTCCGTGATCTGTTCTCGGGCAAACGCATAGAACGGGCCGGTGGGGGATGACTGTTTCTCCGTGACGATACCGTCCACTCCTTCCATGTCACACGAAATGTAGATGTTCATTGCAGAGCCTCCTCATTGGCAAAACGATTACGATACTCATCGTTGAGTTCCACTCCCAGACCAGGGCGATCAGAAACCGTCAGCTGGTCTCCTTGTATCTCGATGCCACCGGTTGCTGGCTGGAATGCAAGATCTACGCCTCCATCCAGATCGACATGCGTGACGACCGGTGATCCCAATGCTACGTGTGCTCCCGCCGCAATCCCGACCGGAGTTTCTGTCATGCACCCGATCATACAGGGGATACCTGCAGCTCGTGCGATAGCCAGAACGTCGAGTGCGTGGGAAATACCTCCAACCTTCTGCAGTTTGACGTTCAGCATGGAACACGCGTGAGAACCGACCAACGCCAGCGCATCCTCTGGTGTGTGGACGGCTTCATCGGCTGTTATCGGGATGGGGCTGCGGTCACTTACCCACCGCAGGGACTCTGTGTCTTCAGCAGGAACGGGTTGCTCGGCAAAATCGATTCCTGCTCCGGCCAGTGCTTGCAGCACACGCAGAGCTCCTTCGCGGTCATATCCCTGGTTTGCGTCGACATGCAGCGGGAACGTGGGCCCTACTGCTGCACGAACCGCATGGACGCGTTTGACATCAAGATCGGGATCCAACCCGAGCTTGAGCTTTATCTCGGCATACATGCCGCTTGCTTTGATGCTCATTGCTTCTGCCACTGTTTCAGCAAGATCTTTGATGCCTATTGTCATTTCATTTGGAATAGCTTGTCGATATCCTCCGATGAGATCGCGGATGGGGAGCCCTGCGCTCTTGCCGGCAAGATCCCACAGGGCGATGTCATAGGCAGCCAGTGCGGCCGCGGCAATGTGTCTCCAGGGTTCGAGTTTCTCGAGGATTGCCTCACGTGCGAGTGGGTTGGAACCCCGGACCAGGGGAGCCATAGCTCGGCAAGCTTGAGTTGTGCCCTCCAGTGTCTCATGGCAGACTTCGAAATTGGGAGCTGCTTCTCCCAGCCCGATAAGGCCGGCGTCGGTAACAAGTTGCAACAGAATTCCGTTGTAGACTGTTCGTGTCGCATATGCGACCTTGAGTTCTTTGACCCGGGGAATGCTCACTGAAAGACATTTTATGGCAACGATTCTCATACGTATTTCTCCTTTCCGCTTGTATAGGCAATTGCAGCGACTTTCCCAAGAATAATTGCTCCTTCGCCATTATTGGCCAGTTGTGTCGCCATAAGACAGAGGATGAGGGGATCCCTGGCACCATAGACAAGTCCGACATCGAGGACCGATCCGGGAAGCCCGCCAGTCTTGTGTTCAGCACGTATTCCTTCTGGCAAGAATAACATCATGATGTCCGCAAATTGCTGGTGGCCGAGAATTGTCTTCATTGTGGCGGACGCTTTCGAGCTGACCAATTCGTTGCAGGCAAGTAATTTGAAGAAACGCCCCATATCTGCTGGGGACGTCGTATTATCAATGTCTTGCTGAATTGATTCGGTATCCATCATAAAACGACGTAACCTTGTATTGGTCATCCCGATGTCCACTGCCAGCTGATTGACGGCATCTATTCCTGTGAGGTGGATGAGCACATTTGTAGCCTTATTGTCACTTGAGCAGATCATGAAATGAAGGAGATCCATAAGGTCAGGGCGATAATCGGAACTCAGGAACTCGAGGATGCCGCATCCACCTGTTGGTGCTGTCGGAAGGACAGGATGTTCGGTCAGGGCGTGAGTTCCTGCTTCGACCTGTCGAAGAAGTTCGGCCATGATGAGCACCTTGATGGTACTTGCCGACGGGAATATGCTCGAAGCCTGATACTCGAATAAAGGAACTGTCGGTGTTGCGGCATAGACGCCAAATTTTCCCTGAGCACCGTCGAGCAGCACGCGTACTTGTTCCTGCCAGTCTTGCATGCTTTCTCCTTGCATAACAATCTACCATCTACTACAACATCATTTCATCTCTCTTCCTGCCTATGCTATAGCGCGCTGGGTTTATTTGCAAGAGCTCTGTGCTCAGCTTCAAAAAGCGAACTTTACTTCGATATGCTTTTGAGCAGCACACAGCGAGCATTTACCTGTGCAGATGTCAATTGGTGTACAGCATGCGGAAATGCTGCCCATACTCAAGCACATTCATTACTGCATAACGCGAACACGTACAGACAGGACTCACTGTCTGTACGTGGGTGTTCCTCTGGGAGGCTGCCGGACGCCGAGGTGCGGTTCTTCTACGAGGGGTGACGAATGCTTCAGAGAGTCTGGTTGCGTATCCAGCGGTCGAGATGCTGCAAGAGGCTCTCCTGGTTTTCCATAGGCAGAAACAGCGATGGCGTCGGCAGGACAGTCCGGATACGATCTGCGTAGGCTGAGCTGAAACTCCGGTTGTCCAGCATGAAGACGCTGCGAAGCGTGTGAGGATCCATCTGGTGCAGTGTATATTGCAGCAGGGCAAGGGCATAGGGCAGATCGAACTGCCGGAAGGTATCACCCCGCTTCTCTTTGAGCGCTTGTTTGAGGCGTGTCACCGTTGGAAGGAACGAGTTGGGAAACTGCAACTTGGTGACAAACAGGAACTTTGCCGATATGATGTCGCCGAAGCTCAGGTAATCGAACGGGATGAGCAGAATGGCTTTGTTCTGGCCGGTAAACTGTTCCAGGAGCTGCGTACGTGTGTGCCCATTCTTGGGAAGCAGCAGGCTGTATTCGGCCAGTCCAGGTTCGCGTGCAAGAAACGACTGCATGCGGTGCAATGTCTCGAGAGAGTTCGAGGCGACCATCGCTTTTCCGGGAAAGCGTCTCATCGTTTCGGCAATGAGACGGGCGCCGTTCTTTTCAAATCCGGACTCGTTTGGCTTTGGCAGGTGCAGTGTCACAAACGTGGGGATGCGAGGGCCGTCCGGCTCACGGTCGACGACAACGGCGGGGGCCTCGGAACCTGTGAGGCCGAATGTCTCGGGCAGAAATCGCTCGTCACCGGCAGGACATACGCTCGTCCCGGCGAGGAGGAACTGGACGTGGGCGTTGCACGCTCGGATGCGTGAGGCAAGGACCGTCCTGGTACTCGCCAGCATGATCTCCTGACCCTGACGTTCCATCCATACGGCGTAGGCAGGGTTGTCTGCATTGTTCAGAACAGAAGCAAGGTCACGACACTGCGTCAGGTATGCCATTCGCATCGTAGCGGGCAGTGTCTCCCCTGCGTTCGCGAAGGCCTCCACCATTGCGTCTGCCGTGGATCTGAGCGCTGCGAACTCGCTGGCAGACCAGAGCGTTTCGCCGATTGCGATGCGCCCTCGGACCCCGGCGTTTTCCTGGTGGGTCACATGCACGTAGAGCTCCTCGAGGAGGGTTCCGGCGCGTGTAGCAAGGCTGGCCACAATAGCAAGACCTGGAACTTCGTCTCGTTCGCCTGCAACACCGGCGATAATGCGCAGCATGATCGAGGTGACCTGTACCTCAGGTACGTCGAGTACGTCACTCATGAGTTTCTCAGTTTCAGGTGAAGAGACCAGGACCGGTGTCGACTCGCCAAGTTCATGGAATACATGTGGTGCCTCGGCGAGGTCGGTTACATGGAGGTGGGCGACGCGCGCACGGGCCAGCGATTCCCGGACGGGACACACATCATGAAACGGACAGCTCGACTCGAGCTGGCAGTGAGCTGCGGATATGTGATTGACAAGGCGGGACTTCTTCAGGAACAACGGCATGCCCGGGATAAAGACTGAGCGTGTCTCCCATTCATAGACGATGAGAGCCGAGAGCTCAAAGCCGAATTCGCGACGCATGGTAGCACTGTGGGTCGCTCCATCGAGCAGCATGAGACAGACAAGGTTGTTGGGGCTCTCCTGCGATATCCAGAGCGGTCGCGCGTCTCCAGGTCGCGCGTCCTCCAGGAGTGGTTCGATGGCTGCAGGCGCGCGCAGCAGCACGGCGCCGGGGCGTGCGGATGCCTGGATATCCCCAAGGTATCGGGCTCGAAGTGACTGGGGTTCACATTGCAGGAGGACATCGCGGCCGGAAGTCAGCAACGCCATCTCTGGAGAGGCTGTGTCGCTGGCAACGCCTGGCTTCAGAGCCTTCAGGTGTGGCAGACGGGAAAGATCGAGGTCCGTCAAAACAGCTTCCAGGCCTGTCATCTTAGACGGCTGAACCGTCGCCCTGGTATCGCCAGTGTCCAGCAGCCCCAGGTCTGCCACGACCGGATAGAGAAGCTGGATTCGCTGCACGATGGCATCGGGGAGTGCAGACTGCGCGATCTTGTCCTTCAGTTTTCGGTAGAAACGAAACAACGAGAGACTGTCTCCGAGAGCCCTGTGAGCTTCCTCCTTCTTGATGTCGAGCGAGTCGACCAACGCAACAAGACTATGACTCTGCAGGTCTGGGAAAAAGATGCGTGCGAGCTCCAAGGTGTCAAACACTGGGTTCGCGAGCTGACCGTGCAGTGCTCTGCGCAGGAAACCTTCATCAAAGCTGGAGTTGTGCGCCAGCAATGGACTGCCACCCGCAAACTGCAGGAACTGGTCGACAACCTGATTTACGGGTTCTGCCGGTTCGAGGTCAAGAGGAGTTATCCCCGTGAGGGCAGAGATAAATTCGGGCAGACGCGCCCCTTCCTTCAGGCGACAGAACTGCTCAAATCGTTCAACCTCCTTGCCTCCGCGTACCTTGACGGCACCAATCTCGATGATTTGATCGGAAGCCTGATCGAGGCCTGTTGTTTCCAGATCGAAGAAAACGAGTTCCTGTTCGTTTTTCAAATGGTTCCTTTCTATTTGAAGTAGGCAATTGTCACCCCATCGCCACCCTCTTCGGGGCTCGAAAAGCTGAAGTGATCAATACTTGGCAGGGTCTTGAGGAATTCATGGATCTGCTTTCGCAGAATGCCCGAACCCTTGCCGTGGCAGATGTAGACGAATGAAAGGCCTGAGAGATAAGCCACGTCGATGTACTTGTCGAGTTTCTCGAGCGCCTCGTCGACACGGCTCCCATGCAGGTCGATCTTCATGGGAACGAACGGCAGCGTCGGTTCACGCGCTCCACTGTATTGCATGGCGCGGTTCTGATAGGAGTTGAGTTCGGGTTCGGTCAGCTTGCGCACTTGTGCTTCAGGCACCGTCGTGCGCATGGAACCCGACTGGAGAACAAGCTTGCGCTTCTCCTTCATGACATCGATGACGATGGCCTGTTTGTTGACCGAGGTAATGATGACCAGATCACCTGGCACGATTTCTTCGACGGGCGTGAATGGAGGCTTCTCTTCATACGGCTCCGCTTTCTGGACAAGCTCGTCGCGCGTCACTTCGACCTCCCGCTTGGCATCGCGGGCTGCCTGTGGCTGGTTCTTGAGGCTGTCCTGATATTGTCTCATCAAATCATCCATGCGCTTGCTGACTTCGTCGACGATGCGTTGAGCCTCAGCATGGGCTGCTTTGAGCTCCTGTTTCTCGTTTGCTTCAAGCAAAGCCAGTTTTCCCTCGTAATCGTCCCGCAGCTTCTCCAGTTCCTGCTGATTCACGTTCAGGCTGTCCTTGGTGTGGCTGATCTCCTGAGAATCAGTCACGATACGGCTCATCAACTCGGTGGTCGTTTTGTGCTCGTTGCTCAGCTCATCGTGGGCGAGGACAAGAACAGCTTCAGGGAGTCCGAGTCTCTCACAGATGGTGAACGCATGGCTTTCGCCCGGGGAGCCAAGGATGAGCTCGTAGGTCGGCCGAAGCGTTTCGACGTCGAATCCAACGGACGCGTTTCGTATCTGGTCGTAGCGGTACGCAAGAAGCTTTAGGCTGCTGTAGTGCGTGGTGATGACCGTCGAGACTCGTTTCTGGTACAGGAAGTCTACGATACCGGTTGCGATCGCAGAACCCTCCTCGGGATCCGTGCCAACGCCGAGTTCATCGAGCAGGACAAGTGAGTACCGGGTCGCCTGTCCCAGGATGCGGACGATGTTCGACATGTGCGCCGAGAACGTTGACAAACTCTGCTCGATGCTCTGTTCGTCGCCGATGTCGACAAAAACCTCGTCATAAAGACCAACGGTACATCCCTCGGAAGCGGGGATAAAGAGACCTGCTTTGCTTATGAGGACGGTAAGACCGAGAGTCTTCAGGGCAACGGTCTTGCCTCCCGTGTTTGGGCCGGTGATGACTACCATGAAATAGTCCTTGCCAATGGAGAAGGAGATCGGGACGCAGTCTGTAACGAATGGGTTGCGGACATTGCGCAGGTTGGTTTCCAGATTGGGGCTTACCGACGGCTTGACGCCATTCCACGATCGAGCCAGACGTCCCTTGGCCAGACTGAAGTCGAGGTGGCCCGCCACGTTCAGCGATTTCTCGACATCTGGAGCGGCCTTTGCGATGAGGTCTGTCAGGTAGAGGAGGATGCGCGATATCTCCTTCTTCTCGTCGGACTGCAGAATCTGCAGCCGATTGTTGAGGTCGATCACCCGTGTGGGCTCGACAAACAGGGTCATGCCACTGTCGGACTGGTCGTGGACAACCGACTGAATTGCATCCTTGAACTCTCGTTTCACCGGGATCACGTACCTGTCGTTCCGCATCGTAACGATGCGGTCTTGAACGGCACGGCCATAGGTTTCGCTCCCGAGGATATCCTGGAGCACCTTGTTGATGGTTTTCTGCAGCTCAATTTTCTCACGACGGATGGCGGCGATGTTGATCGATGCGTCGTCGAGGATATCTCCATCCTGGTTGACACATCGCTCTATCTCTTGTGCGAGAGACGAAAACGGCTTGACGTCCTGGGAGATGCTGAACAGCGAGGGATAGAGGTCCTTGATCGTCACGAACGCTTTTCGCACACGTGACAGCTCGTTCAGGACGACGCAAACCTTCCACACTTCGTGCCCAGCGAGCTGTAGACGGACCTTGGCTTTGTCCAGCTCGGCCCTCACGTCAAGGAGGTTGCTGAGGGTCAAATCACCGAACCGCTCCAGATATGAAGACGCTTCATCGGTCTCGGTCTGAGCTGCCCTGATGGCATCAATGCTATCGAGCGGAGCGAGTGCACGTGATTCTTCGGCACCCAGCGCCGACTCGGCCTGAGATGCCAAGGCCTCCTGGATACGGTCGAAACCGACCTTGCCGTATGTGTATGTGCGAATCGCCTGCTGAGTTTCTATACCCGGGTTCTTCGTAGTATGCCCCCTACACGAGTTGCGAGGGCGGCTTCGACGGAACTGACAAGGACATCGACCTCATCGCCCAATAGTGTTCGATCGGGTGAGGCAAACTCCATCGAGAAGCCCACGCTCTTCTTGCCTGTCGGTAGACTGTCCCCCTGGAAACTGTCAAACACCACAATTTTCTTGAGCAGAGGGCCGCCATGTTCAGTGAGGATCGCCTGCACTTGGCCGGCTGTCATGCTACTGTCCACCAGGACAGCGATGTCACGCCGGATTGATGGGAACCTGGAAAACTCCTTGAAACCGATAGCTGGAATGCTCTTTAGCAGGGCATCAACGGAAAACTCGGCGTAGAACGTGTCTCGTTCCAGACCCAGGAGAGCACCGACGTCGTGCCTGAGAATGCCGAGTGTACCCAGTGCCATGGTTTCCGAGGAAACCAGGACGCTTGCACCAGTCTCCAGGATTGCACTATCCGATGACACGACGTTACAGGACACATGCAGATCGCGAAGAACTGACTCGATGATGCCCTTCAGCACAAAGATGCTGGTGCTGGCGGCGGGCGTCGTCCAGTTCGCATCTTGCCACTTGCCTGTAAGAAGAATGCCAAGTCTCGTCTCCTCGTCGAACGACTGGTCGCGAACGCTGAACGTTTTGCCAATCTCGAACGAGGCGAAGCCCTCGCGGCCTCGCGACAGGTTTCGCACCGCGGCTCCTGCAAGGCCGACAGCCATTGTGGGGCGCAGAGCATCCCAGTCTACGGTGAGCGGGTTGAGCAGGAGTGGTGCCGGAGGCAGGCCCATCGCGGTTACCGTGCTCTCCCGCACAAAACTGACAGTGCATGATTCAACGAGCCCAATGCCGACGAGAATCTGACGCAGGCGCTTACAGAGGGCTTTGAGGGGAGACTCTGAACCGCGGCGCAGGACGAGGTTCGGCGTGTGCGAGGGGAACTCGTTATACCCCTCCATTCTGACGATCTCTTCGACATATTCCGGCCAGGATGTCAGGTCGCCACGGAACGATGGTGGTGTCACCGATAGAGTTGTTCCCGTGATCGACGATGTGATTCCTTCATAGCCGAAGAGTCGTTGCATGTCTGCAGCGTCGAGGTTGGAACCCAGGTAGCCATTCACCCGATCCAGATCGAGGCTCAGCGGTGGCTTCGCAGGAACAGGAATTCCAGCAGAAGCAACACACGAGACGTAAGAACCAAGACACTGCTCGCGGACGAGTGCCGATAGAACCGAAGGGACGGCGCTGACAGTGAGCCCTGGATCGGTGCCACGCTCGTAGAGATAAGCTGCATCTGACTTGATGCCGAGGTGCCTGCTTGCGTGTGCGACTGCTCTCGGATCGAAGTGTGCGATCTCGAAGACGATGCGGGTCGTCGCAGCCGTGACGCTGGATGTCAGTCCGCCCATGACGCCGGCGACGGCCACTGGAACGGCAGCATCTGCGATGACGAGCGTTCCTGGTTCGAGGGAGCGCACCACGCCGTCCAGTGTGACAATGGTCTCGCCGGGCAGAGATGTCCGCACAATGATACGATGCTCCTGAAGGCGGTCGTAGTCAAACGCATGAGTCGGCTGTCCGTATTGTTTCAGACAGAGATTGGTCATATCGACAATCCTGCTGACAGGGCGGACGCACAACTGGTAAAGCTGAGTCCGGAAAGCGTGACTCGATGGGCCAGAGGCAACATCCTGTACCAGGACACCGATGTAGGAACTGCACAGGGACTGGTCGTTGATTGTTACAGCCAGGTCTCCGTCGTTCCGGGCGTGTGGGAGGGTTGAGGGCAGCGGCAGTTTGATGTCGCCCATATCGAATGGTTGATCCGCATCTCTTGCCTTGAGCACTTCGATCCACCGGGCCAATCCGAGAACCGATAGGGCATCGCCCCGGTCAGGTGTGACGCTCACCTCGAAGGCGGTGTCTCCTATAGGCCAGGCTTCCTCGAAGAGGCTCCCGACAATCGCTCCCGACCCCAGATGCAGGATACCTTCCTTCTCTTCGGAGGACAGGAGGTCACCGTCGAGCCCCAGTTCCTTCCAGGAGCAGAGCATACCGAACGATTCTACGGTGCCGAACATGCGCGTTGCAATGTCCATGCCGTCGGCAGTCCTGCCACCTGGAATCACCACTGGGATGATGTCGCCCTCGCGGACGTTGGTGGCGGCCGTGCATACACTGGTCGTTCCGCGCGGACCGAGGTCGAGGTCTACGAGCTGAAGCCTGTGGTGTGTCGGGTGGAGTGCAGTATGCATGACCCGTGCAACGAAGACGTCTTTGAACGTGGCAGCGGTGCTCTCCGTCGATTCGATTTCAATGCCGACGTCGCCCAGTTTTGTGACCAGTTCCTCGGGGGTGTAGTCAAAATCAATCGCGGCGTGCAGCGCAGAAAGCTTGACTCTCATCCAGTCACCTCAGAACTGACCCAGGAAATCCAGGTCGTTGTCGTAGAACATGCGAATGTCACGAATGCCATATTTGATCATGGCTATCCGCTCGATACCCCACCCAAACGCAAATCCCTGGTAGATGCTGGTATCGTATCCGACCTCCTGCAGTACGTTCTGGTGGACCATGCCTGAGCCGCCCATCTCGATCCATCCGGAGTTCTTGCAGGTTGGGCAACCCTTGCCACCGCAGATGGGACAGGAGATTGCGGTCTCAGCGCCCGGCTCGACGAACGGGAAGAATGAAGGAAGGAGCTTGACGTTGGTGGATGAGCCGAATACTCCTCTCACGAATTCCTGGAGTACTCCCTTCAGGTCCGCGAATGTGATGCCCTTGTCGACGACGAGACCTTCGACTTGCGTGAACACGGGAGTGTGGCTTGCATCTATCGCGTCGCGGCGATAGCATCTGCCGGTGGCAATCATCCGTATAGGCGGATTTTCGCGTTTCATCGTCCGGACCTGAATAGGCGACGTGTGCGTACGCAGAAGCATGCCGGGCGCCAGGTAGAACGTGTCCTGCATGTCGCGTGCGGGGTGGTCCGCGGGGATGTTGAGCGCCTCAAAATTGTAATATTCCTGCTCGATCTCCGGGCCCTCTTCTATATCGAATCCCATGGAAAGGAAGACAGACTCGACCTCCTCCTCGACTTGCGTGAGGATATGTTTCTTGCCGGCAGGCATGAGCTGCCCCGGCAGAGAAAAGTCGATGTCATACCTGTGTGCCTTGGAAGACAGATCGGACAGTTTCTGCTCGATCGCTTGCGCTGCCCATTGCTTGAGTGCGTTGACTTGCTCACCGAACTGTCTGCGCTGGTCCTCGGCCACACCGGAGATCTGTTTGAGCAACGCCGTGACCGTGCCCTTCTTTCCCAGGTATTCGATCTGTGCATTTCGAACGTCCTGAGCATCGCGAGTGGCAGTCAACCGCGTCTCCAAGGCTGTACGAATTTCGTCTATCGTGCTTGGCATGTGCTGCTCCTCGTTCAGTGTCAATCAAGCAATTATCATACAAATTGTACGTTGATTCGCGCTGTTTACAAGCGTGTGTGCAGTTCACACGAGTCGCTTGGAGACAAGCGCGGGGGCGTTGCATCGGTCCAAGACGGGCTGGCTGGCGCCGCTGTTGCGACTCTCACGGGATTGCTGCTATACTTGCTCTTGGTAGAGGTCTGCGCATATTGCTGCAACGAGGAGATGTCATGGTTACAAAGTCCAGGGCAAGCGAACACATTGGCAAGAACCAGACCAGTATCAAGGCGGAGAATACCTCGAGTATCCTCCGAACCGTTCATGAGACAAACGACATTTCGCGGGCGGATCTGGTCAGACTTACAGGGCTCACCGCTCCGACGGTCTCACGCATCGTCTCCTTTCTTGTCGAGCGTGGTGTCGTCACCGAATCGCCGGGAGCGAGTGTGGGAGTAGGGCGCAAACCGGTCGTACTGCACTTCAACGGGAGGTCGCGCTATATTGTGGCCATCGATTTTTCATGGGCGCATGTCCGAACTGCACTTATGGACTTGGGTGGTGGCATTCTTGACCATACAGAGCGGACCATCGATCCCAAGAGCTCTATCAAGACGGAGTTCGAGAGAGTGCTGGAGACCGTGCAGGAACTGTTGAACCGTCACCGGGGTATCAAGGTTATCGGGGTGGGTTTCTCCGCGCCCGGCCTCATCAACTCTGAGGCGGGCGTCGTCATCAGTGTCCCGAACTTTCCTTCGATCCGCAACCTCCAGGCCCGGCAGCTGCTGCAGACGCGCTTCGGTTTTCCAACATTCGTTATCAATGATGCGAACGCTGAAGCCGTTGCCGAAAAGTTCTTTGGTCAAGGTCGTGATACGTCCGATTTTGTGCTAGTGCACCTTGGCTATGGTATCGGCGCCGGCATCATCGCCGGAGGGCGCTTGTACACGGGCAACTTCGGAGTCTCGGGCGAAATCGGCCATACGTCGGTTGACCGTCGCCACGGGAAATGGTGTGACTGTGGGAACCGCGGGTGTGTCGAATTATATGCCGGACTGCGCGGCATTCTCGAAGACGCTTCCGCTCAGGTGGGTCGGCAGCTGTCGTTTGCGGAGCTTCAGCAACTGGCTGCCGAGGGAGACGCCAAGGTGCTGGGGGTTCTGAAAGAGAAGGGAGAGCTCATTGGATATACCATGGTCAATCTGGTGAACCTCCTTGCTCCTCAGCGTATCATTGTGACGGGCCAGGTGGCGGCTCTGGGTGCCCCGATTCTGGAGCCCATGAAACGCATCATCGCCGAACGTTGCTTCTACCATGTCGCCGATCAGGTCTCTATCACGCTGTCCTCCTTGTCTGAAAACAGCACTCTTCTTGGGGCGATGACGGTCGTGCTGGACGATTTCCTCGAGAGCCCGTATGATTTTCTGACCGTTCGAGAGGAACGCCGTCACTGAGGGTCTTGCTCGACGGCTTGACAGGTCATGCTGTCATCCTACAATAACTTGAATATTAACGTCGCATACGAAATTGATTGAGAGGTTGGCGACATGGGCACATCAAGGGCGACGGTGCGCACCGTAGCAGGTGTGGACATAGGTGGGACCAAGGTTACGTTCATCCTCTGGTCGGGTGATGCCATTGCATACAGGGTGGTATTGCCATATGCTGCCCGGTCCAGTCGGGAGTTCTCAGAGCTCATCCTGCAAGGGATGGGTGACCTCTGTCGGCGGGCGGCAGATACAGGGGTTGCCATCATGGGTACGGGTATCGGGTGTGCCGGCATGGTCGACCAGAAGCATGGCGTGCTCCTGTTTCCTCCCAATATGCCTGGCGTGCGAGATGTGGCGCTTGCTGATATCGTCGGTGGGTTCACCGGTGCCCCGGCGTATCTGGAAAACGATGCCAACTGTGCGCTCTTCGCCGAGTGGGTCAGCGGGGTTGCCGTCGGTCGCCGCAATGTCGTGATGTTCTCTGTCGGGACTGGTGTTGGCGGAGCGTTCATTGTCGACGGGCACCTGTATGTTGGTCGCCACGGCTTTGCAGGCGAGATAGGGCACCTTCCCATGATCGACCGTGGCCTGCTGTGCGGCTGTGGCCGTCATGGCTGCCTCGAGACCACTGCTTCCGGAACCGGTATCGAGCGGTATGTCGAGAGCGCACTGGCTAAGGGGTCGAAGAGTCTCATGACGATGAAAGACGCAGCGTCAGCCCGGACAATCTCCGAGTTTGCTCATCATGGAGATCTACTGGCACAACAAGCCTTCAAGCGGGCGGCCCGCGACCTTGGCCGGGCGGCTGCGGCACTCATCAACACGCTCGACCCGGATATGGTCGTGCTGGGCGGCGGAGTTGCCGAGTCAGGGCTGCTCATGGACGAAATGAAGCGCGTTGCTCAGCGGCGTTCTCTGCCGCTCCTGTTTGAGGGCATCGAATTCTCGATGGCACACTATAGGAACGATGCTGCCGCCGTTGGTGCGGCTCTTCTCGCGGATCAGCTTCTCAAAGGGCAGACTGTCTACTCGACGTAAGCTCGTCTGATGCCTTGGGAGGCGTCTCTCCACGACCGTTTCTGTGGGTGGAGTCTTGCTCGATGCTGGTCAGTTGCCCCTGGCAAGACGTGAGCGAATGTCCGCGGCTTCCACCTCTGTGCCCGGTTTGGCCAGGAGAGCGAACATGTTGTGCTTGTACGCTTCTACGCCAGGCTGGTCGAAGGGGTTGATGCCAAGCATATAGCCTCCTACCGCACAGGCGACCTCGAAGAAGTACACAGCGGCACCGAAGCTACGTTCTGAGACATCGGGCACCGTCAGTTGAAGCACAGGGACGCCGCCATCGTGGTGAGCAAGAAGTGTTCCGATCCTGGCATCGTGGTTCATGGCAGACAGGCTTCGGCCGTTGAGATAGGCAAGCCCGTCTGGCGAGTCCTCATCACAGAGGAACGCGACGTCGGCGGGGGCGGGCACATCGACAACCGTCTCGAAGAGCGAACGAGTTCCTTCCTGGACATATTGCCCAAGTGAGTGAAGATCAGTTGTGAATTCGGCCGACGCAGGGAAGATCCCCTTGCCGTTCTTGCCCTCGCTCTCGCCGAACAGTTGCTTCCACCATTCGCCGACGAAGTGCAGACAAGGCTCGAAACTCGTAAGCAGTTCGATGTTCTTCCCACTCGTGTTCAGAAGACGTCGGGCGACGGCGTAGTGAAGAGCGTCATTGGTTGCAGCAGGCGAACCAAGGCTGTCAGTGCGCTGTTCTGCGGCGCCTTGCAGCATCGCACGGATATTCAGGCCAGCGATCGCAAACGGAAGGAGGCCGACCGGAGTGAGTACCGAATAGCGTCCCCCGACGTCGCGAGGCAGATCGAATGTGACCAGGCCCTCGTCCCTGGCAAGATCGTGCAGGGTTCCATGCTCCGAGTCCGTTATGGCCACGATGCGGGTGCGTGCCTTTTCTGTGCCGAACCGTCGAACCAGCTCTGTTTTCAGGATGTGGAAGGCAACCGCAGTCTCAAGCGTCGTGCCGGATTTCGAGATGACCACGACGGAGAAGCGGTGGCCCGCAAGCCTGTCCAGCAGCTTTCGGAGTTGCCATGAACTGAGGCTGTTGCCAGCGAAGAGGATGTCGGGCAAGCCGTTGGTCGCCGAATGGGACGGCACGCCGGCAAGGAATTCCAGGCCCGCTCGAGCCCCCAGATAGGAACCTCCGATACCACAGACGACGACAGTGTCCGATTGTTCACGGAATCCGGCAGCGACATCCTCGATTCTGGCCAGGAGACTGTCAGGAGCGTCGATGGGTAGAGTAAGCCATCCGCTGTATTCAGAGCCGGCGCCCTTCCTGTCGACGAGGAGCTGAAGTTGTAGTGCTGCCTCTCTCATCCCTCCGTCGATCTCCTCGGCATTGAAGTGATCAAGAGCCCATGTGTCATCCAGTCGCATCAGTCCACTCATCCCGACACCTCCACGTATCCCAAGCATTGTAGGAGTCTGCGAAAGCGCTGCAACAGCACGGAGCTCATGGTGTCTGTGCCGTTCGTCTACGTGTCCAGTGTTCTCAGTAGCAAGATGGCTGTCGACAGATGCCGACAGCCATCTTCAAGAGCCTGGTTGGAGGGGACGTACTACGATTCCTTTCCCCCGCGCAGAGAGCGTCTCGCTCGTTCCCGTTCCTTGAGTCGTTTCCAGGCATACAGGGCAAGGGCGAGCGCTATGACGCCATATGATACGAAGACACGGAAGTACTCTCCGATCATTGCTGATCCCATGAGATTCTTTCCTGCCATCGGAGATACAAGGAACATCAGATGAAAGAGAACAACTCCGATGAACACATTGGGGATGGAGGCGCTGACGACGCTTGCTCCACCAATAAGCAATGCTGCGGCAGCGAAGGTGGCTGTCTGATCGGCACCGTTGTACGTGTTCAACGTTCCGATATTCTGAAGGTAGACGATCTGGCCGTAGCAGGCGAGAACCGTAGAGAGAATGATAGCAAGAATACGAGTGCGTTCCACCTTGATACCCGAATCTTCGGAGACACCCATGTCCTGACCGACTGCTCGCATGTCATGCCCTAGCTTTGTCTTGCCGAACCACCAGATGAATAGGCAAAGCAAACCGATCATCACATATGTCGCAACTGGGATCGAGATGCCGGCGATTTTCAGCGGGATGAGGTTGTCGAGGCTCAATCGCATAGTCAGCAGGCTGAGAGCGTTGCGAATGCCGTATCCTCGCGACAGGACGAGGACAGGATTGTGAATGGGAATGAGCTTGCCCATGAAGTAGAGCACGATGAGCTGGTAGATACCGCTGATGAAGAACCCGAGCATCATCGACGTCACCATCTCGCGCCCTTTGGCCTTGTTGAGAACAACGCCGGAGAACCACCCGAGGAGCACTGCCATGGGTGTTGCAACTGCCATGGCCAAGAATAGCCCGCCTATTCCTGGGACTCCCCAATTGAGAACCAGAATGATTGCGATCTGTCCCGACATGGCCCCGAGGACCATGCCAAAGTTGATTCCCATGCCTGCCATGATTGGCAAGAGCAGGGAAAGAACGAGGAAGGAATCGCGGCCGACCCTTATGAACAGCTCTTGAATAAGGTAGGGGCCGGAGAAGCCTGAGATCGGGATCGCAAATGCTATGAAGATGATGAAGATAATGGGAACGGCATTGTTGATGAAGAAGCGGGATAGGCCATCTTTGAGTCCATATTTCCTTGTCATGGTATCACCTGGATTTCCGGGTCGCTCGAGTGAGTGCGTAGACGATCATTCCATTGGAAACGATGAGTCGCACAACTTCTGCCGCATCTGTGTGAATAGCAGCGTTGATAACAGAAGGGGTCATAGTAAGAATACCTTGAAACAAGATTGTTCCGATGACCACATTGGTAATGTTGGCCTTATTGACGCTGGCACCGCCGATGAGAACGGCGGCGACTGCGGGGAGTGCCATGAAGAAGGGGCCGTTGTACAACGAAATAAACCCATAGCTCTGTTCATACAGGAGAATGCCGATGGCTCCATAAACAGTCGATAAGATAACAGAAGTGGTTCTCATCCTGTCGACACTGATTCCGCTGGCACGGGCATAGTCTGGATTCGAACCGACAGCTGTCATGGCTGTTCCAGTCTTGGTGTGAAAGAATGCCCACATGAGCCATGCCATGAGTGCGAAAAACAAGATCGTGCCAGTCGGAATCATGAAGTTTGGACCGATGCGGATGGCGAGGAAGTTGTCCAATATCTTGCTCCAGAACCCATCGACAGAAATGGTGGTTCTGAGGCCTTGGCCGCTGTAGCCCCAGATCATCGTCGGACTGTGATAGGGCAGGACCATCCACATGATGCTCATGAAGGAGACAGAGGAGAAACCAACGTATGTGGCGATCATCATCTCGTCGCCCTTGACGTGGTTCAGCAGAACGCCATACCCCCAGCCAAACAGACACGCAAGCGGAATGGCCATCCCGATAGCGCCGGCGAAACCCGCAACCCCAGTGAGCCCCAGTTCAATGCTCATAGTGGCTCCCAGCAGTCCGGCTATAATGCCGAGTGGCAAACCAAAGTTGAGTCCGCAGCCTGCTTGCACCATCGGAATCATCGCGAGTACCATCACGCCGTTCATCCCAAAACGAATGATCGTGTCCATCAGCGATGCGTCGATTCGAACACCGACTGAAGGAGCAACCACGAACAGTGAGAGTAGCACCAGGCCTATGATGATCCGAGGCCAACCTGCCCGGTCGATGAATTGCCGCAACCTAAGCATGACTCACCACCTTGTCATCTGCGTTCTTGAGTTTGCCGATCATGAGCATACCAAATTCCTTTGCTGTGGCGGCAGGGGGCAGAATGCCTGCGACGCGACCTTCGTCAACAATTGCGATCCGATCGCATATGGAACGCAACTCCTCGAGCTCAGACGATACCATGACGATGGTTGTCCCATTTTCACTATTGTAGCGTCGCAACGCCTTCAGAACCAGCGCTTTTGCGCCGACGTCAATACCACGTGTCGGTTCTGAGACAAAGAGCAGATTTGGTTCTACAGCAAAAGCCTTGGCAAGACAGACTTTCTGTTGATTGCCGCCAGAGAGTTCTTGAGCAGGCTGTTCAACGCCGGTGCACTTGATCTCCAGGGCCTCGATATATTCCCGGGTGACCTTCCGGATGGCCCGGTCATCTCTCCATTTGATGAGTCCGCCCAGGAGCGGTCGGAGAAACTTGTTCTGCACTTGCATCGCAGTGAACGCGATATTCCAGTCCAGAGGCTCTTCCATAAGCAGGCCAACGCCGCGCCTGTCTTCCGACACGAATGCCATGCCGGCTGCCAGGGCGGCTGCCGGATCGTCCAGGTGGATTGGCTTCCCATGCAGGATGACTGTTCCTCCCGCGGGGCAAAGTCCCATAATGCCATTTGGAATACCAAGTTTTCCTTGCCCAGCGAGTCCTCCGATGCCAAAGATCTCTCCTTTGTGAACCTCAAAACTGACGTCTCGGACTGTCTCTCCAGGCATGTCGACCCACAGATGCTCGACGGCCAGGACCGTTTCTTGTTGTGTGTCATACGTTGCAGTGGTACTTGCCTTCGTATCCACACTACGACCCACCATGAGTTCCGCGACCTGACCGATGTCGGTGTCGTGGGTGGCTATCTCTTTCACGACTTGTCCGTCCCGCAGAATAACGATCCTGTCGCAGATGTCGAGGATCTCCTGAAGGCGGTGTGTTATGAAGATAATGGCAATTCCAGTGGCGGCCAGTCTGCGGAGCGAAGTCAGAAGAACCTCCGCCTCGGACTCCGTCAGGACTGCCGTCGGCTCATCGAGCACGAGCACTTTCATCTCGGGACGATGGATCTCGCGTGCGAGTTCAGTGAACTGCCTGTGACCGACCGGCATCTCGGCGACCAGCGTGTCTGGGCTGATTTCGACGCCCAACAGCTCGATGGACTTTGCCGCGATGGCGCGCATTTCGGGAAGGTCCAATGTCTTCAAGCGGGGCCCAAAAAGCTTCGTCACGATGTTGTCATGCAGGATTTCACCGTTAAGAAGGATATTTTCGGTGGCGGTGAACCCTGGGATCAGCGAGAACTCCTGGTGAACCATGCCAATGCCTGCTTTGAGGGCGTCGAATGGGTTCTGAAAATTGACTTCCTTGCCATCGATGTAGACCTTGCCGGCATAGCCTCCGGTCTGGGTAATGACGCTCATCCCGAACAGGATATTCATCAAGGTCGACTTGCCGGCACCATTCTCTCCGACAAGGCCAAGGACCTCGCCGCGGTTCAAGTCGAGGGAGACATCGGTCAGGACCCGGTTTCCAAAGTATTCTTTGGTGATGCCCTGCATTTTCAGCAAAGGTTGTTGTTGAGTCACGCGACCACCTCCCAGAAATTGAACACTTTCGCATACGGCTCTTCAAGAATACTGGTTAGCACACTGACAGCGAATTGCTGGAGTCCTCGAAAGCGACGTGCCAAACACGCAAGCGCTGATTGCCTACCGGTGTTCGCCTCTTCTTCTCTATGGCACAACATCACACAACCGTGATTCCGATTGTCTCCCGGCATCACGACAGCAGTGTATACGTTGAAGGAAAAGCGCTGGGGCAGAAGCCCCAGCGCTTGAATTTCAGACTCTACTGAGCCTTGTACGTGAGGTATTTCTCGGGAACTACCTGTTTAGCAGAGCCGAGGTACCCTTTGCCAAACACGTATGTGTCCTCGTAGATCAGGAAGTGATTGGTGTCCGTTTTCTTAGTATTGAGATCTGTGTAGTTCGAGGCATTCCATGCTGCGCCAGGAGTGTACTTCTCAAAGGCAGAGAGCATATCCTGCATGTTCGCAACCTTGGCCGTACCCTCGATGCAACGCTTGGCATATTCGCCGAGACCTGCTGTGGTTGTATAGCCGAGAGAGAATGCCCATGTGCCAAAACGGCCAGTCCCGCCGTCGGCGACAATTGTAGACTCGACCTTCTTGAGGATGGCTGGCCAATCACCCTGCTCAGCGCTGAGATCGATGCCGAAGGCTCCTGGATAACCCATGGTGGGCGATGGAAGGTCAGCTTCGACAAACATGCCACCGTATTTCATGACCTGTTTGAGCAACGGCTCTGTCTCAGCGTCATTGGTGCAGAAGAATGCTGTGTCCTTGCCATACTTCTGGACCCACGTCGGAACGTGCTCGAGGATGAACTGCTGAGCGCCAGCTACACCAACATCGCTGGTAGGATCAGGAGCGGTCTCAAAAAAGGTCTTGACCCCGAGATCCTTACCGGCCTGCTGCATGATGGCCCAGCGACGGCTCAGGAGCTCAATGCTCATGTGACGAGCGAATGAAATGTGGACAAAGTTCTTGGCGCCCATCTGTTTGGCTGACCAGATGATAAGATAGCCACGAGCCACGTTGTCGGCGTCAGTGACAACATCGGCCGCTGCGTCGATGACGTTGGGGTCTTCCTGCGGNNTTGACGACAATAGCCTTCATGAGCGGGTCGTCGGAAAGGCCAACAATGTCAGCGATGACCGTTTCCTGCTCAGATGAGAAGTTGTCCGGGTAGGTTATTGCCTGAATCATGCCACCGTCAGCGACAGTGCCATATTCTTTGGCAAGAGCATCGCCGCCACGAAGGTCGTCCTCACCCTGAGAGACGGTGCCTGTGACGATACCAATATGAAACTTGGCTCCAGTAGTGGTACCAGTGCCTGTTGGCGCGGTGGTCTTCTTGCAGCCTGCGAATACAACTGCGACAAGCATGAATGACAGCAAGACTGTTAGCAGTTTTTTCACTCTCTTCCTCCCCTGAAGAATTAGCTATAGTTCAGCCTGACCATATATGTAGCACAGTCGTAGCATTTTTCAAGGTATCTTCACATTGTCCTGAGGAGATTTCCAGTACTTGAGTTGAGGAACCTGTGTCCTGAGCCAAGCAAAAACCCCCGGCCGCAAGGCCAGGGGTTTTGGTGACAGACGACGAGCGAAGCAAAGCTCTAGTAGTCCGTAACAGCGAATTTTTAGGTATAATTCCCAATCTTGGTTAATCCGCTCTTTTCCATTTTGCCATCATTCACAAACAAGCAATATACAGGTGGTACTTTCTATTTGATTACAATTATCTCTTTTGTAAAATGATTGAGTACTTGAGGCCCATCTGTTCCAATCACAACGATATCTTCAATTCTCATACCAAACCTATTTTGCATATAGATACCTGGTTCTACACTAAATGCCATTCCCCTTTCTAGTATCTGTTTGTTTCCGGTCCTTATATAGGGTGCTTCATGAACGCTAATACCGATACCATGACCTGTCCTATTGAGGAAATATTGGCCATAACCTTCGCTCTTAATTATATCTCTCGATGCTTTATCCACATCTTCTGCTTTGACGCCTTGTTTTGCTGTATCTTCTCCTGCTCTATTTGCCCTTAGAACAATATCATAGACCTCCTTCTCTTCATCAGTAATCCCACCTACAAAGACTGTTCTGGAAGTATCAGAGCAATAGCCCTTATATTTACAACCCAAATCTAGAACAACTATATCCTTTTCTTGAATTACTCTTGAATCCTCACAATAATGTGGCATTGAACTATTAGGGCCTGAAGCAATAATGGGTTCAAAGGATACTCCATCAGCTCCTTTTTGCATAAATAGCTCTTCTATCTTTTGCTTAATATCTCTTTCTGTCATGCCAGGGCGAATACAACCAATGGTTTCACCCATAACTTCATCAGCCAATTTTGCAGCTTCTCTCATTTTTTCTATTTCACTTTCATCTTTTATAACTCTGAGCATCTCTAAGGGACCGTGTCCATTGACAAAGTTGGCGTCTATTCTCTCCTGAATATCTATTAAATTTATAGCTGAAATACCATTGTTGACACCAATATTCTTGCCCACCAATTTATAGCGGTTAATTGCAGTCACAACTGCATCAACAAACCCTTCATGATCTCCCCACTTAAAAATATCAACGTCATTATCAAGCCTATCCCTGATTTCTTCATATGTAAGTTCTGGTGAAATATAAAAATATCTTTTATCTGACAAGAAGAATAATGCTTGGAATCTCTCGTCGAGTTGTGGCGAATACTTCATTAAAAACTCTAAATCAACTGAAGGGCCAATCATCATAGCATCAAGGTTATTTGTGACCATTATCTCACAAAGCTTATTGGCATATGTCTTATTCAACATGTGTATTCTCCTTAGACTTATTGTTTATATGTCATAGATTCTAAAAGGAAGGGCGACAAATAGAAGTAGCCCATCAAAGGATCTCCGTGTAAAATGAAGTTACCACAACATCATTACACTCGGAGGAAACAAATATTGATCGGCTATGGCTGGCATTTATCCGTTTCCGGCAGAAAAACCCTCATAACTCCATCCGAACGGTTGCCCCAAACATAATAAGGTATAGCGGTAAAAGGGACGGGCATATAAGAAGGTTTGTCCGAACTATAGAGGGCGTCGGGGTGTTTCGTGCAAGCTGTAAATGCTGTTCCGATAACTGCTACAACATCAGCAGGTAATCCGGCCACCTCCTGCTTTTCCCGCAGAACGGCATGACTGGACAACACAACCGTGCTTAACGGCACGTCATAATCAGCGCTTTCGACGCAGTACACTACCGGACCTCTCTGTAATGTAACGCATCCGACATCCTCCAGCACAAGGGGATCTGCATATACGCGTTTGATTGGCATTTTCATAACGAACGACACAGTATCGCTGTCCTGCCAAACACGCTGAATCAGAAGATAGCCTTTTTCCCTGACACAAGTTTCTTTCTCCGAAATCTCATATTCCGAACACCAGTCCGGCACGCGGATGCGCAGGGTGAATTCAACCGGACGATCTGCGCGTAAGGTAAAAACAACCTTTCCATCCCACGGGTACCGCGTTTCCTGACGGAGAGCAAGCTGTGCGCCGCCATATGCAAAATGCACGGATGAGTCTATGAAAAGGTGCGCCGCGATTCCATCTTCTTCCGCTGTATAAATGTAGCTGCCAAGTGAAGTGTAAAGCCGGCTAAGGTTGGAGGGACAACACGCACAGTCAAACCATGAACTGCGTGTGTAATACTGTTGCTCCGAAACACCGTCTGGATTATAGTATTCCTTTGTTTCCAATGGATTCGCATAAAAAAAGCGCTGTCCATCTAACGACATGCTCGCAGCCACACTATTATATAAGGCGCGTTCCAATACGTCCGCATAGCGCGAATCACATGAAAGTCGTAACATACGTGAAGCAAAAAACACAAGTCCGACCGAGGCACAAGTCTCGCAAAAGGCTTCGTTGTTCGGTAAGTCATACGGGCGCGTGAAACCTTCGTTTTTGCTGCTGGAACCAATGCCACCCGTAACATACAGATACTGTGAGACCAGAATATTCCACAATTTCTCGCAGGCGTCCCGGAGCGATTCATCCCCTTGCACTCGCGCCAGATCTGCCATTGCGCAATACAGGTACATAGCACGCACGGCGTGTCCGACTACATCATTCTGTTCCCGCACTGGCTTATGCGCTTGAAAATATTCCAATTTCTGTATGGCCGTCGCAGATGTGCCGCGTGCTGCCGCTTCCTCTTCAAAATAATAAGGCTTTCTGCCCCGCTGCTCAATAAAATATGAGGATAATTTCAAATATCTATCGTTTCCGGTTGTTTCGTATAATTTTATGAGGGCAAGCTCAATCTCCTCGTGCCCGCAGTATCCCTTACGTTTATACAGCTCAGGCCCGAAAATGGAATCAATTAGATCGGCGTAGCGGCAGGCAATCTGCAAAAGCGAACGATTGCCTGTGGCCTTGAAATAAGCAATGGCTGCTTCCATCAAGTGGCCCGCGCAGTACAGCTCATGGCTCCACTGAACATTTGTAAACCGTTTTTCCGGTTCGACGACGGCCAAGTAGTAAGAATTTAGATAACCATCAGGCTGCTGCTGTTCCTCCAAAAGATGAATTAAATGCTGAATTTGTTGGTCAAGCTCCGCGTCATATTTTTGCCCGACGGCATAGGCGGCAGCTTCAATCCATTTCGCAATATCGCTGTCCCAAAAACGGTGTGGTTTAGGGGCCTCCCCGTCCGGTTTCCATAAAATACGAAGAGCATCGATACGACCCGTTGTCTCCATCTGTTCGTAAATCGTCCGCAAGCCAGCCACGCGGTTTGCATCCAAAATTGGTTTCCAAAATCCGTCCACAATTTCAGCGTCGATAAAGTGCGTACATGTTTTCATTATTCTTGACACCATCCCTTAAAGATATGTAGTTCAGCCTAACCAGATGTGTAACACAGTCGCAGCATTTTTCAAGGTATCTTCACATATTCCGGAGCAATAATCAGCACTTGAGTCGAGGAACATGTGTCCTGAGCCATGCAAAAACCCCGGCCGTAAGGCCGGGGTTCTGTTGACAGATGATGAGCGAAGCAGAGTTTTAGTAATCAGGGTAGGCCGGAGCAGCAGGTGCCGAACTCTCCGCCTTCGGAATGGTTGTGATCATGGCCGCCGTCGAGAGGAGCAGGCTCGCGATGCTTTCTGCATTCAGCAGCGCGAGACGTGTGACCTTCAGCGGGTCAACAATGCCACTCTTGAAGAGGTCCTCAAACTTGTTGTTGAGGGAGTTGAACCCGAGATTGTCGTCGCCCTCGAGAACCTTCTGAACCGCGATGACGCCCTCATAGCCAGAGTTGTCCGCGATGATTTTGAGCGGTTCGCGAAGTGACTTGCGGACGATCTCGGCGCCGGTCTTCTCGTCACCGGTGAGCTTGAGTCCGTCGATTCCCCTGCCTGCTTTCACCAGAGCTGCACCGCCGCCGATGATGATGCCTTCTGCCACGGCTGCCTTGGTAGCATTGACGGCGTCCTCGACTCTATGCTTGAGCTCCTTCATGGCTGTTTCGGTAGGTGCGCCGACCTTGATGATGGCGACGCCACCGGCAAGCTTTGCCAGGCGCTCCTGAAGCTTTTCCTTGTCGTAGTCCGACTTGGTCTCCTCGACCTGCTTGCGGATCTGGCCGATGCGGGACTTGATTTCTTCCTTGGTTCCCTTACCGCCTACGATGGTCGTGTTGTCTTTGTCGACTTTGACTTCGTCAGCAGAGCCAAACATGTCTTCGGTGACCTTCTCGAAGGTCAGGCCAAGGTCCTCGCTCAGGACCTTGCCACCCGTGAGGATGGCAATATCCTCGAGCATGGCCTTCCGGCGATCTCCAAAGCCGGGCGCCTTGACTGCCGCGCACGAGAACGTGCCGCGAACCTTGTTGAGCACGATTGTCGCCAAAGCTTCACCGGTAATGTCATCCGCGACAAGAAGGAATGGACGTCCCTTCACGGACAGCTTCTCGAGGACGGGCAGGAACTCCTGGATCGACGTGACTTTCTTGTCGGTGATGAAGATGAGGGGGTTCTTGAGCACGACTTCCATGCGGTCGGGGTCGGTCACGAGGTACGCAGAGATGTAGCCGCGGTCGAACTGCATACCCTCGACGGTCTCAACTTTCATTTCGAGACCCTGGGACTCTTCTACACTGATGACGCCGTCCTTGCCGACCTTCTCCATGGCGTCCGCAATTGCTTCACCGACGGTGGGCATCTTGGATGAGACAGTGGCAACCTGTGCCTTCTCTTCGCGGGTCTTGACTTGACGAGACAGCTTCTTGAGCTCTTCGAGAACAGCCGTCGTCGCTTTGTCCATGCCAGCTTTGAGTGCGACAGAGTCTGCGCCGGCAGTGACGTTCTTGATGCCTTCCTGAATCATGATCTGAGCAAGGACAGTAGCTGTGGTTGTACCGTCACCAGCCTGATCCTCAGTCTTCTGGGCAATCTCTCTGAGGAGCTGCGCTCCGATATTTTCGTTCGGATCCTGGAGTTCGATTTCTTTGGCAATGCTGACGCCGTCGTCGGACAGAACCGGCGAACCGAACTTCTTCTCGAGTGCGACATGGCGGCCCTTGGGCCCTAGCGTGACTCTGACCGTATTGGCGAGCTTATCGACGCCAGTGCGAATCTTCTCGTATGCTTCCTCATTGAAGATGATCTGTTTAGCATCCATGGTCATTCCCCCTTACTTGACGATAGCGAGGATGTCGTGCTGAGACAGCACAACGTACTCTTCTTCGTCGAGTTTGATTTCGTTGCCGCTATACTTGGAATAGACAACCCTGTCGCCTTCCTTGACCTCAAGGGGAATCCTGGTGCCATTGTCCAGCATGACGCCGGAGCCAACTGCCATGACGGTGCCCTGCTGAGGTTTTTCCTTGGCGCTGTCAGGCAGAACAATGCCACTCTTCATGGTCTCTTTGACTGTCTCCACTTTAATGACGACGTGATCACCGATTGGTACCAGCTTTGCCATATTGTCGTACCTCCTGTACTAGAAGATCTTGATAGATTAGCACTCTCTTTGCATGAGTGCTAAGCAATTATAGGAGGGCATGGTGAGCTGTCAAGTATCGGAGGGGTCTAGCGCGGTACCTCCGAGCCCCTGGACGGGGAGCAAACGGAATATCACATCAGTGTTGTACAAAAGTCGGGTTCCTGCTAAGATGACTACCCGAACATGACCTACGAAACTTGCATAGAGGTACCATTCCTGAGCCGGTGCCACCAGTCTACTGAGGGCATTGGCATCCTGCTTGGGAGCTGTCTACTGGAGACGCTTTCACAGGGGAACCGTGACTCACTGGTTGTTGGACTCATCGGTCCTCTGGGCGTCGGCAAGACGGTTCTCACACGCGCTCTCTCGGTAGCTCTCGGCGTCGATCGGGCAAGCGTCGCCAGCCCTACCTTTGTCCTGGAGCGGAATTATCTGGGCAAAGAGCCGGTGAGGCATTTTGATCTCTATCGCATCGAGGATCCTCGACAGCTGGTCGAAATGGGCTTCGAGGAAGAACTGGACAAGCGTGGCGTGACGGTAATCGAGTGGGCGGAACGGTCCGGAAGACTCCTCGAGATGTACGAGCGTATTGAGGTCCACTTCGAAGTCCTGGGTGAAGAAGCCAGACGTATTGTTCTGCGCGATTTCTACCAGCCTTCCATCATTGCGAGGTGTTTCGGTGTCGAGACAGGCATTTCTTCTCATTAACACTGCCACCGTTTCCGGGGTCGTTGGCCTTGCGCGGGGAGATGAAGTACTGGCACAGGCTTCACTGCAGCTGGCGACTGCATCCAATACCGTCGTGGCTGCGGTCGACCAGGTACTTGTGGAGGCAGGATGCACGCTCGATGAAGTGGGGAGCATTGTGTTGGTTAAGGGACCTGGAACCTTTACAGGGTCGCGGGTCGGCGCAAGCATTGCCAAGGCCATTGCCTATGCGACTCCTTGCTCGCTCCTCTCCGTCACCACACTGGAAGCAGTAGCCTGGGGTGGCTTCCTGACGAGCACAACACAAGTAACTGGCGGTCCCGTGTGGGCGCTTCTGGATGCTCGTCGTCACGAATTTTATGTACAGGAATTTTCCGTCCGTAATGGGGGAATCGTGTGTCAAGCGGACGCAGTGTGTATGGGACCGGGAGCCTTTGATACCGTCCGTGATGTGGGCGGGCTTGCCGCCTGTGCCTTCTCGCCTGCGGCAGTTCCGGAGAACCAGCGCCCACACGAACGAGAGAACGTGGCGTGGTCGTTTGACGTGTATCCAAGCTGCGCCGGCATCCTTGCGGCTTCGGTGGGCGCCCGGAGTGAAGACCCGTTCACGCTCGAGCCGCTATACCTCCGCAGCACGGAGGAATTGTTCGATCACCCGAAGGCGGCGTTGTGACGTCTGCTCCGTCAATCATCGTCCGGGCGGCGAGTGTCCGGGATCTCAAGGCTATCTGGGCGATCGAGGAAGCATCCTATGCAGCGCCCTGGCCCAAAGAGACCTTTTTCGTGGACATTACGTTCAATGCAGATGCGAAGTATTTCGTCGCTACAGTCGATAGACGCATCGTCGGATTCATTGGTGGCTGGTTCAAGGAAGGACAGCTGCACATCGTCAATGTCGCTACGCACCCTTCTTCTCGCGGATCTGGTGTGGCAAAACAGCTCGTTCTGTTTCTCCTCGACCTGGCACGGGATCTCAAGATGAGGAGCGCTTTCCTTGAGGTCCGGAGGTCCAATGTCGCAGCTCAGAAGCTCTATGAGGGGTTGGGTTTTGGAGTGACGGATCTGCGACCGATGTACTATCCTGACAATATGGAAGATGGGCTGGTCATGACAAAGGAGCTATGCAGTGCGCATACTGGGAATTGAGACATCCTGCGACGACACGGCTGCAGCTGTTGTAGATGATACGGGGCTGGTCCTGTCGTCGGTTATCTCGAGTCAGGACGCGTTTCATCGGAAGTATGACGGCATTGTTCCGGAAATTGCTTCTCGCAGGCATACCGCGACGATTATCGCCTCTGTAGATGAAGCTCTGCTCCAAGCAGGCATGCGGATCAGGGATGTAGACGGGATTGCCGTTACCTACGGGCCCGGGTTGATCGGTTCTCTTCTTGTCGGCGTGGAAACGGCAAAGGGTCTTGCATATGCCAGTGGAAAAACTCTGATTCCCGTGAATCATCTGGAGGGCCATGTGATGGCGTCCTTTCTCCGTGATCCGGCAAGCGACCTGCAGCCGCTGACGGGAGACGATTTTCCACTGCTGGCGCTTATTGTGTCCGGCGGGCACACGGAGCTGGTTTATGTCGACCGATGGCACCATTATCGAGTTCTGGGTGCAACGCGCGACGATGCGGCAGGGGAGACGCTGGATAAGTTCGCGAAGTATCTGGGACTTGGTTATCCGGGAGGGCCGGTGGTCCAGAAGATTGGCGCAACCGGGGATCCCTCGTACCACTCTTTTCCGAGAGTGACGTTCAGCCGGGGAGGGTACGAGTTCAGTTTCAGTGGCCTCAAGACTGCCGGCATCAACTATGTGAAGTCGTTGACATCCGAGGATCTCAAAGCTCATCTCCCTGACATCGTGGCAAGTTTTGAGTCTGCGGTCGTCGGCGAGCTCGCAGGCAAATCACTGCGGGCGGCTCGCAACCTCTCTCCTCGCACCCTCACCGTCGTAGGCGGTGTTGCGGCAAACAAGCGGTTGAGAGATATCTTCGCGAGGACTGGGGATGTCCGGGTCTACTTCCCGCCCATGAAGTATTGCACCGACAATGGCGCGATGATCGCCTACGCCGGGGCACGGCGGGCCATGCTGGGTGTCCGGGCAGCCATCGATCTTGATGCATGCTCCTCACTGGGAATAGAGGACAGTTCGCTGAATACCTGACGGAAGACGGCGGCATCCGGGCCGGCGTGGCGCAGTCCACACAATTGCACCAAGATCTGGGTTGCCGATAATGGAATTGGTGTGCATGCCACACGTTCGAAACGGAGGCGGGAAATGGACATTCGCGAAGAAGGGAAACCATTCAGCGCGAAAGGCACGAGCGGCGTTGGTTGTCTTGTCATGCAGGGATTCACGGGGACAGTGGGGAGCATTCGGTACTATGCAGAGCAGCTCGCAGCAAAGGGGCTTTCTGTTGAGGCTCCACGCCTGACCGGTCATGGAACCCAGTGGCAGGACGTCAACAAGGCTCACTACACAGACTGGATTCGTGACGCGGAACAGGCATATCAGTTGCTGGCCAGCCAGTGTGACAAGGTCTTTGTCACTGGACTCTCGATGGGTGGAACGCTCATCCTGTATCTTGCAGAGCACCATCCAGAGATCGCGGGTGTCATTCCTGTCAACGCGCCCGTATTCATGACGGACAAGCGCGTGCCTTTGCTGCCCATCCTCAAGCACTTGGTTGCATCGACGCCGGCGATCGCGTCTGACATCATGGAACCCGGGATCGTCGAACCCGCGTACGACAGGACGCCGACAGCCGGTACTTACGAGATGGTGAAACTGCTCGGGGTCACACGCAAGGACTTGGGACTGATTACCCAGCCCTTGCTTGTCATGCGGTCTGCGCATGATCATGTCGTTCCCCACGCATGTGCTCCGTTTATCATGGAGCATACCGCCTCCACAGACAAGGAGATGGTTCTCTTCGAGAGATCGGCGCATGTCGTGACGATGGACTATGACAAAGATGGCGTAGTTGACAGTGCGTGGAAGTTCATTCAGCGGCTCTCACACTGAACACGGACGCAGGAAGAGATAACCGTAGAAGAATAAAAGCGGATGGCCTGGTAGCCATCCGCTTTGTCATTTTGTCATCTGCATACATGGTAGCGCCGAGGAGAATTGAACTCCTGTTTGGGGATTGAGAGCCCCCCGAACTAACCACTGTTCTACAGCGCCATACTTGGCTGAGGAAGATGGATTCGAACCATCATCGGTAGCTCCAGAGGCTACTGTCCTACCGTTGGACGATTCCCCAACACAACCGAGAGTATACCAAGAACTTGCCCTGAATCAAGATGTCTGGGCGTGAAATTGCCTGGAGGAACTCAGGGATTGGTGTCTGTGGATTCCTGGATCTCGATCCCATCCTGTGTCAGGAGTTCGCGACCTTTCTCCTTGATGTTTTCGGTCTGATCGCTGATTTCCTTACCCAACTCGAAAGCCTTGTCTTTCAACAGCTTGCGTGTTTCTTCGCCACTCTGGGGGGCGAGAACCAATGCTACCAAGGCTCCGACAATGCCACCCATCAGCAGTCCGCCCATGAACGATCCACAGTCATTGCGCTCACTCATGATTTCCTCCTCAGGAAGATGGACTTGAAAATCTTGTACGCCGACACCACACTTATGGCAGTGCCCACCATTCTCGGCAGCAGGCCGCTATCTCGGCCGGAAGCTCCCGCGGGCAATACTCTCACAGCCATATCGGCAGATGCCGTGAGCTTCGTCAGCTGTCTTGTCAACTGGTCGAAGTGTTGCTCTGAAACCTGGGTCGACTGCATCAGTCTGACTGCCTCCGACTTCAGATCGTCAGCCTGTTTCTGCACGTCGACCATCGTGGCAGAAAAGCTCTTTGAGAACTCCCCAAGCTTGCGTCCAAGGACGAGGACGGCTATGGCTGCGGAGATCATACCGAGGACGATAACAATGTCTAGTACCCAGATTGCATTCATGTTCACTGGCATATGGTCACCTCCTGATCGAGTTTGTTTACAACAGTGGCAGTGGGGCTCAACCGCATGGCAACCCTGCGTGAAAGGATAATGCCGGGGATCAGCATGACGAATCCAGCCACGACAGGAAGTGCCATGGACAGGCTTCCGCTCAGTCCAGCCAAGGATGAGAATCCATAACCGCCGAACACCCCTGCCAGAAAGGCAACCAGTGGAACCCCGTACATAATCGCGGAGGCCTTGAGGATAATCGAATCGTCGAGTGACACTTCAACTAGGTCTCCCTGAGCAATTTCGGGGGAAGCAGTCGCCCTGACAGTCGGGCTGCTCTCCTTGCTGCCTATACAGAACTGGGTCAGAGAGCATGACACACATCCGTCCCGTGGCAACAATCGAATTGTGACAGCGTCTCCATGGCGCGCGATCACTAAACCTCGATCAGTCTGCATATGAATCCTGCACTCGCTCACGTATCAAGAGGCCACCCCACAAGGTCGTGCCTTGACGAAGCTTTTGAACCTGCCTAAGCAGGTGGGAGCATAAAGTTCCCTGCTTCAAGAACACTGCGAAGCGCTCGTATCCACAGGGCATCTGCTTCCGAGTGATTTGTGTTGGCTCAAACCCGTCAAGTGGTTCACGGGCATCGCAGGGTGACACAACACTATTATACTTGAAAACACAGGAAAACCAACGCAAGCCCCCGGGCATACCTGAATGCTTTCAGCTCTACTTCTGGACAGCACTGGCAAGGCAAGCGGCCACGTCAGCCAATGCTACCGTCGACTGGGAACCTGACGTCAGGTCTTTCACCGCGCAGGTGCCCGCCGCAATCTCGTCTTCACCGAGGATGAGTGCCATGCGCGCTCCCCTCTTGGATGCTCGTGCCAGTTGCTTTCCAAACCCATCCTGACGCATATCCAGATCCAGGGCCCAGCCCACGCCGGCCAAGGTGCGTCTCAACTCGAAGGCGACAGCCGAGGCTGTTTCCGAGTGAACAATGTATGCCAGGGGGATTGCCAGTGAACCAGTGAGATCGGGATAGCGCGCTGTCAGCACGGAAGTAAGGCGTTCAAGCCCAAGTCCCCAGCCGACGGCAGGAGTAGCCGGTCCTCCCAGGTGACGGATGAGATAGTCGTAGCGGCCTCCTCCCAGGAGGGCATTCTGTGCACCGAGATCCTCAGAGATAACCTCAAATACGGTCTTGGTGTAGTAGTCAAGGCCTCGGACCAGTCTGTGGTTGAGGCGATATGGAATCTTCAGAGCGTCGAGAGTCAACAGCAGGCGGTGAAAATGGTCCTCGCAGTCTGTGCACAGATAGTCCGCGGACTTTGGCAGCGACTCCAGGAGTGACGGGTCTTCGTGCTTGCAGTCGAGCACACGGAGAGGATTGTCGTTCATGCGTCTCTTGCAGTCCTCACACAGCTCGCCCTCATGTGCTGCCAGCGCAGCCCGGAGGGCGTCCTTGTAGGCGGGTCGACAGTTGTCATCGCCGATGCTGTTGATATCAACGGACAGGTGTGCCAGGCCGAGTCTTGACAGCATTGTCATGACCATGTCGATGACCTCTGCATCCTGAACTGGCGATTGCTCGCCGAGAGCCTCGACTCCGAAGCTGTGGAACTCGCGCTTGCGCCCACTCTGAGGCTGCTCATATCGGAAGAACGACCCCATGTAATAGAACTTGGCTGGAGAAGGCTGCAGATTCATCTGGTGTTCTATGTATGCGCGACACGTTGCAGCCGTGCCTTCAGGGCGCAGGACGAGATGGCGCCCCTTCTTGTCCGGAAAGGCATACATTTCCTTCTCGACAATGTCGGTGTTTTGCCCAACCGACGTGGAGAAGAGCTCCTCCATCTCGATGGTCGGAGTACGGATCTCTTCGTAGCCATAAGCTTTGGCAGTGTTAGCCATGGTTTTCTCCACATGCTGCCACAGAAGGATTTCGGGTGATGTTATGTCGCTGGTCCCCTTGACTGACTTGATCATGACGATCCTCCAAACATATATGCTAGTCAGTATAGTTGCTGGGTGCGAAAAGAAAACCGATCTGTTTGTGGGGAGGTAGCCTGGAGTGGTTGCTAACTGCGACATGTGACGAACAGCAGTCGATGCGGGAGGCATTGGGTTGCACGTGGGCGACAAGAGTATAGACTAAAAGACTTGGGCCATTTCTGAATGGTTCTGGCGATTCGAGGCAGTCTTTTCACGGGAGAGTGGATGGCACAAGTTCATGGCAGGGCTGGAGCAGCTACATACCATAAGGGCGATCGGCTCATGTACCGGGCTCTTGTTCCTATGCTGATGATGGGAGTTCTGATTTATCTCCTGTTCCGGTCGGGAGTCCAGTCCACGGGCTTCTTTGGCGCTGGAGCGGCGTGCGTCGTCGTGGCTCTGGGATTCTGGTGTGTGCGCGATGTCTTCAGTTTAGAAGCTGCTGCCGACCAGTACTATGGTGGGGCTGGCGGCGAGTACGATGTCGGCGTTGTTCTCTCACGACTACCACAGGAATTCCACGTGTTCAACGGTCTCGGCTTCTATGCAGGCGATGTCGATCATATCATCGTCGGCCCAACTGGCGTTTTCGTCGTCGAGACGAAGAACCATTCCGGCACCATCAGTCTGAGGGGCGGGTGTCTGTGCAGGAACGGCAAACTTCTGAACCACGATTTCGTGCGCCAGGCCATATCGGAAGCGATGTATGTGAAGGGACGGCTGAAACCACAGGTTCCGTGCCATGTTCGGCCTCTGGTCGTTTTTGTCAGGGCGAAGGTCCGTGTTCAAACAGCAGTCGGGGGTGTGCGGGTTGTTGCTCTTTCTTCTCTCATCGACGCCATCGTGGGTCGGGCGCCATCTTTGTCGCCCGAGGATATTCGACGGTATACAGGGCGCCTTGAGAGTCTCGACATAGCGATCGCTTCCCGACCTGCACAGGAGTCACGGCGAGCACTGAGGTTCAGCCGTAGCGTATTGCTGTCCGGGACTGCCCATCCGGGCTTTGTCCGTATCGCATTGACCAGGCGTTCCCGCTAATCAGGCGACACGGCGAAGACAAGCAGGTCCTTGAACAATGCAAGCTCCTCGCGGACTATTGCTCTTGCTCTCTGTGGGACACTGAGCCAGACAGGTGTCTCGACGGGTGGATTGGTGAATGCCTGCAGGCCGTACAGGCTTGCCAGCACCATGATTCGTGCCATGTGAAAGGGCGATGAGACCATCAGGCAAGAGGTTAGGGCGTTCCCCTGCATGTAGCGCTTGAGGTTTATCAGCGTTTGAGCTGTGGTGACACCTGCGTTATCGAATATCAGGGCGCTGCGAGGGACTCCCTGCTTGATAGCGACAGCGCCCATGACATCCGATTCACTCAGATTCGACCCCGTAGGGCCTCCGGACAGAAACAGCAGCGGAGCGCGTCCTTCACGATACAGCTGAACCGCACACAAGATGCGTGCTTCGAGCTCCGGCGATGGGCTGTTTCCCCAGACCGCAGCTCCGAACAGACAAATCACATCAGCCCGTTCAGATTGTTGTTTGTACCCATACAGGTCGATCCCCGCATAGGTCAGAGCGAGAACGGCACCTACTGCGCATATGAGAATGATGAGTGTTCGGAAGAATCGTTTCACTCCAACAGTATAGGCTGGCATTTTGGCGCCTCAAGAAGTCGTGGTCTGAACTTTTCTTGCAATGATGTGCGCGGGCAATATACTACAAACACTATGGCATCCACTGAGCGCTATGTTTCACTATACCGAAAGTACCGCCCCACCACGTTCGACGGCGTCATTGGTCAGGAGACGGTCGTACGTATTCTGAAAGGGTCGGTCGATACTGGCAGGACCTCCCACGCATACCTGTTTGCTGGTCCCAAGGGTACTGGCAAGACGACGGTAGCTCGCATACTGGCAAAAGCCCTGAACTGTGACAAGGGACCCAGCAGCCATCCCTGTATGGAATGTGAACACTGCAGAGCTATCACGTCAGGGACGGACATCGACGTCATCGAGATCGATGCTGCCAGTAACCGGGGCATCGACGAGATCAGAGACTTGCGTGAGTCCACCAGGTTTGTCCCCGCTCGCAGTCGCAAGAAGGTCTTCATCATCGATGAAGCTCATATGCTCACCGTCCAGGCATTCAACGCACTTTTGAAGACGCTCGAGGAACCGCCCGACTACGTCGTGTTCATCCTCGCAACGACAGAGCCGCAGAAACTGCCCGAGACGATCCTGTCCCGGTGTCAGCGGTTCGATTTCAAGCGGATTTCGGAAATGGCCATGTTCCAGTACCTTCAGGGCCTTCGGAACATTGAGGCTCCAAACATAACCGATGAGGCCCTTCACCAGATAGTTGCGCTCAGCGGGGGTTCGATGAGAGGCGCCATAGGTCTTGTCGACCAATTCTCCGTGTTTGGAACCGAATCAGTGTCTAGCGCGACGGTGCTGGACCTGCTGGGGCTGCCCACCGAAGAAAACATTTCCTTGCTTGTCGAGGCTCTGCTCTCTCGCGATCCGAAGGCAGTCAGCTCTGTCCTGGACCAGTTGGAACGAAGCGGAATAGAGCCTGCTGACCTGCTTGAAAGGACGATTGCCCTTATCAGTGGGTACATTCTTGACAAAGTGACGCTGCGGACTCCTAGTTCGGACAGCATTCCCAACGATCGCCTCAAGGCGTTCCCAGACGCAACTCTGGTAAACCTTGCAGCGGCCTTTGCACTAATCCAACAACAGTCAGTTTACCTGTCGGATCCGTATCCTCTTGTCCAGGCTTTCCTGCTCGCAATAGCCCTCGACCTGCCCATGGGTCTCGATCGCTCGCATGAAGAGTTCTCCCATGAAGTACAGTTCACAAGTAGTCAGCAGGATGTACCCAGGCTTGCGGTCCGGCAGATGGAGACTGTACAGAAGGCTGTTGAGGTATCCCCCGGCAGTCCTGACGAGACAGTTCCAGAAACCAGAAGCATATCCACAGGGGAACCTGCAGACCAGTGGGCGCACTTCAAGGCGCTTGTCTCTGACGCCAGCAAGCCCATCGGGGTGATGCTGCAGGCGCTCGATGTTCGCGAAGTCGGGGTCGACCAGGGCGTCTTGCGGATCGTTCTCGGTCCCAAGACCAAGTTGTTCCGTACAATGCTCGAGCAGAAGCAGGACGAAGTTCTTGTCCCAGCGGCGCGGTCCGCCTATGCAGTGGACCAAGTCAAGCTGGTCGAGGAGGGATCCCAGGAGCCTGCGCGGCAGGAAACCGTGGCAGAGGTTCCGGTGGACGACAAGCTGGAATTGCTCAAGAAGACGTTTGATGCGACGGAGTCGCTGTTCGGCTCCTGAGGTGATAGGGGAGGAGCCATATGTACAACGTCAACAATCTGATGAAGCAAGCCCAGAAGATGCAGGAAGATGCAGCACGCGCCGACCAGGAACTGCTGGATCGCAGGATATCTGCCACTTCAGGTGGAGGCGCTGTCACGGCTGTCGTCAACGGCAAGAAAGACCTCATCGGCATCACCATCCAGGTGGATTTTGATCTGGGCGACGCTGAGATGGCTGCAGATCTTGTCGTTGCTGCTGTGCGCGAAGCCCAGGTCGAAGCAGATCGTCAGGCTGAGGAGATCATGAAGAAGGTCACCGCCGGCATGCCGCACATTCCCGGACTCGGATAAGCGGTGTTCCTGCCCAAGCGTTTCATTGAGGTTTCTGCTAGGCTGGGCAATCTGCCCGGCATTGGACCGAAGGCTGCTGACAGGCTTGTCTTTTATCTACTGGACCAACCCGAGGATGATGTACGTGCCCTTGCCGAATCTTTGATGGCTGCGAAGCGCGAGATCACTTTCTGCAGACGGTGCGGCAATTTTGCTCAAGGTGATCTCTGTGAAGTGTGTCAGGATTCATCGCGAGATGCGAAATTGCTGTGTGTTGTCGAGGAGATACGTGACCTCTCTGCAATTGAGAAAACAGGGGCCTACCGTGGCCTCTACCATGTTCTGCACGGCCGGATCGACCCGATAGCTCATGTGGGACCCGGAGAACTGCAGCTAGGCCACCTTGTCGAACGCATACACCTGGACGATGTGCGCGAGGTTATTGTTGCCACAAATCCCAACTTCAACGGCGACATCACTGCGATGTACATCGCAAAGTTGCTGGCTGCATCGGAAGTGCGTGTTACGCGCATTGCCACGGGTATTCCAAAAGGGAGCGATCTGGAGTTTGCAGACATATTCACGCTGACTCAGGCTCTCGAGAAGAGGACAGACGTCCAAATCTGAAACCTCACGTTGTCGGGAACGTGTGTGGATGCAGGTCTATGGGAAAAATCGAAGTTCCTCAATTTGGTGATATAATAAACCAAGTAGAATCCATCAGAGTATCCAGCGCGCAAGAACCTTCTGCGCACAATATCGACAAAGGAGTGACACGTATGTTATGGACAATTGCTGTTATTCTCGTCGTCTTATGGCTTCTCGGTATGATTACCTCGTTTACTATGGGTGGATTGATCCACATTCTTCTGGTACTCGCGATCATTGCAGTTGTGGTAAACCTGATTAGAGGAAATAGACACGATTAGCGGGGTAGCTACCAGGAGGTAGAACAATGACCCAGCAGATGGAGACACAAGATACCAAAGCCGAAAGCAATACCTCAAAACGAATTGTTGGCGTAATCTTTGCTGTAATTGAAGTCGTTCTAGCCTTTCGCCTGATTTTCAAAGGGTTGGGAGCAAACCCGAACAATGGTTTTGTACGTGGCATCTATGGCGTCACTCAGTTTCTTGTGGGCATCTTCGAAGGTATCTTCTCCCGGGGCACTACCGCCGGCGCAGAGACCACGGCGATCTTTGAGCCTGCAACCCTCATTGTGATGGTGGTTATCGCCCTGATCGCCTGGGCTGTACTAAAACTGATGACGCCGCATACAGGAACTCGCGTGGAGAGGACCGAGACGACTGGGCACGACGTACAGGGAAAGTGAGTATCTAGTCGAGCAGATCACTGATTTGCACGAAATTGATACAGAATAACAGCCAGGCAGGTTGGCACTTTCGCCAATCTGCCTTTTTGTTGTTTATAGGTCAAATGTGTCCCGGTCCTCTAAGACGGAACACCAGACAATATAATCTCACCCCAGCGTGTGGCGCGGGGCATTGTCGAGATCGGAGCGTGTCGAGAAGTACAATCCGCTGTTGGAGATCGAGGGCGATCCTGGCGGAGCAGTCCAGTTTGCCGGCACGACCGTTTCTGCTGGTAAAGCCAACGTCAGCAGGTAGTGACGCGGGCTTGAAGGGTTTGACAAGCACCCATTTTGGCTTTATACTCAGAAACTGATTTTCATTCATCCTTAATTGCGAGGAGTCAACATGGTGGACATGGATAAACACGTTGGAACAGAAACCACAGGTGAAACGGATGGACTCTTTGAAGTGAAGAACCTGCTTGCAGCAGTCGAACAGCCTATTGTTCCAGCTGTTGACGTGGCAGAGGAAAAGACTCCAGAAGAAGCGGCCGCACCAGAGAAGGTCGAAACCGAGACCGAACAGGCCGAGGTTACAGGTGACGAGACCAATACGTCCGAACTCGAGGCGGCCCTTGTCGCAGACTTGTCGCCCAAGGCCGGATACGCGCCACGTCTGTTGCGGCGCGGGGACGTTATTGACGTCTCCGTCGTCAAGCTTGAGCGTGACGGGGTCATGGTCAATGCCGGAGGAAAGGGAGACTATTATATCCCGCTCAACCGCTTGACTATGCGTACCGATGTAGCTGTCGGCGAAATCGCGCACGTTGGCGAAACGATGAAAGTGGCCGTCGTCAAGGAAGAGGATGAACAAGGTACGGCAGTCCTCTCCAAGCTGAAGGCTGATCAGGAAGAGGTCTGGGCCGATGTCGAGAAGTACTTCGAGGAACAGACGATCGTCACTGCCAAAGTCACCAAGGCCATCAAGGGCGGCCTGCTTGTTGACATCGGTGTGCCCTGTTTCCTGCCTCAATCACAGGTTGCCAGCGACTACCGCAACAACCTGCCTTCTCTGGTTGGCCAGGACATTCCCGTCAAGGTCACTGAATTCGACAAGAGACTTCGCCGGATCATCGCCTCTCATCGTGCAGCGATGCAGGTTATCCGCCAGAAGCAGAAGAAGGAATTCTTCACAAAGATCCAGCCTGGAGATATCTATGAGGGTACTGTCAACGGTATCGCTGAGTTCGGTGCATTCGTGGACATCGGGTATGGGGTCGAAGGTCTGGTCCATCTCTCAGAGCTGACTTATGGTCGTCGCCGTCCCGTCGAGGAGATCGTCCAGAAGAAGGACAAGGTCAAGGTGAAGGTTCTCAAGGTCGACCCGGAGACGGGCAAGGTCTCGTTGAGCATCAAGCAGACGAAGCCACATCCTTGGGAAACCATCGAGGAAGACTATCCTGTAGGCATGATCCTCGAGGGGGCAGTGATTCGCATCCTGACCTTCGGAGCAATCATCGAGCTTTCAGAAGGTGTCACCGGCCTCCTGCACATTTCACAGATATCCAACGACAAGATTCGCAAGGTCGAGGATGTGTTGAACGTGGGAGACGTTGTCAAGGTTCGTGTGCTCGAGGTCCTGAAGGAAGAACGCAAGGTCAAGCTGAGCATGAAGGGCGTGGAAGGCAACGAGGGCTTGTTCGGACGTGAGCCCGGGCAGGCGACGCCGC
>NZ_QXIW01000002.1:47124-101965 GCF_003570985.1 Candidatus Cryosericum hinesii
GAAGCTCCCGCCGTTGAGAACGTAGAGACCGCGGCGGCCGAACCCATGTCGACCGAAGAGGCTGTCCAGCACGAAGAGACAGAAGGGCCTGCAGAGGCCTAACTGGCGACTCTGGCCTTTTGGTGTGCTTTTCCAGAAGAATACTTCCAGATAGGTTCAGATTGACGGGGTTGCAGTGCCACACGGAGATGTGTGGCAACTGCGACCCCGTCTTTTTTACCGTGGGTGGCATTGACGAATGCTGGGTTCTGGCTTCCTCGCGGTTCCCTGGTGCAAGAAGTACTGTGGTGGTCGTGCAATGAGCGCTGACAACAGGAGGAGGCAGTCATGATAGCATTTCTGTTTCCCGGGCAGGGTTCACAATACGTGGGAATGGCCGGTAAAGTAGTCGACCCGATTCTGACTCGCAGGCTGTTTGGGCAGGCAAGTGACGTGCTCGGTCTTGACCTATGGAACCTTGTCGAGGCAGGTGATGAGGCGGCGCTGACTCGCACCGAGAACACCCAGCCTGCCCTCTTTGTGACCGAGATGGCATGGGTCGAGACACTTGCGAGCAGGGGTATGGGCTGCGATGTTGCCGCCGGGCACAGCCTGGGGGAGTTCAGCGCGCTGTGTTGTGCTGGCGTCTTCACGTTTGAGGATGGTATTCGACTCGTGCGACAACGTGGAGAGATCATGGCAAAGGCTGTATCTGGATCGCCGGGTACGATGGCTGCTATCGTAGGATTGGACGACAACGATCTGCAGCGTGTTCTTGTTGAAGGGCGTCGGGCCGGAATCGTGGAAGCTGCCAACTACAACGCGTCCGACCAGACGGTGGTGTCCGGCGAGATGGCTGCTGTGGATCGCGTCATTGGGGCCGTGAAGGAGATCGGCAGAGGACGCGCGATCAAGCTTCGGGTGGGCGCCCCATTTCATTCATCCATCATGGCTGGCGGTGCTGCCGAGTTTGCGACGGTCGTGCATGATATCCCGTTTTCCCGGCCTCGTTTTCCTGTCGTGAACAATGTGGCGGCAGTACCGGAAGATAATCCCGAGACAATCAAGGAGTGCCTTGTCGCGCAGTTCAAGAGCCCGGTGCAGTGGGTGCGTACGATGGAGACACTTCAGAGAATGGGAGCGAGTGAGTACCTGGAGGTCGGACCGAAGGGTGTGCTGACGGCACTTGGTCGGAAGGCGATTCCTGAAGGAAACGTCAGAGCCGTGGAGGAGGAGACATGGCAATGACGCTGGAAGGAAAGACAGCCCTGGTTACGGGTGGATCCCGAGGCATCGGTAGAGGCATTGCTCTCGAGCTGGCCATGCAGGGAGCCAATATCGTTATCGATTTTCATCAAAACCGCGTGGCGGCAGAAGAAGTTGTCACAGCCATCACTGCGATGGGTCGGGTCTGTGAAGCAGTGCAGGCGGATGTTGGGGACGTCGCTCAGGCTGACGATCTGGTTGCACGGAGTATCATGCTGACAGGTTCGCTGGACATCCTGGTCAGCAACGCGGGTATCACCCGAGACGCCTTGCTGGTCCGGATGACGGATGAGAAGTGGAACGACGTGCTGCGAACGAATCTCACCGGCACGTTCAATGTAACGCGGGCAGCTGCCCGCCATATGATGCGTCAGAAATCCGGACGCATTGTCCTGATCTCGTCGGTAGTCGGACTGGGAGGGAACGCCGGGCAGGCCAACTACGCGGCGAGCAAGGCAGGTGTTATCGCTCTTGCGAAGACGGCGGCGAAGGAACTGGGGTCACGCGGGGTCACCGTCAATGTCGTTGCGCCCGGATTTGTGGAGACAGACATGACGAGCTCGCTTGACAATGAGGTCGTATCCTCGTATCTTGCTAATATTCCACTTAGGCGGGCCGGAACGCCAAGCGACGTTGCCAAAGCTGTGGTGTTCCTTGCAAGTGAAGACGCTTCGTACATTACCGGCCAAGTGCTTGCGATTGACGGGGGATTGTCTCTCTGAAGTGCTTGGATATTCTTCTTTCAGGAGGAATCTTATGACCAAGGAAGAAATCCGCTCGAAGGTAGTAGATATTGCCAAGGAAAAACTGGGTGTCGAAGAGTCTCGCATTACTGATGAGGCTCAATACGTCAAGGATCTTGGCGCCGACTCTCTGGCATTGGTCGACATTACGATGGCACTGGAAGACGCTTTTGGAACATCAATTCCCGACGAGGACATCGAGAAGATTGCGTCTGTGGGGCAGACAGTAGACTACGTAATGTCCCACATTGCCTGACGCTGCAGGAGACAGAATTTCCATGGAGCGGACCCGTGTCGTCATAACGGGGCTTGGCATTGTGTCGCCGATCGGAAACAATGTCCCTGCGTTTGAGGCGGGACTCGCGGCTGGCATGTCAGGTGTGGGACCGATCACCCGGTTCGATGCAAGCGCCCTCAGCTGTCGTATCGCAGCCGAAGTAAAGGACTTCAACCCGGAGGACTACTTCGAGAAGCGTGACGTTGCACGTACCGACCGTGTACAGCAACTGGCGCTTGCGGCTGCGCAAGAGGCCCTGGTGGACTCACGGCTGGATCTGGAGGCTGAGGACAGGGAACGAATCGCCGTCTACGTCACGAGCGGTATAGGTGGTCTCGCGTCCTTTGAAAGTGAAGTGTTGCAGGTTGCCGTCAAGGGGCCTTCGCGCCTTTCCCCATTTCTCATTCCAAAGATGCTTGTGGACTCCATCCCGGGAACCATAGCTCAGCGGTTCAAGCTCTATGGAGGGACTAGTTCAGTCGTCAGCGCCTGCGCGAGTGGTACCCAGATGCTGGGGGATGCTCTTGAGGCTATTCGGCGAGGCGACGCAGACGTTATCGTGACAGGGGCGTCCGATGCTGCGGTGACAATGACCGGTATCGGAGCTTTTGCCAACATGCGCGCACTTTCTACGCGGAATGATGATCCAGGACATGCTTCCCGGCCTTTCGACAAGGAACGCGATGGATTCGTCATGGGCGAAGGCGCAGGAATCCTGATTCTGGAGCGGCTTGACCATGCGCTTGCCAGGGAGGCGCATATCTATGGCGAGATCCTGTCTCAGGCAGTAACATCAGATGCGTACCATATGACGTCGCCTGATCCTGAGGCGAAACAGATCGTGCGGGCCATGCGTACCGCCATCGAGCGCGCAGGGCTTTCTCCACTCGATATCGACTACGTCAATGCACACGGAACATCGACTCCGGCGAACGACCGGACCGAGTCATTTGCCTTGCAGACGCTTTTTGGAAGTCGAGCTCACCTTGTTCCTGTGAGTTCCACAAAATCCATGACCGGCCACCTGCTGGGTGCTGCCGGCGCTATAGAGACCATAGCTTGCATGTTGACCATCAAGAACAGACTGATCTATCCCACCATCAACTATGTCACGTTCGACCCCGAGTGTCCGCTGGACTACGTTCCGAACATTGCACGTTCATCCGACGTTCAGCATATTCTCAAGAGTTCGTTCGGATTTGGAGGTCACAACGTCTCCATTGTTCTGGGACGGTACGCAGGATAGCGTATCCGCTGTCTGGCAACCAGAAGGCCCCGTCAGCGACATGTTGACGGGGCCTTCTGGTTGCCTTATGGGGCAGCAGACTATTCTTCGACGGTAATTGAGGCGACGGGGCAGGACTCGGCGGCTTCCTTGCAGCAACCGGCAGCGCCACAATCGGCACCTGGGATGACCTCGGCCTTGCCGAGCTCATCATTGAGTCTGAATACAGTATCGCACAGGGCGACGCAAGCGCCACACCCGATGCAAGTCTCCTGATCGATTGAAACCTTCATGATTCCTCCTTTGGCATAGATGCTGTGTTTCTATTTTACTGGTTAACAGCCGGGTGTCAATTTGCCTGCGCTACTCTGTCGTTCGCACCAGATCGACAATGAATGCGATTGCCTCTAAGGCAGAGACGGCTTTCTTGTCTGTCTTGTTGCTGCGGAGAGTGACCTCGAAATTGCCAGTCTTGAGGAAGGAATTGCCGACGACAACCTGGATCGGGAAACCCATAAGGTCAGCATCGTTGAACTTGACACCTGCCGACTCGCTTCGGTCATCAAGAATGACGTCAATCCCGGCCTTCTCGAGTCCTTCGTAAAGTTCCAGCGCAGCATGCCAGACTGCATCGTCGCCCTTGTTGAGGGGAACGACAACGACCTGGAAGGGGGCGACGGACATGGGCCAGACAATCCCCTTGTCGTCGTGATGCTGCTCGATGATGGCTGCCAGTGTGCGCCCGATGCCAATGCCGTAGCATCCCATAAAATAAGGCTTCTCGCTGCCATCCTCATCGACATAGTTGGCATGAAGAGGAATTGAGTACTTCGTACCGAGCTTGAACGTGTGACCGACCTCAATACCTGTAGCCGTATGCAGCGGATGGCCGCACACGGGGCAAAGGTCCCCCGCCCGGACAGTCCTTATGTCTGCCACGACAGTCGAGTCAAAGTCCCGTCCAAAGAACGCATTCCTGATGTGGAACCCATCTTTGCCGGCTCCGACGGTATAGGCGACGTCCCGACGAACCATCTCATCAACAACGATAGGTACTGCCGTCTGCATTGGTCCGACTGAACCAGGGTGAACGCCGAGGATGTTCAGCACTTCCTCGTCGGTCGCCAGCCGGCCCTCACGGGCTTGCACGGCTTTCCGGAGCTTGACCTCGTTGATATCGTCGTCTCCTCGAACCACGAGGAGCCAGGGTTTGTCGTCAGCGACATAGAGAATGGATTTGAGAACGGTGCCTGGATCGACGGCAAAGAAGCGGGTGACCTCTTCGATGGAGTGGATGCCAGGTGTGGCTATGCTTTCCGGGGCGGGTGGAGTACCCGTAGCACTGTCAGAGCTTGTTGCTGGATGCGCTTTCGAGAGTTCGAGGTTGGCAGCATAGCCGCAGTTGTCGCATGCGGCGTAGGAACACTCTCCGTTGTCTGCCTGAACCGTGAACTCGTGGGACGACGAACCACCGATAGCGCCAGAATCTGCTTGGATAGGGCGGAACGTGAGGCCCACACGGTGGAAAATGTTATTGTACGCCTCAAACATGAGGGCATAGTTCGGCTCGATGGAGGCCTCGTCGCGATCGAAGCTGTAGGCGTCCATCATCGTGAACTCACGGCTGCGAATCAGCCCATACCTGGGGCGAATCTCATCCCGATACTTGTTGGTGATGTGGTACAGGTTGAACGGCAATTCTTTGTATGAATGGCGCTCACTGCCGACAACAGATGTGACCAGTTCCTCATGTGTTGGCCCCAGGCAGAACGAACGGCCCTTCCTGTCAGTCAGTTTGAACATTTCGTCGCCGTACAGATCCCAACGGCCAGTCGCCTGCCAGGGTTCAGCGGGCATCAACAAGGGCATCAGGATTTCCTGGGCGCCATGGCTGTCCATCTCCTGGCGCACAATTTCCTCTATACGCTGCTTGACGCGCAGGCCAAGATTGAGATAGGTGTAGATACCGGACGCCGATTTGCGAAGCAGGCCGGCGCGAAGCATGAGTTGGCCGCTTATGGTATCGGCGTCCTGGGGAACTTCACGCAGACGTGGTGCAAAGACTTTGCTCAGATACAAGGTTTCCTCCTGATGTCACAGACAAGCATATACATTATAGATGCAGGGTTGGTTTTGCAAGGGAGTCGATTGCTGCTAATATGAACAACTACAAGGATCAGAAGGGGCAGATCCTGGATGTTGACGGGAGCAGGGGGAAATCATGTACTTGGTCATTGCAGGAAACATCGGTGCAGGGAAGACGTCGCTCGCTCAGATGATCTCACGTGAGCTTGGTTTTTCCGTCTACTTTGAAGCGTTCGGCGACAACCCATTCCTGCCCAGCTATTACCAGGACATGCGTCGCTGGGCATTTGCGACACAGATCAGCTTCCTGGCTCTCCGGTATGAGCAGATTCTGAACCACGTTCTAATGAGCGATGTCCCCGCAATCCTTGACCGTTCCATCTATGAGGATCGCGAGATCTTCGCCAAGGCACTTGTGCGCGATGGACTCCTGTCGCCAGACGAGTGGAATACCTATGACAAGCTCTATCAGCTCATGGTACGCCGGCTTCCCAATCCCAACCTGCTCGTGTATCTTCGCCGGGACGTCCCGACACTCCTTGCCAATATCCGCAAACGCAATCGCAGCATTGAGAACATCAGCGGAGACTACCTGGAGGGTCTGAACAAGCAGTACGAGGAGTTCTACGGGAACTGGCATTATCCCAAGGTCGTGTTCGAGGAGGACATCTTTGATCATGCCACTGACGTACTGCAGCTTATCAAGAGTGCCATCTAGTGCATAGTTGTGTTTTTTTTCACAAATACTTGCAATGTTGGTGCATGGGCGTAAAATATGAGATGGCGTTTTAAAGCCCCATAACGGGACGGCTCTCCATTCTCCCTTAGAGCCAACACCACACGTCACGGAGGCTATTATGGCAGGCGAGAAGAAAAACTGGTTCCAGGTAGCTCAAGACAGAATTCAGATTGCAGGCACGAAGCTCGGTCAAAATCCCGAAATCACGGAGATTCTCCGCAACCCACAGAGGACGCTCAGCGTTTCCATTCCTGTTCGCATGGATGATGGCACCACAAAGGTTTTCCAGGGGTTCCGCTGCCAGCACAACGACGCGGTTGGACCGACCAAGGGTGGCATCCGATTCCATCAGGACGAGACCCTCGATGATGTTAAGGCTCTGGCGACCCTCATGACGCTCAAGTGCGCCGTCGTCGGTCTCCCATATGGTGGTGGCAAGGGAGGTATCGTTGTCGATCCCACGAAGTTGTCCATCGGCGAGCTCGAGAGACTTTCCCGTGGATACATCCGCGCGCTGGGGACGTTTGTCGGCCCCGACCGTGATGTTCCCGCACCCGATGTCAACACGACCGGTCAGATCATGGCATGGATGGTCGATGAGTACAGCAAGCTGACTGGCCACAACGCGTTTGCCCTCATGACTGGGAAACCCCTTATCCTTGGCGGGTCTCTTGGCAGGACTGCTGCGACCGGGCTTGGTGGCGTCTATTGCCTGCGCCTCGCTGCAAAGAAGATGGGGATGAACCTCAAGGGCGCTACTGTCGCCGTTGAGGGTTTTGGCAACGTTGGCTTCTATGCTGCCAAGATCCTTCGTGAGGAAGATGGCGCAAAGATTGTTGCCATTACGATGGTCAGCGGTGGTGTTTACGACCCCAAGGGTATCAACCCCGATGATCTCAAGGCCTACGAGAACAAAAACGGCACTGTGAAGGGTTATAAGGGGCTCGACAACGTGTCCAACGAACAACTGCGCGCGCTGGACGTCGACATCTATATACCTGCAGCTCTCCAGAACGCTATTCTCAAGGACAATGCAAAGGACGTCAAGGCAAAGATCGTCGTGGAACTTGCCAATGGTGGCGTCAACCCTGATGCAGACGAGATTCTTGAGAAGAATGGTGCTTTTGTCATTCCGGATATTCTGGGCAACGCCGGCGGTGTCACCGTCTCCTACTTTGAATGGGTTCAGAACAACTACGGTTACTACTGGTCTGAGAAAGAAGTCAATGAGAAGCTTGAACGTGTCATGACCGAGGCATTCGAGCGTGTCCACAATATGTACACCAAGCACAAGGCAGACAAGGTCACGATGAGGATGGCCGCAGACATGGTCGCAGTCGAGCGTATCGGCGAGGCCGTCAAGGTTCGCGGCTGGGTAGCCTGATAGATAGTAGTTCTCTCTGGAGGGCGCGTCTAGCGCGCCCTCCTTTTCGTGCTGGTCTGTCTAGCATATTGGAGGCCGCCTTGCCATTCAGGATTCTTGTCATCAATCCTGGCTCTACAAGCACCAAGCTGTCGATCTTCGAAGACAGGACTCCTGTCGCGGCGGAAACCGTTTCGCACGACGCTGCGACTATCACCCAATTTGTCTCGCTCATGGACCAGCTGCCAATGCGGCTGGCGATTGTCAAAGATTTCCTCACCCGCCACAGCACAGCCGTGGTCGATCTGTCGGCTATTGCCTGCAGGGGAGGACTGCTACGACCGCTTCCCTCAGGGACATATCGCGTCGACGAGACGATGGTGCACGACCTGCACGAACCTGTACTAGGCGCACACGCGTCTAATCTGGCCGCATGCATCGGGTTCGAGCTGTCAAAGGAATCGGGTGTTCCGGCGTTCATCGTAGACCCCGTCGTTGTCGACGAACTGAACCCACTGGCACGTTTCTCCGGCTTGAAGGGGCTTGACCGCGTGAGCATCTTTCATGCCCTCAACCAGAAGGCTGTGGCCAGACAGGCAGCAGCAGATCTTGGCAAGACCTATGAAGAGGCTAATCTCATCGTTGTTCATCTCGGTGGAGGAATCTCTGTTGGGGCGCACCATCTGGGTCGGGTCATCGACGTGAACAATGCGCTCAACGGTGACGGTCCCTTCGCTCCCGAGAGAGCGGGTAGTCTGCCGGCTGTTGGGCTGGTCAAATTGTGCTTTTCGGGTGAATATTCGCAGCCGGAGATGATGAAACTTCTTGCAGGCAAGGGAGGGTTGGTCAGCCACCTCGGAACGAATGACGCTCGCACGGTTGAGAAGATGATCGACGATGGGGACGAGCACGCTCTCCTGGTGTACACCGCAATGGCGTACACAGTCGCGAAGACTATTGGGGAAATGGCCACCGTATTGAAGGGAGACGTCGACGCCATTGTCATGACGGGAGGTATCGCCCGGTCGGCTTTCCTCGTCGACGAGATCACGAGACGTGTCCAGTTCATCGCACCCATCAAGGTCTATCCGGGCGAGGACGAGATGAAAGCGCTGGCTTTGGGCGTGCTCCGTGTACTGGATGGTTCGGTACCCGCCGGAGTGTATCCGCCGGAGCAGGCGGGTAGCGGACGGCCCTGAGTACATTGGACGTGCAGACCGATGCGTGAACTTGCCGATCTGTTTGGTCGCCCGCGGACAGGCCAGTCGATTGTATTTGCCGGGCCATCCGGGTCGGGCAAGACCGAGGTCGCTATCAACCTCGCCCTGTCTCTGATCCGGGTGACGACGTCCCCGGTTACACTATGCGACCTGGATGTCGTCAAGCCCTATTTTCGGCTTCGTGACATGTTGCGGCTGCTTACTGAGGACGAAGCAGGGAGACTGACCATCGTCGAACCGGAGCGTCGACTGCTTCATGCAGACATCCCGACGTTTCCTCGTAATCTGCATGCGCTTCTGTCTTCTCGAGAGACAATCAAGGTCATCGATGTTGGTGGAGACGCCATCGGGGCAGGAGCTGTTGCCCAGTTTCGTGAAACGATTATTGCCAGTGACTATAGCCTGTACATCGTGGTGAACACGCTGCGACCGGGAATGGATAGCGCTGATGGCCTGAAACGTATGCTGATGGCTATTCGCTCAGGTGCGCGCCTTGAGGTGACTGGACTTGTTGCCAACACGAATCTGCAGGCGGAGACGACTGCGGAAGACGTACAGCGCGGCTACGATGCTGTCAAGGCTCTCGGCGATAGTGAAGGGTTGCCTGTCGTCGCAGTGCTTGTGTCGCCGGAGTATGCTGACCAGGTAGTGCATCGACTCGCGCCAGGTGCGGCCGGGCTTCTGTCGGTGATTCGTGTTTTCAATCGTATTCTGGATACAGTCGGGTCGCAAACGGAATTCTGAAGCAATATGGAGGTCTACCTTGGAAAGAGTCTCTATTGACGAACAGCGGTGCAAGAGTTGTGGTCTGTGCGTCAGCATTTGTCCTGTCAAGATCCTGATCATAAGTGATCGACTGAATGCCCGTGGTTTCAGACCTGCACAGTGCACGGATCAGGACAAATGCACCAGTTGCGGTTCGTGCGCGCTGGTCTGCCCTGATATTGCCATTGAGCTGCACAGAGAGGTGAAGGCATGAGCGACAAGGTTCTCATGAAGGGGGCGGAAGCCCTTGCCGAAGGTGCCATCCAGGCGGGGTGTCGCTACTACTTTGGCTATCCAATCACACCACAGAATGAGACGCCCGAGTACATGAGCCGCCGTCTCCCGGAGGTTGGTGGCAGATTCGTGCAGGCTGAAAGCGAGGTTGCGTCTATCAACATGGTCTACGGTGCTGCCTGCGCTGGTGTTCGGGTGATGACGTCGTCCTCGAGCCCAGGTATTTCCCTGATGCAGGAAGGCATTTCCTACATCAGCGGCTCCAATGTCCCATGTGTCGTCATGAATGCCATGCGTGGCGGGCCTGGTCTCGGCAACATTGCTCCCGCTCAGGCGGATTACTTCCAGGCGGTCAAAGGGGGCGGCAACGGGGACTACAAACGCATTGTCCTTGCTCCCTCATCGATCCAGGAAGGCGTGGACTTGTTTGTCGATGCGTTCGAACTGGCGGACAAGTACCGCATGGTGGTCATGGTTATTGTTGATGGTCTCATCGGACAGATGATGGAACCCGTCGAGTTCAAGACCAGGATTGATGTTTCGACGCTGAAGACACCGGAGTGGGCAACGGTCGGGCGACATGGACGTGACCATGCAAATATCATTACCAGCCTTACGCTGGATGCTGCCGGACTGGAGCAATGGAACCTCAAACTCCAGGCGAAATACGCGCAGGTCGAACAGGCTGAAAGCCGCATCGAGGAGTACCAGATGGACGATGCCGACTACGCTATCATCGCGTATGGAACGATGGCGCGCATTGCGAAAACGACAGTACGCGTTGCACGTGACAAGGGCATCAAACTCGGGTTGCTGCGTCCGATAACAGTCTGGCCATTTCCTGCAAAGCAGATGCAGGCGTACGTTGGCAAACTGAAAGGGACTCTGACGGTCGAACTTGCGTACAGGCAGCTGTTTGAGGATGTCCAGCTGACTCTTTGTGACAAGATGCCTCTGGGCTGGTATGGGCGGGGCGGCGGAGTCGTGCCGGGACCTCAGGAAATACTAGCGGCGTTCGAAGAGCAGTTCGGGAAAGGACGGTAGAGCCATGGCTGAACAGATGAAAGTCATCTACGAACGTCCCACGTCGTGGGCAAACAAGGTAACACACTACTGTCCAGGATGTACGCATGGAGTTGCCCATCGGCTTGTCGCCGAGTTGGTGGATGAGATGGGACTCGTGGACAAGACCATTGGGGTCTGGCCAGTTGGTTGTGCCGTTCTTGGATATGACTACTTCAACTTCGACAGTGTCGAGGCGGCGCATGGCAGGGCTCCAGCGATGGCCACCGGCATCAAGGTCACGAATCCAGACAACTTCGTGTTTACCTACCAGGGAGACGGCGATCTTGCCAGCATCGGCATGGCCGAGATCGTCCATGCTGCGGCACGGGGCTGGCCCATTACCGTCATCTTCATCAACAATGGGAACTACGGTATGACCGGAGGCCAGATGGCGCCAACGACGCTTCTTGGCCAGAAGACCACGACGAGTCCTCTTGGCCGCACTCCCCAGGCCAACGGTTTTCCTATCCGTGTAGCCGAGATGCTCGCCCAGCTTGACGGGCCTGCCTATATCGCTCGTGTCTCTCTGGATTCGCCAGTCAACATCCGCAAGGCGAAGAGTGCCATGCGCAAGGCCTTCAATGCTCAGGTGCGCGGTATTGGATTCTCACTCGTCGAGTGCCTGTCGACCTGTCCGACCAACTGGAAGCTGACGCCTGTGGAATCAATGGAACGCGTCCGTAAGGAAGTCATGCCCTACTTCCCACTTGGCGAGTTCAAGGTCGTCGAGGGGGTGCTGTGATGGAACACAACGTCGTCATTGCAGGATTTGGCGGACAGGGTGTCATGCTTATTGGCGAACTTCTGGCACGCGCAGGCATGGAGGAGGGCAAGGAGGTCACGTGGTTGCCCTCGTACGGTCCAGAGCAACGTGGTGGAACGGCCAACTGCGCAGTGGTAGTCGCGGACGAGCCGATTGCCTCTCCACTTCTGACTGAACCACAGGCAGCGATCGTCTTCAATCGGCAGTCGTTCGACAAGTTCGAGCCTGTCATCGAGAAGGGAGGATTGCTCGTCATCGATTCAACCCTGATTGACAGGAAGGCTTCCCGTGCGGACTTGGACGTGGTGTACATTCCTGCGACGGACATCGCGACAGAGCTGGGCAACTCGAAATTTACCAATATGGTGCTGCTGGGTGCCTATCTTGGCAAGGTCAACCCCATTAGCATAGCGTCTGTCCATGGGGCTTTGTCAGTGTTCCTGACGGGCAAGAAAGCTGCTCTCATCGAGGTCAATAAGAAGGCGTTGCAGGCCGGCGTCGACTTCGTCAACAAGAAGTAGGGGCAGGGGATGGCAGAACTCCTCGTCAGGAACGCTCGCATTGTCTACCCGGCGACGAGGGGTTTTGTCGTCGACCGGGGATGGCTTCTGGCGCGGGACGGCGTGATTTCTGGTCTGGCCGCGGGGGACGTTCCAGTGGATATCGCACGGCCGGTTGCAGGAAGGCAGGAGATTGACGCCGCCGGTATGACGTTGCTCCCGGGGCTGCTCAACACGCATATGCACCTGTACTCGATGTACTCGCGAGGTATCAGCACTGGGCGTGTATCTCATAGCTTCCTCGACGTACTCCAGGACCTCTGGTGGCGTCTTGACCGTTCCTTGCTCAAGGACGCCTGCTGGATGAGCGCAACGTTCAGCGGGATGGACTCTCTGCGCTCTGGAACGACGACCATCGTCGACCATCATGCTTCACCCAGCTACATCGCTGGAAGCCTGTCGATACTGTCTGATGCGTTGAGCAAGATCGGTTTGCGGCACGTGCTTTCCTATGAGATCACTGATCGTAATGGCATACAGGGTGCGATCGCAGGCGTTGACGAGAACATTCGTTTCTTCGACGAGGTTACGGGAAAGGGAGGGCTGGCTTCAAGCATGGTTGGCCTGCATGCCTCGTTCACGGTCTCAGACACCACCCTCACCACCTTGCGCGCGAGAGTCGGGTCGCGTAACGTTGGGTATCACGTTCATGTAGCTGAGGGTGCCGTTGACGAGGAAGACAGTGTCGAAAAGTATGGCAAACGCATCGTGACCCGTCTGGACGATGCGGGATTGCTCGGTCCCCGGTCGATTGCGGTACACTGTATCGGCATCGACGCATCGGAGCGGGAATTGCTTGCGAAGTCCGGAACGCCCGTCGTCGTAAACACCATGTCCAACATGAACAATGCAGTCGGTCTTCCGGCCGTTCGAGAGATGCTGGAGGCCGGCATACAGGTCGGCATAGGGACCGATGGCTATACGGCGAACATGTTTGAGGAGTTTCGGAATACCCTCGTGGGGCTCAGGCACCGATACGAGGATCCGGCCGGTTTCTGGGCTGAGGTGCAAAAGGCTCAGATCGAGACGAATGCCGATATTGTGTCGCGTTGTACGGGATGCACAGTGGGCCGGTTGGAAGAAGGGGCTGCTGCAGACTTCATTCTTGTCGACTACGCGAGTCCTACTCCGTTAAGCTCGGAGAATGCTTTCGGCCACGTTTTTTTTGGCATGTCCGCGGATCTGGTCGACACTGTCGTTGTCAACGGAAATGTTGCTGTGAAAGGACACCAGGTCCTGGCCGTAGACAGAGAGGCTCTCGAACGGGAGTCACAGAAGGTCGCAAAGGCTGTCTGGGAGGCGTTTGACCGGCTATCCTAGCGTCCGACGATCATCTGACAGAGATGTACTTGACATAGGCGAATACGGAAAGGGCCTGAACCCTTGTTCCTGCATTGCATTTCCTCTGTTTCATGATACCATGTAATTGTCAGAAAACAGGAGGATTGCGCATGCAGGATTCCCAGTACACCGCAAGAGACATCAAGGTACTTGAAGGTCTGGAACATGTTCGAACCAGACCTTCAATGTATATAGGGTCGACCGACTCGCGTGGTCTGCATCATCTCGTGCAGGAAGTCGTGGATAACGCAATTGACGAATCCATGGCTGGCTTCTGTACCAGGATCGACGTTGGGCTCAGCGCAGACCACAAGACCGTCGACGTGCGCGACAACGGCCGCGGTATACCAACCGACATGCACCCCGTGCTGGGCATATCGGGTGTCGAGGTAGCTTTGACGCGCCTCAACGCCGGTGGCAAGTTTGACAAGAAGAGCTATCACGTCTCCGGTGGTTTGCATGGCGTCGGAGTCTCCTGCGTCAATGCTCTCTCGAACCGTCTCTACGTCGAAGTGACGCAGTGGGGAAAGGTGTTCCAGGAAGAGTTCAGTCGCGGCAAACCCATCTATCACCTCCGTGTCAAGGAGGAGGGCATTCCCGCTGGCGTTTCAGGCACATATGTGAGCTTTACTCCAGACGAAGAGATTTTTGGTGAGTTTATCTTTGATCCTGAGCGCATCGCCAAGCGTCTGCGCGAATTGGCTTTCCTGAACTCCGGGTTGGAAATCGACTTCGTCGACCACGCAACTGAAGAGGTTCAGGTCTTCAAGTATGACAAGGGACTCATTGAGTTCGTGCGATATATGAACGAAGGCAGTGAGGTCGTACCACCGAATCCCGTGCATTTCATGCGAGATACGGAAGGTTTCTTTCTCGAGGTTGCCTTTCAGTACAACACCGGCTACAACGACCAGATGATCTCCTACGTCAACAATATCAACACCGTGGACGGCGGTGTCCATGAACTGGCCTTTAAGAATGCCTACACGCGCCTGTTCAACGCGAAGGCGCGGCAGGTGAAGCTGATGAAGCCTGAGGAAAGTCTCGGCGGTGAGGACATTCGTGAAGGTCTCGTGGTCATCATCAACCTCCGCATCCCTGACCCGCAGTTTGAGGGCCAGACCAAGACGCGGCTTGGGAATGCTGATCTCAAGGGACCCATGGAGGCTGCGGTCGAGGAAGAGGTGGAGCTGTACCTCGACAAGCACATCGATGAGTTCAAGGCAATGGCCAACAAGGCTGTCAGTGCGAAGCTTGCGCGTGAAGCGGCGCGCAAGGCGCGTGATCTCGTTCGGCGCAAGACCGAGCTGGACGGCGGACGCCTGCCGGGCAAACTTGCAGACTGCTCGTCCCAGGACCCGGCTGAATCAGAGCTCTACATTGTCGAGGGGGACTCTGCAGGCGGCAGTGCCAAGCAGGGCCGGAACCGGCGTACGCAGGCGATTTTGCCTCTGAGGGGCAAAATTCTCAACGTAGAGAAGGTCGGTATCCAACGAGCCCTCGAGAATGAGGAGATCAAGGCCCTCATTACTTCCATCGGCACGGGCGTCATGGACGATATCAAACTCGAGAAGCTGCGGTATCACAAGATCGTTATCATGACGGATGCCGATGTTGACGGAGCACATATCCGGACATTGCTGCTCACGTTCTTCTACCGCTACATGCGCCCGCTCGTTGTCAACCAGAATATTTACTTTGCCCAGCCTCCACTTTTTGCTGTCATTGATGGCAAGTCAACGCGCTATGCGTTCTCTGACGACGAACTTCGGACACTCCTGTCCCAAACGAAGGGTAAGCCTGATGTCCAGCGGTACAAAGGACTGGGAGAGATGAACCCTGAGCAGTTGTGGTCGACGACGATGGACCCGGAAACTCGCCTCATGGGACGTGTCACTTTGGAGGAAGCCGAGGAGGCTGAACGCATCTTCACGCTGCTCATGGGCGAGAAGGTAGAGCCTCGTCGTAAATTTATCATTGATCACGCGCGTGAAGTTTACAACTTGGACATTTGACGGAGTGAGGGACACTGATGCCAGAAAACGATAGAGTATTCAACGTCTACGTCGAGGAGGAGATGAAGAAGTCCTACCTCGAGTACTCCATGAGTGTTATCATCGGTCGAGCGCTGCCGGACTTCCGCGATGGTCTGAAGCCAGTGCATCGCCGTATCCTCTTCGCCATGTATGAACTAGGGTGTTTCTGGAACAAGCCGTACAAGAAGAGCGCCCGTATTGTCGGCGACGTCCTGGGCAAGTACCATCCTCACGGTGATATCGCTATTTACGATTCGCTGGTCCGGATGGCGCAGGAGTTCTCCCTCAGATATCCATTGATCGATGGTCACGGTAACTTTGGATCCATTGACGGCGATTCTGCAGCAGCCATGCGTTATACTGAGGTACGGCTGGCTCCTGTCTCTGCACTCATGATGGACGAGCTGGATAAGGAGATCGTCGAGTTCACGCCGAACTTTGACAACAGCCTGGAGGAACCGAGCATCCTTCCAGCCAAAGTACCGCAGCTTCTACTCAACGGTTCCAGCGGAATTGCTGTCGGCATGGCTACCAATATCCCCCCTCACAACCTCGGCGAACTGATCGATGCCCTGAAGTACATGCTGGACTGCCGGATCAGTGATGAGCCCGAGGACCCCGCGCAGATCCGGTCGTTTATCAAGGGTCCCGACTTTCCGGGCGGTGGCCTCGTTGTTGGCACGGACGGTATCGACGAATACATCGCTACCGGCCGAGGCAATGTCGTCACGAGAGGAAAGTACACGATCGAGAAGGATGGCAACAAGACGCGATTCATCATTACAGAGTTGCCGTTTGAGGTAAATAAGGCCGAGTTCGTCCAGAAGGTTGCCAACCTGATGAAGGACAAGCGCCTGACACAACTGTCTGACCTGCGCGACGAATCCAGCCGCGAGGGCATCCGGGTCGTGCTTGAGTTGAAGAAAGATGCGGTTCCGGAGCGAGTTGACCTGCTGCTGCGCAGACATACTCAGTTCCAGCAGCATTTCCACGTCAGCATGCTCGGAATCCTGTACGGCGTGCCGCGGACCCTCCCCCTGGGCGACGTTCTCGCTACATTCCTGGACTTCCGCGAGGCAACGCTACGCAAGAGGTTCGCTCTGGAACTCCGCAAGCACGAGGAACGTCTGAACGTCCTCAACGCTCTTGTTATCGCCATTCGAAACATCAAGCGAGTGACAGAAATCCTGACTGCGTCTTCCTCTATGGACGACGCATCGGCTCGCCTCATCGAGAACTTTGGACTCAACGACCGGCAGGTGGAGGCGATTCTTGAGATGCGCATGCGGTCTCTGGTGTCGCTCGAGGTCGAGAAGCTGACGAAAGAGGTTGAAGAGAATAAGACAGAGATAGAGAGGCTCTCTGCGATGCTGGCAGACCCCAACAGGATCCGTGTCTACATCCGGGATGAGCTTGTCGAGGTCGCCCGCAAATATGGAAACCCACGCCGCACTCAGATCTTGAAGGACGATGGCCGCGGGGAGGACGATGACGAGCAGTTCATCGAGGACAAAGAGGTCATGGTCGTCATTTCCAAAAACGGCTATGCCAAGATTATCCCGAGTTCGACGTTCAAGGTTCAGGGTCGCGGAGGACTGGGAGTCGCGAGCATGAATCTGAAGAGGGACGACTATATCAGCAAGTACTTCACCGTCCGTACGAAGCAGTGCATGCTGCTCTTCACCAACAAAGGACGCGTGTACTCGATTCCAGCATACCGTCTTCCTGAAGAGAAGCGGCAAGGTGGAGGGGAAAATCTATCGCTTCTCCTCGGTATGGGGGCGGACGAGCTCGTCACCGAAGCGACGGCGCTGCCCGCCGTACAGGAGGGCGTGTCATTCATCATCGTGACCCGTCGTGGGCGTATCAAGAAGATGGTTACATCGCAGTTCGTTACCATACGTAGTACAGGAAAGACGTTCATCAAGCTTGTTGAAGGGGACTCTGTGGTCGCTGTAAGATCCGTCAAGGACACCGAGGAGGTCCTCATCGCCTCCGATTCCGGCCGAGCTGTCCGGATCCGGTCGACGTCTGTGCGTGCCATGGGGGCATCTGCCCGTGGCGTGCGCGGAATGCGTCTCTCACGCGGAGGCAGATTCGTGGTCGGCATGGAAGTGCTTCGGCCCGACGTGCCGTTCACACTCATTACGGAACATGGCCACGGCAAGCGCTTGAACCCATACGAGGTTCGCCTGGTTGGCCGAGGGTCCGGTGGTGTCATTTGTTATCGTGTCACCGAGAAGACCGGTCCACTGGCGGCATTTACGACGGGAACCGCCGACCAGGATGTCGTCGTGTCCACGAGTACGGGCCAGACGATTCGTACCCCTGCCGAGAGGCTCCCCCTGCTTGGAAGAGTCTCTTCGGGCGTGAAAGTGATCCGACTGAAGTCCAAGGGCAGCTGTGTTATTGCTGCGGAAGCAATTATCAAGGAGGTCGCCCCAGCGGAGGCTGAAGATGAGGCTGAGCAGTAAGGAAACCAGTGCTCTGCGTGTCGTTCTTCTGTCGGTCCTGAGCATCGCTGTGGCCACGTGGGCCGTCTGGCTCCTGTGGAGTCTTCGTAGCATCGTGTCTCTGGGAATCGCCGCGGCATTCGCGGCGTTTCTCTTCTTGCCAATTGCACGCTGGCTCAATCGGAAGACCCACCTTCCCATGGGTATCACGTGTGCCATTGTTGTTCTGGGAATCGTGGCGGCATTCGTCGGATTGGTGGCGATCACGATTCCTCCTCTTGTACGCGAAACGAGGTCGCTTGTGACAGCTCTTCCTGATTACGCAAAGACGGTTCAGGGATATTTCTCCAGACTCTCGACATGGCTGGATCGTCTTCAGCTGGGGTCGGCGAAGGACACCATCACGGCCGTTCTCGACGCAGTCCAAAAAGCCGCGATCCAATTCGGACAGAATATCGTCACGGCATCGTCCAAGAGACTACTAAGTGTTAGCGCACTTCTCCCGTTTTTCGTGCTCATGTATTTTTTCATGAGCGGTTCTCATGGCTACTACGAGATGTCTCTGTCGCTGCCGTTTATCCGTACACAGAAGGATCTTGCAGAGGTCGCGCTTGCGCAGGTCGCTGCAAGCACCAGGAGATATATCGAGGCGCTTGCTCTCATTGCACTGGTCACTTCGCTGTTCGTGGGCGGGGTCAGTGGGCTCTTCGGGATCAACTACGCTCTGACAATCGGCGTCGTGGATTTCTTCGGCGAGTTTATTCCATACGTAGGCCCGTTCGTGGTTGCATTGCTGGGAGCGTTCTTTGCCGCCGTGACGGGTCCGGGGAAGCTTATCGCGTGGATCATCATCTTCGGCGTTATCGAGGTTGCGACGAGTCAGATTCTCGCCCCACGACTCATATCCGAGAAGACTGGGCTCAGACCAGAGTTTATCATCCTGCTGCTTCTGGTGGGCGGCACGCTTGCGGGGTTCTTTGGGCTGGTGCTTGCAGTTCCTATGGCGGTTTTCGTCCGAGAGATCATCAAGAGTGTTCAGTTGTTCCGATCAGCGTCTGAGGATATCACAGAGAAGCCGGTTGACTGAAGACGCAATTCCGGTATAGTTAATTGGTTGTTTATCAACCCCTTTGGCAGCGGTTTGACGAAAGGAGGGGTGAATGATGGGAAACTATCGTGATCGGAACAAAGACAGGTCTGAACCTCAGGGCGAAGATGCTCAGCTTGAGAACATGCTGAGGCGCTATAAGCAGGACTGTATCCGTGATGGCCTCTTCGGCGAACTCAAGAAGCGTCGCTTCTTTATGGCGCCAAGCGAGAAACGCAAACAGAAGTCCATTGCTGCGCGCAGGCGCAAGTAGGGCCGTTCTTTCTGAAGATGAGAGCACGGGGCGCGTGAGCGCCCCTTTTTCGTTCTCTAGAGCCCCTGACATAGGAATCCACCATCGACAGGGATGGATGTCCCATTCACGTATCCGGCGACGGGAGACAGAAGGAACATGATGAGGTTGGCAATATCCTCAGGACTGCCCGGTCTGCCAAGCGGGACTGCGTCAAGAAACCGGAGGCGCTCGGCCTCAAACTCTTTTCCGAAGAAGTCCTCCGTCATGGGCGTTCGGATAAGGCCTGGGATGATGGAGTTGGAGCGTATTCCCCGAGAGCCGGCCTCGACCGCGATAGACTCGGAGATGCTCTCCAGTGCACGTTTCGAACTGTCATAGCTTGCCGAGGGCGTATGATGGGGATGTCTATGAGCGTCGATCGAGGACACGAACACGAAGCTTGCTGAGGAAGAGGCTACAGACAGTGCGGCTTGCGCAAACTCGAAGGCGGCAAAGACATTGACATCGAACGTCTCCCGGAATTCGCTGGAGCGAGCTTCAGAGAAAGTATCGGTTCGCAGTTGTGCCGGAAGGAACACGAAGCCGTCAAGCTCGGTGGACCCGCGAAGGGCGACTGTGCATTGATTTCGGTCCGATTCTCTGCGCAGATCTGCGGGGACGATGCCAATCAGTGCACCAGGAGACAAGGTGTGTGCAAGAGCGTCCAGACGTTCGGGACGCCCTCCCACAAGCAGGAGGCGGGCATGCTCCTGGTCAAGCGAGGTCGTGAGGAGCGACCCGATGCCGGCCGTACTGCCCGCGATGGCAATCGTTCTTCCTGCCAGAGCGAGATCCATTGGCTACTGAATTGGTATCATGCACAGAAAGACAAGGTCATCGGTGCCTTCGTTGACGAAACTGTGAATCGCTTCTGGCTCGATATAGATGGCATGGTCTGGGCCAACATGACGAGTTTCACCTTCGCAGAAAGCAGTACAGGTTCCCTTGATGACAAAGATCTCGTGCTCCCAGGGGTGAGCGTGGCGCGGTGTAGACCCACCCGGTTTGACGACGAAGTACCGCATCGCAAACGTGGGAACTCCGTCCGAGCGGTTGAGCATCCAACGTATCGTAGTGCCACGGGCTCCGGCTTCGGTGACGGAAATCTCCTCGACGTCTTGAACTGCCTTGACAATCATGATGACCTCCGGTTGGACTAGGTAGAGTGCATTATACTACAATTGTAGGGGAAAGGCTCTTCTCAGGACTCTCACGCTTGCATTTTCCAAGCGAGCAGGTATTATTTGTCTGAACTAGTCGATACATTCCAATTGTCAACCAAGAGGTCGAGATGTATAAAAATCAATCCTTAGATGGGTTTTTGACCGAACTCTCATCGCGCAATCCGACTCCCGGCGGAGGTAGTGCTGCCGGGCTTGCCGCGGCGATGGGGGCAGCTTTAGTCGAAATGGTTGCCAATGTCGTAGGTGTGCGTGATGAGTCGGAAAAGAGCCGTCTGGCACTATTTGTCGAGGGCTGCGAAGCGTCGCGAGCGGAGTTTGTTGCGATGATGGACCAGGACAGCGCGGCATTCGAGGGCTACATGACTGCCATGAAATTACCCAAGACGACCGATGACGAGAAACTTGTGCGACGGGCGGCCATGCAGGATGCACTCAAGGGTTCGACGAGAGCTCCTCTCGCGCTGGCCGTCCGCGTGTGCGATTTTGCCGAGCTTCTCGTCGCAACGTTTCGTGATGCGCCAAAGGATATTGCATCCGACCTGTATGTTGGCGCCGCCATGCTCGAGGCTGCCTATGCCGGAGGCATTGCCAACGTTTACGTCAATCTTGCATATCTGCGAGATCCTGTCTTCAAAGATGAGACACGTGTGACAGTTCAGCAGTGTCAGACGCGTGTTACTGTGTTGGGCTCGTTCAAGGATTCTATCGGGCGCTTGCTGGCTATTGAGTAACCACTTGATGAAAGAAGGCAGAGGATCATGAACTTCACTGAACAAGAGTTGCTGGAAAAGACGTCCCGGGAATTGTACGAGATTGCGAAAGTGCTGCATGTTCGGAACTATACACGGCTCAAGAAGCCGGACCTCATCGAGGAGCTGTTGAAACTTGGGGGTAAGGATGCTAACGATCAGGAGGGGCCTGCCATGAGTTCCATGAGACCCTACGACAACCATGACAAGCCTGAGGTAGTGACTGAGCATCTCGACATCGAGCAGGAACGTGTACCGGAGCACGTCGTTTCCGGGGCTGTTGTCTCGAGTTCGTCTGATCGCCATGGCGGAGAGGTTCCGCGAACGGGCGGGGAGGAGTTCACTGCCTCGGGCCTGTGTGAAATCCTCGCCGAGGGATATGGGTTCATGCGTTCCAACTACTTCCCTTCCTCGTCGGACGTCTATATCTCGCCCCCCATGATCCGGCGGTTCGGTCTGCGGACCGGTGACTGGCTCGAAGGTATCGTCCATCTGCCGCGTGGAGACAAGGAGAAGTACTCCTCACTAATGCGCCTCCGCAGCATCAATGGCATTGGCATCGAAGGGCACGTGCTCGCTCGACCGCAATTTGAGTCACTCACACCGATCTTTCCCAACAAGCATCTCAAGCTGGAAACGCCTAATTGCAGCATGGCGGTGCGCCTTCTTGAGCTTGTTGCCCCAATCGGCAAGGGTCAGCGTGGCCTGATCGTGTCTCCACCGAAGGCTGGAAAGACGACCATCCTTAAGAATATTGCGCAGAGCATTGAGTACAATCACCCCGAGGTCACGCTGATGGTGCTCCTTATCGATGAGCGACCCGAGGAAGTCACCGACATGAAACAGTCGATTCGGAGCGAGGTGATCAGTTCGACGTTCGACCAGCCTCCTGAGAACCATATTCGAGTCGTCGAGCTGGCCTTGGAGCGTGCAAAGCGTCTGGTCGAGGTCAAGAAGGATGTCGTCATCCTCATGGATGGCATCACCCGGCTCACGCGCGCTTACAACCTGATCAGTTCCTCGTCCGGGAAGACTCTGTCGGGCGGTCTCGATCCAACTGCGATTCGTGGCCCCAAGAGAGTTATAGGAGCCGCGCGGAACATGGTCGAGGGCGGCAGTCTCACTATCATCGCAACAGCGCTCATCGAGACAGGCAGCCGCTTGGACCAGGTCATCTATGAGGAATTCAAGGGTACCGGCAACATGGAACTTGTTCTGGACCGCGAGCTGGCTGAGCGCCGCATTTTCCCCGCCATCGACGTCCGAAAGTCCGGCACACGGCGCGAAGAGCTCTTGTACACGCCCGAGGAGTACCGCAAGATCTGGGCTCTCAGGCAGTTCATCGGCAACGAGGATCCAACGGAGAGCCTGGAAAAGCTCATCGCCATGCTTCAGAGAACTGCCAACAATCGGGAGTTCCTGGCCAACATCGTCGCGCAGGACAGCGCTGGACGCTAGGTATCATGGATAGTCTTTCCGGCAGGATCGAGGTCGTTGCCGGCTGTATGTTCTCGGGAAAATCCGAGGAGCTGATTCGGCGCCTCAAGAGGGCTCAGATTGCCAGGCAGAAGGTCATTGCCCTCAAGTCGTCTCTGGATGACCGCTATGGGCTTGAGACGATCACGAGCCATTCGGGTATTCGCCTTGAGTCAGCGCTCGTGGCATCTCCTGCCGACGTGCTCAGGATCGTCGAGGAGAGACAGGTGGAAGTCGTCGGCATTGATGAGGTGCAGTTCTTCGATCCCGGGATCATCGATGTTGCAGAGTACCTTGCGGGTAAGGGCGTTCGCGTCATCCTCGCTGGGCTCGACCAGGACTTTCGTGGTGAGCCGTTCGGACCTATGCCTGAACTGCTTGCGCTTGCGGAAGAAGTGACGAAGTTGACCGCGGTATGTATGGTATGTGGCAGACCGGCGACGCGTACTCAGCGCATCGTCAATGGACGTCCAGCGCGATACGACGACCCGGTGGTGATGGTAGGTGCAGCCGAGAGCTACGAAGCACGCTGTCGTGAGCACCATGTGGTTCCAGGTCGACCAGAGCGTGTATTGGAAAAGGAGCGCCTCATTTGAGGTATGAAGTGAGCCGATGAGCCTGGAAACAGAACAGTTGGCACGTAGAATTCATGAGATCGACGAGCGAGTTGCCAACCTGCGCTACGATGTCGATCAGAAGGAAATTCAGAAACTCACGCTGGAGCGGCGCACGATGGATTCTCTGTTCGGGCTGCTTAGTCGTGAAGAATCTCTGAGAACCCAACTTGCCGACAATGATGCGCTTCTTGCAGAGGGAACGGATTTCGAGTTCACTGCCATGATTGAAGAAGACAAGTTCCGACTTCGACGAGAACTGGAAGCTGTCCACGCTCAGATCGAGGAAGAACGCATTCCTAAAGACCCGGATGACGACAAGAATATCATTGTTGAGATCCGGGGAGGTGTCGGTGGCGACGAAGCGGCGTTGTTTGCCGCTGATCTGTTTCGCATGTACTCGTACTTCGCAGGACAGCATGGCCTCAAGATAGAGGTCATCTCGAGTCACCCAACCGAGATTGGAGGGTTTAAGGAAGTTGTCTTCTCGGTGCTTGGGACAGGAAGTTATAAGCTCTTCAAGTTCGAGAGTGGCGTCCACCGCGTCCAGCGTGTTCCTGAGACGGAGGCTTCTGGACGCATTCACACGTCTACTGCTACCGTGGCGGTGCTACCTGAAGCTGAAGATGTCGACGTGCATATCGACGACGACGACATCAAGCTTGAACTGTTTCATGCGTCTGGACATGGAGGGCAGAACGTTCAGAAGGTAGAGACGGCTGTTCGCATGACGCACATTCCAACGGGCATTACTGCGTCATGTCAGGATGAGAGGTCTCAGCTGAAGAACAAGGAGAAGGCTCTCAAGGTGCTGCGATCCCGCGTCTATGAGTTCATGAAGGAGAAGGCCGACAGCGAGATGATCGATGAGCGCAGGGCTCAGATCGGCAGCGGTATGCGTAATATGCGTATCCGTACCTACAACTTCCCTCAGGGTCGTCTGACTGACCACCGGATTGGTTTGTCTCTGTACAACCTGCCTCTCATCATGGAGGGAAACCTCGATCCAGTAGTCGACGCTCTTCACCGGGCTTCCCGGGAGAGAACGCTTGAGACGCCCATTCTGCAGGGCAACGACGACGATTGACTCTGCGAGAAGTAATTGCGCAAGCTGAGCAGCGTGCGCAGCTCTTGTCGCAGAAACACGGTGAACTGCAGTATGTTGTTGCGGCAAGCAGAGGATGGAGTCGTTCAGATCTGCTCATTCGGCTGGATCTACCTGCTGATACCGACATACAGGTATTTGTGGAGCAAGCTGCCCAACAACTGGCCGATGGATACCCTGCCGAGTACCTCACCGGCTATGCTGCTTTCTGTGACATTGTCGTGCGAGTGCGGGAGGGCGTTCTCGTGCCTCGCCCGGAGACAGAAAGCCTGGTGCAGATGGCCGGGGACTTCATTATTGAGCAGGATCGTCCCCATGCCATCGCATTGGACCTTTGCTCCGGTTCAGGGGCCATCGCTCTGGCATTGGCTGCCAGACTGCCACAGGTAGCGGTTGTGGGATTGGAGCTCGATTCCATATCTGTATCATGTTCTCGCGAATCCGCCCTGGACGCGAGTTTGTCAGAGCGGGTCAGGTTTGTCCAGGGCAACGTGCTGGCAGCGTGGGGTCTTGCCCTCGCCGATTTCCGCAGTCGCACTGATGTCATTGTCAGTAATCCTCCTTATGTGCGTGAGCAGCGTCTGTTCTCGGCGCACGCGTCTTCGCCCAGAGAACCAGTCCAGGCACTCTATGGCGGCACGTCAGGCATGGTTTTCTACAAACGGATCATTGCACAAGCTTGTGACTGGTTACGACCCGGTGGCCTGCTGCTGCTGGAGATTGACGATGGATTGGAAGAGGGTATACTCAACCTGTTTGAGCGGTATGGACTGCAGGGCGGATGCTGGTCGCCTGACCTTAGAGGGCTGTCGCGCTACGCGGAGGCACGTCGAGCAGAATGAACACGTTCAGCTATATCTTGCGTGATCTTGCGGTTTTTGCCGTTGCGTACCTCGTCGGTTCTGTGCCGTTCAGCTACATCTTCGCTAAAATGATCAAGGGCGTGGACATCACGAAGGTGGGCAGCAGAAACATGGGAGCTACAAATGTGTTGCGCACCGCAGGTCCTCTTCCTGCTGCGTTTGCTTTTGCTGGCGACTTTCTGAAGGCAGTGCTCCTTCTGCTCGTGCTGATAAGGTTCTTTCCGGCCATATCGCGGGAAACATTGCTTGTGGCGGCTGTTGTCGTGGTTCTGGGTCACGATTTCTCCGTTCTTGCTGGGTTCAAGGGAGGAAAGGGTGTTGCTACGACATTCGGAGTTGTGTTTGTGCTGAGCTGGCCCGTCGCTCTTGTGGAGTCAGGCATCTGGCTTGTCGTGATGGTGCTCCGCAATACCGTTTCTCTTGCATCAGTGGCCGTGTTTGCCACCCTTCCAGTTGCAGCGCTTCTTCTGAGACAGCCGCCGAAACTTGTTCTGATTTATACCCTGCTTGCTGTGCTCGGCATTGTTCGGCATGTTGCAAACATCCGTCGGTTGAGGGCTGGGGAAGAACCCAAACTCGAATGGTCCTATTTTCGGAGGCGGTAGATATCTCTGCCTGAGAGTGTCCTATTGGACACCTGCTCAGACGCCGATTTTCTGCGGCTATCCGAGCGTATTGCTTCGGGGGCCGTTGCAGTGTTCCCGACGGACACCGTCTATGGCATTGGTTGCAGCGCGGCATGTGCGTCTTCGGTTACCAGAGTGTTCGCAGTAAAGCATCGCGATGCCGCCAAGCCGTTGCCCGTTTTTGTACTCGATATCGCTCGTGTCCTGCCGTGGGTCGAGCCTGCGGCACGTGTCATGGCCCAGCGTCTTGCCAGCGTATTCTGGCCTGGGGCGCTTACCATCGTCGTCGACGTTGCGGGGAGTGGTCTCCACACACAGCCCCTGCCGCACCCAGAAGCGTCCAGCATCGGTTTCCGGGTACCCCGCCACACTGGACTCCTTCGCTTGCTTGCCGGCGGCATCCTGATGGCGCAGACAAGTCTGAATGAGAGCGGTGAGAGTGTCATTGAGAGCCTGGACGCGCCTGGAGCTGCCGGGTTGCTGGAGCGAGCGGACCTGGTCCTGGACAGCCGACAGCGGCCGGAAGGCCGGCCATCGACGGTTGTCAGATTGACAGCGGGGTCATGGTCCATCCTGCGCGAGGGCAGTATTTCTTGTGCTGACGTGGCTGCGGTGCTTGTGGGAGAGGTTCCGTGAGACGTGACATTGCTATAGACGGACCTTCTGGATCCGGCAAGACATCGGTGGGACTGGGTGTGGCCGCTGAGCTCGGTCTCATGCTCGTCGACTCTGGGTTATTGTACAGGGTGTTCACCGCTGCATATGCCGAGCAGTATCCATCTGACCGTTGTCTGCGGAGTGATCGCCTGTTGGATATCCTCGAGCGTTGTATAAGCTACGAGCCCGGCGGTACGGTTCTGTTTGGCGGGCGCGTTCTTCAGTTGTCCCTCCGCGACCCGAGAGTAGACAGCCTCGTGTCGCCTGTCAGTGCGGTGCCACAGGTGCGGACAGCCGTGAACAGGGAGTTGCGACGCATCGCCTTGCTCCAGGATGTTGTCATGGTTGGCCGGGACATAGGAACGACGGTTCTTCCCAAGGCTCTTCTGAAGGTGTTCATTACTGCGGACCCGGATGTTCGCGCCAGGCGGCGAGTTGCCCAGCTTGAGCGTCAGGGTAGCCTGGTCGACTACGGAGCCGTGCTGGCCAACATCAAGGAACGTGATGCGATAGACTCGTCCCGAAAAGACTCGCCTCTTCGATGCACAGAGGAGCACGTCAAGCTGGACAACTCTGCTGACGGCTCCGATGGAGTCGTGCAGGCGATCCTGGCCGAGTACCGCAGGAGGCTTGAGCATGCTGTATGAGCTGGTTGTTCCGATAGGCAGGCTCTGGTTCAGGACTTTCTTTAAACTCCACGTCATCGGACTTGAGAATGTACCGAGGCATGGACCAGGACTTATCTGCGGCAACCATTGCAGCTATCTGGATCCCATGCTTGCCGCCTTCGCGCTTCCGCGCAAGGTCTACAGTCTGTCACGCAAGGAGATCTACCAGCAGCCGCTGCTGAGGCCATTCATACGCCGTCTGGGTGGTGTGCGTATCGACAGGGAGTCTCTGGCCGATAAGTGTGCCCTCCAGGCAGTGCTGGCAATCATGGACCATGGTGACCTGTGCATGATCTACCCCGAAGGAACGCGGTCACCAGACGGATGTCTGCAGAACCCTCACAACGGGGCGGCTTTTCTGGCAGTGAAGTCGGGAGCACCGGTGGTCCCTATGGCCATCATCGGCTCATATGAGTGCTGGCCGAGGCAGAGGAGAGTCCCTAGAATCGGTCGCATTACCGTGCGGATAGGCCAGCCGGTCACGTATCATCTCCCGCCGGAGCGCGAGAGTCGCAGAGAAGACCTGACGGCAATCAGCATGGACATCATGGACCGCATTCGGACACTGCAGGAACAGGGGCATGCCTGATATGCGCGTTGTGCTGGCACGCGAGCTGGGCTACTGTTCGGGCATTCGGCGAGCGATTGACGCTGCTGAGACGGCTTTGCGTTCGGAAGGAACGGTCGCGGCGACAGATACGCTCCTTCACAACGCCGATGAGATGAACCGGCTTGGTTCCATGGGGTTGCGATCTGTGGAACTGCTGAGCGACGAGGAGCTGAGTGCTGCAACGGTCCTCCTGCCTGCTCACGGTTCGACGTTGTCGGAGCATCTTGGAAGGATTGCCAGCGCGCGAGCTGTGCAGGATCTGACCTGTCCCATCGTGAACCGGGCCCGCGACGCCGTAAGCCGGTTTGCAGATGCTGGTGTTCCTATTATCGTCGTCGGAGACAAAGAGCATCGAGAGACGCGGTATCTCATGGAGGCTGCCGGCAGTCAGCTGCTCAGGGTTGTGGCTTCGGAACAGGATCTGGACACTCTTGAGATATCAGTTTCTCGTGTAGGGGTCGTCTACCAGACGACACAGTCTCGCGAGTTCAGACAGCAGGTCCTGGAATGGTTTCGACGGAGAGGAATCGAGGTTGCCGAAGAGATGACGTTGTGTCCGGAGGTATTGCGAAGGCAGGACGGAGCTGTCGCTCTGGCTCGGCGCTGCACGGTCATGCTGGTCCTGGGAGATAGTTCCAGTGCCAATACCAGAAGACTGGTGGCGGTAGCTGTCTCGGCATGTCCGAGGACGTATCTCATAGGGGGCGCGGCCGCGTTGCCTGAGGTGGGGCTGAACTGTGTGGACATCGTGGGAGTCGTAAGCGGCACGTCTTGCCCCCAGGCAACAATCGACGAAGTCATGGCGGGGCTGAGGCAAGTGTGTCCCGATGTTCGCATGGAGGTGGACGCATGGCCCGAGTCTGTGTTGTAGGTGCGGGGGCCTGGGGGACTACAATAGCCAATCTGGCTGCGGTTAAGGCGACCGTAGTCCTATGGGTACACGGAGAAGATACACTCATGACGTTGCGCGATGTCCGAGAGAATACTCTCTATCTCCCTGGCGTACGGTTGCGGGACAACGTTGAGCCGACCGACGATCTCCTGGGTGCCTGGCGTTCAGCTGATTCCATCATTCTGGCGGTACCCACACAGAGACTGCGGGCGATGTTTCGCAAGCTGGCTCCCGAGTTACGCCGCCCGAGTGTTCCCTTGCTGAATCTCAGCAAGGGACTGGAGCTGGAAACACATCTGCGGGTGTCTCAACTGCTCTGTGAGGATCTGGAACTCAGCGATTATGACCACTATGCCGCTCTATCCGGACCCAATTTCGCGCCCGAGATTGCTCGAAACCTGCCAGCAGCTACCGTCATCGCCAGCCGGGGACCAGGTACGCGCCGCCATTTTCAGGAGCTCCTCTCAGGCGGTTCGCTCAAGGCATACACAAGTGCGGACCTGGTGGGAGTGGAGCTGGGTGGGGCGCTCAAGAATGTGTACGCTGTCGCGGCAGGCTTGTCGGACGGACTGGGATTTGGCGACAGCTCGAAAGCGTCTTTGATTGTCCGCAGCCTCCATGAGCTGATCAAGGTCGCAACGGCGCTCGGGGCAGACCCAGCTACGATTAATGGACTTGCTGGAGCAGGGGATCTGGTTGCAACCAGTTTCAGCAGGCTGAGCCGCAACCGCATGGCGGGTGAAGCGATTGGCAGGGGGACGCCTGCTTCTGAGCTTCAAACCGGCCAGCGTACTGTCATTGAGGGACTCCCAACCCTCGAGGCTCTTGCAAAAATCGCTGAACTGAGTAACATTGACTTGCCTATCGTCCACCAGCTGCACGGGATCGTCGCCGGAAGCGTCACGCCTCTGGTTGGTCTCCAGCGTCTGATGAGCCGGGAAACGAAAAGCGAATTCTAGCAGATGAGTTCGAAAAGGTGGTCAGGTGACAAAGTCGGATCTGGTGGCAGCGGTTGCAGCGAAGACGGGTTATTCCAGAGTGGTTGTGGAAAACGTGCTGTACCAGGCTTTGAGCACTTCCAGCAAGGAGTTGCGGGCAGGTCGTAAGGTTACCCTGACCGGTTTTGGGGCTTTCTGTGTGTCTATGAGAAAGGCTCGCTCGGGTGTGAACCCGAAAACGCGTGAAGCGGTGAACGTGCCGGAGAAGCGTGTTGTGACCTTTCGGGCCAGCGGAAAGCTGAAGAAGCTGGTTGAGAACAAATAGTCGGGGCGTGGCGTAGTTTGGCTAGCGCACCAGCATGGGGTGCTGGGGGTCACAAGTTCGAATCTTGTCGCCCCGACCACTATTTGTCGGGATGTGGCTCAGCTTGGTAGAGCGCTTGGTTCGGGACTAAGAGGTCGTGGGTTCGAATCCCACCATCCCGACCAGCAATTATCCAAACCGGAGGGGTACAAATATGATCGAGGAGTTCATTCAGAGCTTGCAGCAGGCTGAGGTCGAGGCGAAAGGCGTCATCAAGGTCGCAAGAGAGAAAGTTCAGACTATTCAGCGTGATGCCGAGTCTTCTCTCGCCGCGGTCAGAGCCTCCGCAGAATTGTCGCTGCAGCGGCGACTCGACACAATTGATCAGGAAACGAACCAGCACATGAAACTTGCTGAGGATCAGCTTCGCCAGGATCTCGAAGAACAACTTGAGAACCTCGATCGCCGGGCGCAGGATCGTAGATCTATGGCTCTGGATTTGCTTCTGTCAAAACTCACCGCTCGCTAGAATGGCGATCGACAAAGTACGAGAGTTTGCTCTTGCCTTTCCACACAACAGGGAAGACCAGGTTCTGTCTTGCTTGTTCGGCGCGGGAATGGTACACCTGACTTCTTATACCCCATCAGATGATTCCCAAGTTGATACAACTGCCCTGTCTTCGCTGGACATCTGCCGTCCGGAGAGGGAACAGTCGTTGAGCCATACTGCCGAGGAGTTGGAGCTTGCGAGTGCGACGCTTTCGTTCTTCGCCGAAGTAGACCCCGTGACCAAGGGACTCGTTCAGAGTTTCTTCCCGGACGAAGTGTATGTCAGTGCCGCTGGCATGAGAACAACCGCTTCGATGGCTTCAAGTAATGGCTATGCAGACATGATGCGCAGCGTGCTTGCACTGAAAGTCCAGCTGGCGGAACAGCGTCATCGTGTTGACCAGCTTGAGCAGGAAAGGGCGACGATCCTGCCGTGGTCGTCGCTGCCAGTGGATTTTGGCGAGGTTGCCAGGTGGCAGCGGATTGCGCTTATTGCAGGTACCATATCGTCGTTGGATATGGTGCGAGCTCTCAAGCGTCTCTTGGATCATGGCACTTCCGTTGCAGTTGATATGGCTTCTGCGACGAAAAACAAGAGTAACGTGGTCGTTGCGTGCCTGCGTGCCCAGACCGATGACGTTCGCGCGGTGCTGATGTCGCAGGGTTTTGTCGAGCAGGACTTGTCGCATACCAATGGTACTGTGGCGACTCTGATCGACCGTATGACGGAAGAGCTTCGTGCAGTACATGAGAAGATCGCGGCACTCCAGCTTGAGATTGCCTCATTCATCGCTCACAAACAGGAGATCGTTGTATATCGCGAGTATCTCAAGAATGAACGGACACGTCTGGAGGCTTCGCACGATATCACCCGGACCGAGCGCTGCAGCGTGGTCACCGGCTATGTTCGAGAAGTCGAGGTGGAGTCTCTGGAGCAGTTGTGCGCAGGTTTCGGCGGCATCGTCTGTATGACTGGAGACACGACGGCGGGTGACGACACTCCCGTTTCCATCACCAACAACAAATGGATTAAGCCGCTGGAGATCCTGATCAACATGTTTGGATTTCCGGTCTACTCTTCGTTTGACCCGACGGTCTTTCTGGCCATCCCGTTTCTTCTTTTCTTCGGTCTTTGTCTGGGGGATGTCCTCTACGGAGCCATCCAGATCGGGATCTGTTCCTACTTCATGCATAAGTACAGGCAGTCGAGAGGCGTCCACAACTTCATGATGGTCTTCGTATATGGCGGCGTGGCGGCGATGGTTGCTGGCGCACTTACCGGAAGCTGGGGTGGAGACCTCATCTCGGCAACCTACCTCGGGGCAGGGAACCCAATTGTGCGGTTCGTGTCTGCGCTCACCGTTATCAACCCCTTGCAAGCAGCATTTCAGTTCCTGGTGATTGTGTGGATCATCGGTGCCGCCAATCAGCTCTATGGAGTGTGCCTGGCAATCTTCAAGGCAGCGCGGCGACATGACCGTGCCACGATCATCTACGATTGCGTGGGGTGGCTGCTGTTCCTGCCCGCAATCTCCGCGTTGCTGTTCATAGGAACGAAATGGGGAGGTACGTTCAGGGTCGGATACCTTGTCGCGCTTGTCATTGGCCTGGTGCTCCTTCTGCTGGGCGGTGCACGCCAGAGCAAGGGTGGAGCCAAGGTGCTCACCGCGATCGTGAACCTGTACGGTATCCAGAGTTCCTACGGTGTTGGCTCCTTCGTTGGAGATGTGCTGTCGTACTCGCGGCTTCTGGCGCTTGGGCTCACAACGGCCATCCTTGCCTCCGCGTTCAACATGATCGCGGCCCTTATCAAGATGCCTGCCGCGGGCTTCGTCGTGAACCTGCTAGTGCGGGTTGTGCTGGGCGGGACAGTCCTGCTCTTTGGACACATGCTGAACTACTTCATGGGAACCATGGGGGCGTTCATTCATTCTGCGCGTCTCACTTTGCTCGAGTTTTTTGGACGGTTTTACGAGGGGGGCGCGCCTCGGTTCCGTCGTTTCGGGTTCTGGTCAGAGATTGTTAAGGTTGTTGACGTAACGACTGTCAGAGAGAAATAGGAGGTACATTATGGGGATGGAAGGATTGTGGGGAGTTCTCGTCGGAGCTCTTGTGACGACACTCAGTGCTGTTGGGGCGGTTTTCGCCTTCAAGCTCTCGAATACACCGATGACGTCACTGGGTTCACTGTGGACATTCATGGGAGCAGTCATGGTCATCACTCTTGGTGGTCTCGGGTCTGCCCATGGAATTCGTGTCAGTGGGTCTCAGGCAGCAGGAGTACTCTCGGAGAAGCCAGAGCTTTTCGGCAAGATGTTTGTTATGATGGCTCTTCCGGGCACACAAGGATTCTACAGCTTCGTGTGTGGCATCATGATGATCGTTCTATCGGGAGTTCTCAACAAGGGAGCGGCAGTCTCCAACGCGAAGGGACTTGCGTTCTTGGCAGTCGGGGTCGGTGTCGGCTTGGTAGAGTGGTGGTCAGCTATCCTCCAAGGACAGGCCTCAGCGGCGGCGGAGAGCCTCACTGGGCGTCAGCCAAGCAGCTCCGGTCAGGCAATCCTCATACCTGCTCTCGTCGAGACGTACGCTGTCATCGCTCTGGTCTCGGGTATCCTGCTCATTCTCTGGATCTCTCAGGCAGTCTTCTAGGACGTTTTGCACATGGGAACCGAGGAACTCAGAGCTGCGGTTCTCCAGGAGGCGACTGCGGAGGCGACCGCCCTCATCGAGGCTGCCACTATTCAGGCTTCGCAACTTGTCGATAGTCAGAGGCGACAGCTGGAGGAACATTCCAATGCCCAGGTAGCGGAGCATCGCGCTATCCAAGATCGTGAGATTGCGACGAAAACAGCTGCGCTGAAGATCGAGCTGAGAAATGCCATCCTCAAGCGCAAACAGGAACTGCTTGAAGGACTCTACCAGGAGCTCGAACAGAAAGTCAGGGACGATGATGTCCTCTATCATGCGTATCTTGAGCGAGCGGTGAAACAGATCGGACAAGAAATGCCAGTCTCCATTGAGTGCCGAAGTCAAGACGAGCCCATCATCAGAGCATTGTTGCCCAAACGTGGAAAGTGGAAGGGTGTACGTATCGATGCGATGCTCGCCGACAACAATGGAGGCTTCATTGTCCACTTTGCCGAGGCGGAGCTCGACTTGACCCTGTCGGCGGCGTCCACTGCCCTCCGGGAGGTCACGCTCGTTGAGGCCGCACAAGTGCTGTTTGGCGACAAGAGATGATTGCTCCGCTCATCCCACATCAGGCCGATTCGAGCGACTACGCGTACGCCTCGGGCTCGTTTTCTGTCAGGCGAGGGTTACTCCTTCCGGTCCAGGAACTTCGGCGTGCATCACAGGAGGGCAAGGCCGAGTCTCTGCTGGCAGCTCTCAACCGCGGAGCGTATGCGCCGATCGGGAGCGACATGTCGGCGGGTGAAGTCCTGGCCAGAGTCGAGAGCACGTGGCAGGCCTTTCTGGCACAAGCGGCCCATGATTTGCCGGAGAGCTTTCTTCCATACCTGCTCGCAACCCTTGATGAGAAGGAATACGCCAAGGCTGGTCTGGCTGAAGCTCTTCTTGGCGGGGATGCCGAAGTGCATACCGATGGGACAAGCAGTGAGTATGCAGCCTACTGCGTGCGTATCCAGACGGAAGGAAGTTCCCCTGGACTGCTTGCGGAATCGGTTTTTGGGGTTTCGCTCTCAGAGGGGCTGGAAGCAGCGCAGGCGGGAGCCTCGGCTTCCGACGCCCAGACAGTGTTCGACTTCTCCTTCGAGACGACCCTGGATGGTCTGGCGAGGGTCTATGGACATCCTGCTGTCATGGCATACATGGATGGACTGTTGAAGCTCATGCTGGCAGGACATGCACTGAAAATGAAGCTTCGTAGCACTTCTGGTGTTGGAGCTCCTCTGGAGAGGCTGTTGCCGTTCCTGAAGCCAGAGATACAAGTATCACTTGCATTGATTGTGGAACGCATCCAGGGCATATCGTGGGACACGCTCCAGCCGGCGGATCTCGTTCCGGAAGCTTCGGAATACGTACTCGCCGTCGGCCGGCGATACACTCCTGAAGAGCGGATACAGCTGCTTGAGGACGCTCTGGAGTCGTGGCTTGTCGGACGCCCGGAAGCAACGGGATTTGAACCATATGGAGTTGCAGTCGTCTTTGCCTATCTGATGGACTTCAGGCGAGAAGTCTGGTCACTGCGGCGGCTTCTGAAAGCGGCAGCGTCCACGAGGCCGCGTGTTGATGGATCCGGAGGGGCATTGTGAGCAAGGCGGCGGTTGTGACGACGCGGGACTCCGTCGGGGCATTTGAGGCGCTGGGTTTTGTGGGCACTGTTGTCGAGGACGGTCTTCAGGCATCTCAGGCTGTTCAGTCGATTGCTCGTTCGGGGAGATTCGGACTGGTCTTGCTGACGTCCGATGTGGCCGATGTGTGGTCTGGGTCGGCGGCGGCACGCAGGCTCGTGGTACCCGTGGTGCTGGTAATCCCAGTGACTTCATCGGCTTCAGGTGCAGCGACTGTTGCCGTGAGGCATCTCATAGAGAATGCAGTAGGTATTGACCTAGTTGGAAAAATGATGGAGGAGAAAAGCCATGACACACGGTGAGATCGTCAAGGTTGCTGGACCGCTCGTCGTCGCCAAGGATCTGACGAACCCGCAGATGTATGAACTGGTGCGCGTCGGCGATGCGAAGCTCTTTGGTGAGATTATCGAACTTCGAGGCGAGATGGCGAGCATCCAGGTGTATGAAGAGACAAGCGGCGTCGGGCCGGGCGAACCTGTCGTCCAGACGGGGAGCCTTCTTACTGTCGAACTCGGGCCGGGCCTCATCACTTCGATTTATGATGGAATCCAGCGGCCGCTCGACGCTATCCGTGCGCAGTATGGCGACTTCATTCCCCGTGGTGTGGCTCTTCCTGCACTGCCTCGCGACCGGAAGTGGCACTTTGTTCCCTGCGTGAAGGTGGATGATGTCGTCGTCGAAGGAGATATCATCGGATCGGTCCAGGAGACCAAGGCTGTCTTGCACCAGATCATGGTCCCCAAGGGCCTGGCAGGTCGGATTGTCTCGATAACAGAGAACGACTTCACTGTCGAGGAACCCGTTGCAGTCCTGCGAACCGAGTCGGGCGAAGAGCAATCTATCACCATGATCCAGCGGTGGCCAGTCCGTAATGGCAGGCCCTATACGCGGCGCATGGCACCGGATACTCCGCTGGTGACCGGGCAGCGCGTCATTGACGCCCTGTTTCCTGTTGCCAAAGGCGGGACGGCTTGTGTTCCCGGGCCTTTCGGCAGCGGCAAGACCGTTATCCAACACCAGCTGGCAAAGTGGGCGAATGCCGACATCATTGTCTATGTTGGTTGTGGCGAGCGTGGAAACGAGATGACGGACGTCTTGCAGGAATTCCCGCAGCTCAAGGACCCGAAGACTGGCGAGGTTCTGATGAATCGTACAGTCCTCATCGCCAACACGTCCAACATGCCTGTCGCAGCTCGCGAGGCTTCGGTTTTCACTGGTATTACAATAGCCGAGTACTTCCGCGACATGGGCTACAGCGTCGCTCTGATGGCAGACTCCACGTCGCGGTGGGCAGAAGCCATGCGTGAGATTTCGGGACGGCTGGAAGAAATGCCCGGTGAAGAGGGCTATCCGGCCTACCTTGCATCAAGAGTGGCAGCGTTCTATGAACGCGCCGGAAGATCCCTGAGTCTTGGCAGCCAACCAAGAGAAGGCAGCCTGAGCGTCATCGGGGCCGTGTCTCCTCCTGGTGGCGACTTGTCCGAACCGGTCGTTCAGGCTACTCTCAGGGCAGTCAAGGTCTTCTGGGCACTCGACTCCCGTCTTGCATACGCACGGCACTTCCCGGCGATCGACTGGCTTCAGTCCTACTCGCTGTACAGCAACTTGCTCGAGCGTTTCTATGACAAGGAACTCGGCGATCGTTGGAGTCAGGACATCCGCGAGGTTCGAGCTCTGCTTCAGAAGGAAGCGGAGCTGCAGGAACTTGTTCGTCTCGTAGGTGTCGACGCGCTGTCTGTAGCAGACCGCCTGGTACTGGAATCGGCGAAGTCCATACGTGAGGACTTCCTGCAGCAGGGAGCTTTCACCGAGGGCGACAGCTACACCTCTCTCCGCAAGCAGTTGCGAATGCTTGACGTCATCATGTTGTGGAGCCATCTGGCGGGCAAGGCTGCATCGGGGGGCGTACCGCTCGGTGCTGTTCTCGCAATGCCGGTCAGAATCGAGATTGCTCGCTCAAAGAGCATTCTCGAGACGAACCTTGCTGCATTCGACACGCTTGAGAACTCGATAACAAAGGGTTTTGAGGCTCTGTCAGAAATGGACACGACTGCACGGGAGGAGTACCATGAATAGGGATTACCGAACAGTCCGCGAAATCGTGGGACCGCTAGTACTTCTGGATGGGGCTCACGATGTCAAATATGGTGAACTCGTCGAACTGCGAACGATCTCCGGGCTGAGACATGGCCAGGTGCTCGAGGTCTCCGGCGACACGGTTCTGGTTCAGGTCTTTGAGGGTTCGTCCGGAATGGACCGCGGTCAGACAGTGACTCGATTCCTTGGACACGGGTTGCAGTTCGGGGTCTCGCGCGACATCGTGGGCCGGGTGTTCAACGGACTCGGAGCACCGATCGATGGAGTTGCTCCGATTCTTCCTGACAAAGTGCTGGACATCAATGGCGATCCCATGAATCCCTATGCGCGCGACTATCCCGACGAGTTTATACAGACTGGCATTTCTGCAATCGACGGACTCAATACTCTTGTTCGGGGTCAGAAGCTGCCGATCTTTTCGGGCAGCGGTCTTCCTCACGCCGAGATCGCCGCGCAGATTGCCAGGCAGGCTCGGGTGCTTTCTGGAACTGACGAGTTTGCCGTCGTTTTTGGCGCAATGGGCATCACATTCGAGGAAGCCGACTTCTTTATATCTGATTTTCGCAAGAGTGGCGCAATCAATCAGTCAGTACTGTTCATGAACCTGGCAAATGACCCCGTCATCGAGCGGATAGCGACTCCTCGTTTTGCACTGTCTGCTGCCGAATATCTGGCTTTCGAACTCGGAATGCACGTTCTGGTTATCCTTTCCGATATGACCAATTACTGTGAAGCTCTGCGTGAGATCTCTGCAGCTCGGAAAGAGGTACCGGGCAGACGTGGCTATCCAGGATACCTCTATACGGATCTGGCCACAATTTACGAGCGAGCTGGTCGCATCAAGGGCAAGAAGGGGTCGATCACTCAACTGCCAATCCTGACCATGCCTGAAGACGACAAGACGCATCCGATTCCGGATCTTACAGGCTACATTACCGAGGGACAGATCTTCCTGAGCAGGTCACTGCATCAGGCAGGCATCTACCCGCCAATCGATGTACTTCCATCGCTGTCCCGGCTAAAGGACAAGGGTATCGGCAAGGGCAAGACGCGCGAGGATCACGCTGGCCTGCTCAACGAGTTGTTCGCCGCCTATGCCCGAGGACGCGATGCAAAGGAGCTTGCAATTGTCCTGGGCGAGTCGGCGCTCACAGAGACGGATCGGACGTTCGTGAAATTCTCAGATGAGTTTGAACGTCGTTTTGTCCAGCAAGGGCACGACGAGGATCGATCGATCGAACAGACACTGTCCATCGGGTGGGAACTCCTCTCGATACTACCGCTGCAGGAACTGAAGCGTGTCTCGCCAGCTATGATAGAGAAGTATATGCCGAAGCGTACGGCATAGGCAGAGCGATGATCCTCAAGGTCAACCCAACCAGGATGGAGCTTCTGCGGCTGCAGAAGCGTTTTGTTCTTGCTCGGCGGGGTCACAAACTTCTCAAGGACAAGCTCGAGGGTCTTATGAAGACATTTATCAGACTTGCAGAAGAGTATGGTGATTATCGGGCGCACGTTGACCACGAACTGCCGGACGCACTGGCTGCGTTCAAGGGTCAAACTGCCACGTATCCAGCGGTCGTCGTGGAGCTGCTCTCGCGAACAGTCTCTACTCGTCTCGACATCGAAGCGGGAACCAAGACCGTCATGAATGTAGCCTTGCCTGTGCTGTCTTTCTCGATCTCGGATTTCGAGTCCCCGTCATTCGCCGGGTTGGAGGGAGCCGGGGTAGAAGCTTCCCTTCTGAGGTTGTATGAGTTGATGCCATCCATCGTGAAGCTAGCTCAGATTGAGGCAAGCATACGTCTGATGGCGGAGGAAATTCAGCGAACCCGGCGGCGGGTAAATGCTCTCGAGTATGTCATGATCCCCAACCTTGAGGAGACGATTCGGTTCATTACGTCGAAACTGGACGAGAATGAACGGGCAAACACTACGAGGCTTCTGAAAATCAAGGAGATGATCCGGTCTCATTGAGGACACATCAACGGATGTTCGAGGCGATCCTGTCATGTCGACAAGCGTATCTCGGGAAGTCCATAGAGGTTCTGGACAAGGTCGTCCGATTGCCGGACGACCGCGTTGCTCATCGGGATGTCGTAACATATGCGGGCGGAGCTGTCTGTGTCGTGGCATTGACCGTCGACAATCGCGTCGTGCTTGTGCGCCAATACAGACCGGCGCCCGAGATGGTCATGTTTGAGATCCCGGCTGGGCGCCGCCACGGTGTGCACGAACGCTTCCTCACCGCCGCACGCCGGGAACTCCGTGAGGAGACTGGGTATATTGCGAGTTCCTGGAAGAAGTGCATCGAATTCTGGCCCAGCCCCGGCTTCGTCGATGAACGGCTGACGCTGTACATTGCGAAGGATCTTCGGCATGGTCCTACCGAAATGGATTCCGACGAATTCATCAGACCGGTTCTGATGCCTGTCACCGAAGCTATTGAACGATGCCGCGACGGGCGCATGAATGACGCAAAGACCCTCATCGGGCTGCTCTGGTGTGCTGCGTTCGAAGGATTGGCAAGCGGCTAGATGATGGCTTTCTGGTATGTTGTCGCCTTCCGCATTGTCGCCGTGTTGCCCGTCTGGCTCAGACGGGTCATTGCCAGGTTGATTGCCTGGGGCTACTTTGCCTTCAACACCGGGCAGAGGCGAGGGGTCTTCGCGAACCTGAGAATCATGCGGCCTGAAGCAAGCCATCGGGAGCTGTCACGGTTGGCATTGCGGACGTTCGGCCAGGCTGGGATGAACCTGGTCGACTTCTTCGAGATACCGTCCACCAGCGATGCTCGCATCAAATCGATGATCATGAACTTTGCGGACATACACGTGCTCCTCGAGCAGCGATCCGGTGGCAGGCCATTTTGCCTGGTTACCGGGCACTATGGACACTGGGAGCTGGCCGGGGCGATGCTTGGCCTTGGCGGCTACAGGACGCATGCGATTGCACTCACGCAGAATAGCTGGGTCGTCCAGCGGCTCTATGAGTCGCTCCGTGTGCGTTTTGGGCTGACTGCCCACGACGTTCGGTTCGGATTGAGGGACCTCCTCCGACATTTACCAGAGGGCGAAGTGCCGGCCATTGTCTCCGACAGAGACTATGCGAACGGTGGCGAGGAGATAGAGTTTTTTGGGCATCCCGTCCGCTTTCCCCGTGGGGCAGCACTGCTTTCTTTTCGAAGGAAGCTCGTTGGAATTCCTGGATTCCTTGTGCGGCAGCCAGACGGAAGGTTTTTGCTCAAATTTGGTCGGCCAATCAACCCGGAAGCTTCAGACGAGCGGTCCTGGGTGCGAACCTTTGTGGTGGACTTCGCGCAGCAGTACGAGGCTATTGTTGATCAGGACCCCACACAGTTTCTGAATTTCTTCGATTTCTGGAGCACCGTCTCATGAGAATCGCTGCGGTCATTCCTGCCTTCAACGAAGAACATAACATCGCGGCGGTCGTGGAAGGGGTGCGTCCATTTGTTGCCGCCGCCGTGGTCATCGACGATGGTTCTGCTGACAATACAGCTGGGGCTGCACGTGCCGCGGGTGCCATTGTTCTTTGCCACGAGTTCAATGTGGGCAAGGGCGCTGCGCTCAAGACTGGATTCAGGTATCTCATGGATAGTGGTTATGATGGTGCGGTTACCATCGATGCTGATGGACAGCATGACCCTGCTGAAATCCCGCTGTTCATCGCTGCGGCTGAACAAGGCTACGACATGGTCATCGGGAACAGGATGTCGAATGTCTCGACGATGCCCTTCATCCGAAGATTCGCGAACCATGCGTCTTCATTTCTCATCAGCTTGTTCCTTGGACAGAATGTTCGCGACAGCCAGAATGGTTTTCGCTACTACAAGCTGACTTCGGTTCTTTCTCTGCCGCTGAAGGCGAACAAGTATGACCTGGAGACTGAGGTTATCTTCAAGGAAGGAAGGGCAGGGTATCGGATAGGTTGGGTGCCGACTCGGACCATCTACCGGACGGAGGCAAGGAGCAAAATCAACACGCTCACTGACACTCTCAGGTTTGTCGGGGTGCTTGTGCGATACGGTTTGTTCAGGTGGTAGGTTAATCGATTGTATCAGTGTGGAGTGTTTTCGAATGGACAAAGTGAAGACGAAAGGGAATCGCAGGCCCTTTTCCCCTGGCTGCGCGGGTGCTTACGGGAGATGAAAATGTGAAGACATATTTCCCTGACAAGAGAGGCTGATTGGCGAAGGCCAAAAAATCGTGGAGAGAACGCAGTTGACTGTCAAACAAAAGGGAGTAAACTTTTAATTTGACCGCATTTTTCCACACCGATATGAAAGGAGAGCCATGCGCGTGGCAGGAGATATTATAGACTTTACCAAAATCAAATCAAGTTACGCGATGCCCGACCTCCTCCAGCTCCAGAAGACGTCTTACGACTGGCTTCTGGGACCAGGACTCGCTCAGATCTTTGCGAGAGTATTTCCCATCGACACCGCTAAACTGCGGATCGAGTATGTGAACCACGATATCGAACAGCCGGCCAAGTTGATGGAGAACTGCCGCAAGGCAGGGCTGAGTTTTGAAGCGATGGTTCGTGCCAATTTCCGCCTCATCAACAAGGAAACCGGTGAGATACGGGAACAGCCACTTATCATTACACAAATTCCGCTCATGACACCATTTGGAACGTTTCTCATCAATGGCGCGGAACGCGTGATCGTTTCACAGCTGGTCCGCTCGCCTGGCGTTTATTTCGAGGGTGGAAAGGACAAGTTGTCCGGCGCACAGATCTACATGGTGACCCTTATTCCTGACCGGGGAAACTGGATGGAAATTGAGGCTGGCAAGGACGATGTCATCTATACACGTCTTCGGAAGAAGGCTCGCAAGGTTCCCGTGACTCTCGTGCTGAAGGCTCTTGGCATCGAGTCCAACGAGGAGATCGAGCGTCTTTTCACCATCGAGAAGAGCGAGCGCCTATCCACCGAACAGCTTCGGTCGGTGTTTGATCAGGCCGAATATACGGCTGTCGAGCCACTTCTGGATTCCAAGGGCAAGGAGATCATCAAGGAAGGTGCTGCGATTACCCGGAAAGCAATGAGCCTTCTTGAGAATCATGGCGCGAGCTCGTTTCTGGTCAGCAGCAAACAGCCTGACCGCTGGATTATCAAGACACTCAAGGCCGACAAGACGACGAATCAGGAAGAGGCGGTGAAGCAGATCTTCAAGGAGATGCAACCGAAGGAACGCCTTACGCTCGAGGCTGCGCAGAGTCTGCTCTCGACCCTTTTAACCGACCAGGCATACAACACGTTCACACCGATTGGTCGATACAAGATCAACAAACGATTTGGAGCAGACAGCGATTCTGCTGTGCTGACCAAAGACGATTACGTCTCCATTATTCGGCACCTGATTGACATTCGCGAACGCAAAGCCAACTTCGATGATATCGACAGTCTGGCGAACCGTCGTATCAGGCGTGTGGGGGAGTTGCTTGCCGAGGAAATTCAGGACAGTATGCTGAAGGTAGCCAAGGCAACCCGTGACAAGGTCACGATCTACTCGTCAGAGCAGATGATGAACCTCCAGAATGTCCTCAACACCAAGCCGGTTATCTCTTCTATCAGAAACTTCTTCGGCCAGAGTCAGCTATCCCAGTTCATGGAACAGATTAACCCGTTGTCGAGTCTTGCGCACAAGAGACGGCTAAGCTCCCTCGGACCAGGCGGTCTGAACAGGAAGCGGGCGGGCGTGGAAGTCCGCGATATCCACTCTTCCCACTACAGTCGCATTTGTCCCATCGAGACTCCAGAGGGTGGGAACATAGGACTAATCAATAGTTTGAGTTCATACGCCAAACTTGACCAGTTTGGATTCATCACCGCGCCGTATGCCAAGGTCGAGAATGGTCGCAAGGATGAGAAGAATGTTGTCTATATGGACGCCGAGGAGGAAGAGCACCATTCGATCGCCCAAGCCAATACTGCTGTCGATGCAAAGAGCCGTCTGACTTCGAAGACGGTTATCGCCCGGCAGCGCAGCGAAGGCGGCGAAATCCTCCCGAAAGAGCTTCCTGCCGGCAAGGTTGACTACATTGACCTCTTGCCGTCGCAGGTATTTGGGATTTCGGCCTCGTTGATTCCCTTCCTCGAGCATGACGACGCAAACCGCGCCCTCATGGGCTGCAACATGCAACGACAGGCGGTGCCATTGGTACGTCCAGATCGCGCCCGCGTTTCGACTGCCATGGAAGGACGGGTTGTTCATGACAACGGCGACCTCGTGCTCAGTGATGTGGACGGGATCGTCTCATATGTGGATGCCGAGCAGATCCGGATCTCGCCTTTGGTCAACGTGGCGGACCTCCAGGCCGGCAGCATTCCGGTGGACGTCATTCCCGTCATGCTCGCTTCAGATGCAAACGAGCCCGGTATTCTCGGCGATGTCCGCATGGTGCCTATTTCCTTCGCGCCTGCCGGTGTTCCAGAGGTTATTCTCAAATTGATAGGCTCGGAGATTTCGCGCGAGCAGGTCGAGGCTCTTTCGGATGAGGGAGTCGAATCATTTCAATACGTTCCCGCAGGTTCCATCGTTCAGAATTCGCTGACGGACCTGTTTGACGTGCTGACCAATGATGGTCTGGTCGGGAAAGTGTTGGCTAAGGATGTGCAGGAAGGCAAGAACAAGGTGCACAAAGCCGGCACGAAGATCACGGAAACTCTGCTTGGCCGCCTCATCAACAACGCAAAGGTTCGCTCTCTTCCGATACAGGAAGGTGACGAGACAACGCTGGTCGAACTGCAGATGCTGACCATGACGCCCATTGGACAACAAGTTCTCGGCCATCGGATTCTGGGTGTGACATCGGTGCTGGATCTGAGTTCCGATATCGGTCGCACGGTCGCCGAGGAGAGTCTCCGCGACCTCTTTGCCAAAGACAAGAACGCCAGCATTCTGACGTATGATCCTGCCAAGGCGGCAGGCTATGAGCTCTTCCGAGTCAACGGATCGCTTGCTGGTCAGACACTTGCTGAGGACGTTCAGCTTCGCAAGCCCAAGGTCAAGAAGCTGGCTGTCGGGAGAAAGTTGACCCGTGACGATCTGATTCTGATGGCGAAGAACGGAGTGACCCACGTTTCCGTACCCCGGGCTCGCTTGTTCGAGCTTCAGAAGTTCAAGCGGACGAACCAGGACACGTGTATCAACCAGCACCCGGCCGTTTCCACAGGAGATGAAGTACACGTCGGCGATCTTCTCGCAAACGGGTATGCGTCTGCAGAAGGGGAACTTGCCCTCGGCAAGAATCTCCTGGTTGCCTATGTCCCATGGCGAGGATATAACTACCAGGACGGCGTCATCGTCAGTGAGCGTCTCGTACGCGACGATAGTCTTTCGTCCATTCATATCAAAGAGCACAAGATCGAGGTGAGGTCGACAGAGTTCGGCAAAGAGGAGATCACCCGCGACCCGCCCAACGTCTCCAAGGAACTCGCACGCCATCTGGACGAGCGTGGCGTGGTTCAAGTCGGAGCGCACGTCAAAGCTGAGGATGTTCTTGTGGGCAAGATCACGCCACGCGCTGAACAGGAGGAGTCTCCTGAGGTAAGGGTCTACTTCGCTCTGTTCCATGACAAGGCTCGTGACTACAAGAACACATCTTATAAGGTGCCGCCCGGAGAGGACGGAGTCGTCATCGACGTGCAGGAAATCACGAAAGACAACACGAGTGACGCTCTTCCCGTCGGCGTCGAACGGATCATAAAAGTCTATGTCGCCAAGAAACGCAAGATCATCGTTGGAGATAAGGTTGCGGGACGCCATGGAAACAAGGGTGTCATTACGCGCATTCTGCCGCAGGAGGACATGCCGTTCCTACAGGATGGAACACCTGTCGATGTTATCCTGAGCCCGCTTGGCGTACCCTCACGCATGAACATCGGCCAGCTTCTTGAGGCCAGTCTGGGCATGGCTGCCCGGATATTGAACGTTCGCGCTATGACGCCCGTGTTCAACGGTGCTACCGAGGAAGAGATCAAAGCACTTCTTCGCAAAGCTGGACTCGACGACAGTGGCAAGGAGGACGTTCGAGATGGGGTCTTTGGCAAGTACTTTGATAGTCAGGTTACCGTAGGAGAAGCATATATCCTTAAGCTGATTCACTTGGCCGAAGACAAGATGCACGCGCGCTCGACCGGCCGCTACACCCTTATTACCCAGCAGCCAATCGGTGGCAAGGCACAGTTTGGTGGCCAGCGCTTTGGAGAAATGGAAGTATGGGCCCTGGAGGCGTATGGTGCCTCGACCGTACTGCAGGAGATGCTGACGATCAAATCGGACGATCTTGAGGGCAGACGTGTGGCTTACGAACGTCTCACAAAAGGAAACAACCTCTTCGAAACGGGTTCTCCAGAGTCGTTCAACGTTCTCGTGAAAGAACTTCGTGGGCTTGGGTTGGACCTGGAGACGCTGCCGAAGGCAGGAGACACTCACGCGAAGAGTACCAAGGTAGTGCTCGAAGACAACGAATAGCATTCTCTAGGGGAGGAAAAGGTGAGCAGATTCAGCCCGAGTGACATAAGGAACTTCGCGCTAGTTGGACAAGGCGGCTCTGGCAAGACGATGATCACAGAACGCCTGCTTTTCCGTGCCGGCGCGAGCCAGAGAGTTGGCCGCGTCGAAGATGGAACTACTGTTTCCGACTACCTGGATGAGGAAATAAAACGTCATATCAGCACAAGTATTGGCCTTTGCGAATTTGACTACAAGGGGGTTCGGCTGAATCTGCTTGATACCCCGGGATATGCCGATTTCATGACAGAAGCACAGGAGGCGGTCAGGGTAGCTGACGCCGCATTCCTCGCAATCAATGCCGGTGCTGGTATTGAAGTCCAGACCCCGCGTTTCTGGGGTTTGTGCGAAGCGCAGCATATTCCCGTCGCATTTGTGATCAACAAGGTCGACCTGGAGAATATCGACTTCGATGCCCGAGTTACTGAGTTACAGGATGCTTTTGGACATAAGGTCGTCACATTGACGATCCCGATTGTCTCAGGTCCCGCTTTCTCTTCGTTTGTCAACGTCCTCACTGGCAAGGTCTACGCCTATACAGCCGGCAAAGACGAGGCGAGTGTGTCCGATGCCATTCCGGATACTGTCAGGTCCGACTACGAGTCGGCGCGCGTTGCCCTCACGGAAGCTGTTGCCGAATCGGATGACGCCATCATGGAGAAGTATCTTGGGGGAGAAGCTCTGACCCAGGACGAGCTCGTGATGGTCTTCACCAAGGCGTTCAAGAAACGCCAGGTGTTCCCAGTCCTTGGCGTGTCTGCCCTGAAAGGGGTTGGTTGTGACTACCTTATGGATTTTGTGTCATCCTACGCTCCTTCGCCCGTCGAGGTTTCGGTCCAAGCGACTCGCAAGGGGACCGATGAGACGGTGGAACTTCAGGCTGATCCGGCGGCGCGTGTAGCAGCACTTGTGTTCAAGACCACCTCAGACCCGTTCGTCGGCAAGTTGTCGTTCATGCGCATCTATAGCGGGAAAATTGCTCACGAAATCTATAACGGAACGAAAGATGTCTCGGAGAAAGTCGGTGGCCTGTTCCACATGATCGGGAAGAAGCAGGAACCTGCAGATGAAGGAGTTGCCGGGGACATCCTTGTCATCTCGAAATTGGTGCACACTGCGACGAACGATACGATTTCGACCAAAGATGCTCCTCTTGACTTGGCGCCGATCGTATTCTCGGCCCCCCTCCTCATGCGTTCTCTCAAACCAAAGACCAGGGCTGACGACGACAAACTGAGTTCCACCCTGAGCCGGCTCAAGGAAGAAGAACCTGCCGTTGTGATCGACAAGAACGCCGAGACCCACGAGACCATTCTCAGCGGTCTGGGTGAAGCTCACCTTCAGGTCATTGTGGAGCGTCTTCAGAAGAAATTCGGTGTGAACATCGACTTGGAAGTACCTCGCGTACCATACCGTGAGACGATCAAGGGCAAGGCACACGTGGAGGGCAAGCACAAGAAGCAGACTGGTGGCCATGGTCAATTCGGTCATTGCTGGATTGATATGGAACCAAATGCACGTGGTGCTGGTTGGGTCTTTGAGAACAAGGTGTTCGGGGGAGCAATCCCCAGGCAGTTCATCCCGGCTATCGAAAAGGGTATGTTGGAGACCATGAGCAAGGGCCGCTTGGCTGGATACCCTGCCGTGGACATCAAGGTTGCCGTTGTAGATGGGTCATACCACCCTGTCGATTCGTCGGAAATGGCGTTCAAACTAGCAGGATCGTTGGCGTTCAAGAAGGGTTTTGACGAGTGCAATCCGATCTTGCTGGAGCCAATCGTCACTCTCGAGACCATCGTTGACGAGAAGTACATGGGCGACGTCATGGGTGATGTTACGAGCAAGCGTGGCAAGATCTCCGGCATGGAGAATGTTCAGGGAAAGCAAATCATCAAGGCGTCTGTCCCGCTTGCAGAGATGTTGAACTATGGTATCGACTTGGGATCCATTACTCAGGGAACCGGTACATACTCGATGAAGGTCAATCATTACGAGGAAGTGCCCGAGCGGATTGCTGAGAAGATCATTGCCGACGCGAAGGCCACCATGGTCGCTGAGGAAGAAGAGTAGTTCGAAGGGAGGAAGATTGAGAAACAACAAGATCGAGGCTTTGTCCCTCCACTTGGCTTCACCGGAGGAAATACGCAGCTGGTCACACGGAGAGGTGACTGAAGCTGAGACGCTTGACTACCGGAGCGGAAAACCGAAGCCTCATGGGCTATTCTGCGAGATCATCTTCGGACCGACCAAGAGTTTTCAGTGCCGTTGTGGCAAGCTCAAGGGAAAAAGCTTCGAGGGTCAGGTCTGTGACAAATGTCACGTCGAAGTAGCCGATTCCAACGTTCGCCGCGAGCGTATGGGACACATTGAACTCCACGCTCCGGTCGCACATATCTGGTACTTCCGCAACGCTGTCAACTACATCGCGCTTCTCCTCGAGATGCCCAGCAAGGCTGTCGAGAAGGTCGTCTATTTCGGCAGCTGGCTTGTCCTGGACCCAGGCGATGCCGAGGGGCTCGTGCGTAAACAACTTGTGACTGATGAAGAGTTCCGGGATCGCAAGATCAAGGGTGAGAAGTTCGTCGTCAGGAAGGGTGCCGAGGCGTTCCTCGAACTCCTCAAGGACCTTGACTTGTACAAAATGCGCGACAATCTCCTTGTCCGAATCAAGGGCAAGTCTCGTCAGGACCGTGCAAAGGCAGTCAAGCAGCTGGACGTTGTCACGGCTCTCATCAACAATAGCCGAAAGCCCACGGACATGATTATGACCCGCATCCCGGTGATTCCCCCGGACCTTCGGCCCCTTGTTCAACTGGAGGGAGGCCGATTTGCGTCGGACGACCTCAACGAACTGTACCGCCGGGTCATCAACCGCAACAATCGCTTGGGGAAAATGATCGATGAGAGCGCCCCCGAGATCCTGCTGCAGAACGAGAAACGGATGCTCCAGGATGCCGTGGACGCTCTGCTGGACAACAGCAAGCGTCAATATCCCGTTGTCAATGCGAACGGTCGCCCCCTCCGCTCCCTCAGCGACAAACTGAAGGGAAAGGAAGGGCGATTCCGTCAGAATCTGCTGGGCAAGCGTGTCGACTATTCCGGCCGTGCCGTCATCGTCTCGGGCCCGCAGCTCAAGATCAGTCAGTGCGGTGTCCCCAAGGAAATGGCGCTCGAGCTGTTCAAGCCCCATGTCATCTACCGGCTCATGCGAGAAGGCGTCGTGGGCAGCATGAAGGTTGCCAAGGACATCGTCGAGAAGCCCACACCAGAAGTGTGGACCATCCTCGAGAAGGTCGTCAAGGGCAACGTCGTTCTGCTGAACCGTGCGCCGACCCTTCACCGTCTGTCGATCCAGGCCTTCGAACCCGTGCTCATCGACGAGAAGGCCATCCAGATCTCGCCTCTCGTGTGCACGCCGTTCAACGCCGACTTCGACGGAGACCAGATGGCCATTCATCTTCCCCTGAGTCTTGCAGCTCAGACCGAAGCCCGTCTGCTCATGCTCTCCTCGTACAACATCTTCTCGCCTGCAAGCGGCAACCCCATGGCCGGCCCCGTCCAGGACATGGTGCTCGGTGCCTACTACCTCACGTATGAGATCAAGGAGAAGATGAAGGCGATGAAGTGGAATTCGACTCCTGTGTACAGCGAGCAGGACGTCCTCTACCTTTTCGAGTCAGGGAAGCTGCGTGTCCACGACCCCGTTCTTGTTCGCCTTGGTGGCATGAAGATCCGTACCACGGCAGGTCGAGTCGTGTTCAACGACGAACTCCGGGCAACTATCTTCGAGGGTGAGGCAAAGTACCGTGATTTCGCCTTCCAGAACAAGACGATGCCCAAGAAGGAGATCGAGGCGATGATCCTGGACTTCTCGCGCCAGTTTGGCGTGTCCAAGACCTGTGTCCTTCTCGACAACATCAAGGCACTCGGATTCAAGTATGCGACTGAATCGGGCATGTCCATTGGACTGTCGGATATGGAAGTTCCACCCGAGCGGCAGCGTATCCTCGACGATGCCGACAGGACCGTCCGCGAGATCAACGAGTTCTATGACGAGGGGCTCCTGTCCTACAACGACCGCTACCTGAAGGTGGTTCAGGTGTGGCAGGAGAAGGGCGCAGAGATCGAACGAGCCGTATTCCGCAACCTTACCGAAGAGAACTCCGTGCGTATCATGGCGGATTCCGGTGCCCGTGGAAGCAAGAAACAGATCGTACAGATGACGGGTATCCGAGGTTTGATGTCAGATCCCACGGGCAAGATTATCGAATTCCCCATCAAGTCCAACCTGCGCGAGGGTCTGTCTGTGCTCGAGTACTTCCTGTCGACACACGGTACCCGCAAGGGACAGGCCGATACTGCGCTGAAGACCTCTGACTCGGGCTACCTGACGCGTCGTCTTGTCGATGTCGCGCACGAACTTGTGGTCCGCGAAGAAGACTGCACACACTCTCAGGCTCGTGAGATCAAGATTGGCAATCTGGTGGTGTCCTCGCTTTCGGAGGAGTTGGCGGGCAAGATCGCCGACGAACAGGTCGTGAATCCTCTGACCGGAGAGACCATCATCCAGTCTGGCGAGGAGATCTCGTGGGAACAGGCGAAACGTCTGGAAGCCCTCGGTCTCAAGTTCCTGAAGATCCAGCGGTATGTTGGTGGCTTGACCGTTCAGCCTGTCGTCGATGGTGGTGCTGTCATCGTTGGCCTCCGCGAACAGATTGCCGGCCGGTACGCAGCCGATGATATCGTGCTCCGTGCATCGAAGATCAAAGTGAACCCAGCCTGGTCGAAGACGACGCTCGAACGTATCCTCGATCGACCTGTTGCGACAGACGTCGTGTCTGCTGAGGGAAAGAAGAGTCTCGCAGAGAAGGGTGACCTTCTTACCGAGAAGGTGCTTGCGGCAACGAAACGCGCTGGCATCACGTCCATCGAGGTGGTCGTGGACGAAGATATTGTTTTGGTTCCCAAGGATGGTCTTATCCGCGACGAAGTGGCGATAGCTATCGAGCAGTTTGGTATCACCAGCGTACGTCTTCGCTCTGCCATCACGTGTCAAAGTGAGAACGGCGTTTGTGCCATGTGCTATGGCCGTGACCTGTCCACTGGCAATGATGTTCAGGTCGGGGAGGCGGTCGGTGTCATCGCGGCTCAGTCCATCGGCGAACCCGGTACGCAGCTCACCCTCCGTACGTTCCACACAGGAGGCATCGCGGTCGTTGACATCACAACTGGTCTGCCTCGTGTTGAGGAGATCTTCGAGGGACGTACGCCAAAGGGGCAAGCAGTCGTCTCGACAATGGATGGTGTCTTGCACATCGTTGATGTGAAAGAGAAGAACTTTGAGGAGAGGAAGCAGATTGTTGTCACGCCCAAGACGGGTGTCGAAGCCAAGTTCAAAGTTTTGCCAATGACCAGGTTCCGCGTCAAGGATGGAGCGCACGTGCGCGTGGGTGATCAGCTTACCGAGGGCTCCATCGATCCCAAGGGTCTCCTTGAGCTGGTGGGCGTCGAGGAGACGGCTCGTTACCTGGTTCAGGAAGTCCAGAAGGTTTATCGTTCCCAGGGCGTCGATATCAACGTGAAGCACGTGGAGATGATCATTCGCCAGATGCTGAAGAAAGTGAAGGTTGTCGAGCCGGGCGATACAACATTCTTCACCGACCAGATCGTGAGCAAGCATGAACTCCTGCTGCAGAACCGCAAGGTCCGCGCGCAGGGTGGCAAGCCTGCCTCCTTCGACCTTGTGCTTCAGGGTATCACAAAATCCTCTCTCGAAACGGATAGTTTCCTGTCCGCTGCATCATTCCAGGAGACGCCAAGAGTGCTTGCTGACGCAGCAATCAAGGGCAAGATCGATCGGCTGACCGGCCTCAAGGAGGCCGTCATCGTGGGCAAGTCGATTCCTGCTGGCACATCGTCTCCGGAACTCATGTTTGAGAAGCGCAAAACGCAGGCGGAACCTTTACGAGAGGCTCGCGGAAGCTAGATTTTTGGGCAAACGAGGCCACAGAGTCGAACGAGTGACGTCTGGGCTGTGCGAGTGTGATTTGTCAAGGGGACAAGCGCTTGACACTTGCCCCCTAATGCATATCATTTAGAGATGTGTATTTACGTCCTTAGGAGGAAACTGTATGGCGACATTTAACCAACTGGTGCGGTCTCCCCGCGTGCAGCCGAAGTACAAGACAAAGACTCCGGCGCTCAAGGGTTGCCCACAGAAGAGGGGTGTCTGCACCCAGGTCAAGACCGCGACACCGAAGAAGCCTAACTCCGCATTGCGCAAGATTGCCAGAGTTCGTCTGACAAACGGCATGGAGGTCACGGCTTATATCGGTGGTGTCGGTCATAACCTCCAGGAGCACTCGATGGTGCTGATTCGTGGCGGCAGGGTCAAGGATTTGCCTGGCGTGCGGTATCACATTATTCGTGGAACACTGGATACTGCAGGCGTGGCCAATCGTATGAAGGCACGTTCAAAGTACGGAGCCAAGCGAGCCAAGAAGGGCGCCGCAGCGAAGAAAGGTGGCAAGTAATGCCTAGGAAGAAGCGGCAGTTCCGCAAGCCAGCTCAGGCTGATCCTATCTACAACAGCGAGCTGTTGAACCACTTCATCAACAAGATCCTCAAGAAGGGTAAGAAGGTCAAGGCACAAGGTATTGTATATGGAGCTATCAAAATGATCGACGGGAAAGGCACGAAGCCTGGCATTGAAGTTTTCCAGCAGGCTGTTGAGAAATGCCGACCCCTGGTTGAGGTGAAACCCCGCCGAGTCGGTGGAGCTACGCTTCAGGTACCTGTTGAGGTTGACTCGCGCCGAGGTATCAACCTGAGCATGGAATGGATCGTTGACGCCGCGAAGAAACGCGCTGGCAAGTCGATGATCGAGAAGATAGCATATGAGATGATTGACGCGGTTTCCGAGACTGGCTCCGCCTTCAAGAAGAAGTCAGATGTCCACCGGATGGCAGAGGCGAACAAGTCGTACTCTCACTATCGCTGGTAGAATCGGAACGCAGTCGAAGGGTAGTGGCACTGCATGCTTAATCAGAACGATCTGAACAACATACGAAACATCGGGATTATTGCTCACATCGATGCCGGGAAAACAACGACCTCAGAACGGATTCTCTATTACACGGGGTCCACGTACAAGCTTGGCAACGTCGATGATGGGAATACGACCACGGATTTTCTGCCTCAAGAGCGTGAACGCGGCATTACGATTCAATCTGCCGTTGTCACAGCCTTCTGGAAGGGTTTCAAGATCAACATCATTGATACGCCCGGCCACGTGGACTTCACGGCAGAAGTGGAACGCGCTCTCAGAGTGCTTGATGGGGGCGTAATTATCCTGTCTAGTGTCGAGGGGGTACAGGCTCAGTCGGAAACGGTCTGGCGCCAGGCGGACAAGTACCATGTTCCGCGCATCGTTTACATCAACAAATACGACCGCGTTGGTGCCGATTTTGAGAAGACAGTTGTGGCAATTCGCGAGAAACTGGGAGCGCGACCTGCTTTGGTACAATTGCCAGTCGGAAAGGAAGATACATTCGCAGGGATTCTCGATGTCATGGAGGCCAGGAAGTATCTGTTCACTGATCCTACTGGCGAAACCTATGAAACCGTTGAACTTGACGAACGTGAGGCCGTCCAGGTTGCTGAAGCTCGCGAGCACCTTATCGAGGCAGTAGCCGAAGTGGACGATGAGGCTCTGGAAGAATATGTCGCTACCGGCACGATGGAGTGGAGTCATGTCAAGCCTGCTCTTCGTCGGGCAACAATTGCGAGTCTCGTGGTCCCAGTGTTTGTTGGGTCGTCATTCCGCAACAAGGGCATCCAGCCTTTGCTGGATGGTATTGTGGACTATCTTCCCTCACCCCTGGATGTGAAGCCGGCCATTGGAAAGATTCCGGGAACTGACGAGAAAGTAGACGTCATGAGCGACGTGAATGGTCCCTTGGTGGCTCTGGTCTTCAAGATCGTGTCCGATCCCTATGTCGGTATCCTATCCTATGTACGTGTCTACTCAGGAATCATGCGGAGCAGCTCGTATGTCGTGAATGCGAACAAGGGTGACAAGCAGCGAGTCAGCAGACTGCTTCGGATGCATGCTAACAAGCGCGAGGATGTCGAGGAGCTTGGGGCGGGTGATCTCGGGGCTATTGTTGGTTCGAGAGACGTTATCACCGGTACGACCCTGTGCGACGAAGAGAAGCTCGTTCAACTGGAAACCATGCATTTCCCGGAGCCGGTGGTTTCGGTGGCCGTTGAGCCAAAAACCAAGGCTGATCAGGCGAAACTTGCCGCGTCGCTGGCCAAATTCGCGATTGAAGATCCTACGTTCCGAATCAAGACAGATGAAGAGACTTCTGAGACAATTATCTCGGGAATGGGTGAACTCCACCTTGAGATCATCATCGATCGTCTGTTGCGGGAATATGGGGTGAACGCCAGTGTTGGTGAACCGCAGGTCGCATACCGCGAGGCAATCGGTCGCGAAGTTGTCCAGCAGGGAAGGTACATCAAGCAGACCGGAGGGCACGGCCAATATGGCGACGTCGTCCTGAGAATCTCTCCAGGGGAGCGTGGTACAGGAATCGTGTTTGTAAACAAAACCGTCGGTGGTTCGGTGCCAAAACAGTTCGTCTCGTCTGTCGAAGCCGGCGTTCGCGAAGCAGTTACCTCGGGGCCAATCCTTGGATTCCCGCTTGTCGACGTGACGGTTGCGCTTACGGACGGATCGTATCATCCAGTCGACTCATCAGAAATGGCTTTCAAGATCGCTGCTTCCAAGGCGCTGCGTGAAGGTTGCACAAAAGCATCGCCTTTCCTTCTGGAACCAATCATGAAACTCGAGATTGTCGTTCCGAAGGAGAATATCGGCGACGTCATCGGCAGCGTGACGGCGAGAAGGGGCACCATCCAGCAGATTCAAGATCGTGGACACCTGCAGGTCGTCGAGTCATCGGCACCTTTGGCGGCCATGTTTGGATATACGACGATTCTGCGTTCCCTGACGCAGGGCCGTGGTTCTTTCTCAATGGAGTTCTCGCATTATCAGAGGGTTTCTGAGGATGTGAGGGAACAAGTTGTCACCAAGTTCGAGGGTTCGTCTAGCAAGGCGTAATCATACAGGGAGGTTATAATGGCGAAAGAG
>NZ_QXIW01000020.1 GCF_003570985.1 Candidatus Cryosericum hinesii
ATCCTCCTTGGACTCCTGCAGGCTACGAATTTCGACATCGCTCGGGCTGAGTGTGGCATCATCTATATCGACGAGATCGACAAGATTGGGCGGAAGTCCGAAAACCCGTCGATCACGCGTGATGTCAGTGGTGAAGGAGTCCAGCAGGCACTGCTCAAGATCGTGGAGGGGACCATTGCCAATGTCCCTCCTCAGGGTGGACGCAAGCATCCTCTTCAGGAGAACATCAAGTTCAACACCCGAGACGTTCTCTTTATTGGGGGTGGGACATTTGACGGACTCGACAATATCAGGAAACTGCGGTCAACTCCGAGGGAGGTTGGGTTCGTTCACGAACCCGCCGACCATGAAGGCAAGAAGCTGCTCAGTGCCGACTTTGTCAAGTTTGGCTTGTTGCCTGAGCTCGTAGGCAGATTTCCCCTGAAACTCGAGCTGCAAGAGCTATCAGTGAGTGATCTGAGACGGATTTTGGTCGAGCCGAAAAATTCGATCGTCCAGCAGTATCAGGAGCTCTTTGCCATGGACGGGGTCAGCCTGGTATTCACCGAATCCGCACTGGAACGCATAGCCGAAAAAGCAAAAGACATGGGTATGGGAGCCCGTGGTCTAAAAGCTGTAGTCGACCAGCCCATGGTGGATCTGATGTTCGAAGTTCCCTCCTTCAAGGGAGTCACGGAGGTATCCGTGGGAGACGAGTTTTTCTCGGAGTGCCATGAGATCGTTACGACGAGAACCGACGGGACGACCGAGCGCATTCCCTTGCAGGAATCCGCTTGACAGGAGACAATACCCTCAATGAGTGAACGTGATTGGGAACTATCTGAAGCGCCACTGATTCCCCTGCGGAACGTGGTGGTTTTTCCGTACCATGTCCTTCCCCTCTTTGTGGGCAGGCCAAAATCGCTGAAGAGCATCGAGTCTGCGTTGGCGGGTAATCGCAAGATTGTGCTTGTATGCCAGAAAGATGAATCGAACGAAGACCCTGGGCTTGCCGATCTCTATGATATCGGCGTCGGTGCCGAGATTCTGCAGCTGCTCAAACTGCCCGATGGGAGCGATCGAGTTCTCGTAGAGGGCGTCCGCAGGGTTCGCATCACGAACGTGCGCTCGGACGACAACGAGATGCTTGTGGCCAGCGTCGAGCCACTGCCGGCAGACGAGAAGACGTCAACGGAGCGCCAGGCTCTCATGCGTGTTGTTCTCGACCAGTTTTCCCAGTACGTCGAGTTGTCCAGGAAATTACCGTCGGAGACGGTGAACAATGTCTCCGGCGTCACGGAGCCCGACAGGTTCGCAGACCTTGTTGCGAGCAGCCTACTGCTCGGGACCGAAGACCGGCAGGCGCTGCTTGCTATACCGGATGCAGAAGAACGACTTCACCGCATCGCCGAACTCCTCGCCAAAGAGATTTATGTGCTGGAGCTTGCACGGAAGATCGAGAGCGACGTGAAAGCCAAGATCGACCAGTCCCAGCGAGAGTACTACCTCCGCGAGCAGGTCAGAGCAATCGAGAAAGAACTCGGTGAAGAGGGTGAGGAGGCCGGCGAGGTAGGAGAGTACCGGCAGAAGCTCGAGAAGATCCATATGCCTGCCTACGCCCGCGACAAGATCGAGGAAGAGCTGGCCAGACTTGCGAAAACGCCTGCGATGAGTCCAGAAAGCTCCATCATCAGAACATATCTGGACTGGCTTATTGGCCTCCCATGGGACATCAGGACTGCCGACAAGATTGACCTGAAGCGTGCACGCAAGGTTCTGGACAAGGACCACTATGGGCTTGAAGAGATTAAGGACCGGATACTCGAGTATCTTGCAGTGCGCAAGCTTTCGGACAAGGCCAAGGGTCCGATTCTTTGTTTTGTCGGGCCGCCTGGTGTTGGTAAGACATCGCTGGGCAAATCCATTGCGGAGACGCTCGACAGAAAGTTCGTCCATGTCTCCCTCGGCGGCATTCGGGACGAGGCGGAAGTGCGCGGACACCGCAGAACCTATGTTGGAGCTATGCCGGGGCGCATTATTCAGGGAATCAAGCAGGCAGGCACCAAGAATCCAGTATTCCTTCTGGATGAGATCGACAAGGTTGGCGCGGATTTCCGGGGCGACCCGACAGCTGCTCTGCTCGAGGCTCTCGATCCAGAACAGAATACGCAGTTCAGCGACCACTATATCGAAATCCCATTTGACCTTTCTGAGGTCCTTTTCCTGACGACGGCGAACGTATCGGAGACGATTCCATCTGCTCTCCTCGACCGCATGGAGGTCATTTCCCTGCCTGGATACACGGACGAGGAGAAACAGCAGATAGCTCGGCATTTCCTTCTTCCTAAGGCGATGCAGCAGCATGGACTGAAGAAGGAAGACCTTGTGATCGATGACCGAGCCGTTCTGGCGATTATCCAGCAGTACACGCGGGAAGCCGGAGTACGAGGACTCGAACGCTCGCTTGTCAGGATATGCCGCAAGGTAGCCAGAGCGAAGGTTGAGGAGAAGAAGTCGTTTACAGGCGCTACCGTTCACGCGGACGGTCTTGCGGCCTATCTGGATCTGGCCCCGTATTCCTACACGAGTCTCATCAAGGAAGCGCGCGTAGGAGTTGCATGCGGTCTTGTTGTCACCCAGTACGGTGGTGACACTGTCTATGTCGAGTCCACGCGTATGGACGGCAAGGGCAATCTTCAACTCACGGGCCAACTCGGCGACGTGATGAAGGAATCGGCCCAGGCTGCGCTCAGCTATATCCGTACGCATGCTGTCGACATTGGGCTGGACCCCCATTTCATTGAGAAGACGGATCTGCACGTGCATGTTCCGGAAGGCGCGGTCCCGAAGGAAGGGCCATCTGCCGGTGTCACGATGGCAACAGCCATGGTTTCGGCTCTCACGGGCCGGAAAGTGCGTTCAGACATAGCGATGACTGGCGAGATTACGTTGCGCGGGCAGGTGTTGCCTGTCGGCGGTATCAAGGCAAAGGTACTCGGCGCATACCGCGCAGGGATCAGGAAGCTGATCCTTCCCGAGGAGAACCGTCGCGACACGAGCAAGATCTCGCCCGATATCAGCAAGAAACTTGAGTTCACCTTTGTCAACGACATTGCACAGGTACTTGACAAGGCTCTCCTGCCGGCCGGAACAGCAAGCGGTTCCAAGCGTCGGCGCTAGGAGGAGACTGGATGGATCGCCAACAGGCCGGAACAGCTCTTCGGGAAAAGCGAACGTCGCTTGAATTGTCGCTCGAGGATGTTGCCCGCGCAACTCTCCTGCGCAAGTCCATGCTTGAATCCTTGGAAGCGGGCGGTCCACCGGAACCGAACGGGTTCTTCAAGTCATACGCACGTCGCTACGCCGAGTATCTTGGGCTGAACGGTGACGACATTGTTGCAGCGTTCGGGGGTTCTTCTGCCACCGTGGCCGTGAACCCTGACGCAGCGACTGCGCAACCTGCGAAGCTTAGTCATTCTGCGACAACTGTTCGAGCATATACGAAGAAGCGTAGCCTTGTTCCCACTGCTCTGATCGTAGTAGTGGCTCTGGTGGCTGCCGTCGTTCTGCTGTGGAGACCATGGGCGGTAACGCCCGTTGTGCCAGGAGGGCAGACCGGGCCATCGAGTACGCCGTCCGTGCCTTCGGGTACCACGCCGGTCTTGCCAACTCAGGGGGCGATAACGCTCAGATTCACCTCGACGACTCAACGTGCATGGCTAGAGATCACAGTGGACGGGAGCGTCGTTTTTTCCGGAATCCTGAGTCCGGGAGACAGCACGCAGGCTACAGGGAACCATGTTGTCGTCAACTTTGGCAATGCCATGCATACACAGGTGACGGCAAATGGTGTTGATCAGGGAGTGGCCTCTCCTGACAAGACGGTCATGACCCTTGAGTATGGTTCGCCAGCGCATACACCGTAGGCCTCGAGTTTGTATGGTCAGCCTCGGGTGCGCAAAGAACCTGGCTGACAGCGAGGCAATGCTTGGGCAAGTCATGGCGGCAGAACCAACGGCTCTGGTTTGTGCCGAGCCTCAGGATGCCGATGTTGTCGTCATTAACACGTGTGGCTTCTTGGGAGCGGCTCGTGATGAGGCTGACGAGACACTCGATGCCGTGGAGCACCTGCAGACTGAAGGGCATGTTGTACGAATTGTGGCGGTAGGGTGCTATCCACAGTTGTGGAGGGAGCAAGTCCTGAAGCGACATCCAGGATTGTACGCCGTCATGGGAGTAGACGCGATGTACCAGAAAGCGTTCTGGGAGGGCCTGCTGAAGCAGGTTCCACCTCCAGGAGTCGAGCGACCTGTCGGCTTGGATGCCATGCGGGCGTTCGAGGCGCCACGCCTTTTGAGTGGAAGCGGCTCCTATGCCTACCTCAAGATAGCGGATGGGTGCTCGCAGCGGTGTACCTACTGCACAATACCCCGGATCAAGGGGCCTCTCATCAGTCGCTCCACCGAAGTGATTCTCCGTGAGGCGGAACAGCTGGTACAGGCTGGTGCGACTGAACTCATCCTTGTTTCGCAAAACACAAGTGCCTATGGCATGGATCTGACTCCCGAACATCGTCCACAGCTTGCAGCTCTCCTTCGTGATCTCGATCAACTGTCGGGGGTCAGAATTCTGCGCGTGTTGTATCTCTACCCCACTCTGGTGACTCAGGAAGTCCTTGAGGTGATTGGTGGTTCGCGCCACATTGCTCACTACGTCGACATTCCCTTGCAGCATACGGATCCAGCTGTTCTGAAAGCGATGGGACGCCCTTGGGCGACCGGGGCGGCAGCGCGCGTGGTCAACCGCGTTCGACGGATCATCCCGGATGCAGGGATCCGGAGCACCTTTATCGTCGGGTTCCCCGGGGAGACCGAAGTGCAGTTCCAACGCCTTCTTGCCGATCTCCGTGTGCTTCGACTGGATCATGCATCAGCATTTGCCTATTCGAGGGAAGCCTTGGCGGTATCTTCACGGTTCCCGGATCAGGTGCATTGGTCGACGAAGGGCCGCCGGCTGCGTGAATTCATGGAGGTTCAGCAGAAAATCTCTTCTTCTATCAATGAGGTTCGATACCTGGGCAGAGATGTCGAGGTCATTGTCGATGGAGTGACTCAGTCAGGGATCTACGGCAGAACTTTGCTTGATGCGCCCGACGTCGACAACACCGTTGTGGTACGAACCGGTCACAAGATGCAGCCTGCAGTGGGCGATATCTGCCGGGCACGGATTACGGCGGTAGGTCCCTACGACCTTGACGGCATCCTCCTGTGAGAGCATTTGTCGCCATTCCTCTGCCAAACAGCTTCTCTGACTGGCTGCGGACCAACAGGACGAGCTTCGCTTCAACTGTTCCAAGGCTCAGACTGGTTCCCGTTGCCTCCTGTCACATTACGCTGCGGTTCCTGGGGGAGCTTCCGGATGAGCAAATCGATGACGCAGTAGGGCGTTTGTCGCTCGCGGCGACGCCAGGAACCAGTGTCGTGCTGGACAGGTTCGGCGTATTTCGGCGTGACGGGCGTCCGACCGTTCTGTGGACCGGGCCCAGCGTCATCCCCCAGGCTCTCACTGATTTGGCCGCGAAGATCGATCTCTCCTTGTCCGGGCTGGGTTCCAACGGTCGGACGGAGCATTTTGCGCCGCACGTAACGCTGGGCCGGTTTGCACCCGGTACGCGTGATGACGAGGTTGCGGCCATTGAGGCAGGGTCTGTAGAGCCATTTGTGGTTCCTGTCACAGACGTTGTTCTCTACGAGAGTATCATGGGACAGGGTCATCCGGTGTACATTGCCCGCGCTTCGGTGCGGCTTGTGTCATTTGCCGAATAAGGAGACCGAATTATACTGAACTATAAGGTTCACACCAAACGTGGAGGCTGTATGGAAAACGGAAAGATGACCGACAAGGTGCAAAAGAATGAGGTCGCCGACAGAGTCACCGATCGTGACAAAGCTCTGGCAGCTGCCATGGTACAGATAGAGAAGCAGTTTGGGAAAGGTTCAGTCATGAAGCTTGGCGATCACCCAGACAGGGCGTTGGTTCCTGCCATTTCGACCGGCAGCCTTTCCCTTGATGCCGCGCTCGGCATCGGCGGGCTTCCGCGTGGCAGGATCGTCGAGATCTATGGTCCGGAGGGAGGAGGCAAGACCACTCTTGCTCTCCAGGCAATTGCCGAGGCACAGAAAGCGGGGGGCAGGGCGGCGTTCATTGACGCTGAGCATGCTCTTGACCCCGTGTACGCCCGCAACATCGGAGTCGACGTAGACGAGCTGATCATTTCACAGCCTGACTATGCCGAGCAAGCTCTGGAGATAGCCGACATGCTTGTTCAATCAGGTGGTTTGGACGTGTTTGCTCTTGATTCTGTGGCTGCACTTGTGCCGAGAGTTGAACTCGAAGGCATGATGGGGGATCAGTTCGTGGGACTTCAGGCGCGTCTCATGTCCCAAGCTCTGCGCAAACTTGCAGGTGTTCTGAGCAAGTCACAGACGTGTGCTATCTTCATCAACCAGTTGCGCGAGAAGATTGGCGTCACGTATGGAAATCCGGAGGTCACCCCAGGTGGGCGGGCTCTGAAATTCTACTCATCCGTGAGGCTGGAAGTACGTCGCGTCGAGAGTATCACCGAGGGCGACGCGGTCATTGGCAACAAGATAAAGGTAAAGGTTGTCAAGAACAAGATGGCACCGCCCTATCGGGTGGCGCAGTTTGACATCATTTTCGGCAAGGGTATCCAGACGTTCGGCGAGGTCGTAGACTTGGCCGTGCAGTTCGACATCATCGAGAAGAGCGGGTCGTGGTATGCCTACGGCGGCACACGGCTTGCCCAGGGACGCGACAATGCTGCAGCCTACCTCAAGGAGCACCCAGACATCATGGCCGAGATAAAGGGCAAGGTCCGCGACAAGCTTTCGCCTGAAGCGGATCCAGTCCCCACAGACTAGTTCGGCAGGGTTCCTTGAAGGCACTTCGGTCGGCGTTTGCCGGATCGGAGTCTTACACACTAAGGATGGTAGATACATGCTTGGAACAAACGGGATCATCTCCTCCGCGATCTATGCGGGGATGCTGATTCTTGGTATTGTCATAGGTCTCCTCGTTGAAGGATATATCGCCAGGAACCGTGCTGAGTCGGCGCGTGAGCTCGTACGCAAGATGGAACAGGAAGCGCGTTCGAGTATCGAGGCCGAGAATGCCAAGAACAGGCTCAAGATCCAAGAAGAACTGGAAGAGAAAAAGAACAGTCTGGAGAACAAGTTCGTTGCCCGCCAGACGGAGCTGCAGAAGACGGAGCATCGTCTGATTCAGAAAGAGACCTTTCTTGACCATCGCGTTGAGCAGGTGGAGCAGAAAGACAGGGATCTCGACACAGCGCAGGAGAAGCTTCGCAGCAAGACGGAGATCCTCGAGGGTCAGCGAGTTGCTGCAGAAACTGAATTGCAGCGCATTGCGCAACTCAATCCCGAAGAGGCCCGGACGATCGTTCTAGACCGAGCCGAGAAGGACACGAGGTCCCGTGTCGCCAAGATGGTAGGCGAGGTGGTGCATGATGCTCAGCTTCAGGCTGATGCCAAGGCAGCTGAAGTCATTGCTTCGTCTATCCAGAAGATTGCCACTGCTTACGTGGGTGAGTCTACGATCAGCGTGGTTCCTCTCCCCTCCGAAGACTGGAAAGGGCGCATCATTGGCCGGGAAGGCCGGAATATCAGGGCTTTCGAGACCCTGACCGGCGTGGACCTCCTGATCGATGATACACCGGAAGCCGTTACCTTGTCCGCGTTCAACCCGATTCGACGGGAAGTAGCGCGGATTGCTCTGGAACGGTTAGTTATTGACGGGCGCATTCACCCGGCGCACATCGAGCAATTCGTCGAGGAAGCAGAACGCCAGATGGACGAGCGAGTTTTCAGCGAAGGGCAGCAAGCCGCGAATCATGTCGGCATTGCTGGTCTCTCCGACGAAATCACTCGCCTGATTGGCCGTCTGAAGTACCGCACCAGCTATGGCCAGAACGTCCTCGCGCATTCAGTGGAGGCGGCTTTCATAGCAGCCAACATCGCGTCTGAACTGAAGCTGCCTGCTGGACCAGCAAAGCGAGCCGGGTTCCTTCACGATATCGGCAAGGCTGTTGACTACGAAGTCGAAGGGCCACACGCCCTCATCGGGTCAGATATCCTGAACAAGTCTGGCGAATCCGGGGACATCGTTCATGCTGTCGCCGCACATCATGCTGACGTTCCCATGGAGACCGTTCTTGACGTCATCGTGCACGTCGCCGACGCTCTCTCTGCGTCGAGACCGGGCGCTCGTCGTGAGAGCGTTGAAAGCTATATCAAGCGCCTGGAAAAACTGGAATCTATTGCGAACTCGATACCAGGAATCAAGAAGTCCTATGCCATACAGGCGGGGCGCGAGCTCCGAATTCTGGTGGAACCCGATGAAGTTGACGAGTCCCTGGCAGCAAAGATCGCTATGGATGTTGCTCGCAAAGTGGAGCTGGAAGTCTCGTATCCGGGGCAGATCAAGGTGACCGTTGTTCGTGAGACCAGATATTCTGACTACGCAAAATAGCGCTCTCAACGGCCTGGATACTGCATATAAGCTGCCTTTCGAGAAGGATTCTCTCGGTAAACTCCCGGCTATGCCGGGGGTTTACGTCATACGGGATTCTTCTGACCGTATCATCTATGTCGGCAAAGCGAAGAATCTCCGCAAGAGAGTCGAGTCGTATTTTAGAAATGATCTGAACCCGAAAACAAGATCGATGGTGAGTAATGCCCGCTTCTTCAGTTTTATCACGGCGGGACACGAGGACCAGGCCCTGGTGCTCGAGTCGAACTTCATCAAGTGCTACAAGCCCCACTACAATATCCAGCTCATCGACGGCAAGTCGTATCCCCTTATCGAGTTGACGGGAGAAGCTTTTTCGATCCTCAGGAAGACCCGTCGCGTGACGACGGCCAGAAACCGCTACTTCGGTCCATATCCGAAGTCTGGACTGTTGAATCTTGGGCTTGACAGCCTGAGACGTGCGTTTCCAGTCAGAACGTGTCATCGACGAATCGATCCGGCGAAACCCACCAAGCCGTGCCTTGACTTTGATCTAGGTCTCTGTCTGGCGCCATGTGGGAACAGATGTTCCCAGGATGAGTATGCCGAGGTAGTTCAGAATCTGTCGGCGTTCCTGAACGGCAAGATGCGCACGTTGCTGAGGCAGCTCGAGAACAGCATGGATCAGGCATCTCGGTCGCAACAGTACGAGCGGGCGGTACGCTACCGGGACTCCTGCCTTGCGCTGAAGGGATTGTTTGAGCGGTACGCCGTGTTCGCGCCCCGGGTGCGAGACATGGATGTCTTCGCGTTTCATCAACAGGGGAATCTTGTTGCCGTTGTCCGGCAAGCGCTTCGCGAGGGACGGCTGATCGCTTCCACAGAATTTATCTATGATCTGAAAGGCAAGGGGACGCTTGATCCAGTCATGCGGGCTGATCTCATCATTGATTTCTACGACCGGTTTCATGTAGCTGCTCCGGCCCGGATAGCTGTCGACGCTGTGGGCGCCGAAGCGACAATTGTGCGCGAGCGGCTGCGGGAGGCTCTTGGGGCCGCAATTTCCCTGGCGTCGCCACGTTCGACAGAAACCTCGCGTCTCCTGCGCTTTGCAACTGAGAACGCGGAACAGAAACTGATTGCCTCAACACGGGCGAGTGACATCCCTGCGCAGCTGTCCGTTCTGAAAGCGGTATTGGACCTTGAACGCATGCCGGTGCGTATCGAGGGTTATGACGTATCGAACATCTCAGGAAAGGACGCCACCGTTTCCATGGTCGTTTTTGTAGCCGGCAAACCGGCAAAGGATCAGTATAGACTGTTCAACATGCACTCCCTGGATACGCCGAACGATCCGGCAATGCTGGCAGAGGCTCTTGCTCGGCGCTTCGCAAGATGGAGCGACATTACGTTCGGTGATCCTGCGAATCTGCTGCTGATCGACGGCGGGCTTTCGCAACTGGGAGCCGTATGCGCTGTGCGCGACAATGCTGGGGTGAATGTGCCTGTTGTGGGCATTGCCAAGAAGGAAGAACTCCTGTACCGCGAAGGAACACTGGAACCGGTACGGCTCTCACATGATTCCGGCGCTTTGCTGTTGCTTATGGCGGTTCGGGACGAAGCTCATCGCTTTGGCAAGCGAGAGTTCCACAAACGCCACGAACGTCCTCTGAAGCACCGCTGATTTCGAAAGGAGACCTTATGGACCTCATCATTCGCCTATTGCTGAATGCTTCGGTTTTCTTGCTCGTCAGCCGGGTAGTCCCCGGATTCGAGGTTGCCTCGCTATGGACGGCGTTATGGGCCGCACTCATCTTCGGGTTCGTGAACGCTCTCATTCGCCCGATTCTGCTCGCCATAAGCCTTCCACTGAGCATTCTGAGTCTTGGACTGTTCACGCTTGTCATCGACGCGGCGGTCATGGCCCTGACAGCATGGCTGGTCCCGGGCTTTGACGTGCATGGATTCCTGGCGGCGCTCATCGGGTGGGTGCTCGTGTCCTTCGGGAGCATGATTGTTTCATCTTTGCTCAGAGACAACGGAGGGAAGCGGAAATGAGTCCACAGATGCTTGGCGACTTCCACGTCCATACCGTCTTCTCCGGACATGCGTTCTCTACGCTTCAGGAAGTAGTTGTTGCAGCACAGCAGCGTGGCCTGAAGTATCTTGCTATTACGGATCATGGGCCTGCGCGCCCGGACGGACCCAAGTTGGACTACTTCAAGAACCTCAACAGGCAGGACACTCTGCGCCAGTTGCCCGGGATCCGGGTACTCATAGGGGTCGAAGCCAACATCATCAATCCGTGGGGCGACCTGGACATGCCTGAGAAGTTGTTGTATGAGCTCGACATCGTCATTGCCGGGTTCCACAATTCCACAGGATACGGGGGCTCGTCGGTTTCAGAGAACACGGGAGCTCTTGTCAAGGCTATCGAGAGAAACCGGATAACGGTCGTGGCTCATATCGGTGACCCCCGTTTCCCATATCCGGTAGACCTCGAAGAGTCGATTGCGGCCGCAGCAGCAAAAGGAGTGCTTGTCGAGCTGAACCAGTCGGCGCTTCATACTTGGAAAGACGTCAACGTTGCTCACTACGAGCGCGTCTTGGAGCTCCTCGGCAAATATCATGCCCCGATTCTGATGAGCTCGGATTCGCACATCTCCTACAGCGTAGGCATTGTGTCGGAGTGCGAGAGGCTTCTGGTTGCACACGGCATCGATCCAGCTTCTACCGTGAACTACTCGGAAGAGCTGATCCAGCAGTACCTGGTTCCCCGGTCATGAGCGGCGAAGGCATCGCACGAACGGCCGTCATTGTAAGCGTTCGCAGGATCGGTGAGATCGTCGACCCTGACCGCCCTGGAGAAACACGACAGCTGGCCGAAGGCCTCGGAGTGGAAGTACTCGAGTCCAAAACTTATGTGCAACGGATCCCTCAGCGGTTCCTGCTTGGCAAGGGGCAGGTCGAAGAGTTGCATGAGCTGCTGCAAGCTCTACGGGCGGATCTTGTCATTTTCGATTCTGAGCTTACGCCTCCGCAGTACCGTCACATGATCGATTTTCTCGAGAGTTCGGTGATGGACCGTACCAGGCTCATTCTGGAGACGTTCGCTGCTCATGCGCACACGGGCGAAGCGAAGAAGCGTGTGCAGATTGCAGAGCGTATGTTTGAGCTCGGGCAGCTGCGTGCAATGAATGCAGGGTATGACCAGCAGGCAGGCTATATCGGCATGCGCGGACCAGGCGAGACCCTGTTTCAAAAGCGCCGCAGAGCGAAGAGATCGGAGATCCATGATCTCCGTAAAGAGGTGAAGGAAGTCGATACGCGGTATGCCATCAAGACGCACACTCGACAGGAATCGGCGATTGCAAAAGTCGCTGTCGTAGGATATACGAATGTGGGCAAGAGCACGTTAATCAATCTGCTGGCCGGGTCTGAGCTGCTGGCCGAGAACAAGCTGTTTGCGACGCTAGACACAGCGGCAAGACCAGCTCACTTCGGACGCCAATCCGCCGTTCTGATCGATACGGTCGGGTTTATCCGGGACCTGCCAGAATCACTGATGGATTCATTTCGTTCGACTCTCGCGGAATCCCGTGATGCGGATCTCCTCCTGCATGTCGTGGATGCGGGCGTGCGGGATCTGCAAGAGCGTATTCACGTCGTTGACACCGTTCTGGCACGCATTGGCTGCGCCGACATTCCTCGAGTGCTGGTCTTCAACAAGATCGATATCGTTGATCAGGCCAGGCGGGAGAAGGTACTCCTCATCGGGACGGGGTTCATGATCTCTGCTACGACGCTCGAGGGTGTCGATCGACTCAAGGACCATATTGCAGAAGTCCTGCTCCGTCGTGTGGTGCACGGGCGATACGTCATCCCGTTCACTGAACCGGGAGTGCGAGCTGAAATTTATGCCGGTGCAGTTGTTCTGAATGAGAGACTCACCGCGCGCAGCTGGATCATCGAAGCTGCCGGCGCAGCCCCCGGCGCTCGTCTCCCTCACCGTTTCCTGCGAAAGGACTGATCAGCAGCCACCCAGTTCTCTGAAACCCATCATGTGAATGCCTGCGAGCCCCGGCTCTATTGGCAACGGGGGCTGCATCCATATAATACACTCTGCCGAACTGAAGACCGATGCATGACGTCGGCGTACAACGGTATGGAAACAAGGAGTAGTGCAAAGCGTGAATATACGGGACTTCGACTACGAGCTGCCAGAAGGGTTGATCGCCCAGACACCCCTTGAACAGCGCGACCTTGCGCGTCTCATGGTCGTGGACCGGGCGGCCGGGACAATCGAGCACGGAGTGTTTCGCGATCTTCTGTCGTACCTTCATCCTCATGATGTCGTTGTCGTCAACGATACGCGCGTCAACGAGGCCAGTTTCAGTTGCCGGAAGGACAGCACAGGTGCAACGATTGATGTCCTTCTGACCGGGCGGCGTTCGCCGACGAGATTCCAGGCACTGGTCAGGCCATTGAAGCGCCTTCACACGGGGGAGACGTGCACTGTTACATCTGATGTCAGCCTGCGACTGCTGGAACGCAACGACGACGGTGACGCGATGCTCGAGTTCTCTCGTGATCCATACACCAGTGAAGAATTCCGGGCCATAGCACGTGTTCAGATTCCACCCTACATCAAGCAGTTTCCCCGTGACCCTGGAGCCTATCAGACGGTTTATGCCCGTGAGCCAGGATCGGTCGCGGCACCGACCGCAGGGTTGCATTTCACGCCGGAGCTGCTAGACAACGTAAGAGGTCTGGGAGTCGACATCGAGCACGTTACGCTCGATGTCGGGCTGGGAACATTTCAGCCGGTCCGCGTCGACACCGTCGAAGACCACCACATGCATACCGAGCGGTTTACACTGCCTGAGGAAACGGCAAGGGCCGTCAACGCAGCTCGTGTAAACCACGCAGCCGTAACTGCCATCGGCACGACGGTCGCCAGGACACTCGAGTCATGCATCAACCCGGATGGGACCGTCAGAGCAGGCAGTGGAGAGACTAGCATCTTCATCTATCCTCCTCATGAGTTCCATGGGTTCGACCATCTGGTTACGAATTTTCATCTCCCGAAATCGACCCTGCTGATGCTCGTTGGGGCGTATATGGGCATGGATCTCATGTGGAAAGCATATCATGAGGCGATCAGCGAGCGATACCGTTTCTTCAGCTTTGGCGATGCCATGCTGATCCTCTAGGCAGCTGGCATGGCTATATTCGAAACGACTTGTCAGAGTTCCACGGGACGCGAACGTACGGGGATCCTGACGACTGCCCATGGCACTGTGAGAACGCCTGTTTTCATGCCTGTCGGCACACAGGCGACCATCAAGGGACTTACCCCAGAACAGGTGAGGGAGATCGGGTTCGAGATCATTCTCTCGAACACCTACCACCTGTATCTCCAGCCAGGAGACGACGTCGTGCATGAAGCGGGCGGCCTCCATCGATTCATGCACTGGGACTGGAGCATCCTCACGGACAGCGGTGGTTTCCAGGCGATGAGTCTCTCCCGAATCAGCAAGAAAAGTGACGAAGGCATCGAGTTCCAGTCATTTATCGATGGCTCGAGGCATATGTTCACACCAGAACGCGTGATCGCCATCGAGAAGAACCTGGACTCCGACGTGGTCATGCCTCTGGATATCTGTACGCAATATCCCTCAGAGCGCGTCACAGCAGAGAAAGACCTTGCGCGAACTGTCTCCTGGTTCGGGCGGGCGAAGAAAGCGATGGGCGAGTCGCATCAACTGCTGTTTGGGATCACGCAGGGTGGCTTCTATGGCGACCTCAGGGAGGAGTCGACTGAGCGTATCATGGAGCTGGAACCGCAGGGATTTGCCATAGGAGGTCTCAGCGTAGGCGAAGAGCGTCAGTTGACCATGGACATGCTGGATCATAGCTTGCTTCATGTCCCCGACGATTGCCCAAGGTACTTCATGGGAATGGGCGATCCGATCGGGATTCTGGAGATCATCAGCCGCGGTGTCGACATGTTCGACTGTGTTCTGCCCACGAGGGTAGCTCGCAATCAGATGGTCTTCACCCGAGATGGCGTCGTCAAGATCTCCAAGAAGATCTACGAACGAGACTTCCGCCCTATCGACGAAGACTGTTCATGCTACATGTGTCGCAACTACACCCGGGCATATCTGCGGCATCTGTTCAAGGCCAACGAGATGCTCGCGGGAACGCTTGCGACCATTCACAACCTCCAGTTCCTTCAGACGATGATTGGCGAAATCCGCGATGCGATTGCGGCCGGCACCTTTGCCGAGTACAAGCACGCATTCATCGAGCGGTACACAGCATCGTCCGACAGGGCATGGTGAGCGTCTCGCAGTGCTCATTGCTGCATTGACACTGAGTCCTATTTGATGTACATTTGATGTGTTGTCGAAACGAGGAGGAACCATAATGCGGTCGAAAGTAACAGCAAGCCTTATTCTTGTGATTGTCGTGGCTATTGTCGCTGGTGTGATCAACTACCAGGGATTGATTGCCAAGAACACGAAGCTGGTCCCGAAGCTGGGGCTTGATCTCAGAGGCGGCGTGCGCATCGTGCTCGAGGCGCAAGACACGGAGTCGGCAAAGGCGACGAACGACGCGATCAACGCGGCGGTCAGCGTCATCGACAAGCGGGTCAACGCTCTCGGAGTCAGCGAGGCGGTCGCCGTTCGTGAGGGCGCCAACTCAAAGCGTATCATGGTGGAGCTTCCTGGTTGGGAGGATCCCGAACGGGCCAAAGAGATTATTGGCAAGACTGCACTTCTCGAGTTCAAGACCGAGGATGGCAAGGTCGTTGTCAGTGGCAAGAACCTGACGGATGCCAAGCTCGTGTTCAGTCAGGCGCAGGACAGTCTTGGCGAACCCCAGATTGCTTTTACGCTGGACGCGGTGGGCAAGGCTGCCTTTGCGACGGCTACTCAGGCGAACATCGGGAAGAAGATCAGTATCTACCTTGATAGCCAAGTACTGATGAGCCCCACAGTCGAGACAGCTATCACCGACGGTCAGGGTGTCATCAGCGGAGGGTTCACCGCTGAGCAGGCCAGCAACGATGCACTGTTGCTGAAGAGTGGTTCGCTTCCTGTTAAGCTGGTTGCGATCTCCGAGGAAGTCGTTGGACCTTCGCTCGGCAATGCTTTTGTCCGCCGCAGTGCGCTGGCGGCAGTGATTGCCTTTCTCCTCGTGGTCATCTGGATGTTCGTCATGTACCGGTATCTGGGCCTCGTCTCCGGCATTGCTCTTATCATCTATGCCGACATTCTCATGGCTGCATATCTCGTGTTGCATGCAACACTCTCGCTGCCCGCCATCGGTGGTGCAATTCTATCCATCGGAATGGCAGTGGATGCCAACTGTATCATCTTCGAGCGCATTCGTGAAGAACTTGGGATGAAGAAAACCGTAAAGAGTGCAATTGGTGCTGGCTTCTCCCGGGCGTTCCGTGCTGTATTTGACTCCAACCTGACCGTGCTCGTGGGCACCGCATTCCTGTTCTATTTCGGTAGCGGCACTGTGCGCGGGTTTGCCGTGACGCTTGCTCTCGGTGTTCTTGCCAGTATGTTCACGGCTGTGTTTGCCAGCCATATGCTGGTCGACCTCCTGCTCACTCCTGGCATTGTCAGGAACAGCCGGAAATTCCTCGGTTAGGCGGTGCAGCTATGACATTCAGAGAGAGAATCCTGACGTGGGACATCATTGGCAGGACACGCACGTGGTTTACTATGTCATCTGTCATTATTGTGATTGGCATCGTGGCCATGGTTGTCAATACGGTCAGCTTTGGGTCGCCGCTGAAGTTTGGCATTGACTTCATAGGCGGAACACTCATCAACGCATCCTTCGAGAAAGCTCCTGATGAGGCAGTCGTCCGCGACATACTTTCAGCCAACGGCTACAGTAACGTTACGGTCCAACGGGCTGGAGCAAAGGGCATTACGATGAAGGTGGAGGCAAGTGAGATTGACCCCGCTGTCAGTGGGAAGATCATCAGTGACATTGTCGCGAAGTATGGCGCCGTTGATGCAGGCACCGAGGAAATCACCTCCATAGCACCAGTCATTGGGCGTGACCTCCTACGTCGATCCAGCTTGGCATTAGCCCTTTCGTTGCTGTTTACCTTGCTCTACATCACGATTCGTTTCAAATTCTCATTCGGTCTTGCAACGATCCTTGGCATGGTGCATGACATCCTCGTTGCCCTCGGCATCCTGGCCGTTTTCCGGGTTCCTCTCAACGCACCCTTTGTTGGTGCTTTTCTTGCGATCATTACTTATTCCGTGCAGGATGGTGTCGTGGTCATGGACCGCATCCGCGAGAAGTTGCGATATCGGGCGAAAGAACCTTTCGATAAGCTTGCAAACGCTGCAGTCACAGAGACGTGGATGCGGTCGTTCAACACGTCCTTTACGACGTTTCTCGCCGTACTCGTTCTGTTCATAATGGGCGGAGCTCCAATTCGTGACTTCTCGACAACACTGTTGGTGGGTATCATCTCTGGAACCTACTCTTCTATCTATATTTCTACGCCTCTACTGGTATTGTGGGTGCAGGGTAGAGAGAAGGCAGCTGCTTTGCAGAAGGCATAATGCTTCCAGGGCTCCCAGTTGACAAAGGACAATGCAGGGAGGCACAATGAACCTGAGAGATTACATACGCGACATACCTGACTTTCCTCAGAAGGGGATTGTGTTCAGGGACCTGACGCCACTCATGGGCGATGCCGACGCGTTCGCATTTGCGGTTGACGAACTGGCGAAGCAGTTCAGAACAGACCGCATTAATAAGATAGTCGGGGTGGAAGCGAGGGGTTTCATCATCGGTGCTGCGCTGGCCTACGCGCTGCACGTTGGTTTTGTGCCGGCCCGCAAGCCGGGGAAACTTCCCTACAAATCAGTTCGGAAAGAATATGAGCTCGAGTACGGCGTGTCGATCCTTGAGATGCATGAAGATGCCATCAAGCCCGGCGAGCGCGTGCTCATCGTCGACGACCTGCTGGCGACGGGTGGCACCGTCAGCGCGACTGCCGACCTTGTCCAATCATTGGGCGGCGACATTGTCGCGTATGCGTTTCTGGTGACTCTGAAGGACCTCGGCGGAACCAGCAAGCTGAGTGGTGGAAGGGTTGTCTCGTTGCTTGACCTTTGAAGCTTGACACTGAGTTTGACGTCGACGAGGAGTTTGAGACTCTCATAGCGACGCTTCGAGGCTGGCTCTCCCCAGAGGAGGTCGGCCTCGTTGAACGAGCGTTTGTGTTTGCGCGCCAGAGGCATGGGAATCAGAAACGTGCTTCTGGCGCTCCCTATATGCTCCATCCGGTCAAAGCCGCACTGGTGCTGGCCGGTTATCGTCTGGATGCTGAGACCTACGCCGCCTGCCTGCTGCATGATGTTCTAGAGGACACCCAGACGACGGGCAAGGAGCTGGAGGACGGATTTGGCTCCAAGGTCGCATCATTGGTGGAGGGCGTTACCAAGCTCCACGGGCTGAACTACCTGTCCCGCGAGGAAAACAACCTCGAGAACGTCCGCAAGATCCTCCTTGCCATGGCTGCAGACTTGCGAGTGGTCCTGATCAAGCTTGCCGACCGGCTGCACAACATGCGGACGTTGCAATATCTAAGCGAGGACAAGCAACAGCGTATTGCCCAGGAGACCATGGAGATCTACGTTCCTCTCGCTCATCGACTTGGGATATACGAACTCAAGTGGGAAATGGAGGATCTCGCATTCCGCTACCTGAACCCCGATGAGTATCGGAGATTGGCTGGACTTGTTGCTGCCAAGCGGGCTGAGCGGGAAGCATTTGTAAAGGAAACGATCGGCCAGATCGACCATTTCCTGGAAGAAAAGGATATCCACGCTCAGGTCTCGGGCCGGCCAAAGAACCTGTACAGTATCTACCGCAAGATGGTTCAGCAGGGCAAGACATTTGACGAGATATACGATCTCATTGCGGTGCGGATTCTTGTCAACACGATCCCTGAATGCTACCTCGTTCTGGGATACGTGCACGAAGCATTCACTGTCGTTCCCGGGCGGGTGAAGGACTATATCGCTCTTCCAAAACCGAATGGTTATCAATCGCTGCATACGACTGTGATGGGCTCCAATGGAGAACCGCTGGAGATCCAGATCCGGACCAAGCGGATGCACGAAGTCGATGAGATGGGCGTGGCTGCCCACTGGAAGTATAAGGAAGGTAAGGCGGCCGATCTGGTCGATTCAGAGCGGTTCGCCTGGCTGCGCCAGATGGTGGACTGGCAGAGAGATGTCCGCAGTAGCGGAGAGTTCGTGGAGCGAGTCAAGGTAGATGTGTTTTCGGACGAGGTCCTCGTCTTCACGCCCAAAGGAGACGTCATCAACCTGCCGGTTGGCTCCACTCCAGTGGATTTTGCCTATCACGTCCATACGGACGTAGGCAACAACTTGGTTGGGGCAAAAGTCAACGATCGCATTGTGCCTATCGATACGGAACTCGTGACTGGAGACCGCGTACAGATAATTACCTCGCGGAATTCCGGAGGGCCGAAGTCAGACTGGCTGCAGTTTGTCAAGGCGGCCTCGACAAAGGGGCATATCCGGGCATATCTACGGAAGAAAGAACTGGAGCATTCAACCCCCGAGAAGCTGGACGTGGAGGAGCGCCCGCGCACGGTCGCGACGCGTCCGTCGCTGTCGGGCCGGCGGACTGCTGCAGACAGTGGCTTCCGCATCGTCGTTCGAGGTGACGCGACGCTTCCGATTATCATGGCCACATGTTGCAGTCCTTCATATCCTGATGAGATTCTGGGTTACGTGACGCGGGGCAGAGGCGTCACAATTCACAGAGTTGATTGCGCTAATATTCCATCGCTAGCCATGGAGCCGGAGCGTCTTGTCGACGCTCACTGGGAGATGATCCCTCGGAAAGTACGTGAACGAACTATTGTCATCGAGACCATGAATGTCCCCGGCGTGCTCTATCAGGTGTCTGAGGAGTTTGCCAAGAGAGACATCAACATCAAGTACATGAAGAATGCCGAACATCTCTCCATGTTCAGGAAGAAAGGTGAGGCACCGCGCACACAGATCAAGATCGTCGCGGAATTCGCTGACGAAGCCGTCTATCGACAGACGATGGAAGCGCTCAGAGAACTTACGTCTGTGATTTCCGTCAACCAGCAGTAGAGATTGGACGTCGGTCGTGATCTGAAATTGCCGTGGATGGAGGACTGACCCGTCTGTCTCCCGTGTGAGTACATGATTTGCTGGGGAGCAAGTTGTGTCTACTATGTAGTAATGCTCTGATCGACATTGGCGATTCTGCGCAAGAGCCGTGAGCCGTGCCAATTGACAAGGAGGCGCTTGATGCTGTGTCCAAGTTGCGGAAAGACAATTCCTGACGGCTCCACCTCATGTCCTTGCTGTGGGACGAAGCTCCCAAGCGGAAAGGCGAAGGTTGCAGCGCTCATCCCCTACCGAAAGGGTCGCAGATGGGGATTCTGCAACCAAGGTGGAGATATGGCAATACCGGCCATTTACGATAACGTAGATGACTTCTGCGAGGGTCTTGCGCGCGTCAAACTTAACGGTGAATATGGCTACATCGATGATAAAGGGGACATGGTAATACCGGCGATGTTTGATGGTGCAGGTTCTTTCGCCGGGGGTCTTGCGCGTGTCATCGGACTCAACGACAAATGGGGTTTCGTCGACGCCAGAGGCAATATGGCAATACCGGCCATCTACGATGGCGCCCTTTCCTTCCGGGAAGGTCTTGCGCGGGTCAATCTGAACGGTAAGTGGGGTTTCGTCGACGCCAGAGGCAATATGGCAATACCGGCCATCTACGATTACGCAGATGACTTCAGCGAGGGTCTTGCGCGCGTCAACCTCTATGGCAAAGGGGGCTTTCTCGATGTTGGGGGAGAAATGGCAATCCCTGCGATCTATGATGGCGCAGATTCCTTCGCCGAGGGCCTTGCCCGTGTCGTAGTTAACGAGAAACAGGGCTTCATTGACATCATGGGGCAGACGGTGGTACCCCCAGTCTATGACGACGCCGATGACTTCAGCGAGGGTCTTGCGCGCGTCACAATCGATGGAAAATGGGGCTTCATCGACGTGAAAGGGACAATGGTCATACCTGCTGCCTATGAGAGCGCGCTTTCTTACAACGGTGGCCTTGCGTGTGTCGAAGTCGACGGCAAATACGGCTTCATGGACACCAATGGGAGGATGGCAATACCCGCTATCTATGAGTGGGCACGTTCCTTCAGCGAAGGCCTTGCGCCTGTCGCTCTCAACGGCAAATGGGGCTTCGTTGACGCGAAAGGAGGCATGGTAATTGCCGCCATGTTTGATCGCACAGATGACTTCTGCAGGGGGCTCGCTCGGGTCGAAGTCAAGGGCACATACGGCTACATCGACAGCGAAGGCACACGATACTGGAACGACTGACAGACTGAGGGAAATCCGCGCCTGTCGAGAAGTCTCTATCAACGCATCAGCCGGCAATATCGTCAG
>NZ_QXIW01000021.1 GCF_003570985.1 Candidatus Cryosericum hinesii
GCATCAGCCGGCAATATCGTCAGATGGTGGAGCCGAGGGGGTTCGAACCCCTGACCTCATCCGTGCGAGGGATGCGCTCTCCCAGCTGAGCCACGGCCCCATCGGCGTTCATTATATGAATTTCGCGGTGATAGTCAAAGCGCCATCGCGAGGATGGAGCCTTGGAAGCTGGTTTTGGGTTGACATTCCCAACCTTGGAACTACAATCTGTTAGGTATTAGACAACTTGTTCCTGAGGAGCAGTCATGTCCAGACCTGTTGGTCTTATCGTTGGCACTGGCGTCGACAGTGTTCAGGTTCTTTCCGATGCGAGCCTTGCCAGCATCAAAACCCCGTTTGGTGACGTATGCTATGCCCGGGGCTCCTTGGGGGATGTGGAGGTCTGCATCCTCAAACGTCATGGGGAAGGTCACGTCGTGCCGCCCCACCTCATCAACTACAGAGCCAATATCATGGCACTATATATGCTCGGCGTCGAGAAAGTCGTCACGACGAGTGCCGTAGGGTCACTCAAGAGGTCGATTGCGCCGGGATCGTATGCGTTGATGGATGGTTTTCTGGACTTCACCAAAGTGCGGGTGCAGACGTTCTTCGAGGTTGGCAAGGTCGTTCACACGGACATGACTCATCCCTACAGTGCAGCCATCACGGACGTGCTGGCTACGGAGATGTTGGCCCTGGGCCTTTCGTTTCAGACCGGTGAAGTGTACGTAGCGGCAGAAGGTCCCCGCTTCGAATCGCCGCAGGAAGTCCACATGTATGCGGCCATGGGTGGATCGGTGGTTGGGATGACGGGCTTGCCTGAGGTGACGCTTGCCCGTGAGGCGAGTCTCGAATATCAGACAATCGCCATCGTCACGAACTACGCGGCCGGCATGGGGACCTCTCTACTTACGCACAAAGAGGTTCTCGACGCCATGGCTGCAGCATCGACATCGCTGGTTGAGGTCTTGCGCCGATCTCTTCCGCGTATCGCGCAACTCCCAGCTGGACGAGCTGACGATGAGCAACCGCTCGACTTTCTGTTGAACTCATGAAGGTAGAACTTCTCGCTTATACTCCGGATGCAGACGTGCTGTGTGCCTACGCGGCTCACATCTGTTACAGTACCGAACCATTCGATGCCCATCGAAGTGCTGGTATACTGCGCAAGGTGTGTGGCAACGGACACCTGTCGGTTCTTGAGCATGCCAGTTTCACATTTCTTGTCGAGGGGCTGTCACGTGCAGCTTCCCATCAGTTGGTACGGCACAGGCTCGCCTCATACTCGCAGCAGAGCCTGCGGTTCACGAAGGCTCAGCCGGTCTTTGTCTCTCCCGCAGGCCACGATTTCAGACCCTTCTATGAGCAGGCTTACATGGAATATGAACGCCTGCTTGCAGAGGGTGTGCACGAGGAAGACGCCCGCTACGTCCTTCCACAGGGCGTTGCATCACGTCTGGTAGTTACGATGAATGCCAGGGAACTGAGACACTTCTTTGAACTGCGTTGCTGTCTAAGGGCACAGTTCGAGATCCGAGCTCTGGCGTGGCTTATGCTGGCAAAGGCCAAAGCCGTGGCACCTCTCCTGTTCGAGAATGCCGGTCCGGTATGTCTACAGGGAATGGAGTGCCCGGAACGCTCGTTTGCGTGTCACCTGAAAATGAAGGGGCATAAAGGAGAATCGGAATGACAGGAACAATGCTAGCGCTTGTGAAGGAACGTCCAGAACGGGGGGCAACACTGACAAAGGTGAACATCCCCTCGATCGCAGAGGACGAGGTGCTGGTCAAGATCGACTATGCGTCTATCTGTGGCACCGATGTTCACATCTATGTGTGGAACGAGTGGGCACAGAACCGGATCAAGACTCCGCATATCATGGGCCACGAATTCGCCGGGCACGTCGTGGAGACAGGCAGGTCCGTGCGGGGATTCAAAGAAGGCGACTTTGTCAGTTCCGAGACACATATTTACTGCGGGCACTGCTATCAGTGCCATACAGGCCACAGTGAGGTCTGCCAGAACCTCCAGATCCTGGGAGTGGACCGTGCCGGTGCATTTGCAGAGTACATCGCTGTTCCAGAGCGCGTGCTCTGGAAGAACGACCAGTCGATTCCAGCCGCGTGGGCTTCCATACAGGAGCCGATGGGAAACGCATTGGATACGGTCAATTCCGAGTCGGTAGCGGGGAAGACTGTCCTTGTCACAGGGGCGGGTCCGATCGGAGTACTCGCCGTGGGGATTGCCAAAGCTTTCGGTGCTACACAGCTTTTTGTGAGTGATCTGTCGGATTACCGGCTCGATCTCGCCAAGAGCATGGGTGCGGATTTCGTTCTCAATCCCAGCCGCGACGACATCGAGGCCGTGGTCAGGGAGCAGACACATGGCATCGGCGTCGATGTTGTACTGGAGATGTCCGGTAGCGAGAAAGCCATGCACCAGGGTCTGAAGGCGCTGACACCAGGCGGACGTATGTCGATGCTCGGTCTTCCTGAGCGCCCGGTGACCATTGATCTGACCAATGAAGTCATCTTCAAGGAAATCCGCATCTATGGCATCACTGGACGCAAGATCTTCTCGACGTGGCAGACTGTATCCCGACTGCTTGCTTCGCGCATTGTGGACCCGAGCCCTGCCATTACACATCAACTGAAGTTTGAGGACTGGCAGACAGGTATGGATGCCATGGTCGCCGGGACCTGTGGCAAAGTCGTTCTCCAGATTGCGGGGAGGTAGCGCAATGAATGAGAAGTTTCAGGAGATGATGCAGGCCGAGCTTGACCGGCTCGAGAAGGAAGGGCTCAGCCTCCGCATACGAACGCTCGACTCAGAACAGGGTCCAGCATGTACCATCGACGGCAAGTACGTCGTGAACCTTGCTGCTAATAACTACTTGGGCATGATTGCTCGCAAGGATGTCAAGGAAGCCGCCAAGAAGGCTATCGATGAGTTCGGCGTGGGGTCTGGCGCCGTCAAAACAATCATCGGCAATACGCGCTTGATCGTTGAAGGCGAGAAGAAACTGGCGAAGTTCAAAGAGGTCGAGGACGTTCTAATGTACCAGGGAGGTCTGACGGCAAATTCTGGCACCATTCCCGCGCTCGTCCACGATGGGGACTTTATTTTCAGCGACGAGTTGAATCATGCCAGCATTATCGATGGTTGCCGTCTCAGCAAGGCGAAGATCGTGCCCTTCAAACATTGTGACGTTGCTAGTCTCGAAGAGAAAATCAAGGAGTACGAGAGCGAGCCAGGCACGAAGATGGTCATCACCGATGGCGTCTTCAGTATGGACGGGGATATCGCTCCCTTGCCCGGCATCGTCGAAGTAGCCAAGAGACTTGGCGCAGTCACTATGGTCGACGATGCGCATGGCGAGGGAGTTCTGGGAGATCACGGACGTGGTATTGTGAATCATTTCCATCTCGAGGGAGAGGTCGATGTCGAGGTCGGAACCATGTCGAAGGCGTTCGGCGTGGTGGGTGGATACGTCGCTGGCACGCACACGCTTGTCGAGTATCTCAAGAACAAGTCCCGCACAATCTTGTTCAGCTCAACCATCACGCCGGCAGATGCCGGTGCAATCCTGAAGGTTATCGATATCTTGACCGAGAGCGACGAATTGGTGCGCAAGCTGTGGGAGAACGCAGCGTACTTCAAGGCCAAAATGAAGGCCTATGGGTTTGACACCTGGCGAAGTGAGACCCCGATCACACCCATCATCATTGGCGATGGACAGCTTGCCAAGAATCTCTCTGCCAAGCTGTTCGAAAAGGGAGTCTTTGCGCAGTCGCTTGGCTTTCCGACCGTTCCAAAAGACCTGGCACGCATCCGCTGTATGTTGTGCTCGACGCACACGAAGGAACAACTCGACTTTGCAGCCGACATGTTCCATGAGTCGGCTCTCGAGCTGGGCATTCTGAAGAGCTAGGCGTCTGATGTCTTATCCTGCTGTCCAGGCCCTGATCCTAGCCGGAGGACTCGGCACCCGCATGAAGAGTGCGGTGCCCAAGGTTCTCCATGATGTCCTTGGCCATCCCATAGTGTGGTACGTTGTTGATGCGCTCAAGGACATCGATGTACAGCCGGTTGTCGTCACACCGGCAGAGAATGATGGGTTTCGTGCAGCGTTCGGAGACCGCCTGGCATACGCGGTTCAGCCCGAACAGCATGGCAGTGGTCACGCTGTTCAGTGTGGCATGGACTACGTTTCTGCGGAGTACGTCCTTGTATGCAACGGGGATAATCCCTTTGCGTCCGCGGAAGACTACCGCGAGTTCCTAGACGAGAGTCTCGCTGAACATGCAGACGCGGCAGTCCTGGCGGCATGTCTCGAAGACCCCGGCCAACTGGGACGCGTCGTGCGGACCGTGGACGGTGCATTTGTTGGCATTGTCGAGGCACGAGACGCGCGGCCGGAACAGCTTGGTATTCACGAGATCAACACGGGCATTTACCTGTTTCGTTCAGTGGAGCTTCGCCGGTGGCTGGCACAGATGAAACCCAACAATGCTCAGGGCGAGTACTACATCACGGATTGCCTCTCAATGGCCGTGCAGGATGGCAGCCATGTGCGTTGCCATGTTGCTCATGGTACATGGGAGATGTCTGGTGTGAACGACCGGGTGGAGCTCGCGTTGGCCGCCGGCCTGCTTCAACGGCGAAAACTGGACCATCTGTGCCGGGAGGGTGTTACCATCGATATGCCGGCAACTGTCCGCGTCGACTGGGACGTCATTGTCGGACGCGATTCGGAGATCCGGCAAGGTTCCTGTCTGAAGGGAAGCACGAAAGTAGGTAACTCCAGCGTCATTGGACCCAACACGATTCTCATCGATGCGCAGGTGGGCGATGAAACAACGGTTCTTGCATCGTTCGTGGAGGGCTCCACGATAGGCAGCAACTGTGCAGTTGGTCCGTTTTCCTACATCCGGCCAGGGACTCTGACAGCCGAACGGTCAAAGGTCGGCGCTTTCTGTGAACTCAAGGCCTCATCCTTGGGAGCGGGGAGCAAGGTTCCACATCTTTCGTACATCGGCGATGCTGCAATTGCCGAGAACGTCAATATTGGAGCAGGTACGATCACCTGTAACTACGACGGATTCACGCATGTCAAGCACCACACGGTCATCGAGAAAGACGTCTTCATCGGCGCCAACAACAATCTGGTCGCTCCAGTGACGATTCATGAGGGAGCGTACACTGCGACCGGGTCGACTATCACCCATGATGTGCCCCCGGACGCTCTTGCCATCGCACGAGCGGTCCAAGTCGACAAAGAGGGATGGGTCAGGAGGAAAAAGCATGGAGAGTGAGTATAACCCGATCAAGATCTTCTCTGGCAATGCAAACCAGCCGCTGGCCGAGAAGGTCGCGTCCTATCTTGGTATTCCTCTCGGTCAGGCTGAGGTTGGCCGGTTTCCTGACGGAGAGATCAAGCTCCGTATCAGCGAGAACGTGCGGGGACTGAACGTTTACGTTATCCAACCCACCAATGCGCCTGCAGATAATCTGTTGGAGCTGCTGATCCTCCTTGACGCGCTGAAACGTGCTTCGGCGGCAAGCATTACAGCAATCATCCCGTTTTTCGGCTATGCACGCCAGGATCGGAAAGTCCGTTCGCGAGAACCGATCAGTGCCAAACTGGTTGCGAATCTTATAACAGTTGCGGGTGCAGACCGCGTGGTCGCAATTGATCTCCATGCCGCCCAGATCCAGGGCTTCTTCGACATCCCCGCTGACAACCTTACGGCCATGGTCCAGTTTGCGCAGTATATCAAGCGCAAGGAGCTGGAAGACCTTGTCGTCCTGTCTCCCGATGTGGGAGGCGTGTCGCGGGCCAGTACGTTTGCCCAGACCATCCATGCTTCAACGGCCCTGTTTGTGAAGAAGCGTCTTTCGCCGGACGCAGTCGAGATTCAGTCGCTCATCGGCGATGTACGGGGTAAGAACGTCATCATTGCTGATGATGCGATCCACACAGGCAACACCATGTTGAATGCCTGCAATCGGGCCCTGAGCGAGGGTGCCAAGAGTGTCATTGCCTGTGCGACTCATGCCGTTTTTGCGGGGGACTCCCTTGGGTTGTTTGCTCGGTCGAACTTCAGCGAAGTACTTGTGACAGATACGATGTTCGTTCCCGGGCGCGAATATCCCTCGATGTTCACGGTGTTGTCGGTGTCAGAGCTGATTGCCAAGGCCGTCTACAGCATCCACAACCACTCATCGGTCTCTGCCCTCTTCCAGCTGTGACAGTCTGAAGCCTCTCTACTTGATTCAGAGCTGATTTGGCATACAATGTCAAAGATATGCTGGTATCTTATGAGTAAGGAGTTGGTATGCAAAGAGTAGCGATAGACGCCGTTGCCCGTGAAAGCGGTAAACATGGCAAGTTAGGCGCCCTGCGCAGGCAGGGCTTCATCCCAGCAGTGGTCTACGGTCACGGAATGGTACCCATGTCCGTGGCCGTTCCTGTGCGAGCATTTGAACGCGTGCGTCGTACGACTGGGGAGTCTGCCATCGTCGAACTTCAGTTTGAGGGTGATAAGGCTATAACCACAGTTGTGCAGGAGTACCAGATGAACCCGATCCGGGACACGTATACGCATGTCGACTTCTTGTCCATTTCTCTTGACGAGCCGTTGACGAGCAGGATCCCGATTCGTCCCATTGGGACAGCCATCGGTCTCAAGGAAGGCGGGGTGCTCGAGCATTCATTGTATGAGCTCGACGTCCAGGCTCTTCCTCTTGACATTCCCGAGTATCTCGAGGTTGACGTTTCCGACCTCGGACTGAAGCATTCCATCCATGTAGCCGATCTGAAGCTTGGCGACAAGATCAAAGTGCTTACAAACGAAATGGCGACGGTCTTCTCGGTCGTTGCGCCAGCTGTCGAAGAAGCCCCGCCTGTTCCTGAGGAGGGTGTTGTGGTCGAGGGCGCTGCTCCTGCAACGGGAACTGCTCCAGCTGCGGGAACTGCTCCTGCCGCTGTTCCTGCTGAGGTCGCTCCGAAGACAGTATCGAAGAAGTAGCACGGCATAACCGTTGTCCGCTCTGCATCAATCGCTTTATATGCGCTGGCCCTCGGGGGCCAGCGTTTTTGCTGTCCACGTCCTCAACAAGGGTTTGTCGTGAGATTACTATTCATCGGTGATGTCTTCGGCCGCCCGGGACGTACGATCGTACGGCGACTGCTTCCACAGCTCAAGGCAGAGTTGCAGCCGACTGTCGTCGTGGCCAACGCGGAGAACGCGACGCACGGAACCGGTATGACCCGGTCGGCGTTTGAAGAACTGAGTGCTGCAGGTGTCGACATATTCACGGGAGGCAATCACACTCTTGGCAAGCCGGAAATTCTTGACCTGATGCAGGAACACGCGACCGTATTGTGCCCCGGCAATATCAGTCCCGCCATCAGGCGTCACGGGTCCGTTATCTGGCAGACGCCGAGTGGTCCCATAGCCGTCGTCAACGTGATGGGACAGTATTGCATGAACGGCGTCGACAACCCCTTCCGATACATGGAAGAGGTCTTGACTGATGCGGAGATTGCTGCCGTGAGTGTAAAGGTCGTTGATTTTCATGCTGAGGCCACAGCGGAGAAGGCAGCGATGCTGCGCCTGCTGGACGGCCGCATGTCGGCAGTACTCGGAACACACACGCACGTTCCAACTGCGGATGCGCGCGTCACGGCTGCAGGCACCGCATTTATCACCGATGTTGGTATGACGGGTGTACGGTCCTCGATCATCGGGTTGGACCCAGAAGTCATGATGCGTCGTTTGGAAACAGGCATCATGTATGCACCACGCGTTGCGGAGGGCGATGCGACGTTGATGGCCGTCGTGGTCGACATCGATGCGTCCACCGGAAGCAGCACATCGATAACACTCCTGCAGAGGGACCACTGACATGGCCGGGTTCCTCATCAAGACCTTCGGCTGCCAGTTCAACGAGCTGTACAGCGCTACGATCGCTGACGCGCTGAGACATGGAGGGCATCAGCCTTCTGATAGTCTTGGCGAAGCATCACTTGTCATCATCAATACGTGCGCAGTCCGCGAGAAGGCAGAGGAGAAGGCCTTCAGCTTCCTCGGCGAAGCCGCGAAGCTTGTTGGTGCCAGTCGTATCGTGTTCATGGGTTGCACAGCCACGCTCGACAGAGAACGAGCGGTTCGCATTGCAGGCCGTGGTCTGAACGTCGTGGAAGGCACCGCGGGCATGGAGCAAGTGCTTTCCCTCGTAGGGACTGTTGTGCCGCTCGGCCAAGTGGACTGCACGGCTCCTCGCTCACTGTTCCCCACGGCAGACATCGAACTCATTCGTGGATGTGAGAGCTACTGCACATACTGCATTGTTCCCAAGTCGCGAGGCCCCGAGGTCGTTGTCGACGCCGGCGAAGTCCTGCATCGAGCCGAACGGGCTGTTGGGAGTGGTTTCTCTGAGTTGCTCTTCCTGGGGCAGAATATCAACAGGTATCGGTCGAGCCTTGGAGGGCTGGTTGAGATCATGTCCACAGTCGATGAACTGGACGGCAACTTCTGGTTCTGGTTTCTGAGCTCTCATCCAGCAAACTTCACACCAGAGGAACTGAGACGGGTCATGGGGCTGCGGCACATCGAGCATCGATTGCACCTTCCCCTGCAGTCGGGGAGTGACCGCATTCTCGAGCGGATGAACCGGCGGTACACGATTGCAGACTATGCCAAACTTGCAGAACCCATCCGCGAGAACACTGGCTGGACACTGACAACAGACATCATTGTGGGCTTTCCCGGGGAAACGGATGATGATTTTGCTGCTACGGTCGACGCGGTCCGTGGGTTCCGGTTCGATGGGGTCTTCCTTGCCAAGTATTCCGACAGACCGGGTACACCAGCGTCCAGAATGCAGGACAAGGTCCCGCCCGCGCTTATCGACGAACGACACTCCGCCCTGCTCAGCATGGTCCAGGACCTGAGCGAGCAGAGCAACCAGGTGCTGGCAGGCAGATGCGTCGACGTGCTCGTCCTGGCAGCACATACAGGCGGCAATGCCTTTGCCAGGTCGATCGATGGCAGGAATGTCTGGTTCTCGTGTTCTGAACCAGCGCCAGGAGTTGGCACGTTCGTCAGTGTGACTATCGACCATGGCTCGAGAGAAGGATTGTATGGCGCCCAAGCCTGCTAGCCTCCCATTGATTGTCGGCATCGTCGGCGCCACCGGAACGGGCAAGACTGCTCTTGCCCTGGGCATCGCCCGTCGTTTCGGAGGGTCGATCATCTCTGCCGACTCGATGCAGGTCTACGAGGGGATGGATGTCGGCACCGCGAAACTCAGCTTGTCAGAACGCCTAGACGTTCCCCATGCTCTCATCGATGTCGTTCCTCCCAAAGAGCACTTCTCCGTCGCGCAATATCAGCTCCTGGCACTCGAAGCTATGAATGCGGCGATCCGCTTGCAGCGTCTGCCGATCCTGGTGGGAGGGACTGGCCTATACGTGAGGGCTGTCCTCGACGGATACGAATTTCTGCCAGAGAAACCCGATGCGAGTCTGCGGAGTCAGTTGCGAACGCTGTCCGAGGGCGAGCTGCGCGCGCGTCTGAGAGCAATCGATCCTGTGGCAGAACGCGAGATTGCCTCAAACGATGTGAGGCGACTGGAGCGGGCCTTGGAGATGAGTGCCGAGTCAGGAGACTTGCCAAGTGCCCTGAAGCAGAGACAGCACCCGGTCCCATGGCGAGTCCTCCGCATTGGTCTGCGTGCAGAGCGGGCTGAACTGTACAGACGGCTTGACCAGCGCGTTGATACCATGGTCTCCGCAGGAATGGAAGACGAAGTGCGGCGTCTGCTGGCGGATGGTCTGAACTCTGACGACACCGCGATGCAGGGTATAGGCTATAAAGAGCTGAGCGCCTGGATGCGCGGAGAGATAGGGCGCGACGAGGCGATCGAGCTCTGGAAAAGGCGGACACGCAATTACGCAAAACGTCAGGAGACATGGTTCAGAAGAGAGAAGGACGTTCACTGGATCGACGTATCCAATCAAACACCTGATTTGGTTCTGGCGGAGGCAGCAGCCCTCGTCGAATCCGCTGCTGGAGGACAGGGCAGATGATCACGGAACGCCAGCTCACGGAACGTGCGCAGCAGCTCGAGGTGGAGTATGCGACCGAAATTGCAGATATTCGTGCAGTTCAACGTCGAAACTTCATGCGTATCCTTGACGCATTTCACGCTGTTGGCTTGTCGACATCGGACCTTCGCCCAATGTCGGGTTATGGCATCGGGGACAGTTTACGGGACAAGACCGAACGCGTTTTTGCCTTGCTGTACGGCGCACAAGCTGCACTGGTGCGCCCGCAGATCATCTCTGGAACCCATGCTCTTGCTATCGCGCTGTTCGGGGTGCTTCGCCCCGGAGATTTGTTGTGTTCCGTGACCGGGGCTCCCTACGATACGATGGACGAGATCATCGGAATCCGCCCATCTGATGGTTCGCTTGAAGAGTTTGGTGTCAGCTATGTCCAGTGCGACATCACGACATCCCCTGCAGAGCAGTGGGAGGAGCAGCTCGAGAGGTGCTTCTTGGCCCAGTTGCCAAAACTTGTCCTGATTCAGCGGAGTCGTGGATACAAGCGCATCCAGGCGCTTCGCGAGGGTGAAATCGCACGAATGATTTCCGCGGTGAAACATGTCTCGCCCAAGAGTCTGGTCCTTGTCGACAACTGTTATGGCGACCTTCTCGAGGATCGTGAACCGACAATGGACGGTGCGGACCTGCTGGCCTCATCGTTCATGAAGAACATCGGAGCGGGGATTGCCCCGACAGGCGGCTACGTGGTGGGGACTGCCAGGGCCGTGGCCCTGGCCGCAACCCGGTACTCGAGTCCGGGAGTGGGTGCTGAGATTGGGCCAAATCTTGGATTTGCCGAGACGTTCCTGCGGAGTTTGCTCTTTGCCCCGATGGTAATTGAGCAGGTTCTGACGGGAAGTCTTCTTGCGAGTGCACTTCTCCAGGAAAACGGCTTCGTCGTGGATCCGGGCCCTCATGAGCTCCGCGGGGACATTGTGTTGCGCATCGAGTGTGGGTCAAGGGAACGGTTTGCAGCGTTTGCGCGCGCTGTGCAGGAATGTTCTGTGCTGGACGCCGATGCTGTACCCGAGCCGAGTCCCATGCAGGGATATGAGACGGAAGTACTGATGGCAGGCGGAACCTTTGTCCAGGGATCCACGATCGAACTGAGTTTCGACGGCCCCCTTCGTGAGCCGTACGTCGGATATTTGCAGGGGGGTCTGAATGCATGGCAGGTGGTGCAGGCGACTGCACGGGGAATCGAGTATAGTATGAATGTGCGCAAGTAGTGTCGTCGTCGGCCATTCGTGGTAGAATATTCGAACGACGAAATGCTGAAAAAAAAAGATGGGAGGTCGTCATGACAGGCTTGATGAGAGTTGATCCTGAAGTAACTGATGCACTGAACAAGGAACTGCACCGCCAGCAGAACAACATTGAGCTCATCGCATCTGAGAACTTTGTGTCCGAAGAAGTCTTGGCAGCGCAGGGTTCAGTCCTGACAAACAAGTACGCCGAGGGATACCCGGGCAAACGTTACTATGGCGGTTGTGAGTTTGTTGATGTCATCGAGACGCTGGCAATTGAGCGTGCCAAAGCGCTCTTTGGTGCGGAGGGAGCAAACGTCCAGCCCCACTCCGGAACGCAAGCCAACCTCGAGGTCTACTTCTCCGTTCTACAGCCAGGAGACACCATTCTGAGCATGTCTCTTGCCGACGGTGGGCATCTGAGCCACGGAAGCCCGGTGTCGCTTGTGGGCAAACTGTTTCACATCGTTTCCTATGGCGTTCGGAAGGACACCGAGACCATTGACTATGACCAGGTAGCCGAGCTGGCCCGAACAGAGCATCCCAAGCTGATTATCGCAGGTGCCAGCGCGTACCCGCGTACCATCGACTTCCCTCGCTTCCGCGAGATCGCCGATTCGGTCGGTGCATTGCTGATGGTTGACATGGCCCACATAGCTGGGCTGGTCGCCGCAGGAGTCCATCCTTCACCGGTACCGTATGCGGATTTCGTCACGACGACGACGCACAAAACACTTCGCGGTCCTCGAGGAGGCATCATCCTCTACAAGGAGAAGTACGCCAAGCAGCTCAACAGTGCTGTGTTCCCTGGCAGTCAGGGAGGACCTCTTGAACATGTTATCGCGGCGAAGGCGGTTGCTCTGAGACAAGCTGCGACTCCCGAGTTCGCCGCCTATCAGAAGCAGGTTCTCGCTAATGCAAGAGCCTTGGCACAGGCGCTGACGGAGCGCGGTTATCGCATCGTTTCCGGCGGCACCGACACTCACCTTATGCTTGTCGATCTGACGTCCAAGGGAGTTACAGGCAAAGAAGTCCAGGCGCTTGTCGAGACTGTAGGCATCACTGTCAACAAGAATGCCATCCCCTTTGATCCATTGCCGCCAAACAAGGCAAGTGGAATGCGGCTTGGGACTCCGGCTGTGACCACTCGTGGCATGCGCGAACCGGAGATGGTTGAGATCGCCGCCCTGATCGACGAGACGATCATGGGGCGTGATGACGAGGAGAAACTGGCTCAGATTCGAGCTCGCGTGACTGCGTTGACGGACCGTTTTCCACTATACGCAGGCAAAATGTACTAGGAGAACTGATGGACCATCGTAACCTTCAGGTGCTGGATCATCCACTGATTCGACACAAACTGACCCTTCTTCGCAACAGGAACACAACACACAAGGATTTTCGTCAGCTGGCGCAGGAACTTTCCGGGCTCATGACGTACGAGGTATGCAGGAATATGCGAACCAAGGCGTGCCCCATAGAGACCCCGTTGGAGCCCTATAATGGGCAGGAACTGGAGAACGAAGTCACCATAGTGCCTGTGCTTCGAGCAGGGCTCGTCATGGCTCAGGGGATGCTCGACATGATCCCTCACGCCAAGGTGGGACACATCGGTCTATTCAGAGACGAGAACACTCTGCAACCGGTTCAGTACTACTGCAAGCTTCCCGAGAGTACCGGTGAGTCAGATGTATTTGTCGTGGACCCGATGCTTGCAACTGGAGGCAGTGCCTCCAAGGCTATTTCCCTGGTCAAGGAACGGCATCCTCGCAGCATCTGCTTCTGTTGTCTCATTGCGGCGCCGGAGGGCATCGAGGTGCTGCAGTGTGACCATCCCGACGTGCAAATTGTCACTCTGGAAATCGACCGTTGTTTGAACGAGAATGGTTATATTCTTCCCGGTCTTGGCGATGCCGGGGACAGGATATACGGGACGAAGTAGTCCATGCATCTTGTGATTACGCAGGCACAGCTCTTGTCGTTTCTCGTGGCTCTGGCGCTGAGTCTTGTGCTGACACCGGTCTTCATCAAGCTGGGGCTGAGACTTGGCATCACCGACAAACCGGCTACCGATGCCGAGGCGAACATCGACGGTCAACGGCGCAGAGTGAATCGGAAGGTGACTCCTCGCACTGGTGGCATCGCCATCGTGATCGCGTTCATCGTATCTGTGTTCTTCTTCGATTCACTCACAATGCAGTTGAAGGGCATCATTGTCGGTGGGGGCATCGTGTTCATTGGCATGCTCCTGGACGACATGTTCGACATCCCCGCGTTGCTGAAGCTACTAATACAGTCAGTAGCAGCAATCGTCGTCATCGCGTTTGGGGTCCGTGTGACCGCATTTACCAATTTTCTGCACGGGGGGTTCTTCCAGCTTGGCATCGGCGGCATCATACTCACGTACTTCTGGATCGTGGGAATCACCAATGCGCTGAACCTCATCGATGGATTAGACGGCCTTGCGGGTGGCGTTGCTGCGTTGATTCTCCTCGCAATGTTCTTCTTCGCCGCGCTCAAGGGCATGGCAACCATGGGGGCCATCCTTGTGGCGCTGCTCGGTGCTGTCCTGGGATTCCTTGTCTTCAACTACAATCCGGCGAAGGTGTTTCTTGGAGACGCCGGGTCTGAGTTTCTTGGGTTCATGATCGCGAGTCTTTCCGTCTATGGCGCCCTTAAACTGCCGACGACTGTCATGCTGATCGTGGCGGTTTTCGCGCTTGGCATCCCCATCGCGGAGACAGTCTCGAGCATTTTCCGCCGGGCGGCCAGACACCAGTCTCCCATGAAGGGCGACAATGGGCATTTCCACTATCTGCTCCTGTTCCATGGGTGGAGCCAGCGACGCATCACGACGCTGTACTATCTGGTGACGTTCATGCTATGCTCGATCGGGCTGGCCATCGCCCTTTTGGGAGTCCACTGACGTGCGTCGCAACATTCTGTGTATCTTTGGTACGCGTCCTGAGGCGATCAAGATGGCGCCCATCGTCAAGGCGCTGGAGGCCGATCCCAGGTTCGACAGTCATGTGCTCCTGACTGGTCAGCACATGCAGATGCTGGACGACGTTGTGCAAATGTTCGAGATCCCGGTGTGGCGAGATCTCAAAGTCATGAAGCAGCGTCAAACGCTTCCGTACCTGACGGCGGCACTTGCAACGCAGATTTCGGATGCAATGGCTGAGCTGCAGCCGGACATGGTTCTGGTTCACGGAGACACCACCACCACCTTCATGGGAGCTCTCGCGGCGACCTATGCAAAAATCCCGGTGGGTCATGTCGAGGCGGGACTCAGGTCTCATCAGAAGTTCAGCCCCTTCCCCGAGGAAGTGAACCGCATGCTNNCAGCAGGATCGATGTCGTCGGAAACTCAATCGTGGACGCCGTGCACATGGCCTTGCCCCATCTTCGTGCTCCAGACATCATGTCGAGGGTTCGACCGGGCAGCCCTATGATCATCATGACGGCACACCGTCGCGAAAACTGGGATAGCGGTATTGCAATCTTCTCGGACGCGCTCGTGAAACTCTCCAGGTTGCATCCGGAATTGACGTTTGTCTTTCCGGTACATCTCAACCCGGTTGTGCGAGAAACGGTTTTCGGGATTGCATCGGGCCTGTCGAACGTCGTGCTCACCGACCCTCTTCCGTACTTCGATTTCCTGTATATGCTTGAACACTGTGTTGCCGTTCTCAGCGACTCGGGCGGAATTCAGGAAGAGTCCGTGACGCTTCACAAGCCGATGCTCCTGCTCCGTGAGGTCACCGAGCGCCCCGAGGCTGTGACAAGCGGCTGGGTTAAGCTGGTCGGCCAGGACGAGGACCTCATCGTTTCGTCGTTCGAGCAGCTCGTGGCAAGTGATTTTGTAGTTCTGGGCGGGGACGGGATCAATCCATATGGCGATGGAACAACTGCAGTGCAGATACTCACTCGCATCGACGATTATCTCAATGCGACCCACTCAGGAGGGTAACGTATGACCATGGAACAGAGCTTTCTCATCGAGGGAGGGAATTCGCTCCACGGTTCGGTCCGCTGCAGTGGCGCCAAGAACTCGATTCTGCCGCTGGTGGCGGCTGCGATTGCTGTCCGCGACGTTGTCAGTTTCCAGAATGTCCCGGACATCAGCGACCTTCAGTCTCTCCTCACTCTCATCCAGGCGATGGGCGTCAAACTGGTTTCCTTCAGTAATGGAGAACTGGTGCTGGACACCCGTGGTCCCATTGAGACGCGCGTCGAAAACACCAACGGCTACAGCTTGCGCGGAACGCAGACACTGGTAGGAGCACTTCTTGGGCGCGAGCACAGGGCAATGCTCCCATCGCTGGGCGGCTGCAGTATTGGCGCTCGACCTATCGACCTTCACATCAAGGGGCTGCGAGCCATGGGCACACAGTTCGAGTGGAAAGACGGCTATCTTGTTGGTCAGGCCAAGGCTCTCAAGGCCTGTGATGTCTACCTCGACTTTCCCAGCGTGGGTGCGACGGAGAATCTCCTGTTGGCAGCCGCTCTTGCCGAAGGAACGACACGTGTTTTCAACGCGGCCCAGGAGCCGGAGGTGTACGATCTCATCTCCTTCCTCAACAAGGCAGGCGCTCGTATCGTGCCCGTTTTCCCATTCGGATTCCGTATCGAGGGCGTCGCTCAGCTGCACGGAGCGTCTCACCGCATCATCGGCGACCGCATCGAAGCTTCAACTTTGATGATCGCCACGGCCATTACGCAGGGCGAGGCTACCATTACGGGCATTGACGCCCGTCATATCTGGTCGATCGTCGCCAAATTGCGAGAGACTGGAGCGGTGGTTGAGGTCAAGGGAGATGATGCCGTTGTCGTCAAAGGTATTCCAGGATACCGGTCGACGGATATTCGTACTCTGACGTTCCCGGGATATCCGACGGATGCCCAACCTCAGATGACCACGTACCTGACACTGGCGCATGGCAATTCGGTTGTGGTGGAGAGCATTTTCGAGAACCGGTTCGGTGCTATCCTTGAGCTTGAGCGCATGGGCGCCCGCATTAAGGTGGCGGAAGAGACAGCTATTATCGAAGGCGTCGAGTCACTGAACTCGGCGACAGTCCAGGCAAAGGATCTGCGGGGTGGTGCCGCTCTGGTGCTAGCCGGCCTTGCAGCGCATGGCACAACCACCGTAAAATCCATCCATCATATTGACCGGGGATACGAAGCGCTGGACGGCAAGTTGTCTCAACTGGGCGCGCACGTGACTCGTGTCAACCAGCCGGAGGTATAGACCATGATAGAACAAGAGCAGGTTCTTGACGCACTGCGGGCCGTCTATGACCCTGAGATTCCGATTAACGTCGTTGACCTCGGGCTGATTTACGGAGTAGAGATCACAGCCGAGGGGGACGTCACGGTCCGTATGACCATGACTGCTCCGCAATGTCCGATGAGCGGTTATCTGCTCCAGCAGGCTGATCAGGGGGTTCGGACTGTAGCAGGAGTGCGGAATGTCAAGGTGAATCTTGTGTTCGATCCTCCGTGGGAGCCCTCCATGATCAAAGAAGATGCCCTGAAGAGCGCCGGTATTGTCACGGACACTTCGGCTGACCCGGCCGGAGGCGACTGCTCCACGGAAAAATGAAGGAGATCACGCCGCGACAGCCTGCAGGCACGCTGGCGGCGAATCTTGACCAGCTGATCGAGAGCTTCCTGCTGGCACAGGATGTCGGCATCACGAGCAAAATGGTGTATCGACGCGCGCTCAAACGGTTCAAGGAGTTCCTGTCGCTTCGAGAGGCTGCCGGCGGCGTCGGCTACCTGACGAAGACCGACATCGTCCAGTACAAGAGCCATCTGCTGGCGGAGGGGCTGTCGCCTCGGACGGGGAATCTGTACCTTACCTCCGTCCGCCAGTTCTTCAAGTATCTTGAGTCCAACCGCATCTATCCCGATGTGTCCGCGGGCCTCAAAGGCTTCAAGCGTTCGTACGGGTTCAACCGTGATCCGCTTACCCTGCAGCAAGCGCGCGATCTGTTGAACTCCATCGATACGAGCGACATGATCGGCCTGCGAGACTTTGCGATGATCAACCTGATGCTTCGGACAGGTCTTCGCACGATGGAAGTTGTTGGCTCCAACGTCGGAGACATTCGTCAGACGTCCAACGCGACGCTTCTGTACGTTCGCAGCAAAGGGAAGGATGCAAAAGATGATTTCGTTGTCTTGACCCGAGAGGCCTACGAACCGATTGCTCGCTACCTTGCAGCGCGTCACTGCACCGACCCCCGGGCGGCGCTGTTCGTGTCACACAGAAACTACAACGAGGACGGGCGGATCACGACGAAGACTCTGCGGTGTGCGGTGAAACGGCAACTGCTGGCAATCGGTGTGTTCTCCTCGCGCATCTCCGCGCACTCGCTGCGGCATACCTTTGCCACCATGGCCCTTCAGAACGGGGCCACGATAGAACAAGTGCGTGACACGCTCCGACATCAGAATATCACGACGACACAGATCTACGTTCATACGACTGACCGGCTGGAGCACGCGGCCGAAGACACCATCAAGATCTGAGCAGCCTCTGTCTATCCCCATGTGCGGAAAAGTGGCCCTGGGAAGAGATTTCGATTCACGAGACGTGCTGTTGTGAATGAGATCGCAAAAAACCCCACGTTCTTGAAGGATCACTTAAATCCAACCATGATCCCTGACCAGCATAGGGCAATTGTAATCAGTGTGTCTTGCCAGGTACTCGCCCGAAAAGCGACTCAATCCCGCTGGGCGTCAGTTGCCCCAACGGTTGAGGAAAGGCTGAGTGAGAGACAATGATATCGAGAGAGGAACAACGAGAGTACTCTCGCAAGCTGCTCAACGAAGGTCGGGGCAGTTATCGCCAAGGCAAGAGCTTCGACTATCCGGTGCGTTTTGATGGAGATGCCGTTATCATCACCATCCACAAGATATTCCAGAAGAAGGATCTAGCGGATAGGGACTACGACGTCATTGTGGACATGGATGTCTACAACCGCCTCAACGACGAGAACCGTCGCCTCTTTGTCCACCCATACATCGGGGGACAGTGGCACAGGCACGACAATGTTGTCCGTATCACAGTGGACATGACCGAAGAACGCCCAGATAACAACTGGTCACTCTCTTGGTATGTCCTGGGTCATCGTTCAGAACCGGGGGCTATGGCAGATCACATAAACGGAGACGACTTGGACAATAGGAAGGTGAACCTTCGTTGGGCAACACACGAACAGAACATGCAAAACCGGCCAGGCTGGAACAAGTACAGCTCTTATCCGGGGATCTCTTTTAAGAAAGACACAGGGAAGTGGGACGTTTGCGTCCATCGGTCATTCGAATCCTTGGAGGAGGCAGAAGCATTTTCAGAGGCTGTCCACGATTCGGTGTTTGGGCAGTATGCTCGGAAACCAAAACATGTCGGTGTGGTTTCGAAATGAATACCTGGTTCTGGTTGGCCTGGATTTTCGAGACTATGGACTGATCAGAATCGTGGTATACAAATCAATCTTTGTGAACCAGGGGTCCAACTGTGGATAACTTTGCAGCGACTCCCGAGACGAGGAGTCTAGGTGGACGAGGTTTGACGGAGGATGGTTCCGACGACAATACGTCGACCATTCAGGAGGTCGACCGTCGACATGGGAGTCTTCCCCGGAAACTGGAGCTCTAAAAGTTCGAGCCATCCGTCGCTGCAGCGAACGGCGGCACGCTTGCGCAAAAATTGTGCAACCGTACCAGAAGGGGCGTCTGCGGGGAGGTCGGTGTCTGCAGACAAAGGGATAGCCCTGAGGATCTTCAGCCGGTCCGTTTCCTGGAAAGTGCACGCACATGGTTCAGGGGCAAGAGCTCGAACAAGATTGTATGCCTGCTCGACCGAACCTGACCAGTCGATGAGCTCGTCGTCAAACTTGAGCTTACGTGCGTAGGAGCCCGCGCCGGTTTGTTGCAGTGGCGTTGTTGACCTGTGCAACAGTTGGTCGAAGACGTGCAACGTAAGCGGTGTACCCACCCGGATGATAGAAGCCTCGACATCGGTGCGGTAATCCGAGTCGGCAATTGTGAACGGTTCCTGAGCCAGGAGTTCGCCTCGGTCCAGCAGGCCGTTCATTCGAATGACGCTCACGGCTGACTGTCTGCAACCGTCCATGATCTGGCGTTCAATAGGAGCCGCTCCCCGGTACCAAGGCAACGGGGATGGGTGGAGGTTGATGGAGGCAATACGCGGTGCGTCCAGGAGAGCCTGCGGGAGGAGTCTTCCGTAGGAAAGCAGGAACAGGATGTCGGCGGCATCGTCGACCAGTCGCTTTGTCAGTACCTCTCCAGGGGTCTCTGCGCCATTGAGCACGGGAATTGAATGGGACTGCGCCCACGCTTGTACGGGGTTGGCCAGGAGCTTGCCTCGGCGGACGCGAGGCTCCTCTGACACGACCGCAAGGACGATGTGAAACCGACATCTGATGGTCTCGAAAACCGGGACCGAAATCGATGACGAACCAAAAACAGCGATACGGGGAGTGTCCGAGGCCATCGTCAGAGCTGCTGTCCCTTTTCCCTGATTGTCTGAGTCAGTGCTGCGCCGACAGGACTTCCTTCCTGCACGGAAATCGTGGACGGGTCAGTGATCCGATCGACGAACAGCATACCCTGGAGGTGATCAAACTCGTGCTGGATGACGCGAGCTTCAAAATCGACGTATCTGTGGATGCGTCTCTTGCCCCTTTGGTCGAGATATGACAGCGTAATTTCTGTGGCACGGTCTACTGGTGCATAGACGCCGGGGATACTGAGACAGCCTTCCTCATCGGTCGCCGATCCCTTGCGCTCCAGGATCTGGGGGTTCACCACGAGATGAAGTCCCTCACCGACATCATAGATGAAGAACGCCTGACTAAGACCGACCTGAGGGGCAGCCAGGCCGACTCCTATCGGTTTCATGAGATCTTCCATCGATTCGGCCAGATAAACAAGCTCACTCGTGACCTTCCGTATAGGTTGTGCCTTCTTTCGAAGGATGGGACTGCCAATCAGCACGATTTTCATATAACTAGTATACCCGGATGGCGGCATTCTGGAAGTGTCTATTGTGCGAGAGAGCGATGCCAACACGCAGTCCAAGGGCTGCCTGCAGGGAGTCGGCGCGGAACTCGAGAGAGAGGACTTTTGCCTGAGCTGAGACTGTCAGCAGATCCGCGTGCAGCCCGCGGAAATCCACTCCTTCCACAGCAAGGGCAGTCCCCAGGTCCCTGCTTATTGCATCCACATCGGGGTTGGCGCCACGAGACGAGACTCGTATGACGAACTGGCGTGCGAAAGGTGGCATCAACAGCTCGCGGCGCTGTTCTCTCTCGTTCTCAAGGAAGGCTGCCATGGTCTCAGTACCGTCGAGAATGCCTCGCAGGCCTGTGGAACGGCGGTCGAGCTGGATCAGAACAGTGCCTGGCGCGGTTTCTGCTACCGCGCCACGGACGACGACGGCCAGCTGCTCGATGTTGTCGAACACCGGGTGCCGGAGCCCTACGCTCACATCGGGAAAGACAACGAGCTCAGGCTTCAGGACAGCGATGCGCTGGACATCGGCATACGTGCCGAGAAAGAGTGACGGACCGATGTTCTGCACGACCATGGCCTCGTCGGTGGGTGTCATCAGCTGGACGGCTGAGACTGGAAACGTACGCTGGAGCTCACGGGCGAGGTGGTCCAGACCGTACCCGCGTGATCGAAGTTGTGTCCCGTGGCAATTGGGACAGAGGTCGGGCGGAGGCTCCGAATGACCGCACTGTTTGCAGAAGAGCCTCTTCCTGTCGCCTCCCAGGGTCAGTGTCGCACCACAATCAGGGCAGGTCGCCGTGTACCCACATTCCGCACATTCAATCAGTGTCGCAAAACCACGGATGTTGAGAAGAAGCATGGAGTCCTTGCCCTGGTCGTACGTTTGCCGGAGGAGGCGCATCGTGGGTGCGAGGAGAACCCCCGAAGGCCCAGTCTGTTTCTCCGAGGCAGCGTTCTGACTCCGAAGAACGAAGGTAGCAGACACGTGGGCAGGGTTCTCGACCTCTGGCCCCAGCGCGGAGTCTGTCGGGACGCCGCACGCGTCAAGCACTGAGAGTGTGGGTGCACTCACTCCAGCCAGACACGGGATGCCGTGCGCCTTGCTCATGTCAGCTGCAACATTGAGAAGACTTCTGAGCGAAAAGTGTTGCCAGAAAAAGGGCCACTCCCCGGGGATCCCCAGATCGACGACAACAAGTATGATTTCAGGGAGGATCAACGACGAGAACTGACGGGTGCTCAACCAGACGGTCGAGTGGCGGTCGCCACGAAAGCGTCTGGCACTGACTGAGGGCCAACGGACAACCGGAATGTTCCAGTCGCGGGACAGGAGCCCTTCGTAAAGACTCGCGAGCACGTCCGAGCTGACGATCAGGGCAACGCTGCCACCGTCGGTGATCGCGGCTTCGATGGCCGGGCGAAGGCGAATCGCTCTGTTCACGAAGGATCCGACAATAAGCTGTGGATCACTGTGGTCGCCCCGTGCATAAGACACTCGTGGCTCGATGTCGGCTAGTCTGCTGTCGACAACAAATCCCTGTTCATAGAGCTTGCGTCTTGCGGGGGTTGAGAGTTTCCAGAGCGCGGTCTGTAGGTGGATAGTGGCTTCAGTGTCTGAAAGCAATTGGCGCACTGGAGCGGTCTTTGTGGAAAAGGAGGGGTCCCGCGCGGCCATCACCTGCAGATTGTGCAGAAGCAGTGCCGGTTCGGGTGCGGTGAGGCGAGCCTTGCTGCGGTCATGCGATTGAGATGCCTGCAGGAAACGGACGATCGCGAGGGCATCTTCCCAACCAAGGACCTGTCTCTCGAGAGAATGCTGGAGCGCCACCACATCAAGCCCCCGCGCCGGATAGATGCCAGGCGCTGAGCACACACTCAGGACGGGAAGAGGAAGCCCCCCTGTCTCGGACCATGGACCCTCGGGTCCAGATACCGATACGAGCAGGGCAGGAGCCACATCGTGCATAAAAGGAACCAGGAACCACGTTCCTAGTTCCGGATTGTTCCCAACCGAACCGAGATCGTATGAGAGGAGGTTACGTGAAAACGGACCTCTCTGTGTCAGAACGGCAAAACTGCCAAACACGGGCTAGATGTTGAGCCAGTTCTTCAATTCTCGAACCAGGTCAAGTTCTTCCCAGCTGAATCCCGGGCGTCCGAAGTGACCGTGCATGGACGTCTGGCGGTAAATGGGCTTTCGAAGCCCGAGATAGTCGATCATGGCGGTGGGAGTCATTTCGACATTCTTCGCAATGGCGTCCCGTACGATCGACTCGGGAATCGCGCCAGTGCCTTCGAAGGAAATCTCGAACGAAGCGGGGTCCTTCTGACCGATAACATAAGCCACCTGCGTAAGGCATCGATGGGCAATACCAGCTGCCACGATGTTTTTGGCGAGATACCGCATAAGATACGTCGCTGACCGGTCCACTTTTGTGGGGTCCTTGCCAGAAAAAGATCCTCCGCCATGCGGGATACGTCCCCCGTACGTGTCGATGCCTAACTTGCGCCCCGTCATACCCGTGTCGGACTGTGGGCCACCCACGACAAACTTGCCGGTGGGATTCACAAAGATCGTGGTCTTGCTGTCGAGAAGGTCAGTCGGCAACGATGGCCGTACGATCTTTTCGATAATCTCCTCACGAGCCTCATTCGACATTCGTGAGGGATTGTCAGGATCAAGAACGGTATCGAGGTGCTGAGACGAGAGGACGACAGAACGCAAGTAAACGGGCTTGTCGCCATCGTATTCCAGCGTGACCTGACTCTTGCCATCCGGGCCCAGATAGTCAAGGATATTCTGCTGCCGGACTTCCTCCTGCCGCATGGTGAGCTTGCGCGCCAGTTCGTACGGTAGCGGCATATACTCGGGCGTTTCGTCCGTGGCATAGCCATACATGATACCCTGGTCCCCGGCACCACCTGCATCGACACCCTGGGCAATGTCTGGAGACTGACGACCAATTGCGTTGACGACCGCGCAGGTCTTGGCGTCAAACCCATATTTCGGATGATTGTAGCCAATGGTGTCGATAGTCGACCGGACGACGCCGTCGACGTCGACGAATGCGTTAGTCGTAATCTCTCCCCCGACAATGACCAAGCCATGTGTGACAAAGGTTTCACAGGCGACGCGGCTGTATCGGTCCTGCGTAAGCAGTTCGTCCAGAATGGCGTCCGAGATCTGGTCGGCGACTTTGTCGGGATGCCCGATCGTCACAAACTCTACGGTCTGGCTGGTGCGCGCATTTTTGTCCATGGGTCTCTCCTTTCGCAAGTTATCGACACCCCGCACGCTCGTACGGGGTGGTTGGCGCTTCTTCGTAAGTGATTGGATTCCGGGTACTTTAGCGCTTCGGTTCGGTGTCCTCGATCACGGGGTTTGCAGCGTCGCGTGCCGCTGCAGCCACCATGCGGCCGGCGGACTTCCGAAGGATGTCATCGACAGGCTCACGAAGTGGGTCGGTCTTCTCTTCGAGCAATTCATGCGATGTATCGAGAAGCTGACGAATGAGCCGATACTTGTTCGTGTCGACTTTGGCGATCAACGTCTCCAGATAGAGGTTTGCCAGCTCTGGCTGTTGGGTAGGTTGTTCTTTCTGATCGTCCATACACGACTCCTATCTCCGCAGTACACTGCGGACTATGCTGTCGACAATGTCGACCGTGGTCTCAAGGTCACGGTTCGTGACCATGTAATCGTAATCCTTGGCAAAAGTCATCTCGTAGTGACCAAGCTCGATGCGTCCGGCTATCTCTTCGGGCGTTTCCGAACCTCTGCACGCCAGACGACGTTCGAGCTCCATCACATCCGGAGGCTTCAGAAAAATCATAAGGGCTTCCGGAAACAGGCGCTTCATGCTGCAGCCGCCATGAATATCAATGGTCAGGACCAGAATTTCCTGTGGCCGGACAGCTTCGAGCGAGGACATCAGCGTCCCATAGTGACGGCCACGTATATCAGCATACTCGGCGAACAGTCCTTTGTCAATCCAATTTGTGAACTGTTCCTCGGTCACAAAGTGATAGTCGACGCCATCTACTTCCCCCGGCCGGGGGCCCCTCGTCGTGACGGAGATCGAGCGGTGCATATCTGGATGGCGCCGCAGCAGTTCCGCGACGACAGTGCTCTTGCCGACACCTCCAGGACCAGATACTACGACAATCATGGTCGCTTCCCTTCCTCGACTGTCTGGACAGCGCGTGCGAGCTGGCCATCGCCCGGAAGCGTTCCAAAGAGCGCGGGGGTCGGATCTGCTACCACGATGTTGGGAGTCAGTCCTTTCTTCTGGATCGTGTTCTTGTTTGGCGTATAGTACTCCTCGACCGTCACTTTGAGTTCGTATCCATCCGCGAGGTCCCAACTGCGCTGGATGACTCCCTTACCGAATGTCTTGGTCCCCAGGACGAGAGCCGTCTTGTTCTCCTGCATTGCGGCCGAGAAGATCTCTGAAGCGCTCGCAGAGTTTTCGTTGACCAGGACAACGATTGGAAACGAGACACTGCCACCACTGACGGTCACTGGATTTAGTTCGCCTCCAGCCTCCTTCGTCCACAAAGCTGTCCCATGGGGAATGAAGTTCGACAGCATGTCGAGACATTCATTGAGATAGCCGCCGCCATTGTCCCGTATGTCGATGACCAGTCCTGCAATCTTCTGGTCCTCGAGTGCGTGAAGCGCCCGGGCAAACTTCACAGCCACACCAGAGCTGAATGAGGACACGGAGATGTAGCCAACCTTGTTCCCGATGATACGACTCTCGACAACCGGCAGGTCGACCTGGCGCCGTGTGACTGTGTAGTCCAAAAGTTTTCCGGCACGTTCGATCTTCAATCGGACCGACGTACCCGCCTTGCCCTTGACACGAGCGGAGACGGTATCGAGGTCCAGTTTCCGAGCGGTCGTGCCGTCTATGCTATCGATGAGGTCTCCAGGCTTCAGTCCAGCCTCTTCTGCAGGTGTACCAGCAAATATCCTTACGATTTCGATGGCGTCAGCTTTCGCGCTCGGCGTGATGACGACGCCGATGCCTACGTATTCACCAGACAGCTGTTCGCGAAAGTCCGCCGCTTCGGCAGGTGTAAACAGTTCCGTGTACGGGTCGCCAAGCCCAGCGACCTGTCCCTTGAGGAGCTTGCTGGCATCGACCTTCTGGTAGTACTGCAGGCTGAGAGTGTCATAGATGTTCCCGGACAACTTGAGATAGGTGTCGCGGTCAAGAGTCGTCTGGACTGATGATGGTCGGGAAGAGCCTGTAAGGCGTGGGGCAAGGATTGGATATGCAACGAATCCAGCCCAGAATGCGATCACGACAACGAGCAGCGCGGCTATTGCTATGACAAGCGAGGATTTTCTGGATGGCATATGGCTCTCCTTTGGCCGTGAGCTCTATGGTTTTGGCCCAAGATAGAGGAACGGGTTCTTCGGAATGGCATCGATCCGGACCTCAAAGTGCAGATGAGGGCCCGTACTCCAGCCCGTGTTGTCTGAAAGAGCCATTACCTGACCACGTTTCACGGACTGCCCCTTCTTGGCAATGAACGACTTGAGATGCCCAAAGAGCAGAGTCATGTGCTGGCCACATTGAATCATTAGCATATTGCCGTATCCCGAGAATCTCCCCTCGTACACAACCACACCATCCGCAGGAGCGCGAACAGGTGTTGACATATGCGCCCCTATATCGATTCCGGTGTGCATCTCCCACACCCCGTTAATTGGATCGTGGCGCATCCCAAAGAGCTCGGTGATAAGAATATGGCCCGCCACCGGCCAGAGGAGCTTGCCTGTCGGCCCCGTGCCCGGATTGTTTTGCCGATCGATCTCAGCGACGATCTGGTCGATGAGCTTGTTTTCGCGGGCAAGCTCGTCTTGAATGCGCTTGTTGTCTGCAGTGTATTGGGTACCTTGGGCTGCCAGATAACCCAGGGTCTGCTGCGTGGCAGCTTTCTGCTGTGCCAGAAGGCTTGCCTGTTGTTTCTTGAGCGCATATACCTGGTCCAGTTGGCTCTTCGTCTGCGCATAGGCGGCGCGGTCCGATTGTAGAGCGAGTTTCTGCGTACTTACCGCAGACAGAGACGCCGTGATTTGCTGAAGGACGGCTGACACGCCTTGCTGTGCTTCGACAGTGGCACTAAGGTCGCCCCCTGTGAAAGGAAGACCTGCGACGTCGAGGTTGGACACATGGTACAGGAGATCGATCGACGACCCGGTTCCTGCTGATAACTCGTTGTATTGCTTTTCTCTGACGACGATCTGAGCTGCTGTCTTGCTGAGGAGAGTCTCCAGTTGAGTGATGCGGCTGTCGATGTCCCCTATGTCGCCTTCCAGCTGATCCACTTGGTCATTAAGAGAAGTCAGCTGACTGAGGAGGTTGTACTTGGCCGACTTGTTCTCCGTGATCAGCTTCTGGATTGCCTGAAGCTGTGTTTTCAGCTGGTTCATCTTCTGTTGAGCAGCCTTGAGGTCGCTCGCGAGGTCCCCTTCGACGCCAGGAGCGAAGACGGAGGCACCGACAAACAGAGCGAGAATCAGGACAATAGCAGTGAAAAGCCTCAGGATTCTCATTCGAGAAGCGTCTCCTCTCGACGCTGTTCCTCATCCATGCGGTACGCCAGTAGCGTTGCAATGACGCAGGCCAGAAGGAGGCAGGCCAGGGAGGCCAGCACAACGGCGGAGGCGGCCCCAGCGTAGATGACTCCCGCAGGCTCGGGTGTCACCCACGAAAAGGACGCCTTGAGGCGTGTTGTGGAATACCTGATGACGCTCGGGAGAACAACTGCGAAGAGGACTGACGCGAGCGCCCAGACAGCGACCAGGTGGGCGGGTGTTGAGAGAAGAACCTGGAGGTTGCTGGCACCGACCACGCTCAGCACTGCAGTCTCTTTTCGTTTGCCATTGATGATGCTGAATGCCATGAGGCAGAAACCCGCAATGAAGAGAAAGCTGGCGAGAACTAGCATGTAGAGCAGGAGGTTGTGGACAAATACGTTCGCGTTGGCCATCCCCTGCACCGAGCTTTCGTCATACTCCACGCTTTGAACGCCAGCAAGAGAACGAAGCTCCGCAGCCAGGCCAGTGATGCCTTGCACGGAGACTGGATAGACCCGGATAAGAGGTGGAATCGGATTATGTGTCAGGTCGCTAAATACGCTTGCAAACTGGGGATACTGAGTCTCAAGCTTCTTGAGGCCGTCTGCGGGACTCACGTATTCCGCACGGGCAACGGCTTCGTCTTTCTGCATCTGCTCGAGAAGAGTCTGAATGGAAGTCTGATCCAGGCCGGCCAGAAGGTATGCGTTGATGGAGTGTGTGCCCTCGATCTCCGAGATGGTGTGGCGCACGTCCATGGACATTGCATAGATGCCAGCGCTTGCGACCATCAGTACAGCTATCAGGATTGAAACGAGGAGAGTACGGACAGGATGTCTCCGAAGGTCCTGCAGTGTCTGCTTGAATGTAAACATATCAGAAGTTGCCCTCCTCGACCTTTCGTCCACCACGGAGCCGTACAAACGGCAGTCGTGTTGACTGGACGAGGTACAGATCATGGGTAGCCATGAAGACAGTGGCACCCTGGCGGTTGGCGTCATGGAGAACCTCGACGATCTTCTCTCCATTGCTCAGGTCGAGGTTCCCCGTCGGCTCGTCCGCGAGAATGATATCAGGTTTTGCGATGAGCGCGCGGGCAAGAGCAACACGCTGCTTCTCGCCTCCTGAAAGCGAACAGCACAGGCGACGCTGGTATCCCGCGAGGCCGACTTGATCCAGATACTTGTCTACCTCCTGACTGATGATCTCTTTGCCCAGGCCTCGGACAGCCAGCGGCAGCGCCACGTTTTCAGACACGGAGCGGTCGAATAGCAACATGTAGTCCTGGAACACCATGCCCATTCTCCGCCGCAGAGACGTGAGCGAGCCGCCATGAGCCGCTGCCGTGTCCGTTCCATCAACCAGGATCGTCCCATTCGTCGGCCGTTCGGCACGATAGATTAGTCGCAGAACGGTGCTCTTGCCTGCGCCCGACTCACCTGTCAGAAAGACGAACTTGCCGGGGCTTACCTTGAAGGTGATATCCCTTAGACCATAGTATCCATCGTCATATCTCTTTGAGACGCTCAACATTTGTATCATCGTGTACCCAGCTCCTTGAATCCGAGACCCAGAGTCTCGGTAACGTCCATGATGGCCACGAAGGCATCAGGGTCAACCTCATGGACGATCTGCTTGAGATGAGATATCTGGCTTTGGGGTACGACGCAGAACACCACTTCCTTGCGTTCGTCCGTGAAGCCGCCAGTTGCAGTGAATTTCGTCACTCCGCGATCCAGTTCGGCCATGACCTTGCCGGCAATGGCTTTCGGTTGGTTGCTGACCACCCAGGCCGCCTTCGAGAAAGAGATTCCTTCCTGTACGAGATCGATGGCTTTTGCTGAGATATACAGCGACACGATTGAGTACAGGGGGATCGTGACACTCCGGAACGCGATACCCGAGAGGGCAATGACGATCGTGTCCATGACCAGCAAGGTTGTCCCGAAACTCAGTCCGATACGTTCAGACAGCAGCTGAGCGAGGAGATCGGTGCCGCCGGTGGAACCGAAGAAGCGGAAGATGATGCCGATCCCGATGCCCATGACGACCCCGGCGTACACCGCCGAGAGCAGCATGTCCACATGGAAGCCATGCGTATACGGCATGATAAGATCGATGAGGAGTGACGAGACTATGGTGGCGTACACCGAACGCCACAGGAATGCCTTGCCCAACCGCTTGAGGCTCATCAGGAAGAGCGGAGTATTGAGGACGATGATCGTAATGCCGATGGGGATGACCTTGAAGAAGTGATTCAGGATGATCGCAAGTCCCGAGACACCTCCGGGAGCCAGATCTACAGGGATGACGAAGAGGGCAAACGAAAGGGCGTAGACGAAACACCCGATCGTTATACCGACAACGTCACGTGTCGCTCGAACGACGATCTTCCGCGTCATGCCGCACACTTGCAAGGATGAAGTCCTGCAAATCACCGTCGAGAACTGCATCGACGTTTCCCTTCTCGAGACCAGTACGGTGGTCTTTGGCCAGCTTGTACGGCTGCAGGACATACGACCGGATCTCGTTGCCCCATTCGGCTGATTTGAAGGCCCCGCGCACTTCCGAAATCTGGGCATCACGCTGCAGTTCCCGCTGCACAAGAAGTCTGGATTTGAGGACGGCCATTGCCATTCGCTTGTTCTGCAACTGCGAGCGCTCGTTCTGACAGCTGGCTGAAATGCCCGTTGGGATGTGCGTGATACGCACAGCGGTAGAAACCTTCTGCACGTTCTGTCCTCCATGACCTGACGCATGAAAGACATCGATGCGCAGATCACCTTCGGGGATGTCGGCGTCCGTGTTGGTTTCTGGGATTTCCGGGATGACGTCTGCCGCTGCAAACGACGTATGGCGACGTTTGTTTGCATCGAAAGGACTGATGCGGACCAGGCGATGTACACCTTTTTCGTGCATCAGAAGGCCATAGGCATATGGTCCCCTTATGACCAGCGTACAACCCTTGATACCTGCTTCCTCTCCCTGCATGTAGTCCGTCACGAGCACCTCGAACCCCTGTCGTTCAGCATAACGAGTATACATACGCATAAGCATTTCGGTCCAATCCTGCGCATCTGTGCCACCCGCTCCGCTCGAGAGTGACAAGATAGCATTGGACGCATCATAGGGACCGCTGAAGTAGGCCGTCGTCTCAAGAATCTGCAGGTCATGTTCGAGATGTTCAATGCTGCCGACAGCTTCCCGCTCCAGCTCGGGATCCGGCATCCCGACAAGGAGCTCAATGGCAGTCCGAGCGTTGTCCAGCCCAGACAGTGCTTTCTGCTGGGAAGCAATGTCTGCCTCGATGCGTGCGATACCACCCATGATCTCTGCTGCGCTCGTCTGGTCATTCCAGAAGCCGGCAGCCATTGTCTTGGTCCGCAGCTCTTCCAGCCGCGCCTGCTGGCTCGTCAGCCAGCCAGACTGATAAAGTCCGGAGACGCGCGACTCACACTCTGAAACACGCCTGCGCAGCGGTTCAAGATCGATCATGTTTCTTCTCTGGTTGTGGGGGCTGCAGCTCGAAGGTGAACAATGCCCTTGTCACATCGTGCTTTATCTGGTCCATCAGCTCATTGAAAAGATCGTACCCTTCCTTCTGATAAGCAATGACCGGATCCTGCTGGCCATAAGCACGCAGGCCGATGCCGTCCTTGAGGTCGTCCATCTGAAGAAGATGGTCCCTCCATGCACTATCGATGGTGTGCAAGAAGAAGTAGTGCTCGATTTGGTGCATGACATTCTCTCCGTACCTGTTGTATTTCTCGCGGTAAATAGCCTCGGCACGGTCTTGAATTGTGGTGGTGAGCGCCTGTTCGGCGTCATGGCGTTCGACAAGGTCCGTCAGCTCTTCGAGTGTCATCGCCACGGGTCTGCCAAAGGCATCCAGGACCAGGTCATTGTAGACTTTGCCAAGATCGGTCTCATCGGCTCGTTGCGCCTGGACGACTTGCTGTGCTGTTGTTTGGGCCTGTTCGTTGATGAACTCGTGAACCTCGTCCGTAAGGTCGGCTCCCGCAAGAACCTTGTCACGTTCCGCGTAGATGACCTCGCGCTGCTTGTTGAGAACATTGTCGTAGTCAAGGAGGCTCTTGCGCGCATCAAAATTGTAGGACTCGACCTTCTTCTGGGACATCTCGATTGTCTTTGAGAGGAGGGGATGATTCACGGGCACCGACTCCTCGACCTTCATCATTTCGAAGATACGCTGGATGCGGTCACCACCGAAGATGCGCAGGATGTCGTCTTCTGCCGAGAGGAAGAACTTGGACTCACCAGGGTCTCCTTGTCGGCCCGCCCGCCCCCGCAGCTGGTTATCGATACGGCGCGACTCATGGCGCTCGGTCCCCAGGATGAAGAGACCTCCCAGACCTACGACCTCCTCATGTTCCTTCGGCCACGACTCACTGTACTCTGCAAAGAGCTTGGCGTACTGTTCTGCATATTGTTCCGGCTGTTTCTTGGAGTCAGCTTTGGTACGAACAATAGCAGCGGCGTGAGCAAGAGCCTCAGGGTTTCCACCCAGCAGGATGTCGACACCTCTGCCCGCCATGTTGGTGGCAATGGTGACCGAGCCTTTGCGACCTGCCTGGGCGATGATCTCCGCTTCTTTCTCATGATATTTTGCATTGAGAACCTGATGCTTGATGCCAAGCTTCTTCAGCTCGTGGCTCAGTGCTTCTGATTTCTCGACGGAACGCGTACCCACAAGGACGGGCTGCCCTTTCTCGTTTCGGGCCTGGATCTCGCGGAGAATCGCATCCAGTTTACCGCGCTCGGACCGATAGACTTCATCGTCCGCATCCTGGCGTCCCACTGGACGGTGTGTAGGGATCTCGAGGACATCAAGTCCATAGATTTCCTTGAATTCATCTGCCTCTGTGAGTGCCGTTCCTGTCATCCCGGACAGCTTGCGGTACATCTTGAAAAAGTTCTGGATCGTGATTGTTGCCAGCGTCTGGCTCTCCTCGCGGACCTTGAGCCCTTCCTTTGCCTCGATGGCCTGGTGCAATCCTTCAGAATAGCGACGCCCATACATGAGTCGACCCGTGAACTCATCGACAATGATGACTTCTGTGTCCTTGATGATGTACTCGCTGTCCTTCCTGAAAAAGACCTGTGCTCTGATGGCGTTGCGAAGAATCTTGCCATAGGTGGCCTGCTCCTTCAGCAGCTTGTCCTCGGGAATCCTGGCAGCACGGGCAAAACGGGCCAGCAGATCCTCGGCCGGATCGATAGTCTTGTGCTTCTCGTCGTAGACGTAGTCGGAACCGGCCGGTGTCTCGTTGTCACCGGCGGCCATCTCGGAGCGAACCGTTCCCTTCAGCCGCTTGACGAACGCTGCAGCCTCGTAGTATGGCATGTCCGAGTCACCACCGGGGCCCGCGATGATAAGTGCTGTCCGAGCCTCATCGATGAAGATGTTGTCGACTTCGTCGACGATGGCGAAATCGAGAGCTTCTTTTTGGAACATGCCGTCTTCTGAACCGGCCATATGATCTCGCAGGTAGTCGAAGCCGAACTCGTTGTTTGTGCCATAGGTGATGTCGGCTGCGTATGCAGCACCGCGCTCTTCCGGAGAGCTGTCGTTCTGAAGGAGGCCAACCGACATGCCAAGGAACTCATAGACAGGCCCCATCCAAGTCCGGTCACGTTTGACCAGGTAGTCGTTGACGGTAACAAGGTGACCTCGATGACCCATGACGGCGTTGAGGTACAGGGGACAGGTGGCCACAAGCGTCTTCCCTTCGCCGGTTTTCATCTCGGCGATGTTGCCAAAGTAGAGCGCGACACCTCCAAGGAGCTGTTCGGGAAAGTGCTCCAGACCTATGAGACGGCGGGAAGTCTCTCTCACCAGTGCGAAGGCTTCAGGCAACAGCTCGGTTTCAGTGGCACCGACCGCAGCCCGCTTTCTGAGCTCGGCTCCGTAAGTCTTCAAACCCTCATCGTCGAGCTCGGCCAACGCCGGCTGGAATTGAAGGATTTGTGCAACCATAGCCTGATATGTCTTGAGCTTGCGAGCAGCTGGAGAAAACGAGCTGAACAATCCCATCAGAGAGGTACCTCCACAGAATGAACTACCGGACTTTTCGACACAGACACTACACTGGCTTGATGGACTGTCACAGGACTCGGCCTTCCAGCGTAGGCGCTGGCACAACACAGCTTTGGCGTGGCTCGTCAGATCGCGGCGCCAAAGCTGAAGTGATGGTCGCCAGTGTCGCAGCAACAATCGGGGGTCTCGTCTGGTCAGTCAATTTCAATCAGACCGTAGCCCCCATAGGTACGTTTGTACAGAACACAGACCTTGTTGGACAAGCCTTCCCGATAGACGAAGAACTGGTGCCCCAGCATCTCGATCTGGAGGATCGCCTCTTCCTCAGACATCGGAAGCACCTCAAATTCCTTGCGCTTCACGATACCCTCAGGAGATTCTTCAACATCCTCTACCGGTACTTCAGACTGGAACAGACCCTTGAGCTCGGCAACCGCCTTGAAGTCCCTCCGGAAGACCCGGGTGTGGAACTTACGGATCTGCACATCGAGCTTGTCGCACGCAGCATCGATAGAACCTTCCATGTCCGGTCCCTGTCCTGAAGCCTTGATGATGCGGCCAGAGACCTCAAGCGTGAGTTCGCATGTATATTTACCTCGCAGGAGGTTTAGATTGGCACCGAGCGTGGGTTCCTTGCGAAAGAACTTGTCAAACCGACTGACCTTTTCGTTGAGATAGGCAAGAATGCGCGGAGGGATCTCAAGCGTCTTGGACTTATGTTCTATCTTCATGTGTGCCTCCCTTTGCATCAGATTAGGCTCTTGCCTTCATAAGCCTGACCGTATTGTAGCCCGACTACGAGCGAGGGTCAAGTACAGACATTGATGTGGACGTGCTTGCAGGATAACGTTCGTGGCGGCACAGACGGTAGCTCCTGTTGTGAGGACGTCGTCCACGATGACGACCGTCCTGCCGCATAGGCGGTCGACGGCAGTGGGCGAGAGTTCGAACGCGCCATCAACATTCTTGAGGCGTTCCGTATCCGACAACTGTGTCTGCAGAGGCGTGCGACGGGTCTTTATCAGNNATATGTGGGAAGTGACGATATTCTGTCTTATCCCGTGCGCCGAACCGCGGAACGGGGACAAAAACCGGTCGATCTTCGAGTGGAAGACTTTTTGCGAGGCTCGCCAACATGCCGGAAAGCTGTCCGGCCAACCGATACTCACCTTGTACCTTCATCTGTAGGATGGCCTGTCGCAATGTTCCTTCGTACCAGTACGCCGAGAAACCCGATACATGGCCGGCAGCGAGATGGCTGTCGCTCCACCCTGGATCGCATGGTCGAAATGAAGAAGCACAGCCGGGACAAATAGGAAGGTCCGATTCCTCGCCACAGAGAAAACAAGCCTTGTCAGCGAGGACCTGACGAAGAACCGACAGAACGTTCACAGGTTCCGACGTTCCAGAACGGTCTTCAGCCGGGCGATGCGGTCCGTTCTGGTCCGGCCGATTCGTTCAATGGATTCTTCGGTCACGGGCGGGATGCTTCTGGTGCGAACACGCTGAGCAGCCTGTTGCGGTGAATTCCCTGGCTGGAAGGCATCAAAGCCACAACAGTCGGCCAACTGGGAGATCTTTGGGTCATAGGCGAGCGCTACCAGGGGAGACCGCGCGGCGACCGCCGCGGCAGCCATATGGTATCGGCCCGCAACCGTCAAACTGGCGGAACTGCAGAGGTCCAGCAGTGCCAATGGCTGAGGCGAGATAATGAGTTCTGACGGCGTGAGCAGGCGGTCCTGGACCGCTCGTGTGAATGCCAGGTCTGCTGATGGAAAGAGCACGACCAGGTCCAGCTGGGCAAATGACTGGGACCCCAGGCAGTCGAGAAACGAGGCTGTTTCCTCGGGTGTCCACCCGAATCGTTCGTTGACACAGGCAATAATCCGGGACGCGCGACGGGGAGCCGCGACAGGTTCACCGCTTAACGCGACCAGATAGGCAAGCCCAACATCGGACGACACGCAGATGTCCTGTGTTCGAATCCCGCAATCGAGCAGGAGGTCTCGCGAAGCGTCGTCCCGTACATCGATGAGGATCATGCGGTCAAAGACCGACCTCACTATACGGCGGATCCAAAACCGCCTAACGGGACCGAGGCCCTGTGCGTAGGAGAGGATTCGCTTGTTGTGTAGCGCGGCCAGCAGGAGAATTCCCAAATAGTAAAGACTGCTTCGCCAGCTGGTAACGTCCTGGATGAGTCCTCCCCCACCCAGCATCACATAGTCGCACGTCCTGAGGGCTGCTCTCATCGCTACCAGGTTATGTCGGTCGACGAGCGTGTGTCGCGGGCAGACGGGGCTCGTATACTGGCCCGGTTCATTGACCACGAACACCGCCTCGCACTCGATACTCGTCAATTCATTCTGTACAGCCGACAGAATGAGCTCGTCGCCAAAATTACCAAAACCATAGTAGCCCAGGACAAGGATTCGGGTCATCTAGCTCCTGGATGCTGTCCGACGATGCGCAAGCACGCGGAACATGAAGTAGAAGATACTCCCTACGCGCCGTACGCGGCTTGGTTGGACGACCAGTCTATACAACCACTCCGTGCCGGTCTTCTGAACGAATCGAGGCGCTCGGCGAACAAGTCCGCTCCAGACATCAAATGTGCCGCCCACGCCGATTGCAATAGGGATACCCATGTCGCGGTGGTGCCAGATCCACTTCTCCTGGATTCCTCCACCCATACCGACGAGGAGAATGTCGACGTGTGCCGCCCGGATTTCCTGGATCATGAGCGCTTCTTCCGCCGCGTCAAAGTAGCCGGAGTGAAAGCCGGCGACATGAAGACCAGGATACCGAGTCATGACATTGGAGGCAGCCCGCTCGACAATGTCCGGCTTTGCACCGAGGAAGTAGACACGGTATCCCTTCCGTTCGGCAAGTGCCAGCAGAGAGCCGGAGAACTCGATACCGGGAATGCGGTTCTCGATGCGCGGTCCCAGCATGCGCGCTCCCCACACGATGCCAACGCCATCAGCAACGACCAGATCCGCCTGTTGGACAATCTCGAGGAATTCGGCGTCCTTGAACGCACGAGCGGCCATCTCGCCATTCAGTGTAACGACGAGATGGGGCACCCCGCTTTTCACGAAACCGTCGGCTATCTCGAGAAGCTCGTCAATATCCCTGTTGCTGATGGAAATGCCAAAGAAGTCGATGTTGTCGACATGTTTCCGAGATGACCGCAGCACAATACCGACGAACCGTGGAAGTGAAAGAATGCGGGGCAGCCGCTTGGGATCAAGCACGAACCGGTACAACCACTCAAGTCCGAGTTTCTGGACGCGGGCAGGTGCACGTTTGAACTCGCCCGAGAGGACGTTGTAGCTCCCTCCCACGCCCATGGCAAACGGGACGCCCATCGCCGAGAGGTTGCCGGCAAGGAATTTCTCCTGCTTGGGACTGCCCATGCCGACAAACATGATGTCTGGCTTGGCGACAGCGATCTCTGCGACGAGCCCGGGTTCGTCTGCAGCGGTGAAGTATCCGTCGTGTGAACCCGCCACGACGAGCCCGGGGTATCTCTCCTTCACGATTGCCACAACTCCGGAGAGGATTTCAGGGCGCGATCCAAGAAGGAAAAGACGCCATCCACGAGCATCTGCCCGTTCAAGCAGCCGCAAGAACAGGTCGACACCGGTCACTCGCGACTTGATGTGCACGCGATAAAACACTCGCGTAGCCCAGATGATTCCAATTCCATCGCAGAAATTCAGATCGCTTCTGCGCAGGATCTTCTGAAGGGTTTTGTCCTGTCTGGCCTTGATAACCTTCTCCGGGTTGATGGCCACACCCATATGAGGGATCCGAGACGCCACAAAGGCCTCGATAGTGGCGAGAGTCTCGTCCATGTCCAGGTTGTCGACCGGAATACCGGCGACGTAGACTCGTTCAGTCATTGTCGTGCGGACGCATCCGCCTTCTACAGACGAACGTACCAGAGTTGCTGCAGGACGTCGGCGTCATGTTCGAACACGCCCCTGAAGTCAAACAGAATCACGCGGCCGGCCGCTGCTATGACGAGCTTCTTGACGCGTTCATAGTCCACATTGCCTTGTCGGATAGGCAACACGACTGCGTCTGCCCATAAACAGCCCGTATCAATGTCCATCTCGCGTCCGAATTCCCTGGGCGCCTCAGCGACGCTGTCGAGAACGTGCACGTCGGCTCCCGCCTTGGCAAGTGCCCTGGCAAGGTCGACGGCCGGGCTCACCGTGACGTCGTCCGAGTAGTCCTTCATCGCGATGCCGATAAACAGCACATGCTTGCCCTCGAGTCCGCCCATCCTCCTGGACATGCGCTCGGCGATGTAATCGGGCTGAGCGGCGTTCGCCCGACGTGCGGAGACAAACGTCGGAAGCAATTCTGCACATTCAGCCTGATTTGTGAGCGAACCGAACAGATAAGGCGAAGCATACGGGATGCAGTGCCCCCCGACGCCAATCCCAGGCATGAGGATCTTGACCCTGGAGTGCGTGTTGCAGGCTTCGATCAGTTCCCACGTGGGGATGCCGAAGTAATTCGCGAAACGTGCCATCTGGTCGGCGATTGCGATGTTGACGTCCCGCTGAGCATTCTCGAACATCTTCGCCGCCTCAACAAGTTCGATGGAGGACGCTTTGAAGATGGGTTCCCGGTTGACGGCTCCGAGCACCTGGGTCGCACGATCGAGACTCCTCCCGTTGATGCCCCCGACGACCAGTGGCATGTTGCGGAACTCGTCATACGCGTGTCCTTCAGCTATCCGCTCCGACGAATACGCGAGGTCAAAGTCGGTACCTGCCACGAGTCCGCTTGCACGCTCCAGCGTGGACAGAACGAGGCCACGAGTGGTGCCAACAGGTACTGTGGACCGGCAGATGACGAGATCTCCTTTCTTGAGCAGCTTGCCGAGCTCCGCACAGGCGCTTGTGAGCATGCTCATGTCCAGAGTCCATGCATGGTCGATAGGGATGCCAACCGTAATAATGAAGGTCGCCACGTCCTTTGGGAGTTCGTCGAACCTGCTGGTGACGTTCAAGCTGCCGTTTGCAAGACACGTTCGGAGGACATCATTGACCGGCACGCTGTCGAAATCCTCGCGCATACCGAGCGAAGACGACTTGATCGACTCGATGCGACGCGGGTCGATATCGACCCCGGAGACCTGGAATGCATCGAGCGCATAGGTGAGCGCAAGAGGCAGGCCGACATAGCCAAGACCGACAATTGCAAGCTTTCTTTCCATCTTTTCCTCCATATTCAGGACTGGTGGGGTATCAACGTGTCAAGAACGCGGTCGAATTCGGCAATCCGGAACGACCAGTCAAAACGTCGGGATGACTGCACGCGGTAACGGCGCAACTCGAGTGAATCCGCATCGATCGTGTTTTGCACTGCGGAAATAAACTCCTGCGGAGTGGATGCAAGTCGCACGAGGTCGTTGCCGAATGTTCCAAGGGCGTGGATTGTCGACGAAACCACAGGCAGTCCAGCTGCAACGTATTCATAGAACTTCAGTGGGTCGACGCCCAAAATCAGCGGCGATTCACGGAAGGGGATGAGCGCGACGTCGTAGTGGGGGGCTTCCTGCGCGATCGCAGCTTGGGAAAGCGTTCCCTTGAAGACGATGTTGGTATGGATGGCCAGTTCACTACGAACGAGCGGCAAGGCCTCGCCGAAGCAGTCGATCACGCAGTCTGGATACGCAGCAGCAATGGCGCCAAGCGCTTGCACATCGAACCATTCGCGCATTGCTCCGACATACAGGAATTTGCGTTGCCTCGGCAGGGCGATCAATGTGTCGAGCCACGCCATGGCGGGCGCAGCAAACAGTTCGTGGTCCACGCCATTCTGGATCAGACTCAGCTTGTCTTCGTGCGACGGGAACTTGGCAGCGATGGTTTCATTGGTTGCAATCACAGCAGACGCAATGTCGGCAGTCCGAGCCTCGAGGCGATCGACAGTACCCTTGTCGAGGAGTCCGGGATACGCGCTGTGGTCGTCGACGCAATCGTACACGACCGGAGCGCCAAGCAACCGAAGAGTTTTTGGGACAAATGGCAGATACGTCAGGACGATGCCGGGTTCAGCCGTCCAGCCACCAGCAAGACTCTGCAAGTAGCGGTAGTAGGTGAGTGAGTCGTGGTCTGCCATACGTTCATACTTCTTGAAGAACGGAAGCCACGGCGTGGGCGACGCGGTCCACATGTGTTCTCCTTGCTCGTGCGTACCGGACCGCCAGGCATTCAACTTCCACCGCTGCTTCGGACGGGCGAGCGCTAGCCAGGTTACCGGCGCTTCAACGTAGAGAACGTCATAGCCTCGTTCGACCAGTCTTCGAGCAAAGCGCTGTTTTCGGCTGGGGAACGAGCGATAGTTGTTGGTGCTGAGGACAAGCGCCTTCATTCGCCAGCCTCGGGAACGGCGCCGAGGGCGAAAAGACTCCACATAACAAGCGTTATTGCCCACGAGTCGAGAAGGTTGTCAGTGAACAGATTGATCAGAAGTGCAAGAAGGCCCACCGACGCGAACAGCCAGAGTTTGTCCTTCGAGCGAAAGAAGCGTGTGGCGACGCAGGCAAAAGCGCTCGACAACCATGAGACATATAAAGCGAAGCCGACCATGCCTGTCTCAGCAAGCACACGAATCCACACCGAATCCATAGAAATGCCCGTGAAGTAGCCATACTTCTGGGCGGCGGAACCTCCAAATGTGCCAAAACCGCTTCCAAGCAGAGGGTGGTCCGTGAGATTCACAAACGCTTGCCTCCATCGGAACAGGCGGCCGAGGTTGTTGCTCTTGTCGACATAAGCTGAACTGAGCAGGTTAGTCATGCGGAGTCGGAATGTTGGAACAGCGATGAGAATACCTGCGCCGGCAGCGGCAAATACCGCTGCTACTACGGGGTTCAGGATGAGGAGTCCGACAAGGTACGATCCTGCCGCCGACAACCAGGCGGCTCGCGTCAGGGTGAGAAGGAATCCGCAGCCCATAACCAGCACGCATCCTGCTGCAATTGCTCGCTCATACCACCTTGTCCGCACGAGGACCATGTACACACCCAGGGGAATGATGGCCTCGAGGTAACCAGCAAGGACATTAGGGCTGCCGAACAGCGAGAATGCCCGAGTACTGATGACCCCCCTCTCGGTGGCCTTGTCAAGCCATTGAGCAGGTATAGGGACCTTCCGGACGTACTGATAGACCCCGATGAGGGCTACCATGGTGGCAGTCACCACGAGGTGAGGAATCATCTCGCGGAGGAGACCGGCGGCATTCCCATCGACAAGAAGAAAGAGGATGACAAAGGCCATGAATGGTTCAAACGCCAGACGGGCTTCTTGAATATACGCACCAACGTAATATGTATTCGCTGCGTAGCCCAGAAGTGTCGCAGAAAGAAACAGGAGAGCTGTCAGAACGACGGGTGAAGCCACGAGACGTCCGATCTTCCGCCAACTCGTGGCGACGGCAAGGGCAAGGAAGACCAGGAGCATGATCTCTTCCCAGAGGTTGGCAAGAGGGAAATTGGCCTTCCGGATGGCCCAGTTGACGAGAGGATAGTAGGCGACCAGCAGGAGAAAGACTCTCGCTGCCAACCGCCTCCTGGTGGAGTTGAGGTTCATTCCGTCCCTATGGGAGGTCGTGCACCGTCAGGGTACGTACCCAGACCTTCCAGCTGTCTCCATAGAGGGCAAGGTTTGCTCCGGCGAGAATCTTGTCTGTGCCGAACATATAGGCCCACGCGACCTTCGGGCCGATGGACTGTGCTGTGATAACGATGTCTTTGAGAATCGGGTGCCCGACGACATGAAGCACCCCATTGCTGTCAAACGCGTCCTCTTCAGCCGGAGTCATCGTGATGTTCGTAATCGTAAAGCAGGCCCTGCCTGTCTCGTCATAAATGGGGGTATTCACCTTGATCTGTGCGGCCGTCTGCGGCTCGATCCCAAAAGCGAGGAACGTTGCCTCGATGCGCTTCCCTGAGAGACCCGCCGCACCCTTGGACGAACGCGTCAGCTTGTGCGCTGCAGCGACACCCGCGATGATGACAAGCGCAAGTACGATTCCAACAATCCATTTGTTTCTCATATGATACAACCCCCTTGTGTGAGTTTGCCTTTCCGGCCGTGGAGGCCATCTGAGACGCCCCTCACGAAGTAGTGCAAAAAAGCACGACGATTATTGTAGAAAAGCACAATCGAAACGAAACGTCGAACCGCGAAGAGAGGAAGGAACAAGGTCAGAAAACGAGCTCGTGTGAGGAGCCGGCGTTGTGTCAAAATGCAGTTGCGGGTTCCATAGTATAAGCGCACCGGCTGGTCGACGAGCACTGCAAGTGACCTTCCGAGAACCCGCAGCTCTCTGCGGTTGGCCGAAGGGTGCAGCAACCTGCTCGTGGGGATGGCGTACCCGTGGAAACCCGCCAACGTTGCTCTCAGCGTGAACTCTGTGTCGTCGTACCATCCGTACAGCGACGCGTCGAAGATGCCGGATTCAAGGAGCAAGGAAGACGGGACGAAGAGGCCTGCCATGGCACAGGCGTCAAAGGGGAATACGGGATCCTGATAGCGTTCCCGGGGCACTGGCCTGAGCATTCCGGTCCTGCGACTATACGTGAACGAGTTGAAGAAAGGGAGTTCCGGTTGTGGCATATTATAGCACACAGAGCGGAAGTACGTCCGTATGCCATGAGTTTCGACGCCTTGCATGAGGCGCATCAGGGCGTCTGGATCGGCGACAGCATCGTCGTCGACCATCCAAACCCAGTCAGCTTTGAGCTCCAGTGCCTTCTGCTGGCCGACGGCTGCACCTCCTGCAGGCCCAGTATTGTCTTCCAGACGAACGACATCGACATCTTGCCGGTATTCCTGCGGAGCAGTGTATGGGGTGGCAGAACCATTGTCGACGACGACGACCCGGTCGGGTCGCTGGGTTCCGTGCAGGATCGACGACAGACAGCACGATGCCGTTTCGGGGCGGTCCAAGGTGATCACGACGGCGATGATGCTCATGAAGCACCATTGCGCGGTTGTTGCCAACCCCAGGCGGAGATTCCGTTCGTCAGGGCTCCTAGTTGGACGGGACGAGCGGACTGAATAGCGGAGCAATCTTCGATTGCAAGGCATCCAGGTCCGGAATGACGTACGACGTTCCCCCGACAGTCCCTGGTACTCCAGGGAACGGGACCGTGGTTACTTCCTTGTCGGTCGTATTCTTGAAAGCAAGGGCGATGCGAAGCATGTCATTGGGGAGAAGGTCTGTCACAACAGCTTTCTCGACCGCACTGATGACAGGCGGGAGCTTCCAGACGTTGCGAAGCGAGGTGGTCTGGGCTACGATAGCCTTGAGAAGAGCTTTCTGACGAACAACACGTCCCAGTTCTTCGCCGTTCTGGGAGCCAAAATCACCGATTGCATCATGACGAAAGCGGGCGTACTCCAGAGCCGTCTTGCCGTCCATGTGCTGTATCCCTGGCTTCAAGTTGATAAGGGTATCCACTGCTCTGTAGTACATCGCCTTCTCGACGTTGATGGTCACGCCTCCCAAAGCATCGATGACCTTCTCAAACCCGGCGAAATCGGCCTTCGCATAGTAGTTGATCTTGATACCAGGGATCATCGCCTCGACCGTTTTCTCGAGAAGTGGGATTCCACCATCGGAAAAGTAGTCGGGATTTGTCGTAGCATTGATCTTGTCGTAGCCGTGTCCAGGAATGTTGACACGAGAATCCCTGGGGATCGACATGACCGACATGGTACGCGAGGCTGGATCGAGGCCGATGAGCATAATGCTGTCAGAGCGACCTGGATCGTTCGTGGCTCGTGAGTCGACACCGACGACCAGGATATTGATCCGTTCCCTCAGGTTGAGAGTCGATGCCGTGGCGCCTGCATTCGGATTGATCGAGCGGAGAGAATTATAGAGAGAAATGACAGTATAGCCTGCAAAACAAACTACAATAGTCAAAATGGACACAACGCCTATCAGAAGTATCTTGCGGACCTTTGTGGAGCGAGAAGAGCCCGTCAGTCTCTTGGTTTCTGTTTTCATTGGCACGTTCCTTCGCGTAAGAGTCCAGATTCGTTCATCTGCGTACTCAAAGAGTATGCATTTGGAGCGACAGCGCAAGACGCAAACACTGAAGGAATCGTCGGTTTCTCTGGACTGATCCTGTCTATTTCATCAACAGGGGGAGGAAGCTGAGCGAGACCACCGATATAAGTTTGATGAGGATGTTCAGTGAAGGTCCTGCAGTGTCCTTCAATGGGTCGCCAACGGTATCCCCGACAACACTCGCCTGGTGCTCGAGACTGCCCTTTCCGCCAAGTGATCGCTCGATAAGCTTCTTCGCATTGTCCCATGCTCCGCCGGCATTTGCCATATATAGTCCAAGCAGTGTGCCGGTCACCGTAGCACCAAGAAGAAGACCACCGACTGCTTCCTTGCCCAGCAGGAAGTACGTGACAAAAGGAGCGGCAATACCAACGAGAGCCGGCGGCACCATGTACTTGAGCGCGCCTCGTGTGCTGATAGCTATGCACGCATTTGGATCGGACGCAGCGAGACCCTGTAGAAGACCAGGGATCTCGCGGAACTGCCTGCGCACTTCGGCAACCATAAGCATTGCGGTAGAACCAACTGCCTCGATGAGAAGCGCTGAGAACCAGAATGGCAGAACCGAGCCCAGGAACATGCCTGCGACCACGCGCGGATCAAGAACGTTGAGCACTGGCAAGTTCATAGCTTGCGCGAAACTGCTGAACAGTGCCAGCGACGTCAGGGCGGCGGAGCCGACCGCAAAACCCTTCCCCATTGCCGCCGTTGTGTTGCCGAGCGAATCGAGCTGATCCGTACGCTCTCGAACAACAGGCAGTTGTCCAGTCAGTTCGGCAATTCCACCTGCGTTATCGGCAATCGGACCATAGGCATCGACTGACAGGGATATACCAAGGGTTCCCAGCATCCCAACTCCGGCCAGCGCAATGCCATACATCCCGAGTCCGGCATAGGCTGCAAGCAGGGCCGCCGAAATCACGGCCACAGGAATGACGACACTGCGCATTCCGGCAGACATTCCACTGAGGATATTGGTCGCCGCACCGCTCTTGGATGCAAGCGCAATCTGCGCAACAGGTCGTGACGACGTGAAATACTCCGAAGCCAGACCAATGAGGACTCCGGACACGACGCCCACGGTGACAGCGCTTCCTGCCTTCATGTCGCCAAATACTCCGAGAGAAAGAGGAAGCGAGGCAGCCACGAGCGCAACAGAAGCTCCAATGGACCCATAGCGCAGGAGGGACTCAGGCGAGAACCGGTCACTTCTCGACAGGAGCTTTACCAGGAGCACGGCCATCAGAGAGAACATCAAACCCGCCGCGACGATGTAGTAGACGTAGCGCACCGCCAAGAGAGCATCAGCAATTCCATGCTGACGGGCGAACCAGTAGCCCAGGATGTCGGCGGCCAGGATGGCCCCCACGTATGACTCGTAAAGATCGGCACCCATGCCTGCAACGTCGCCGACGTTGTCTCCAACGTTGTCCGCTATCGAGGCGGGATTGCGAGGATCGTCTTCGGGGATACCGGCTTCGACCTTGCCGACGAGGTCTGCTCCCACGTCCGCTGCCTTGGTGTAGATACCTCCCCCGACGCGCGCAAACAGTGCAACAAGGGATGCTCCCATGGAGTATCCGGTTGCAGCAACGAGAGCCTTCTCCGGACTGTGGAGGATAGACAGTGTGCCAAACATCGAAAGGAACGACCCTGCAACACCAAGACTGCTCACAACGATCCCCATGACGGACCCGCCAGAGAAAGCCATGTTGAGAGCTGCCCCTAGGGAACGTCGCGCCGCCAGAGTTGTGCGACCATTGGCCATAGTGGCAATCTGCATTCCCACATAACCGGCCAGTATCGAGAATCCCGCACCGACAACGAAGGAAAGTCCTGCTACAAGCCCGTCCCCCAGGGCGAGAAGAACGCCCACGACCGCCAGGATGGGGAACAGCACGGCATATTCACGCGCCAGGAACGTGGTAGCACCACGATGGATGGTAAGAGTGATCTGGAGGATTGCCTCATTATCGAGTGGATGGCGCGCAATGGATCTCGCCAGAACAGCTACGAACAAGAGGCCGACAATCGACAGGACAGGAACGAGAATGAGAGGGTAGACAACAACTGCTTGCGATGGAATACTCACTACAAGGGTCCTCCTGTACTGGGTATCGCGAAGTAGGAGCGAAAAACAGTGGAGCCGGCGATCTGATTTGAACAGACGACCTGCTGATTACGGATCAGCTGCTCTACCAACTGAGCTACGCCGGCCTAAAAATAGCCAACTGGCCAGAACGAAAAAAATGGAGCGGAAGACGGGATTCGGACCCGCGACAACTGCCTTGGCAAGGCAGAGCTCTACCCCTGAGCTACTCCCGCTCTGGCGGGATCGACGGGATTTGAACCCGTGGTCTCCGGCGTGACAGGCCAGCGTGTTGGACCAGCTACACCACGACCCCGTACCATACTTAGTATAGATTGTTCCACAAAAAGTCAAGTGAGCATCCGGTGTCTCAGCCTCGCTAGCCGCGCAAAGCTGTTACCATATGTGACACAAGAAACGTGGTGGGCGGAACAGGGTTCGAACCTGCGACCCCCTCCGTGTGAGGGAGGTGCTCTACCGCTGAGCCATCCGCCCATAGGTGGTGCCCTCGAGGAGAATCGGACTCCTATCGCAGCCTTGAAAGGGCCGTGTCCTGACCATTAGACTACGAGGGCTTTTGGTGAGCCGTACAGGACTCGGACCTGTGACCCTCTGCTTAAAAGGCAGATGCTCTGCCAACTGAGCTAACGGCCCGCGCACCAGTTCATTCTACTGAGAACTGGCTCCTCGTCAATAGTTACGACCGCCGAGTGGCTGTACTTAGTCCTCTGCAGTCGTGTCGAGAGACTCGAATCGAGTGTACCTCTTGTCGAACATCAGCTTCACGTTGCCCTGCTTGCCATTGCGGTGCTTGGCGACCAAAGCATTGGTGGGCGTCCGGGTGTTCATCTCGGAAGTATCTATCGCTTCGTCGGTGTACAGGAAGATGACAATGTCGGCATCCTGCTCAATGGCTCCACTCTCACGAAGATCAGACAACTGAGGTTTCTTGCGGTCTCTCTTCTCGATATCCCGTGACAGCTGAGAAACGACAATGATCGGCACATTGAGTTCGCGGGCCAGGTTCTTGAGCATGCGAGTAATCTGCGCCACTTCAAGGACGCGGCTTTCGACCTTCTCACCAGAGGCAGCAAGCTGGAGGTAGTCGACAATGAGGAGTTCCACCTTCGCTGTGACCGCAAGACGCTTTGCCTTCGCCCGTATCTCGAGAGCCGTCAGCCCCGCCGCGTCGTCGATATACAGGGGTGCTTCCGATAGCTTGTTGCTGACTTGTGTCAGCGCCTGCCAGTCCTCCTGCGACAGATAGCCCGACCGAAGCTTGTCCGCCTCGATCATCGCTTCTGACGATATGACACGTTCGGCCAGCTGCTCTCGGGACATCTCCAGGCTGAAAATGCCCACGGGCTTCTTCAGGCGGACTGCGTTGTACGCCGCAATGTTCAATGCAAGCGACGTCTTACCGACGCTTGGCCGCGCTGCCAGGACGACCAGCTCCTGGGGCTGGAACCCGCCGATCTGAAGATCCAGGTTCTTGATACCAGTGGCAATCCCGCGAATAGAACCTCTGTGGTCATACCGCTCCTGCAGCACCCGGAACGTGTCCGGGAGGATGCGTTCCAGCGGCTGAAAGTCACCGCGTACCATACCCTGAGACGCTTCGTAGATGAACTTCTCCGTCCGGTCGATCAGCTCCATGGCTGTAACGGTGGGAGAGAACCCCAGCTCGTAGATGTCGCGGCCCGCACGTATAATACTGCGCTTGATCGATGATTCTTTGATGATCTCAGCGTAATACTTGACGTTCTGGGTTGTCGGGACAAGCTCAGTGAGTTTGGCCAGGTATGCCACACCGCCAATGCGATCGAGGTCGCCATGACTCTTGATGTCGTTGCTCAGAACGATGACATCGACAGGCTTGTTGGACGCTCGGAGGCGAAAAATGGAGTTACAGATGGCGACGTGTTCATCGAAGTAGAAGTCCTCAGGCTTGAGATAGTCCATGACTTCGTCGACGGTGGTATTTGAGACAATAAAGGAACCGAGCAGAGACTGCTCGGCCCCCATATCATACGGTGGAACGACATTCCCCGGAGTCGAACCGGATTCATTCTGTCCGGCTCGTGGGCGGGCTTCGTTTACCTGGGCATCACTCCGATCGGCCATCCTCAGACAATTTCCGCCACGGTGACGGAGACGAGGGCAGTAACCTGGGGATTCAGCTTCAAAGCAACCGCATATACACCAAGTGCCTTGATGGGTTCATCGGTACTCACGGTTCTCTTTTCCACGGCGACACCGAGTTGACTGCCAATGGCTGCAGCAATTTCGTCCGGAGTGATAGCGCCATACAGTCTCCCCTGTGGCGTCGCTTTGGCGCGAACGGTAACCGACTGACCTGTCAGTTTCGCCGCCAAGTCCTGGGCCCGCGCAAGCGCAACATCCTTTTCCTGAGACACTGCCGTCTTGTGTTTGCTGAGAGCGGCAACTCTCTCGGACGTTGCTTCGATAGCCAGACGCTGGGGAAGGAGGTAATTGGCAGCATAGCCCACAGAAACGCTGACCACGTCATTCTTGTGGCCTACGCCCTTGACGTCGGCGAGCAGAACTACCTTCCTGTCCATGGCAGGTGTTGAACTACCGATTCACAAACGGCAGGAGAGCCATGACGCGAGCTCTCTTGATGGCACCCGCAAGGGCACGCTGGTGCTTTGCACACACGCCTGTCGCACGGCGAGGGAGAATCTTGCCCTTGTCGCTTACGAAACGGCGCAGCCGTGAAGCATCCTTGTAGTCGATATCATCAGTCCTGTCAGCGCAGAATGGACAAAACTTCTTACGCGCGCGAAAGTAAAAGGACTTCTTCTTGCCGGTCTTGCTTGGTTTCTTGAATGGTGCGTTTGGCATAGTAGTTTACTCCTTCATCTCAGTTGAATGGCACGTCGTGGTCTTCAGAGCCGGAACCCTGCTGCAATGATCCCTCGGGGACTTCAAAGTCCTTCAGAAGGTCATCTTCGCCGGGCGCTTCAGCGGGCTCACCGGAACTCTGACGGTTCTGAGGAGTACCGATGATCTCGAATGTTGTAGCCACGATCTCGGTAGCACGTTTCTTGGTTCCATCGTTGGCCGTATAGTCTCGAATGGACAAGCGTCCTGTCACGAGAACGCGAAGACCCTTCTCAGCCGACTTCTCGATCTTGTCGGCAACGTAAGTCCATGCGCTGATGTCAACGAAAAAGGCTTCTTCCTTCCAGTCACGGACAGACGGATCTTTGGACGCGTTCCAGCTCCGGTTCACAGCAATTGAAACACGGGCCGTTTTCTTGCCCGAGGGTGTGTAGCGGATATCCGGATCCCTGGTAATCCTGCCTGTGAGGACAACCTGGTTGAGGTCGTTCATCCTTACGCCTCAGGTGCGGACGTGGGTTCAGCTACTGGAGCGGGTTCAGCTACC
>NZ_QXIW01000022.1:0-9640 GCF_003570985.1 Candidatus Cryosericum hinesii
GCCTGCAGGAGTCCAAGGAGGATGTTCTCTACATCCTCACCAACATAGCCAGCCTCAGTGAGTGTCGTTGCATCAGCAATGGTGAACGGAACATCAAGAATCCGGGCGAGAGTCCTCGCCAGATAGGTCTTGCCGACCCCCGTGGGCCCTGTGAGCAGGATATTGGACTTCTCGATCTCCACTTTGGAGTCCTTCTTGGCTCTCAGGCGTTTGTAGTGGTTGTACGCACCAACAGCGAGTGCCTTCTTGACCTCATTCTGGCCAACGACGTACTCGTTCAGGCGCGCATAGATTTCCTTGGGGTGCAGCGACTTGAAATTGATGTCATGACTCTCGTGCCTGGACTGTTGCATGAGCTGGTTGCCCCGCTCGATGCAGTCGTCACAGATGTACGATCCGTCGAGTCCCTTGATGAGCAGGCCGACCTCACTCGACTTCTTGCCACAGAATGAGCAGGACGGTTCTTCGCTATTATGGCTGGGCATTCTTCCCCGATGGGCCAACTTCCCCTGCAACGCCAATCTTGGAGATGACCTGGTCTACGATGCCATAGTCCACCGCCTCTTCGGCAGACATGAAGAAGTCTCGTTCGGTATCTCTTCGCACAGTCTCAAGAGGTTTTCCCGTATGTGAGGCGAGAATGTTGCTCACAGATTCCTTGATCCGCAGAATCTCCTTGGCCTGAATTTCAATGTCCGTCGCCTGTCCCTGTGCCCCGCCCCAAGGCTGGTGGATCATAATACGCGAGTTCGGCAGCGCAAATCTCTTTCCCTTGCGTCCGGCAGCAAGAAGAATAGCAGCGAGGCTTGCCGCCTGTCCCAGACAGATGGTGGACACTGGAGCGTTGATGTACTGCATGGTATCGTAGATCGCCATGCCAGGAGTGACTTCGCCACCAACGCTGTTGATATAGAGATAGATGTCTTTGGTACCACTTTCAGCGGTCAGATAGAGCATTTCGGCAACAATCAGGTTCGAGACCTGTGTATCGATCTCTCCACCAAGGAATACGATACGGTCCTTCAGCAGCCGGGAGTAGATATCATAGCCACGCTCTCCATGAACCGTCTGTTCGACCACGTATGGAATGACGCTCATTGTGCCTCCTGTTCAGCCTTTGGGGACTCTTTCAGCTGAACTGCGCCAACAATCAGGCTGCGGGTATTTTCCCAGACGATAACATTGCGGACTGTCTTGCGCCCCTTCTCTATCGTCGTGTCGATATCCGCTTTGGCCAGTTCTTCCTTGTGCGATTCCACATATGCCTCGATGTCTGCGTCCCCAGCCACGATACCGCACGTTCTCTCAGTTGCCTCCATCAGAAGATCACGCTGAAGCAGTTTGACAGCGTCCGCTTCAACATCCTGAGTCAACTGTTCGGCGCTGATATTATTGTACTTCAGATACTCGTTGAGAGAAAGCCCATTGCGGGCCAGGCTGTTCTTGATTTCGCCCAGCCGTTCCTGAGTCGCGTCACGCCGAACATACCCAGGGAAATCGATGCCCAGCTTCTCAGCAGCGCTCTCGATAGCACGGCTGAAGATCAAGTCCTTCCTGGCCTCGTCCGCCTTGTGCTGTTCGTCTTCTTCAAGAGTCTTCCGAAGCTCCACGAGGGAGTCGAACGCCCCGACGCTCCGGGCAAATTCGTCGTTGACTTCTGGAATGTGTTTCTCAGCAACACCGTCGAGAGTGATATCTCCTTCGAGGACGTTCTCCTGCATCTGCACACTGAAGTGCTTCGATTCTCCAACATTCATTCCACTGAGAAATGGCTCGTAGGCCTTGCCCACTTCGCCCTCGCCCACCGTGAACTCCGTATGGTAGGGATCCTGGGATTTGTCGGTCGCGATGGTGACCATGACGGAATTGCCCTGAGCAGCCGGGCCATCTTTCGGGGATGTTTCGGTCACAGCATCGACAAGAGCCTTGATGCGGCTTTCGACGGCTTTGGTCGTATCAGTCTGAATGTTTTCAACCTCGACGCCACTCCACAGATCATGATCTGCCTTGGGCATCTCGAAGACACGTACGTCGACCTTCAGCCCAGTGGCTGCAGTGTCTTCGAGTATTGAATCGACGATTTCAGGCTCAAAAATGAGGGCGTCGGTTTCCTTGTGTTCCTTGAGGAACGCGACATAAGCTTGAGAGGCCGCCTTCTGAAGGACGTCGTCCTTCAACTCCTCATCGCTGACATAGTTGCCGACGATGGAAAGGGGGGCCTTCCCCGGACGGAACCCGGGTATACGGAGTTTGCCGGCCATCGCCAGCGTCGCCTCGCGGCGCATTGCTGAGACTTCGTCGGCACTGAATGTCGCAGAGAGTACGGTCGAATTGCCAATCTTCTTAGTGGTGGTGTATTCCACGATCTCCTCCAAGTTGGTGCGAAGGGCGGGAGTCGAACCCGCATGGAATTACCCACTGGATCCTAGGTCCAGCGCGTCTGCCAGTTCCGCCACCCTCGCTGAATACTTACTGACATCGCAGGGAACTGAATCTTTGGCCAAGTGGTGGTGGGTCGTGCAGGACTTGAACCTGTAACCGCCTGATTAAGAGTCAGATGCTCTACCAATTGAGCTAACGACCCACAACTTGAACGCAACGATTATAGGACTTTTCATGAGGGTGTCAAGCAATTCCACGGCCGCACCTGCATCATATGCCGCGCCCTCGGTCGTCGTAGTTCGCGACACAGTCGTCTTATCAGGTTGATTTGGATGCAGGCTTCCTGGTCGGAATCAATGGTATGCATCATTTCAAGGACAGGTATGGTCCTGCACCCTAATACTGTCAACCCATATTCCACTTTCGGGGGAATTACCGGGTAAACATGCCTGAATACAAGGTAATCATCCTGCAGACTTCTCAATTGCTGCCTGATCATTTTTCAGTGACATCCAGCAGCTTCTTCCGTATATCATCGAACCGCATCACACTGCTACTCAAAAAACCGAAGTATAAGTAATCTTTCATCTCCCCGGTAATATTTTTCGAACAAAAACCGTCGAGCAGATATAATATTTAAGGCACTACTCTCGCAGATAGCAGTTCCCATTCCTCATTTCTTCACACATCAAAGTATCATCCCTTCTACAGTACACTATTGTGTATCATGCTATGAGAAAGTTCCTGCTTATAATCGTAGTACTTAATTGCTATCATACCGTACAAGAGTGCAAAGACAATTGGAATTTGGCATGGCTCTGCCCAAACAATCTTTTATGAACTATGGCCTAATGATTTGGAATACAATGGTGCTGTAAATTCCAATTGCCCAGTATTAAAAATTAAAAATACAGGGGAGTTAAAACATGAGCAAGGTATTGTATATCAAGGCAAATCCGAAATCCGATGCTGATTCCAGAACCTTTACAATCTCAGAAAGTTTTATCGAGGCATACAAAAACCTTCACCCAAACGATGAAATTGTCATAATTGATCTGTACAAGGAGAATATCGATTTTCTGTCCACTGAGTCAGTCAATATGCATAAGTTGGCTCCCGGCGCATACCATGATCATCCGGTTTTGAAGTACGCATATCAATTTGTGGAAGCAGACAAATATGTGTTTGCGGAACCCTTATGGAACCTCGGAATTCCCGCTATACTCAAAGCATACATCGATTACATTTCTGTGACCGGGATTACTTTCACCTATACCGCAGAGGGACCTAAAGGCTTATGCAGCAACAAAAAGGCTATCAATATCACCTCAAGGGGCGGCTCGTACTCAGATGGGTATATGGCCACCCTTGAAATGGGAGATAAATACTTAAGGACTATTTTAGGCTTTTTGGGCATTTGCGATTTCACCACTATAGCCGCCGAAGAATTGGATGTTATCGGTACTGATGTTGAAGACGTTCTCAATAAGGCAATTCAACAGGCACAGCAAGCCGCAGCAACATTTTAGATATCTTTTCATAACTTCCCATTTTGAATTGAAAAAGGCATAACAGCTTTTGAACTGTTATGCCTTGAAATTAATCTATAGAAAAGAAAAACTATATTTTGCGTCTTTCTCGAGGTGAACTGTAGCTTCAAATTTGGCGCGCCCAGCAGGAGTCGAACCCGCAACCTGCGGATCCGAAGTCCGCAGCTCTATCCAGTTGAGCTATGGGCGCTAGCCTCACGATCCTGGTGCGCTTAGCAGGACTCGAACCTGCGGCCTACGGATTAGGAATCCATCGCTCTATCCGCCTGAGCTATAAGCGCAGTACTGCAAAACGTACAACATCAAGGGCCGTGCTCAGGAAAAATGGGGTGGGTAAGGAGACTCGAACTCCCAACATCTGGATCCACAGTCCAGTACTCTAACCAATTGAGCTATACCCACCATATCAGGCTGGCGAGCCCAGCAGGATTTGAACCTGCGACCGACGGATTAGAAATCCGTTGCTCTATCCAGCTGAGCTATGGGCCCATGGTCGGGGCGAGTGGATTTGAACCACCGATCTCATGGTCCCAAACCATGCGCGTTACCAAGCTACGCCACACCCCGAGTAGAAAGAGAATACACACAATCAGCCAAAAATCAAGGTCTCAGCGGCATGGTCCCTTGAAGAGAACACCACAAAGCCTCAACGGCCTGTGCTCGGTGACTGATATGGTCTTTGAGACCGGCATCCATCTCGCCGAAGGTAAGAGAGTAGCCGTTCGGGGTAAACAGCGGATCATATCCAAAGCCCTGAGACCCACGCGATTCTGGAGTCACGGTTCCGGCGACAGCGCCTGAGCAAGCCAGACACCGGCGTGATCGAGGAAGAAACGCGACGATCCAGCATACGAACCGTGCAGGCGTTGACGACACACAGTGCTCTGAGAGAAACGCTGCGAGCGCAGTTCTTTCGGAGAGACCAGCATACCGAAAGCGCGCAGAATGGACTCCAGGCATGTTGCCAAAAAGGGGTAGCTCAAGCCCAGAGTCGTCCGCGAAGACTATACAGTCATCGGATCCCGCGGTCAGGACGCTCAGGAGGCCTGACCGGGCTTTCCTGTATGCGTTCTGGTAGTACGTGGTACCACACTCGACCACGCTCCCCACATCCAACTCTTCCAAGGGAAGTCTGCAATCCAGGCCTCTGAGAATACTGCCAAATTCCTGCAGTTTGTGAGCGTTGCCGGTGACAAGTCGCAATCTCAAACGTCCGCAACCTCTACAGCACTGACATAGTCTCCAAGGAAGAGGCGAGCCTTGTCGAGAAAGTCGCCAGGGTCGCCTGTTGTGAAGAACCTGTCCTGCTGTCCAGCCCCGGTGGTCAACCGACACTTCTCGAGCACCAGCCCTACCTCGTATGCCAGTTCCTTGCTTGGGTCGACAATCTTGACGGCCGGTCCAAGGATACCTTCCATGAGGCTGTTGAGGAAGGGGAAGTGGGTGCAACCTAGAACAAGGGTGTCTGCTCCGAACTCCTGCACCGGCTTCAGCACGTCTGCGGCATAATCAGCCACGTCCTGCCCTTCAATGCTTCCAGCTTCCACAAGGTTCACTAGTTCCTGCGACTGGAGCTCTATCATTTCTACCGTCGGATCCAGTAGCCCCATGGCTCTGAGATAGCCATGGCTCCGTGCTGTCCCGGGTGTCGACAGTACTGCGACTCTGCGGTTGCGGGTCGCCAGTTGTGCGCTCTTGACCCCAGCAGAAATCATCCCCAGGACGGGAACATCCACGCAATGCTGGATATCTGGGAAAACAGCACTGGACGCCGTGTTGCAAGCCACAACAACCATCCGGGCTCCGTGAGCCTCGAGGAACTCGACGAGGGCCGTGGCTCTGCTGATCACCTGTTCCCTCGGCTTCGTTCCATATGGAAAGAAGCGGGAGTCCGCAATGTACATAATGGCCTCTCGTGGCAATCGGTTCTTCAGCTCCCGGACGACTGCAAGTCCTCCTACCCCTGAATCGAACACCCCTATGTAAGATTCCACCAGCAGACCTCTCTACTTGCTGAGGTACTCGACAATGGCGTCCGCGATACCCTCGGCCGCCTTTTGCTGGAACGAGTCCTCACGCAGAAGACGTTCTTCTTCACTATTGCTGATAAACGCGCACTCCACCAGGACAGCCGGCATGGTATCGATGTGGGACACAAGATACAGCGAGGTCTTGTGCGTCCCTCTATCTGTTCTTCCCAGGGCAGAAACGAGATGCTTCTGAACAAGCCCGGCAAAGACCTTCGACTGGTCAGACCAATAGGTAACTTCGGTACCCCCGATTGATGGTCCCGCATCCGTGGCGTTCTGATGAATTGAGAGAAAAAGATCTGCCCCCGAGCTGTTGGCTATCTGCGCCCGCCTGATGAGGTCAGGGTTGTCTTTTGACGTATCATCCGACCGCGTCATGACGATATGGGCGCCATCGGCCTCGAGTAATGCCTTTACCTTAAGCGCGATTGACAGGTTGACGGACGATTCCTTCGTCCCGGAAGGACCTACGGCCCCAACGTCAAAGGAACCCGTCGATGACGTGCAGCCGTGACCAGGGTCAAGGACAATTTTCTTCCCTTCCAGCTCTCCCTTGACGGTGCTGGAAAGCGCGATGACATAGGTGCCCGTTCCGGCGTTCTGCACATCGACTGTGGAGGCTAAGGCATGCAAACGTAGATCCACGACTGGAGGGGTGTCGTTCAGACGCTGCTTCCCCGACACAGTGGCCCAAGCCGACAGCACCTGCTTGCCAGAGATAGTGGTGGCCGAAACCCCCTCCAACTGGATGACGCAGTAGTCACCATCCGCCGTCTTCGTCACTTTCAAGTCACAGGCGGACGTGATCGTTACGCTTCCCGGCGTACTCACAGAGGTACCTGCAAGGGTAATTGACGAGATAATCGGGTCAAGATATACCCTTAAAGCATCTGCGATCGCCTCAAGTCCAAACACGTGTGCCACAGTCGCCACTGGAACGTACAACAGGCCACTCAGGATCCTCGGCGCGACAGCCATCTCTTCGCTCCAGTGGCTGTTGCCTTGAGCAATCTTCAGAGTGTGCAGCCCGTCCTTCAGTACGTATTGTCGATCCCCAAGTGTCAGGCTCGTTTGCTGATTGGCCGCGTCCCAGGACAACAGTATACCGTAGGCATTGGCCACGTCGACGAGCGGCACGAACGTAGCCCCCTGTGCGGAAAACGTCTCCTCGCTGCCAGATAGAAGCTCGCCGCGCAGAAACACGGCCTTCGACGACGCGGTCGATCCGGGGGCAGTCATCACCAACTGCACCGTCGACGCGCTGGTCGACTGCTTCAAGCCAGTGCCGGACCCGACAAGATAGACGACGATGCTGGACACGAAGCCGGCCGAGCTCGCCCATACCTTCACCGCCGACACCTGCTGCGTCGGCACACCGGCAATGCCAGCCTGTGCAGACTGCACCAGCCTTGGCAGTGACACCTCAATGCGTTCAGGATTGTGTCCCCGAACAATTGACAGCCCGCTCTTGTCCCCATCAATGTGCATCGTGACACCAGTCCAGCCGTTCGACGACACCAGCTCGATGCCGGTCAGACTGCAGACGGCACCTCCAGGACCAGTTCCACCGACCACCGTACCTTCAGACATCGCTATCCAGTCTTCGGACGAAGTATCGGAGGATAGTTCGAGGTACACCTGCCTGCCATCCGTGGCAACACCGACAATGAGCTTGCCCTTGGCAGCAAGCGACCCGTCAGTCCCCACTACGAACGGCGACGTCACCAGTCGTGCTGATGGGGCCACGGAAGTGAGGCTCTTCCCTACCGTTGCGGTGATAAGACTGCTCGGTACTTTCTCCCAGGAGCTAAGCAAAGGCGCGTAGACCCATCCCGTCTTCTCAGCAGCAGTCACACGGCACCAAGTCTCTTTTTGTTCGTTCATGGAGTAACCGATGATCAGAAGGCTCGTCCCGGAGGGCAGGACACCAAGGCGGTCGTAAATTACTGAAGGTCCGCTACGAAGATCCGATGCATCCACCGTCTTCGTCGGAAACTGAAGTTTCGGCTTCCAGAGGGCCAGAAGAGACGCTGTCGTGAATGTCGCCTGATTGGACCCAGAAACCTGAACTGTCTGGACTTTCACTACCCACGACGCGACGTAGCCACTGGTTTGTTTGATCTTGAGGGATGAACAGTCCACCTTGTACCAGATCTTGCCACTGGTGTCTTTGGACTCTGATAGAATGCGCAAGGACGTACGTGACTTCATGGTCGTCAGGCGTGCGAAGACTGTCCCTGCACCACTTCGCAGTGAAGTGCCATCTTCCACGACGACCGCATAGCGAGTGGAAGAGGACTGAGCAGATACATTCGGTTCCACCTTTGCAGGCGTTGGTTTCAAGACCGCCGGGCTGACCGGCGACGTGGTGGCCGGAGCGTAGGTGACGAGCCAGCCTGCCACGAATCCAAACGAAGCGCCTACCCGTATCTTGTACCACGTCCGCCCCGAAGTGTCTTTGGAAGAGCCGACAACCTCGTATTTTTCTCCCTTGTGTGCAACCCGAATCACGCTGAACGTCGTACCAGCTCCCGACCGGATGTTGGCCTGGTCCGGAATCGTGACGGCCGCTGTCGTGTCTCCCCGTGTCGTTCCGACAATGGCGCCGGTGAAAAGAGCCACGACGATGAATAGAGCGATCATCTTCTTGTTCAACGCATGTACCCCCTTATCTCACGCTCCACTCGTCGTCTCTCGGAAGTCTCACGAGACCCCTTGGTTGCCAGGAATTTGCCAACAGCCAGGTCGACCTTGACGAACCCGCCTTCCGAAAAAGAAAGTGATGCGGGCACGACGGTAAGACCCTGTTGACTGATGAGAGATGCAATCCTGATAAGTTCGCGCCTGTGGACAAGGAGTCTTCTGCGACGTTTGAGCTCCTCGTCGGTTGTGTGCGCAAATGCATAGGGGCCCACGGACATCTGCACGAGGTAGAGCTCCCGGCCGTAAAATCGGCAGTACGAGTCTCCAAAAGCGAATGTCCGTGAACGTACGGCCTTGACTTCCCAACCACGCAGTTCTATGCCAGCCTCCAGACGCTCAAACGTCTTGAAGTTGTGCTGGATCCGCTTATTTGCGACGACCACTCCGGGTTTGTTGTCCATACCTACCGCGCAAGTACTCCAAGTACAGAGATAAAGTCCTGAGGAAGTGGCGCCACGACGCGAACCTGGGCTTCCGAACGCGGCGCTACAAACGAGAGTGCAAATGCATGAAGCATCTGCCGCTCTATCACGACGTTCCGCTGCTTCCTGTAGCCATAAGTATAGTCTCCGAGCACAGGGTGTCCAATGTACGAGCAGTGAACACGGATTTGATGCGTCCTCCCTGTTTCGATGCGTATCCGAAGGAGAGATGCCTGGTCGCCAAAATGCTGGATGACTTCGAAGTCAGTCGTAGAAGGCCGACCTGAACTATCGGCCTGACGCAGCAGGAGCCCTCGAGAATGGACTGCCCCAATAGGCACATCGATTCGACCACTCTTTTCCGCAAATGTCCCCCAAACCAACGCCAGATATTGTTTCTGGGCGTCATGGTTGCCCAGTTGTCGCTTGAAGTAGCTCCACCCGGCTTGAGAACGGGCCAGAACCATCACGCCACTCGTGTCCTTGTCGAGCCGATGCACGACCCCCGGCAACTCGACACCCTCTCCATCATAGAGCGTGACTCCACTTGCCA
>NZ_QXIW01000022.1:9678-58109 GCF_003570985.1 Candidatus Cryosericum hinesii
GGAAAGAGAAGTGCGAGACCGCATAGTATTGCACCGGTGGTCACGAGACAGTCGGCCACGTTAAACACGGACCAGCCGCGCACCCACAAGAAGTCGGTTACCTGCCCCGCCACGACACGGTCGATGAAATTGCCTGCAAACCCTGCAAAGACGAGAAGGAAACCATGAGCCAATCCTCTGTCTCCACGGTGCAATGCTACGATAGCCGCAACGCAGACACCAAGGCCGAGCACTGCATTCACTGGCACGACCCACTGCCGCCCTCCAAAGAGTCCGAACGCGACTCCCTTATTCATCGTCAGGACAAGCCCCACCGGACCTACCGTGACGACATGCTGGAGAAGAAACCGCCGTGCCATCCATTTGGTGCCCTGATCTGCCAGGATCATCAGAACAACAAGAACCGACCAGCGGAAAAGAGCGCTCGGCCTGTTCATCGTATATCTTCAGCCATTGTAGTACCTTCCAGACCGATTTCCACGGTCTTACTCCTCGAAGCGTGTCCACGTAGGATGCGAACCGCAGAGCGAGCTACGCCAAAGTGTCGACTGAGGATCTGCAGGAGTTCCTCATTTGCCTTGCCCTCTGCAGGCCTGGCATGTACATGGACGCGCCAGGGATCTCCTGGTTCCACATCCGATCTGCTGCTGCCTGGAATTACGCGTACTCTGATCCGCATAAGGTCTCCTCTTCAACGCAACTGGGCCGTCCATCCCAGCAACCAGGGACCGGCGGCCCAGCACGTCTGCACGTCCGTCGCCCCTACTTCTTCGTCAGCAGGTGACAAGCCGCTGTGTGCCCCGGTGCAACCTCAATGACAAGAGGCTCCTGCTCTTTGCAGATGGGCATCGCATAGGGACACCGCGTGCGGAAATGGCAGCCGGACGGAGGGTTCACCGGTGACGGCACGTCGCCCTGGAGAATGATGCGTTCGCGTTTTACCTCGGGATCAGGCACCGGCACTGCCGAGAGAAGAGCCTGCGTATATGGGTGAAGCGGGTGGTCAAACAGCTCATCGTTCTCAGCAGTCTCGACGATCTTACCAAGGTACATGACCGCAACGCGGTCAGACATGTGGCGTACAACAGCGAGGTCGTGAGCAATGAAGAGATAAGTCAGGTCCAGCCGCTGTTGTAGCTCCTGGAGCAAGTTGATGATCTGCGACTGAATCGACACATCCAAGGCCGAGATGGGCTCGTCCAGGACAAGCAGTTCTGGATTGATAACAAGCGCGCGGGCAACGCCGATACGTTGACGCTGACCACCGGAGAATTCATGAGGATAGCGTTTTTCATATTCAGGACGCAGGCCTACAGTCTCCATCATGGTGGCCACAGCCTGTCTGCGCTCCTTGCGGGTGCCGATACTATGCACATCCAGGGGTTCCTGAATGATATCACCCACCGGCATGCGTGGGTTAAGTGAACCATACGGGTCCTGGAACATGATTTGCATGTTCCGACGGAGGGGACGCATCTGATTCGGAGTAAGGTTGGTGATGTCCTTCCCTTTGTAGATAATCTTCCCGCCGGTAGGCTGCAATAGCTTCAGCATAGTGCGCCCCGTGGTCGTCTTGCCCGATCCGGATTCTCCCACCAAGCTCAAGGTCTCGCCCTGATTGATGAAGAAACTCACCTCGTCCACAGCCTTGACTGAGGCGATGGTCGCACCGAAGACTCCTCCCTTGATGGGAAACCACTTCTTGAGGTTCTGGACTTCTACAAGTCTGGTTGCCATGGTCATTTCTCCTCTCTGCCTACGACTCGATCGGGTGGAAGCAGCGTACCAGATGTCCGGGGGTAAGTTCAAGAATCTCCGGCTCTTCCTCTCTGCACTTCTCCGTAGCGAATGGGCAGCGCGGGTTGAAACGGCAACCCTTGGGCATATGGTATGGGGAGGGGACCATGCCCTCGATGGCGGGTAACGGTTCGTTGGTCTTCTTCTCCGTGAATTTCGGAATGGACGCCAGCAGACCGTACGTGTACGGGTGACGCGGAGACTTGAAGATCTCTTTGGCAGATGCGTTCTCGACAATCTTGCCGGCATACGCGATGGCGATGGTCTCTGCCATTTCAGCGACGACGGCGAGGTTGTGGGTAATGATGAGAATGGCCATACCCAGTTTCTTCTGCAGTCCGCGCATCAGGTCCAGAATCTGCGCCTGGATGGTGACATCGAGCGCCGTTGTGGCTTCATCAGAGATCAGGAGCTCAGGATTCGAGGACAGTGCCATGGCTATCATGACCCTCTGACGCATACCGCCGCTCATCTCATGGGGGTACTGGCTATAGCGACGCTCCGGTTCTGGTATGCCGACCAAGTGCAGCATTTCCACTGTGCGTCTCTTTGCCTCGACGTCATCGATCTTCTGATGCAGAGTAATAGCTTCACTGATCTGATCGCCAACCGTGTAGACGGGGTTGAGCGATGTCATGGGTTCCTGGAAGATCATGGAGATTTTGTCACCGCGTATCATTCGCATCTCTTCTTCATTCTTCTTGAGAAGGTCTTTTCCATGGAAGAAGATCTCGCCTCCTATGATCTTGCCAGGAGGGTTGGGAATGAGGCGCATGATCGAGAGGGCTGTAACAGATTTTCCGCAACCAGACTCGCCCACCAGACCCACAACCTCTCCCCGGTGAATAGACAGATCAATACCATCCACGGCCGGAACAACACCGTCCTCTGTGTAGAAGAACGTACGCAGATTCTTGATATCAACAAGTACTTCTCGATTATCCACGGAACCTCCTACAGTTTCAGTTTCGGATCGATGGCGTCGCGAAGTCCATCTCCGAAGAAGTTGAACCCAAGAACAGTCATGAAGATAGCCAGACCGGGGTAGATGATTAGTCGGGGCGAATTCCAGATGAACTGTTGGGCGTTCTGTAGCATGTTTCCCCAACTGGCGAAGGGAGCCTGAACACCGAATCCCAGAAAACTGATAGATGCCTCGTAGATGATAGCACCACCGATACCGATGGTCGTCGAAACGATCAGGACCGCCAATGTGTTGGGGAACAGATGTCTCCACATGATGCGGTTGGCACTGGCACCGATTGCACGGGCCGCCTCTACGTACTCCTGCTCCTTGAGAGAAAGAACTAGACCCCGGACGAGACGGGCGTCAGTCATCCAGCCGAACACAACGATGACGAGGATAATCTGCCATACGCCCTTTCCAAGCACGCTCGCCAGAGCTATCAGCAGGGGAAATGTCGGGATAGACAGCATGGCATCTGTGAACCGCATGAGGATATTGTCCGACCAGCCGCCGTAGTAACCCGCAACAAGCCCAACAAGAGCTCCAACGAGCGTCGAGCTGATCGCAGAAATGAAGCCAATGAACAGCGAGATGCGCCCTCCGAAGAACATACGGGCAAGCACGTCACGACCATAGTCGTCGGTACCTAAAGGGTGTGCACGGGAAGCAGGATTGAAGAGCCCGCCCAAACCCTCGATCTGAGTATTTGGATTGGCGCGCCAAATAAGGGGACCCACGAACACGAACAGCAGGATAAAAATCAGCATGAATGCACCGACCATGGCCAGCTTGTGACGGGTAAGGCGGTGAAACACCATGCCAACATACGTGTAGTCCTCAGAGGACTTCTTCTGGCCCTTCTTCTTGGCTTCGATAGCTTTTTCCGCCATGATGTCCTCCTAACTGTACTTGATACGCGGGTCAACCCACGCATACACGATATCTGCCACCAAGTTGAACGCGATGACAAGAACGCTGGAGAGCATAAGGCCAATCATGGCCGTAGGATAGTCAGCCTTGGTTTCAGCTTGGATGATAAGGCTGCCCATTCCGGGAATGTTGAAGATCGTCTCCGTAATGGCTGCGCCTCCAACAATGCCAGGTACCGACAATGCTATCAACGTCACAATCGGGATCATTGCGTTGCGCAGAGCATGCTTGTAGATGACGGAACGCTCAGGTACACCCTTGGCACGGGCCGTACGAATATAGTCCTGGCGAATGACCTCGAGCATGGAGGACCGCATGTAACGCGCATAGCCACCCAGCGAGGAGAAGGCCAGAACGACGACGGGCATCACAAGATACTGCGCCCGGTCCCCAAGCTTCGCCCAGAACGGAGCTTCCTCCAGTCCCGGCGTGATGAACCCGCCCGCAGGCAACAGGGGCATCCCGCTCGGTCGTTTCAGGACGACGCTGAAGAGCATCATCATGAGCAGTCCAAACCAGAACGTCGGCATGGACATGCCCAGAAAGCTGATGACCGTGACGACGTAATCGGTCACGGAGTATTGCTTGACAGCAGAGATGATACCGATCGGAAGAGCAATGGCAATAGACACCAGGAATTCGATCCCCATGAGCCGCACGGTCACAGGCAACGCTCTGGAGATGACGTCACGAGCCGTAGAGCCAGGATACAGGAGAGAAGGGCCCCAGTCCCCACGAATGACGCCACTGAACCACTTGAAGAACCTCAGATACCACGGAAGGTCAAACCCCCAGGCCTTGATGAGGCGCTGGATGTCTGCCTTTTTGATTCGCGGGTTCTCGATCAGAGCCGCGAATGGGTTTGGCACGAGGGAGAAGATACCAAACGACACGATCATCACGATCAGGATCAGCGGGATCATGCCCAGAACACGCCGGATTATATAATCTCTCATGTTGGCAAAGACTCCTTTCGGCAGTCTCCCGCGCCTCCCTGCAGAGACGTGGAAGCCGATGAATCGAATCTACAGGTTCTCAGACTCCATAGTCGCGGTGTCGACGGATTTGGTCATCGTACCTATTTCCACCAATACCAGTACTGGATGTTCCAGTTGTTGCAGACGGTGGAGGAGAAAAAGTGGTCGTAGCCTTTGAGGCCCTTGCGAACTTCGTCGGAATAGACGAGCTGCTCAAGATACGTGTACGGAGGGCCCTCGCCCCAGATGTCTTGGAGGTGAGCATGGACTGAATCAGGGTGACTCCACGTTCATGGAAGGTGGTGCCCTGCGAATACGGGATCTTCAGGACCGCTGGTGTACCATCGGGAAGGGTGCGCGGGGTCTTGTCGATGTTCCACTTCCAGCTAGCGGCGCGCGCGGTAGCAACGGGGACAAGCACAGCAGCCACGAGGACAACTGCCAAAACCAGACATAGAACTCTCTTCATCGCATACTCCTTCCTAGAATGAGTGCAGGACATAAAAACTCTCTTCGCATACTCCGCGGTACGACACACCTCCCTACGATGTGACCGTTTATCTAGAAGCTGTAGCTCTATATCCAGACCCAGCATCAGAGAAATCAAAGTAGGACAATCGCCCAACGTCACTGTCCGCCTGGCCGATTGGGTATTTATCCATTGTGATGTTATACCACGGTCGGCTGAGAGTGTCAATTGAACGACCTTCGAGGCCTGTAGCGCGAGCTCTAGGAACAACGCAGTGCAGAATGCGGCCTCTACCAATCCAATTCCAAGAACTGCGCTCATGAACAATTGGTTACACCTGAGAAGATGAACGGGGTCCAAAAATGCCCGTACCAACACGTATCATGTTAGAGCCATGTTCGATCGCGAGTTCAAAGTCGTCGGACGTTCCCATGGACAACAACGTGACACGTGATAAACCCAAGTCGCTGGCGAGCTCGTGGAACAGCAAACTGACAGATTGATATATTGTCGCCCGCATTTGCATTGTTGCTTGCAGAGGGACAACTGCCATCAGTCCGGAGATCTCATATAGCCAAGGAGCATCGGCGGCGGCAACATCACGAATCTGAGGCATAGTCAGTCCCCCCTTCTGCGATTCTTCACCGGCATTCACCTCCAGCAGGAACGTACGCGCCCTCTGTGCACCACGATCCTGCGTACCGTGCAGATGTTCGAGGAGTTCTGGACCTGCCGAATCGACCGTGTCGAACACTCGAAGAATGGCGTTGTACTTGTTCGACTGGAGTCGACCGATGTATCGGACAGTCACCCCGCGACTCTCGCACAGAGCGAAGACGTCTTTGCGAATGGCTTCCTGCAGGTAGTTCTCACCGATTTCGGTCGCCCCTGCATCAATGGCTTCCAGTATCCGGGGAAGAGGCTGTGTCTTCGTCACGCAGACAATATGCGGTTCGCCGGGCTGACCAGCCGCCCGGCGATACGACAAACAAGCTCGCTCACGGACTTCTGCGAGACGCTCAGCTATCGAGCCCACATTCGGCGCTAGAAGCCGCGAGGCGGTCCCTTGCGCAGTATGGCGGGGAGCTCGACTTCCTCGACCTTGAATTCCTTGAGAATCTTCTTCTCCTGTTCCGCTTCGGCCTTCTGAGGCTGCATCCCGGATGCCACTACTGTGATACGAATCTCATCGTTGGGCTCGCCAGACTCACCCAGGACTTCGTCGAAAGGATCGGCTAGACCGAAGATGATCTTGGCATCCTTTGACGCGCTCGACTGGATGGCCGTCGAGATGATATCCATCTCTTCCATGGAAATCTCGTGGCCAATGACGTTGTAGATAAGTCCGGTGGCGCCCTGCATCGAATACTCCAAAAGCTCGTAGTTGGTGGCGGCTCTGATGGCCTTTTCCGCACGTTCGTCGCCCTTGCCGGTTCCCATGCCTATCCAAATACTGCCGTCTGCTCCGCTGGGAAGCTCTCCAGAAGGAGTCGATGTCAGGACGTTTTTGAGATCGGCAAAATCGAGGTTGATGATGCCGGGTGTCCGGATGAGCTCGGTAATGCCTTGAACCGCCTTCTTCAGGACCTCGTCCGCTTTGCGGAATGCATTGCTGATGGTAATCTTCCCTTCCTCCAGCTTGAACAGTCGCTGGTTTGGAATGACGACCAATCCATCAACACTGTCACGAAGCTCCTTGATGCCATCCGATGCGACCTTGGATCGCTGAGGGCCCTCAAAGTTGAACGGCTTGGTAACTATTGCAATGGTGAGGATGCCCAGTTCACGAGCCACTTTCGCCAGGACGGGAGAACCGCCCGTACCTGTGCCTCCGCCCATGCCGGCAGTTATGAACAGGAGAGAGGAGCCGGTAATTGCTTCTTTGAGCATCTCTCTGCTCTCTTCGGCTGCTTTTCTCCCGACCTCAGGGTCAGCACCCGCGCCCATCCCTCGAGCAACTTTTGCCCCAATCTGAATCTTGCTTTCTGCCCGACTGTATCGCAGAACCTGCGTGTCGGTGTTGACGCTTACGAAATCGACGCCGGAAGGAAAATCTCCCACCATCCGGTTGACGGCATTGCCACCCCCACCGCCCACGCCGATCACCCTGATGCTTACATTCGAGCTTCCCCAGGGATCCAGTCGATCATCCATAGTGGATTTCCCTCCCCGTCAGTATGTCTTAGTCGAACAGGTCAAGGCCCTTGAACAAGCCGCTCAGGCCTTTGAATGCGCGCTTCTTCTTCTGAACTCCGGCACCATCGCTGTGGATGCCGAGTTCGAGCAACCCGACTGATGTCGAGAAGCTGGGGTTTTTGAACGAACTAAAAACAACGTCATCGACTGTCGGCTGTCCCACTCGAGCTCGAAGTCCGCTGATCTCAGAGAACTTGTCCGTGATGTGGGACACCATGGCCGTCCCTCCAGTTAAGACAAGGCCGGCCGGAAGCATGTTGTTGTAACTGGAGTGCACCAGTTCCAGCTTCACGGCTTCAGCTATTTCTTCAATACGAGACGTCACGACATCGCTGATATATGACTTCGTTGTCGCAAGAACACCATCACCCGATGCTGTCGAATAACTCACCTGGCTGTCCTGGAAGTCCTTTCCCCTGCTCGCATCCACCGAACCATAAGCCACCTTGAGCTCTTCAGCAACATTCAGACTTGTCTTCAACATCATCGCAAGATCCATCGTCACATGGCGGCCACCTATAGGCAGAACAGCAACATAGCTGAGACTGCCTCCCGTGAAGACAGCCAGATCAGTCGTGTCTCCTCCAATGTCGACACAGGCGACGCCGATTTCTTTCTCTTCTGCCGAGAGAACAGCATCAGCTGAAGCCAGACCTTCGAGCACAAGCTTGTCCACCTTGAGGCCGGACTCTGTCACACAGCGACGAAGATTGTCCAGAATCGTCGACTGTCCAGTGACGATGAACGCCTCGAACTCAAGTCGGATGCCCGACATTCTCAACGGGTCCTTGATGCCTTCCTGACCATCCACGAGGTACTGGCGCGGGATCACATGGATGATCTCCTGATTTGGTCCCAGCAGGACAGCCTTGGCAGACTCCCACACGCGATCCACATCGTCCTTCTGTATCTCGCGCCCCGGCCGGGATATTGCCACAAGGCCGCGGTTCACCAATCCAGTGATATGAGTACCACCGACGTTCACGATCACCGACGAGACGGAGTAGCTGCTCATCCGTTCTGCCTCGTCGCGTGCTGTCTGGATAGCCTGCGTCACACCTTCCATGTCGACGACCACTCCACGTTTCAGGCTACTGCACGGAGCCGTCCCGACTCCAAGAATAGAGTCGAGGCTGTCTCCTGTCGCCGAAGCTATCAACATCTTGACACGGGTACTTCCAATATCGAGTACGCTGACGATTCTTTCCTGGCCAGCCATCATGCCTCCTTCTTCAAGAGAACGCGCCGGATAATTGCAATATTCTGGTACATTCTGCTTCCAAACACAACGACTGCCGCAAGGTAAAGATCGATGCCCAGCTGATCACCGAGATACCCCAGCAGCGCCGCAACGAGACTGTTGATCAGGAAACCCGAAAAGAAAACTGTCGCATCGAAGGTGTCCTTCAGATAGCCCTTGATGCCACCGAGAATGGAATCCATACCAGCTAGAAGGGCCAATCCCACGTATTTGGAATAAACGGCGGGGATGTGCACGGGGCGAAGAATCCCGATAACGATACCAAGTACAAGTCCGCACACTGTTACGAAGCCAACCATAGGTATCCGTTTTCCTCCCCTAGTCACTGATTCTAAGCAGGTTGACTTTTTGAACTATAGCACCAATGCGCCTCAGGTTCAACAAGTCGAGCACGCCTCCAGGAATCTGCAACCCCTTGGCCATATTCTCTGTATCGCCGATCGCGTTTATGACCAGAGGCATCTGCGTCACCTTTCCACCCACGCGAACGTTGAGACCCGCCCTGTATACGGAACTCGAGTCAGTCAGGCGTATGCCATTCAACGATATGACTTCGGCTCCCGATGCCCAGAGATCATTCAGAAGGAGGAGCAGATCGTCATCGGCCAGCATGGATGGCGAGACCCCTGATGATTGCTCTCGTATCGTAATCCGGATACCAGGGCCCACGAGTGGGACGGCCCCGGTTCTCTGTCTCAACACGGTGGCTTCGTGCTGCAACTGGCTCACTTGCGCGGCCGTGTCATCAGAAGAACGAAGGTACTGTGTGACTTTCTGTGACACGTCGGTCTCCTCGACGAGGAGGTCCTGTTTGCGCTGCTGGAGGTCTTTGATGACACGAATAAGATCCTTCGGGTCCTCGTTCTGATAGGTCTGCTTCATCTCGCGAACGACGCGTGCCTGCCCGGGAAGCAAGAACCCAACGAAGAAACTGATGAGAGCAAAAATCAGCGCAGTCGACTGCCACGACGACTGCCCAGTCCGCTTCATTTCGCACTCACTGCGTACTTGAACGCAGCATTGTCTAGCGACGCCGGGACAGTCACAGACGTTTTCTTCTCAAGTGAGCATGTAATCTCAAACTGATCGCTGTACATCTGCAACACCCGGAAGAAAACGTCTTGAGAAATGCTGTCGGCGAGCATCTCGGGGTTCCCCAGCGCAGTGATAACGTACGGTGGCGACATCCTGCTCGAATTCACGAGGATGATGGGACCGGCACAAACGATAGGGCTGTTTCCAAGAACGCGCTGGTCGTTGACGGCAATCGCCGTGGCGCCATATCTTCGCATGAGATTCACGATGCTGCGGAGGTAACCGTCGTGGATGACGAAGTAGTTCGGATCATCGGAGAGCGTCGGCGTACGCGAACTATCACTCAATGTTACGACGACACCAGGACCTGTCGCTTCCGCAAGCCCCGCTTTCCCTCTCAACTCTCCCAGCTGCTGCGTCAGAACGCGCACCTCGTCGCTCGTGGCAGCGCCCTTGCTCTCGAGCTCTGCCAGCTGTCCCCGAAGATCGACAATTTGCTGAGCAGCAGTATTATTCTCATTTTCGAGTCCCTTCATGATTTCGACCAACTCGACATTCTGGACAGGAACGACGTAAGCTTTGTTCACTGTGGGCTCGAACTGGACAGCCAGAAGGTATCCGAATCCGACAACCATGACAAACAGCGCAGCGAGGAAAACGCCCCCGCTTCTTCCACGTGTAATCATGGGGCCTCCGGGATGACGGCCTGGCCGTCGAACCGCAGGTCGATGGTTACTTTCTTCCCCTTGAATGCAGGCATCGCAAGAACTGCAATCCCTCGTTCAATCTTTGAAACACCGTTCGCACTGTCACCAAAGATAAGCGTCTTACCATCTTTCAACCGTATAGCAAGTCCCATCGACGAGGACAGTGACATGCCCATGATTGCCAGTTGATCGCGATGCTGCATCAACTGGCAGCACAGCGACGCATATTCGAGTGAGGCGGACAGAAAAGCCGGGGATGCAGGTGGAAATCCACTTACATCAACCACGTTCCAAGACTTCGATGCCTTTGTTATGATGTAGGCTGTTCCCGTTTTCAGGAACACGGCAGCCAGCTTACCCCCCTGCCTGATCACAACGTCGGGGTCAGCAATGTCCACACCGACAGTAGCATTCCAAGGTCGCTCACGTATGATGGTCACGTCAGAAACGGGGAGTCCCTCCAGCCTGTCGACGACCGAAGCCCTGTTAAGAAGCATGAGAAGACCTTGAGACCGGCTACGCCAGACCTGATCCACGACTGGAGCTTCCCAGGAATCCGCATGTACGAGTACACGAGCGGCCGGTACAGAGAACCAGTAGACCACCAGTACAGCCACAGCGACCAAGCCTATCCGCCATAGTAGCTTCATGAACGGAGGAACTCATCACTGATACTCACGCGCCGCCGCCTAGGAAAAGTCACCGAGCAACCTGATCTCGGGCGAAAGGCGCACGTTGAAGCGTGCATAGACTCTCTGTACGACAATGTCCATGAGGCGCACGACATCAAATGCAGTCGCCCCTCCCAGATTAACGATGAAGTTCGCATGCTTGGCCGAGACCTGCGCCTGCCCTACCTGAAGACTCTTGCACCCGGCTTCCTCTATCAACTTGCCGGCATACGTCGTTGGAGGGTTCGTGAAGATGCTTCCCGCATTCGGATGCTCCCACGATTGTTTGGCATGCTTCTCGGATCGGATACGTGCAGCTGTCGAGCGAATTGTTGCTCCATCACCAGCCTCAAGATCAAATGCGGCGCCCAGAATGATCGCCCCACTCTGTTGAAACTCGCTATAACGGTAGTCAAAATCAACATCTTCATGCTTCTTCACGACATACTCGAGGTTGGGGTCCAGAACTTCCACATACGCCAAGTGAGTGCTTATGGCCTGAGAGAACGAACCCGCGTTCATGTAGATGGCCCCTCCAACAGTACCGGGTATGCTGACAAGATACTCCAGTCCAGACAGGTCCTGACTCATGGCGAAGTCCAGCAGTGAGGACAGTGGCATCGGGGCACGAGCAAGCACCAGTCCTTTCTCAATCACTGGCTGGAGCGACGTCTCCATTAGTCTCACGACTAGACCTTCGATACCACGATCTGAGACAAGTACATTCGTTCCATTGCCGATAACCGTCGTGGGCATCTTGAAAGCTTTGGCAGCACGCAGTGCGCAAATTAGGTCCTCTTCACCACATGGCGTGTAGAAGTATTCGGCCGGGCCGCCGATACGAAACGACGTATAGGACGAGAGCGGCTCCTTCGTCAGGACCCGTTGCTCGACGCGACGTCCGAACTTGTCTATGACCGAATCCACCATCAGTCATTCTCCTGCTGTATGCGTCCCTCGAGGGACGCAGCAGTTTCATATTGTACCGTATTGTCGCTCGTCAGCAAGCCACAAAACCGCAGACCAAGCTTATTCACGTCACCAGGGCCCATAAACAGTACCACGTCACCCGGGGTGGCCGACACCCGCAAGACGTTAAGCATCTGGTGGACAGGCATCTGAGGTGCCAATGAGCCACCGACTGCCGCCTTCACGCTCTCTCGAAGCATCTTGTTCAGCTCTTCGGGATGCTCCGCTGTCTCTCCAGCCGGGAAGATGTCGAGCAGCACGATCCGCGAAACTCCAACCAATGCCGGTCCATACTCCTCGAGACACGTGCTCACTCGGGAGAAACGGTGCGGCTGGAGCACGAGGGTAAGTGGCCTTCCGGGATACCGAACCGAGACAGCCTGCAGGGTCGCTCTGATCTCCGTGGGGTGGTCGGCATGGTCTGTGAGGACGACCGTTCCGTCATGGTCTGTCAGGAGCTGCATCCGCCGTTCCATTCCCGGAAAACCTTCCAGAATAGGGAGCGTATCTGCGAAGGGGAGCCCTGCTGCCTCGCACGCGAGGCAAGCGGCAACAGCGTTGAGATAGCTCTTCTCATCTCCTCGTTCCATGGCAAATGGCTGTTCCATGCCTTCTCTTGCAACTATTGCGGTGTTGTTGCGAACATCGTAGCACATCTGCACCTGATTTGACGCCTCCTGACCGTACAGGACGTGCCGCGGCAGAGCCTGCACGATCCTGGCCACTTCCCTGTCGTCGCCACAGCCAACGATCAGGCCGCTTCGCTCAGCGCATTGCTGGGAAAACTGGGCGAATGCGCCGACAAGGTTGGAGAACTTGTCTCCATAAGCCCCCAAATGGTCGTTATCAATATTCGTTACAACAGCTACGTCTGGATGGAACTTCAGGAATGAACCGTCCGATTCATCAGTCTCCAGGACCATGACCGGGCGTCCTAGAATCTGCCTTCGCTGTGTCCCTTCAGGGGGGAAGACTTCATCAAATCCTGCGATATGGCCTCCAACACAGATGGTTGGAGCAAATCCCTGTCTTGCCAGCACATATCCAATCATGCCAGACGTCGTGGTCTTGCCGTGCGTGCCAGCAACAGCTATCAGGAAGTACTGTGATGCGACGGCAGACAGAACGTCCGTTCGATGGAGAACGTCTGCTCTGATCCCCGCTGCAGCCATGAGCACCACATTGTCCGGGCGAATTGCCGACGACCGTACCAGAATTTCATCATGACGAAGTGCCCCAGATGCTTCAGCTTCGGACATCACCTGGATACCCAGCGAAGTCAACCGTTCAGCCTCGGGACCGTCATTCACGATGTCTGAGCCTCGCACATCCATTCCGATGCTGTGCAGCAACATGGCCAGCGAACTCATCCCGGCACCACAGATCCCAACAAGAAAAAAAGACCTTCCAGGTCGCAGGAACTCAGTCATGTGAGCATTCCTCTTCGATGGTGCGCACTATGGTGTCCCCGGCATCACTTCCAAAAATACTGAAAGCAGGGAGGGCCGTACCTGCTTCATCATCCAGTGCCTTCTCTACGATGGACAGGTACCTGTCGAACAGCAGTGACTGCTGCTCAATACGCATACCAAGACCAAGGCTCTCGAGATATGTCGCGTTCTTGGACTGATGCTGGCCAACGGCGAAAGGATAGGGGATGACGACGGCATAGATGCCTCCGATAGCAAGCTCCGTAAGTACAAGTGCACCGCCTCTCGTCACCGCTACGCGCGCTTGCTCATAGAGTCGCTCCATATGCTCCTCATAGGAGACGACAACAGGATTGACGTGCCGCAGAAACAGTTCGTTCACTGCGTCACAAATCCTCGCATAGTCATCAATTCCAGTCACCACAGTGACTGAAACTTCGCGGCCCCTGCTATCCAGCTCCCGGATTGTCCGCAGAAACAGTTCGTTGATGAAGCTAGCCCCGCCACTACCTCCGATAAACAGCAACCCCCGACGAAGGGGTCTGGCGAACCGGCACTCCGTCAGTACCGTGTAAACCCTACGCCGCAGAGGGTTTCCAGTGACGGTAAACCGTGAACCAGAGACCCTTGCAACAGGAAACCCCAGGAAAACGTGTCGCGCACGATGGGAGAACAGTCGATTCGCCCTCCCCATGACAGTATTCTGTTCCAGAAGATATACGGGAACTCCGCTCATCTGCGCAGCCACGATTCCTGGCACCGATACGTATCCGCCGGTACCGATAAAAGCATCGACATGGGTATCCGTCATGACACGGCGGGCTGCTCTCACACCGCTTCGAGTTGCACGTGCAAGACGCCACAACGATCTGGGCGTATACAAAAGCGGGGCAGAACAGACAGTTTTGACGTCAAGCCCCTGAGAGAGGAAAATACGTTCCTCCATGCTGCCGGATCGCGCCAGCATGGTGACGGTTCCCCTGTCCAACAGGCGTTCGGCAATTGCGACTGCGGGGTAGATATGCCCTCCTGTTCCTCCTCCAGCAACAACGTAGTGCATCAGGCAGCCTCCGGACTCCGGGAAATAGCTGCCGCGATGCCAAGTGCGGCCATCTCGAAGACGATGTGATTGCCTCCCTGACTGAAGAAAGGTAGAGGTACTCCTGTCGTAGGAAGCAGTCCGACAACGACACCAATGTTGACAAACGCCTGCACGGCGAGGAACACACCCAGAGCCATGACATACACTCGGGCAAACGGCTCAGAGGACCTCGAGGCAAGTTTGAACAGGTCGAAGACGATCCACAGATAAATACCCAGCACGATGGTCACGCCGATAAGCCCGAACTCTTCCGAGAATATGGCGAAAACAAAGTCATTCTCCTGGGCCGGAAAGTGGACAAATTTCTGGACGCTCCGCATAAAACCTCGCCCCAATACTCCGCCCCTCGCAACAGCGAACATGGAGTTCACCAGCTGGTAGGCGACGCCTTTCGCCTTGTCGGCTGCCAACGGGTTGATGAACGAGGTCATCCTGACCTTCCAGGAAGCTTTCACGTTCACCGCAATCAGAGCCAGCGCCCCCAAGGCAGCCGTTCGGCTGATCCAGTAGCCTAGTGGAGCACCGACGGCCAGCAGGATAGTGATGGAGGACCCAGCAATGACAAAGGCCGTCCCGAAGTCGGGTTCAAGTGCGACCAGGCCCGTGAACCCCAGCACGAATAGCAGAAACGTGGTGTAATATCGATGGTCGTACTTGTTCAGGTATTTGCCGCTGAAGAGCTTGGCGGCGAGAAGAGGCACAACCAGAACAACTGCCTGAGATGGCTGCACACCAATCGAATTCGTTCCGATCCATCGAATAGAACCATTGACACTCCTGCCGATGCCGGGAATGAGAACAGCGACCAGCAACGCTCCTAGACCATACGTCAGGAATTCTGAAATGTCTGCCCAGCGCATATACTTGAACCGCGAGCAGAACCAGTAGGCGAAGACTCCGATACCGACGATAATCGCTTGCTTGACGACACTTGGGGTAACGGCCACCAATTGGCCTCGCGAGGCACTAAGACTGACGGCGATGCTGTAGTTCTGTAGTACTCCCAGGCAGAGCAGTATGGCGACCAGAACCAGTATGCGCTTCACCGCGTGACAACGCCCTGACGACCTTGAGCGATCTCCCTGAACCGGTCACCGCGCTGCTCAAAATCCCTGAACATGTCGAAACTGGCACAAGCAGGAGACAGAAGCAGCGTACCACCTCCAGAAAGGAGTGGCACTCCATTGCTGACAGCGTCCTCAAGTGATTCGACGCGGACAATCGTCTTCATGCCGGCCTTGCGTAGCGCATCCTCAATAGCCGGGCCGGTCGCGCCCATCACGATTGCCGACACCAGATTCCTGTCTTCGGCCAGATGTCGTGCCATCTTGTCGAATGAAACGCTCTTTGAGCTGCCGCCCAGAATGACTACATATGGTCCAGTCATGGCATCGGCGGCAGTCATGACCGATTCAGGAGTCGTAGCCTTGGAGTCGTTGACGAACGTCACGCCACCCACTGTTGCGACGTACTCCAGTCGGTGAGGCAGTCCATTGAAGGCCCTCACGGCCCTGCGAACGGTATCTGGTGAGATACCGTACAAAAAGGCTGCCAGAGCTGCACTCATGGCATTCGCTACATTGTGCCGCCCCTGAATGTGCAGGTCTGTCTCTCTGAACAGCTCCACTGTGCGTGTCGTGTCTTTGAAAACGATGCCACCATCGACAACATGCGCGCCGGAGAATACGCCGTCACCCAATCCGAAATAGAACACCGAAGGACTCAGCGTCGGACCAAGCACTCTCAGTTCGGGATCGTCCCAGTTGAGCACAACGACATCATCTGCCGTCATATTCTCGAACAAGCGCTTTTTCGTAGCGAAATAGCACTCCATCGTACCGTAGCGGTCAAGATGGTTCGGAACCAGGTTCGAGAAAATGGCCACTCTGGGATGAAACGTATGAATTGTCTCGAGCTGAAAGCAACTAACCTCCAGTACGGCGCGTTCTGCCAATGGGTGTTCCACCAGGAGCTCCGATACTGGAGTGCCCAGATTTCCCCCCGTCACTGCGTCGGGGTACTCCTCAGCAACAATTTCTCCCAGAAGAGCCGTGGTCGTACTCTTGCCATTGCTTCCAGTCACTGCAAGCACTGACAGACCGGCATACGCGGCAATCTCTGTCTCACCGACGATGACTTTATCCATTTGCACAGCCGCCAGGATGATCGGGGCGTCGAGTGGAACACCGGGCGAGACGACGACAACGTCGCAAGCGGCCATGATGCTCGCAGTGTTCTGTCCAAACTCAAAGGGAACGCCCACCTGCTGCAGCAGTCGTACGGCATGCTCGAACTTTTCGTCAGCGCTTCGCTGCTTAAATTCCGATACGAAAACGTCCACTCCATGATCATGCAGGTACAGGGCTGCATACAATCCACTTGGCAATGCCCCAACGACAAATGCCGAATTGAAAGGGATCACTGGTTACCTCCATGTCATCGTCAGTGCCCCAGCAATGACGAACAGGATACTCACGACAAAGAACCGGTCGACGATCTTTGACTCGGTCCACCCGAGCTTCTCGAAATGATGGTGTATCGGAGCCATAAGGAAGACCCTCGTTCTGCGGCCAGAGGCTTTGAAGACAAGCACCTGAATCATCACACTTATCGCCTCTCCGAGAAACAGTCCTCCCAGCAGGAGCGATGACAACTGGTTCCCGGAGGCAAACGTCCACGCGACGAAGATGGAACCAAGTGCAAGCGATCCCGTATCTCCCATGAACACTGATGCTTTTGTGCCATTGAACCATAGAAATGAGATAGCAAATGCAGCAGCTGCCAGAGGAAGGATGCCGGCCAGTCCTGATGGATGCAGGAGCGAGGCTATTCCGGCCACAGCAAATGGGGGAAGACTCGTTTTAGCGAGCAAGCCGTCAAGGCCGTCCGTCAGGTTGAATGCATTCACCATGCCGACCGCGTACAGCATGGCAACAACGTAGAAGGCCCAGCCACCAAGAAGAATTGCACCACTCGCCAGATGAAGGGTCGGAATGATCGATGGGTACGCCAGATAGAAAAAGAGCCCAGCTGCTGCTGTCTGAATCAGGAGTTTCTGGTAGCCACGCAGTCCGTCATTTCTGTGTTTGACCTCTTTAGTCCAGTCGTCCAGAAAACCGGAAAGGAGGCTGACGGCTACGAAGACCACTGTAGCGACGTCCAGCCGTGTCAAGCCCGTTCGCCCCATCACGAAGAAATAAGCTGCCACGGCTCCAGCAATGTTGAGAACCAGCATCAGACCGCCCGCCATGGGCGTACCTGCTTTGGATTTGTGAGAAGCAGGCCCTTCCTCCCGTATCAATTGCGTAAACCGTATCCTGCGCAGCCACGCAATAAGGAGAGGGAAAAGAGCCAGGTCCACAAGGACAAGAATGAAAACCAGCAACATGGCAGACTTCGCGGTCATCGACGTCCCTCCTGCGACTGCCGACCATCGGCATTACAAACATAGCCGTGATCGTGCAACGCGAGGCGCGCTTCTTCCCGATCATCAAAGACGACATCCTCATGTTCATAGTACATTATCGTCTCATGCCCACGACCGAGGACCAGGACCATGTCGCCAGGCCTGGCCATAGCAATGGCACTTCGAATTGCCTGTCTTCTGTCTTCGATGACCGTAAAACGGTCGGTGGTAAACCCACTCTCGATGTCGCGAACAGCAATCGAGGCATCTTCATGACGAGGGTCCTCGACAGTCACGAACGACCAGCGGCAGACGTCTTCTGCGAGGCGAGCCATGATCGGCCTCTTCTCGCGGTCATCGGCGCCAACAGAGCCAAACACGGCCAGCAGGTCACCCCTCACAGTGGGCAGCACGGCGCTGAACAGTGCAGAGAACTCCTCTGGCGTGTGGGCATAGTCCACGACGACCTCGAACGGCTGTCCACAATCAATCCGCTCATAGCGCCCGGGGACGTACAGCGGGGCCGCAAGAGACTGTATAGCTTTGCCCAGATCACATGTTGGCTCAACAGCGTCGACCGAACTGATCGCGGCCAGGCAGTTGGATGCCTGGAACGCTGGCCCGATCGAGAGGTCCACGTCAAAGGTGACTCCGTCCCGGGCGACAACCTGAAACGCAGTTCTTCCCACCGCAGAAACGACGTGGTCACCACGCAGATCAGCTGCTCGCTCCAGGGAGAATGTCCTGACGTGCGAGCGCCCGGCGGCGTGTTTGAATGCAGGAAACGATGGATCGTCAGCGTTCAGAACGGCCACCGATCCTTCGTCGAGTGACGTGAACAAACGCAGCTTGGCCGCTAGATATGCATCCATCGTGCCATGGTATCCCATGTGGTCCTGCGAGAAATTTGTGAAAACCCCACAATCAAAGCGCATGCCATGAACTCTGTCGAAAGCGAGTGCAAATGAGGAAACCTCGACCACCGCAACCTGTGCTCCCAAGTGGACCGCATGGTCCAGATACCAGTTGAGCGCAAAGGCCTCCGGCGTCGTGGCCGGCAGAGCGTCAGGAGGAAAGAACTCGCCGTCAGGCATGATGTAGCCCGTAGTCCCGATCATGACGCACGCAATGCCAAGCCCCTGCAAGAGACGACGAATCAAGTATGCTGTGCTCGTCTTGCCGCTCGTTCCAGTGATACCGATCATCTTCATGCGACGAGCAGGGAAGTTGAAAAAGGCCTGCGAGACCAGACTCAGGAACTCACGGCAGTTCGAGACAACGACTACTGGCACATCCTGAACCTCAGGATGCTCAGTTTCAGCGACGACACAGGTCGCCCCAGCGCAAAGAGCGTTGGCGATGTACGACGCTCCGTCCAGTCTGGTCCCAGAGATAGCGACGAACATAGCCCCCGGCCTGCATTCACGCGAATCAGGCGTGACCAGGCTGATCATTGTCCTCTGGCCAAGTGAGGAGCGCTTGGGATCCCAGGACCCAGGAGGCAGCATATGAAGGAGCTCAACTAGCTCCCGTTCTTCAACGGCGAATTTCATGGTTTTAACCTCAGATACTGTATCAACTGCAGTGCAATCTTCTTGAAGGTCGGCCCTGCTACGGCAAATGATGTGCGCGCGCCTTTTCGAGTTTCGTGGATGCTGAGGAACACGACGACCCTAGGGTCGTTCGCAGTCAGGATTCCAGCGAAGCTGAAGACGTATGATCCATCATTCAGGTAGCCTCCGCCAGGGGCGGCGATCTGGGCAGTACCGGTCTTTCCAGCAACTTCATAGCCGGGGATGTACGCACTGAACACACCGATATTCTTCTGCACAACTCCATGGAGCCCCCCGAGAACAGCCTTGGCCGTCTTCGGGGTGAACAACTGGCCGACGATTCCGGGGGTATCGGTCCGCTGGCTTGCCCCCGAGGCGTCGACGATATGGTCGACCACATAGGGACGCTGCATCAGGCCACCGTTTGCAATCGTAGCGTAAAAGTTGGCCATCTGGATTGCTGTCACCGCCACGCCCTGGCCATATCCCATCGTAGGAAGCGTCGTCTTTGACCAGAGAGACGTCGGGAGCAAAATACCGGATTCCTCTCCAGGCAAGTCGATGCCGGTCGGTTTCCCAAAGCCGTACCGGCTTAGGCAATCGTGGAAGCGCGTGGCGCCTATCTTCATGCTCAACTGGGCAAACCCCACGTTGGAGGAGTGCTCCAGCATCGCGTAGAGGTTCATAGTTCCATATGCATAATCATTCACTTCATGAATGACGGTGCCGAAGACATTCAGGCTACCACCGCTGTAGAACGTACTCTGAAGCGTAATCGTACCTGTTTCGAGACCGGCAACCGATGTCGCGGCCTTGAACACGGAACCAGGCTCATAGTTGGCACTGATTGCCTTTTCCGACAGAGAACTCATCGAAGCGTCCTGCCAATGCTCAGGGTCCACGCTTGGGACATCGACCATTGCAAGGACCGCGTCAGTCTTTGGGTCCAGAATCGTGCACGTGGCTCGCTTGCCATCGTATGTCTTGAGGGTGTCCATGAGGGCCTGCTGCGCGAAATACTGGATGTTCGAGTCGATCGTCAGCACGATGTTCTTGCCTGGTATCGGTTCAAGAACATCCTCTGTGACAGCTGGCTCGCCAGGATTCGACCCAGAAACTCTGTAGGTATGCCGCCCATCGGTACCTCCAAGTTCCTTGTCGTATTGGAACTCGATTCCCGACAGACCCTGATTGTCCGAGCCCGTGATACCGACCACCGAAGACATGAGAGATCCCAGCGGATAGACCCGGCGATAGCCTTTGTCCAGCACGATTCCTGGTACATCGAGTCGGCTCAGTGCGTCGTATTCTACAACGCCTACTTGCTTCTTCAGGTAAATGAAGCTGGATGGCGCGCTGCGTATCTGCTTCTCCAGCTGCGTCACGGAGGCCTTGAGGACGGGAGCAATGCTGCTTGCAGTCAGGTGAGGGTCTTTGACTTCCTTCATGTACAGGCCCAGGGACCACGTCGCCACATCCTGCGCCAGTACACGCCCTGTCGAATCCTGGATCATTCCCCGCTTTGCTTTGATAGGAATGGAGTCGGTCTCAAGCTGCTCGTTGGCCATGTTCACGAGCGTAGTGCGGCCCAGTACTTGCAGATAGACGAACCGTGACTCAATTCCTAGCACCACAATCAGGAACACAGTGAAAACGACGACGAGACGTCGTCTGAACAGGTCATTAAAAGACGCGACGCCTCTCTTCATCAATTCCGTATGGTCTTGACGCAGGTATTCCCGCTAATGAAGACTGTTTAGTGTGCCAATCACCGCCGTGTTGTTGGCTGCCATACCCATAGCGCCCGCGGCAGCTCGCACCCGATCGGGGGACATGAGCTTTGTGTCGCGCTCGAGCAGCGATTCCTGCTGCTGAAGCTGTGCCTGAATGGCCGTTCTGTTCAACTCAACCTGACGCTCCAGGAAAAGAGTTGTGCTGTACACATAGCCATAGGCGCACAGCAGACCAATGATCGTCACACTCAGAACAATGTACCGACGTGCAGCGATTCTTGCCGCGGCCGAGACGCGAACTGTCGCCGCAGGACGGCGGACTGTTGTGTAGTTACCTCTGACTGCAATACTCATGGCTATACCCTTTCCAGCACGCGCAATTTGGCACTGCGAGAGCGTCTGTTCGTCACAACTTCTGAATCCGTAGGCCGAATGACCTTCTTGTTGACCAGACGAAATCCTGGCTCCCCCGAGACCGGATTCTCGCAGAGAGCCAGGTAGCTCCTCTTCACAATTCTATCTTCGAGCGAATGGTAACTGATGACCAGGAGTCTTCCGTTCAGATTCAAGAGCGATGCTGCGGACTTGAGACCATTCTCGAGAGCATTGAGCTCATCGTTGACATATATGCGCAGAGCTTGAAAAGACTTGGTAGCAGGATGTATGCGGGCGTGCCTGGTAGGGAAGACAGCGGCTACTGTCTCCGCCAATTCACTCGTCGTCTCGATCGGCGCTCGTTGCCGACGGCGCACGATCGCGCGAGCGACCTGACGCGACCTCCCCTCTTCGCCGTACTTCCACAAGATGTCGGCGATGTCTTCCTCTGGAAACGAGTTCACGATATTCCTGGCAGTGACCTTGAGATCATCGTCCAGTCGCATGTCCAGTGGTTGGTCATGACTAAACGAAAACCCCCTGCCTGTGCCCGTGAGTTGCTCTGAAGAAAAGCCCAGATCCATCAGGATTCCGTCGAATCCTGTATCCGGATAATCCTTCAACAACCGCGTCATGTCCCGAAAGTTTCCGCGGATGATAACCTTGCGGGCGGCAGTATCTTTCAGCCGCTCGCGGGCAATGGCAAGAACCGCTGCATCGACGTCCATCATGAAAAGCGTCCCTTCGCTAGAAAGTTGGCGCCCAACCTCATATGCGTGTCCGCCTTCCCCTGTCGTGCAATCCAGATAGGTTCCGTGTGGTCGAATCTGCAAGTATGTCGTGACCTCGTCCAAGAGGACCGGGGTATGTGCAAACTCAGTCATCTAGCCTGTAAAGCTCCAATATTTTGTTCGAAAACCTTCTCCGCTTTAGACCGGTAGGTATCCCAAATATGAACGTCCCAAATCTCCAGGTGCGTCAATGCACCGGCGAATACGACCTCTTTGTCGAGTGAAGCATACTCACGCAAATGCTGAGGTATCGAAATACGACCAATCTTGTCGAGTTCAACCGTTGCAGCTCCGCTGAATAGAATGCGGACAAAGGCCCGATTGTCGGATGAGACAGGGATGAGGTCACCATAGAACCGTTCGATGATTGAGGTCCACACTCTGTCATCAAACAGGTAAAGGCATCGATCCATGCCCTTGGTGAGAACGTAGGGAGAGCCAGTGTCGCACCGGTAGTGGGCAGGGAACATCGTTCGTCCCTTGTCGTCCACGGAGTAGCGGTATTCGCCGATGAAACAGTTCTCCTTGTTCATGGCGTAAGTATACCACAATTTCCCACTTTTTACCACAATTCGTACAAGAACGTCAAGAACAAGTCCTAGACTATCGTTCCTCCGCCAACTATACATCGACTGTCGTAGAAGACAACCGCTTGTCCCGGAGTGACTGCAAACAACGAATCGGCCAGATGAATGGAGACCTTATCCTCAGAAACCCTATCGATACAGCCTTTGACTGGCTTTGACCTGTATCGTGCCACGACATCTGCGCTGAAGTGTAGCAATTTGCCGGTGGGAATGTGTTGCCATTTCAGATCGACGGCTTCAAACGCATCCCTCATGCATGCACTCCGTTGTCCGACGACCAGCTGGTTTGTGGCCTGTCGCTTCTCCACGACATAGAGCCGTGTTGCGGCACTGATGCCGAGGCCCGACCGCTGGCCGACCGTATATGACGTCAGCCCCTGGTGCGTCCCGATGACGGTTCCATCCGTCAGGACCATGTCTCCGGGCATGCATGGCAAGCGACGACGGATCTCTTCGCTGACGAGGCCTTCTACAAAGCACAAATCCTGACTCTCGCGACTTGCCAAAAGATCAGAGCTGAACCATCGGGAGGCCAGTGCCATTACGTCGCTCTTGACGCGCCCTGCGAGAGGGAAAAGGACCCTCCGACGCTGCTCTGCCGAAAGTCGGTACAGGAAATACGATTGGTCCTTTGCCTGGTCCATGCCGCAGCAGATCTGGTCCCCATCCTCGCTGTGGACAATTCCCGCGTAGTGACCACTCGCGATAAGGTCGGCATGCAGCTCATCGGCTACATCAAGTAATCCCTGCCACTTCACGTGTTCGTTGCAGAACACACAAGGATTTGGGGTGGCTCCTCCTGCTACCGCCTGCCAGAACGGCTGGACGACCTGGCAGTCAAAGCGGTCTTTCATGTCGACATTGTGCCAGGCAATTCCAAGGTATTCGCACTGGGCCTTCGCCCGTCGCGTGGAGCCAATGTCACAGCAGGCACTGTGTTGAGAGAAGTGCAGAGTGACCCCAATGACATGTTCACCAAGCTCTTTCAGGAGCAATGCAGAGACAGCAGAGTCCACACCCCCGCTCATTCCGACTACAACGCTCATGAACAGAATCCAACCACTAAACAGGCTCCTGGAATCGCAATAGCAACGGCGATCCTGGTTGCATTGCGGAATTCTCTGACATTCGAGCCATCTCCTCTATTGGGCGGCTCCTTCCCTGGGTTTCTTCTTGACGTCAAGTCCTGACGCGTCGGTGTACTCATAGGTCTCGTATCTGAGGCAGCACATCAGCTTGCCACAGACGCCCGTTATCTTGTTGGGGTTCAAGCTCAGGTTCTGCACCCGGGCGCACTTGAGACTGACCGGTTTGATCTCCTTGAGGAAACAGTTGCAGCATAGCTCGCGCCCGCACATGCCGACCGTGGCAAAGAAACGGGTTTCATCGCGGGAGCCGATTTGCCACATCTGCACCTTGGCCTTCAGCGATCGAGATAGAGTGGACACCAGGGCCCGGAAGTCGACACGGGTCTCGGCGGTAAAATAGAACACATACTGTTTGCCCGAAAACGAAAGCTCACAGTTCACGAGGTGGATTGGGAGTCTGGTCGCCCGCACCTGCTCCTTGCACAGAATCACCGCTGCGTCTTGTTTTCGCTGATTCTCCTCAAGGCGCTCGACGTCAGTCGGAGCAAGTTTGCGGACGTACTTGAGGCTGCCCGCAGCTCGCTTCTTGCCTGATGTATCATGCCTTGGATAGCCGATGATGACGTACATCAATTCCTTGTCACTGCCAATCGCAAGAACCTCATCACCAGGGAGCAACGCGGCACTATCGCTGACTTCGACCATGTACGTCTGATACGACTTGGCTGAGCGAGCGCTCAGATAACCTGGCGAGGAGCAACTCGCCGACAACATATAGGTGGGATCATTCATGGGTGGTCATTCTCCTCAGTTCCAGCAGAGCGTTTGTCAGGACAAGTTCAGGGTTCACGTTCTGTTCTATGTGCTTCAGGCGCTCCCCCAGATGGTCCAGAAAGAGCCCAACCCTGGATTCGTCCAGCACGAAGTTCACACGGGCCAGTTCAGGTTCGGTAGAGAGTGATATTCCTGCGAGAGGGGGAACCTTTCCCCTTGCCCGCAGAACGCTGTTCATGAAAAGTGCGATCGTCTGCAAACCCGCCGTCGCGTTGTCCCGGAGGCTGTTCTGACTGCCCATCCTGAGGAGACGGCCGACGGTCTCAGAGAGGCTTACGTTCGCCTTGGCGAATTCCAGCAAGACTTCGAGGCAGGCATCCTCGCCAGCTGTGGAGGCCGCATCCTGAAGGTCCGCGACCTCCTGAGTACTCTGCTCGACCTTCATGATCTGGACCCGCGATCGAATCGTGGGTAAAACACGCCTGCTGTTCCGAGAAAGTAGCAGAAAGACATTGCCCGAAACCGGTTCTTCAATGGTCTTGAGAACCCGGTCAGCCGCAACGTCTGTGAAAAAATCCACTCCGCGGAAAACGCTCACCTTGAGGCAACCCGATGCGGTTTTGACCGACGCATACGAGATGAACTGGTCGACAGTATCTATTTTGAGGACGCCTGAGTCTCCAAAAATTCTTATGTTCGCCGAACCCCCTGCATCCACCTGTCGGCACGACGGGCACGCGTCACAGAATTCGCCCGGACCATGGTCGCCTCGACAATTGCCCGCCTTGGCAACAGCTGCCGCCAACGCAAGCTTGGCGCCCTCGTCTCTTCCCACAAGAAGATATGCATGTGCTAGCCTGTTGGAAACAAGAGCGGCTTCGAGACATCGAGTAGCCGGACAGTCGCCAACTGCGTCACTCATCCGTTTCGCTGACACCGACTATATCTCCCTCATCATTAATTCTGGCTCTGTCACGCTCGTCTCCGGCAGCCTGTCCTCATCTGCTCAGGACTACCAACGTCAAGTATACACGCCACTCCCCGCCTGTACAATGAGCGAATTCCGTGTCGACAACGAAGAACGGGTCGGCAGAGTCCCGGCCCGTTTCACACACAATTCAACGTGACTACTTCTCGATATCGGCAAGCTGTTTATAAAGCTTCCGTTGCTCAGCCGTGAGAGTCTTGGGAACACCTATCTCGATCCGAACGATGTAGTCGCCTCGGCGTCGTTCTCCGACCGTCTGAGCTCCTTTGCCACGAATTCGTACCTCGGCACCGTGCTGGCTTCCGGCCGGTATCGCCACAGTCTCCGTTCCGCCTTCCACGAGAGGCACCGCGATGGTCGTTCCGAGTACTGCCTTGGCAGGCGACACCCGGACCGTGTGATACAGGGAACTCCCTTGCCGTTCAAACCGGGAATCATGCTGGACGGTTATGAAGAGGTACAGGTCGCCGGACTGACCGCCATGCTTGCCGGCATCTCCTTGTCCTGCGATACGTACTTTCATGCCACTGTCGACACCTGCAGGAATCGTCACCTCTATCGTCTTGTCGGCTTTCGTAACACCAGAACCCTTGCAGGCCAAACATGGCGACTCTATGACCCTGCCTTCGCCGCGGCACGTAGGACAAACCCCGGCAGTCACGACCCGCCCAAAGATGGTATCTTGAACTTGACGGACCTCGCCCTTGCCGTTGCAAGTGGGGCACACCTTGGGAGACGTGCCTGAGGCTGCTCCAGTGCCGTGGCAGGTCGCACACGTATCGTACCGTCTGACCTGGATTTCTTCCTTGACACCGAACACACCCTGTTCCAGCGTAAGAGTCATGCTGACGCTGAGGTCCCGTCCGTGTGGGCTCTCCTCGGTCTGCTGACGACCAAACCCCCCCATGAAACTGCCAAAGAGGTCTCCAATGTCAAAACCCCCGAATGTCTCGCCGGAACCGCCGCCCTGAGGAGCCCAAGTCTGGCCCGCACTCTGGAAGCCAGTGGGGCCAGCCTTACCATAGGTATCATACTGTTGTCGCTTCGCAGGATCGCTCAGCGTATCGTACGCCTCATTGACGTCTGACATCTGCCTGGGTGCTTGGGGATCATCCTTGTGGAGGTCGGGATGGTACTTCTTAACCAGTTCACGATAGGCCTTCTTGATGTCATCCTGGGAGGCCCCCCTGGGCACTCCCATGACATCATAGTAGTCTCGATCAGTTGCCACATCGACCTCCACTCAGGAATTGGCGCTTGACTTGAATTGTCGTTCTTATTGCTTCGGAGTCCCCTGACCCTCAACGGTTTGTCCGTCCTGCGGGGGCTGCTGAGCCTCAGATTGATTCTCCTGAGCAGCTGCCGGCCCCTGCTGGCCAGCCTGATGCTGCAAGTCCTCGGTAACCTTGGAGAACGCAGTGTTCACTTCGTCGATCTTCGCTTCGATGTCCGAGGTCTTGTTGTCACGTACCAGGTCCTCGAGTTCAGTGAGCTTCTTCTCTGCCTCTGCCTTGACGTCGGGAGAGATTTTGGCCACGTTCTCTGTCAGCGTCTTGCGTCCGCTGAACACAACCTGATCCGCGCGGTTCTTGAGCTCGACTTCTTCCTTGACTCTCTTGTCCTGATCGGCAAACTGTTCCGCCTCGTGCTTCATCCGCTCGATCTCGTCATCCTTCAGCTTTGTCGCATTCTCAATGGTAATGTGCTGTTCCTTGCCAGTAGCCTTGTCCTTGGCAGTGACGTGCACGATACCATTTGCGTCGATGTCATAGCTGACCTCAATCTGCGGTTCACCGCGGCGAGCTGGAGCAATTCCGTCGAGGATGAAGCGTCCCAGCGACATGTTGTCTTTTGCCATCGGGCGCTCGCCCTGCAGGACATGGATCTCGACCTGCGTCTGACTGTCACTCGCTGTGGTAAAGGTCTGGGTTTTGGAGATAGGCACGGCGGTATTGCGCTTGATCATCTCCGTAACGACGCCGCCGAGCGTTTCGATGCCGAGCGTGAGGGGGGTCACATCAACCAGGACCATGCCGCTCTTGACTTCGCCGCCCATGATTCCACCCTGAATCGCAGCACCCATGGCAACGCACTCCATGGGGTCAACGCCGCGCTCGGGGGTCTTGCCAAAGTAGCTCTCCACAAACTTCTGAACAATCGGCATCCTGGTCGGGCCACCGACGAGGATGATATTGTCGATCTGCTGTGGGGTGAGACCAGCATCGGCAACAGCACGGTTGACCGGCTCGCGGCACCTGTCGATAATGGGCTGGACCAGAGACTCGAGCTTGGCACGGGTAATGGGCATGACCAGATGCTTCGGACCACTCGCGTCTGCCGTGATAAAGGGCAAGTTGATAGTCGTCTCGAAGGTCGTCGAGAGTTCGACCTTGGCCTTTTCCACGCCCTCACGAAGGCGCTGCATGGCCATCTTGTCGGCGCGCAGATCGATGCCGTTCTGACTATGGAAGTCTTCGGCAACATAGTTCAGAAGAGCATTGTCCATGTCCGTTCCACCGAGCTGCGTGTCGCCCGACGTCGACTTCACAGTGAAAACGTTTCCTCCGAACTCCATGATCGTCACGTCTAGCGTACCGCCACCAAGGTCGAAGACCAGGATCTTGTGCTCGCCCTCCGTCTTGTCGAGTCCGTAGGCAAATGCTGCGGCAGTCGGCTCGTTGATGAGGCGGACCACCTCGAGTCCAGCGATTTCGCCTGCATCCTTGGTCGCCTGGCGTTGTGCGTCGTTGAAGTATGCGGGTACAGTAATGACCGCCTTGGATACCTTCTGCCCAAGGAAAGCTTCCGCATCATTTTTGATCTTGCGAAGGATGAACCCACTGATCTGTTGCGGCGTGTAGGTCTTGCCAAACATGGTGACCGTGTAGTCGGTCCCCATCTTTCGTTTGATGGCCTGAATCGTCGTCTCGGGGTTCAGAGCTGCCTGGCGACGCGCCGGTTCTCCAACAAGCACTTGCCCGTCTTTGGTAAACGCGACGTACGACGGAACAGCCTTTCCTCCAATACTGACACCTTCCGCCGCCGGCACGATCGTCGGCTTGCCGCCGACCATGACAGCTGCTGCAGAATTCGAAGTTCCAAGATCAATACCAATAATCTTCTCTTCCATGTTCGACAAACCTCCTTAGTTAGAATGTTTCCCAACAACTTTGTCAGTCGTCGCCAGCGTCATTGCTCACGACGGTTACCTGCGGTTCCGAGGCAACATCCACCATCGCCGGCCGCAGCAACATCTCTCCTAGTTTATAGCCATCACGCAGGACTCTTACCACGGTATTGGCTGGCGCACCAGAATCGGTAACGACACGGGCAATTTCGCACGTTGCGGAATCATAGACACCGCCCTCCAGCCCCTCCAGCTTGTGGACTCCATTCCTGGCGAGAAACTGGTTTAGTTGCCCGAGAACGGCCTGAGAACCTACGAGGAGGCTCGAATCGTCCTGAGTCCCTTCACCATGCTTCACGAGATGGTCGAAACTATCGACGATTGCAAGTAGATCAAGAAACAGCGCCAACTTGGTCCTGGCTTCAAAGGAACTCTTGTCACGCTGAAGCGTCGCCTGTTCGCGGATGCGCAGCATCTGCTCCTCATGAACGGCGCTGTTGAGACGCTCTACTTCGTGCTGCAACTCCCGTATTCTGGACCCAAGCGTTCTCAATGCCTGCCCTCCATCACCATCCTCATGGTCGGGAGCTGAATCCAAGGGCACCTCGGGGACCGACTGAACACACTCGGACTCATCCTTCTCTGCACCTCGCTCCTCACCAGCCATATACCACCTGCTTCGGTTCATCATGTGTAGGCTCTCCGGTTAATTGTCACCATATGGGCTGCATGCAGCCTTGAATTCTCTGGATGTTAGCACTCTCAGTACAAGACTGCTAATCGTGCAATAATTGTAGTGCAAAGTATAGTGGTGTCAAGCTTTCAGTCACCGCAAACCGTTGATTTCTGGCGCAGTAACGCGATAATATAAAGGATTCAAATACTCGGAGGCAATCAATGTATACTGATCAGATTACGAGGAAGGAACTTGCCAGCTTTATGGATCACACTCTCCTCAGGCCCGAGGCGACGTGCGCCGACATCGAGCGACTGTGTGCCGAAGCCATACAGTTCGGAACGGTCGCGGTATGTATCAACTCATCCATGGTTGAGACCGCCTCTGCCGTCCTGAATGGATCTAACGTACGCGTGGCGTCCGTCGTGGGCTTTCCGCTTGGCACATCTCTGTCGGCTGCCAAGGCGCGGGAGACTGAGTTGGCCATCCGCCAGGGAGCGTCGGAGATCGACACGGTCATCCAGATCGGATGGCTCAAGGAGAAAAACTACCGCGGAGTTGCACAGGACATCGGAGCGGTCGTTGCATCGGCTGGAGATGCTCTCGTGAAAGTCATCATCGAGGCCTGTCTGCTTACCGATGAGGAGAAGCGGGTGGCATGTGCCATTGCCGTCTCGGCCGGAGCAGGGTTTGTCAAGACGAGCACCGGCTTCAGCAAGGCAGGCGCTACAGAAGACGATGTCAGGCTGATGCGCGAAGTCGTGGGACCTCTCATTGGCGTGAAGGCCGCAGGAGGTATCCGCGATCTTCACACTGCCATCGCTATGCTCAATGCGGGGGCGACGCGCCTCGGGGTTTCTGCGTCTGCCGCCATTCTTGCGGAGGCACAACAGTAGCACTCAATGGTCTATCACTGGACACTCGCCTCCATTCTCAATGCTTCGAGGGTAGGAGAGAAGGACAAGCGCTTGGTGCTCTTCTCCAGAGAACTGGGCAAAGTCACGGCTGTTGCTCGAGGGGCAGCAGCCCCAGACGCGAAGTGGTCAACCTCGTTCGAACCTTTCTCGCTCCTTTACCTCCGTCTGTACGACCGCTCCCGCTTTCTGACTGTGGTCAGTTCGGAGGAACGAGTGGTCTATACTGGTGTTCTATCGTCTCTATCGAGATCGCTGAAAGGTATGGCAATGAACCAGCTGGCAGAATGTGTTCTTGAGCCATCCTCGGTGGAACCAGGCTTGTTTGCCGCGTACGTCACAGCTCTGTCGAGGCTCAACATCGCGACGAATGCCGCCGAGGAGGACAGGACCTTCCTGCAGTTCACCCTTGATGTCCTCACTGAACTCGGTTTCGGTATCAGTTCCCTGCATTGTGAACGGTGCGGAGCGGCACTGGACAAGAATGTACACTTCTCCATGAGAGACAATGCCTTTCATTGTTCCCCCTGCGCGACAACTGAAACAGATGTTGTCCTCTCTCCGGGGCTCGTCAGCTTTCTTCGGACGGGAGAAGGCAGCATCGATGCGCGTCGTACGCTCATGGGTATTGCACTGACGCTGCGATTGCTGAGGTCTGCTGCCGACAAACTGGCCGTCACACAAGCCTTCGAGCAGTTCGCGCAGAACGCTGCTACACTGTTTCACATTGACACAAGAGAAGAACCCAAGGAGTCATGCCATGAACTTTGAAGAAATGGTTTCCAAGCTGGAGCACTTCTGGGAAGGCGAAGGTTGCATACGTCTGTTCCCGTATGATCAGGAGGTAGGGGCAGGTACACTGAGCCCATATACATTCCTGCGAGTCCTGGGGCGCAAACCCTGGAAAGCCGTCTACGTACAACCGTCACGACGTCCAGCAGACGGTCGATATGGCGAGAACCCAAACCGTCTATACATGCATCACCAGTTGCAGGTCATCGTCAAGCCTCCCACCACCGACATTCAGGACACGTACCTGCGAAGCCTCTACCTGCTCGGTCTCAAGCCGGCCGAACATGACATCCGGTTCGTCGAGGACAACTGGGAGACGCCAGTACTCGGGGCTGCGGGCGTCGGCTGGGAAGTCTGGCTCGACGGCATGGAAGTAACGCAGTTCACATACTTCCAGCAGGCAGGCGGCCAGGAAGTCCCCGTTGTGGCAGTCGAGATAACGTATGGTCTCGAACGGCTCGCTATGTTCGTTCAGGAGAAGAAGAACGTCTACGAACTGGAATGGCACGATGGCGTCACCTATGGAGACTTGCGACAGCAGGTCGAGCGGGAAAACAGTATCTACTCGTTTGAGCAAGCCGACATCGAGACACTTGTCACGATGTTCGACCTCTGCGAAAAGGAGTCTCAGCGCATGATCGACAAGAAACTCATCACTCCTGCCTACGAATACCTCCTGAAATGCTCACATACGTTCAACGTCCTTGACGCCCGTGGCACCGTCGGCGTTTCTCAGCGTATGGCCTATCTTGCCCGCGTGCGCCGTCTCGCGTACGGTTGCGCGAACCTCTACCTGGAGAACGAAAACCATGAGTGACCTGCTGATCGAGATCTTGACTGAGGAACTTCCGGCACGGTTCGTGGATAACGCCCGGGCGCAACTGGTCGAACATGTCACAACACATCTCGACGAGTCCTTCGTGGGGCATGGAGATGTCCGTGGCTTCTCCACGCCACGACGGCTTGTTGTGCTAGCTCACAACGTCAAGGAGCAGACGGACAGCCGAACCACGGAAGTAAAAGGACCGGCCAAGGCGTCGAGCTATGACGCTCAGGGAAATCCTACGCCGGCTCTGCTCGGCTTCTGCAGAGGGCAGGGCGTGGATCCTGCCGACACCTACGCCGTGGACGTCGCCGACAAGTCATACGTCTACGCCCGGAAAACGGTTGCGGGACAGAAGTCCTCTGAGCTCGTCGAGGCCTTTCTCCCTCGCCTGCCTCACGAAATCACGTTCCCCAAGATGATGCACTGGGAGGAGTCCGGGTTCCAGTTTGCGCGACCCATTCGCGGATTGCTCGCGCTGCTCGGCGTCGAAGTCCTTCACTGGGAAATAGCTGGAGTACAGAGCTCGAACACCACCTTTGGCCTCCGCGTCGGCAAGCCGAAACCAATAACGGTTACGTCACCGGAAGATTATATGCGGCGGCTGCGTGAAGCATTCGTCATCGTCGACCCCGCCGAACGCCGCCGCCTGATCGAAAAACAGGTAGACAAGCTGCTGAAACCTCTTGCCTTCAAGCTCGGAGAAAATATGGGCGATCTTCTGGACGAGGTCGTGAACCTCGTTGAATACCCGTCCGTCTTCCTGGGAGACCTCCCGAAAACGGCTACCGAACTCCCTGAAAGCGTCGTCCGTTCTGTGCTCCAGCAACAGATGCATTCCTTCCTGGTGTACGATCAGAACGAAAACGTCGTTCCACACTTCCTGAGCGTTCGCAACGGCCTTACCGACTTCATCGACGTCGTGCGACGAGGCAATGAGAGCGTCGCCAATGCCCGTCTTCTGGATGCAGCCTTCTTCATCCAGGAAGACATGCGAGAGCCTCTGGAGGCATATGTGGGCCGACTGGATACTCTGATCTTTATGGACAAACTCGGCACCATGGCCACCAAAACGCTGCGGCTCGAGCGACTGGCAGTTTGCGCGACCGCGTACGCTTCGGTGAGGCCGGAAGAGCAAGCGGCACTCGTCGCTGCAGCCCACCTCTCCAAAGCAGATCTTGCGACCAGCATGGTGAAGGAGTACACATCGCTCCAAGGCGAGATCGGCAGCGTCTATCTCTCGCGTGCCGGCGGTTCGCCAGACATTGTATCCGCCATTCGTGAGCAGTACGTGCCTCGCTCTCCTTCGGAAGACATTCCAGCGACGAGGGTCGGGCAACTGCTCGGAATCATCGACAAAGTCGATACGCTCACAGGCATCCTTGGCACTGGTTTCAACCCTTCCGGGTCAGAAGACCCCTATGGCCTCCGACGTGCCGGCAATGGCATCGTCCGCACAATCATCGAGTCACGTGAGTTTGTGGACCTGGAAACTCTTGTGAAGAAAGCGGTCGAGGGGTATCAGGCTACCGGGTCCCTGCCACATCCTGAAGACCTGCAGCAGAGAGTCCTGGACTACCTGAAAGGACGCATTACTCAGTATTTCAAGGAGAAACAGCTGACCAGGGAATACGCCCCGCTTGAAAACCTCCCAGTCGTCGAACTGGGTTCCATACCCGAACGCATGCAGGCACTGCATGAAGCGGCCGGCGACGCCGTACTTGTGACCCTTGCGGACAGTCATCGCAGGATACAAAACATCACCAAGGGGCTTCCTGCTGCGACGAGCCTTCCTGCAGACTTGCTCCTGACGGATTCCGAGGAACTCGTACTCAGACGGGCGGCCGAGGCTGCTGCACCGCAAATTCTTCAGTTCCTGGCAGCACGGAAGTATCCAGAGGCCATCCGGACATGCGAGGAACTCGCCGTTCCCGTCACGGATTTCTTTGACCGCATCCTCGTTATGGCCACCGACGAACGAGTGCGAAGCGCACGCTTATTGCTTTTGTGCTACCTGAAGTATATACTTGGGCTTGTTTGCGACTATTCCAAGCTAACCTAGGCCTGACAGGAGGAACCATGGACCAGCGGAAGTTTGTCTACGATTTCGAAGAAGGCAGCAAGGAAATGAAGACCATTCTCGGAGGAAAGGGAGCAGGCCTCGCAGAGATGACAAAAATCGGGCTTCCCGTACCTCCCGGTTTCACGATTTCGACTGAGATGTGCCCCGAGTACCTCAAGGTTGGCGATATCCCTGAAACTCTGAGGAATGAAATCAGAGAACATCTTGCCAGACTGGAAGGTAAACTTGGCAAGAAGTTTGGCTCAGCGCAGAACCCGCTGCTCGTGTCCGTCCGCTCTGGTGCGGCAGTCTCGATGCCAGGCATGATGGACACGATCCTCAATCTCGGACTCAACATCGAGACCGTTGAAGGCCTTGCAACGCTGACTGGAAACCCCCGCTTCGCCTGGGACTCCTACCGCAGATTCACGCAGATGTATGGCAACGTTGTGCTGGGTATCGAGCACAACGACTTCGAGACCATACTTGCAGAGCAGAAGCAGCTTCAGGGAGTCACGCTGGATACAGACCTGTCCATCGACAGCCTGAAGGCTTTGGTCCAGAAGTACTTCGCGCTTGTCCAGGAGAAGACTGGCAAGCCCTTCCCGCAGGACCCGATGGACCAGTTGCTCGGGGCAGTGGGTGCCGTATTCCGTTCATGGAATACCGAGCGAGCCATCACCTACCGCAAGATCGAAAAAATCGACAGTCTCATCGGTACGGCCGTCACGGTTCAGTCCATGGTCTTCGGCAACATGGGCAACGACTCGGCAACGGGCGTCTGTTTCACCCGTGACAATTCCACCGGAGCCAAGCGCTTCTCGGGCGAGTATCTTGTCAACGCCCAGGGCGAAGACGTCGTCGCCGGCATTCGCACACCAAAGAACATCGACGAAATGGAGACCGAGATACCCGAAACGTACAAGCGCCTCGTCGAAGTATCGCTTCTTCTCGAGAAGCACTATCGTGACATGCAGGACATGGAGTTTACGGTCGAACGTGGCAAACTGTTCATGCTGCAGACTCGCAATGCCAAACGGAGCCCGGTCGCAGCCGTCAAGGTCGCAGTCGACATGGTCGTCGAGGGTCTCCTCACAAAGGAAGAAGCGGTCATGCGGGTGACTCCCACACAGCTCGACACCCTGTTGCATCCACAGGTAGACCCGCAGGCCAAGGTCCAGGTCATTGCTAGGGCAATCCCTGCTTCCCCAGGTGCCGGGTATGGAAAAGTCATCTTCGAGTCAAAGAAGGCTGCCGAGCTTGGAGAAGCTGGAGAGAAGGTTGTTCTTGTTCGTCAGGACACGTCTCCCGAGGACATCGATGGTATCTCCAAGGCTCAGGCGACACTGACGACACGTGGTGGCGCGTCGGCGCATGCAGCGCTTGTAGCGCGTGGTCTGGGCAAGCCGTGCGTAGTTGGCGCCGACCAGATAAAACTCAACGGTGTTGAGAAAACGTTCGTGGCAAATGGTGTGACCGTCCACGAAGGCGACGTCATTACGGTGAACGGCACCACTGGCGAAGTCATCCTGGGCCAAGCCCCCATGGTGGATGCCGAGCAGACGGCCGAACTTGCGACCTTGCTTGGCTATGCAGACGGCATTCGCCGTCTCGGTGTACGTGCCAACGCCGACACGCCCGCGAATGCCCACAAGGCACGCGCTTTTGGTGCAGAGGGCATTGGCTTGTGTCGCACGGAGCGTATGTTCAACGACCCCGAGCGTCTGCCCCTCATGCAAGAGATGGTCATCGCAGGTTCGCTCGAAGAGCGTACCCCCGCCCTCGAGAAACTTCTTCCCATGCAACGCGACGACTTCGAGAAGATCCTTGAGGCCATGGATGGTTTCCCCGTTATCATCCGTCTGCTGGACCCGCCTCTCCACGAGTTCCTTCCCCAGATAGACCGACTCACTGAAGAAATGGCCGAGGCAGAGACAGCTCACGACGAAGCACGCATCGCCTATCTGCAGAAGGTCATGAAGCGGTACAACGAGCTGAAGGAGTTCAACCCGATGATCGGGTTCCGCGGCTGCCGCGTTGGAATCGTGTATCCCGACATCTACCAGCTGCAGGTCCGTGCAATCGCCGAGGCAACTGCTACACTGGTCAAGCGAGGATTGCACCCGATGCCCGAGATCATGCTTCCCCTCGTCGGCCACGTCAATGAGATCAAGGTACTCAAGCCTCTGGTTCAGGAAGAGCTCGACAAGGTGTTCAAGCGTGAGGGCATCACGGTTGCCGTGAAGATCGGCACCATGGTCGAAGTACCGCGCGCATGCCTGACTGCAGATGAGATCGCCGAGTACGCGGAGTTCTTCAGCTTTGGGACCAACGACCTCACTCAGACGACGTATGCCTATAGCCGCGATGATGCCGCAGGCACGTTCTTACCGGCCTACCTCGAGTCGAAGATCCTGGACGTCGACCCATTCCAGACCATCGACCGGAAAGGCGTGGGCAAGCTCATCCGCATCGCGGTGGTTCTTGGCCGCCAGACGAACCCCGGCCTCGAAATCGGCATCTGCGGGGAACAGGGGGGTGAGGCTGATTCGATCGATTTCTGCCACACCTCAGGTCTCGACTATGTTTCCTGCTCGGCTCCACGCGTCCCCATTGCGCGCCTTGCAGCTGCGCAGGCTGCCATCAAGAACAGGCCGGCCGCCAGCTAGCATAGAATTCTCATACATGCTGCCTATCACGAACTACAGGGATAGGGAAGGAAGGCTGCTCTCTCAGGGAGCAGCCTTTGGCATTGCCAGCAAGGGACGAATCTTGCCCGAAGATGATGACGCCATCCGATCCCCATTCCAGAAAGACCGCGACCGCATCATTCACTCGAGGGCGTTCCGCAGGCTCCAGTACAAGACACAAGTGTTTATGGCACCCAAGGGCGACGAGATACGTACAAGACTCACTCATACCCTCGAGGTCGCGCAGCTGTCGCGCTCAGTGTGTGACGCTCTCGGTCTCAACGAGGATCTCGTCGAAGCAATTGCACTGGGACACGACCTTGGCCATGCGCCATTCGGACACACTGGAGAAGCTGTCCTGGATGCAAAGTTGAAGAGTATTGACCCCAGTCTGGGATTCGAGCACGCACTACAGAGCCTTCGCGTGGTCGACACTCTGGAGCGTCGTGAGCGTGGACACGGGGATGTACTCTTTGGACTCAATCTCACCTATGAGACCCGCAACGGCATTGCCTCTCACAGCAAGGGACTTGAAGAAATGAGCAAACTGGAGGACATGCGGAGTCCACAGACTCTGGAGGGACAGATCGTGCGACTCTGCGACAGAGTCGCCTATGTCAACCACGACCTCGATGACGCCATACACGCCGGAATCATCGATGCAACCGACGTTCCGACGGTGACCACGGAGGCGCTGGGTAGTTTCTATTCGCAACGCCTCGATACGATGGTGCTGGACATCATCCGGTCCAGCTCTGCTGTGGGCGAAATCGTCATGAGCCGACCCATACAGGAGGCCATGGACGGCCTGATGCTGTTCTTGAAAGACAGGGTATACATGCATTCAGAACCAAAACGCGAGGAAGGGAAAGCACGTGACCTGCTGTCTCGCATTTTCGACTTCTGCATGGAAGATGTGAGGCGTATGGACCCTTATTTGCGAGAGCACCCCATGACCTGTGAGTCAAATGATCCGGTTTCCATGTTCCGTGGAGACCTCCAGGGCACGGCACGGATCGTGACGGACTATATTGCCTCGATGACGGACCGTATGGCGCTCAAGGTAGCAACAGACCTGGTGATGCCGCACATCTACGTCTAACCAGGCTTAGAAAACCGATTGTGGTATGTATGTGAGGAGGCCGGGAACGATTCGAGCCTCCTCTTTCGTATACCTAGGTGGTATGGAATACAAAGAGTACATCGCCGACATAAGCACCAAGATTGGTATCCTTGACGTCATTGGCCATTATGTCAAACTGCGCAAACAGGGTCGCAATTATGTGGGCCTCTGTCCTTTTCATCATGAAAAAACGCCGTCATTCACGGTCAGCCCTGACAAGAACATGTTCTACTGCTTTGGCTGCAAGGCATCCGGAGACATGCTGACGTTTGTGCGCAAGGTGCACAACGTGTCGCTTCCAGAAGCAATCGAGATCGTGTCCAAGGAATTCCATGTCGAGCTGCCGCCATGGCATATGTCCACAGCGGCGTCGAGGGAGCGTCAGGAACTCCTACAAACGCTTAAGCTCGTCGCGACCGCATTTGCTGCTGCGTTGCAAAGCAGTCAAGCAGGTGAGTGCCAGGAGTATGTCAGAAATCGTGGACTCAGTTCTGAGACTGTGAAGCACTTCTCTCTTGGCTACTGTCCTCGCAACACAGACAGTCTCGTCAAGTGGTGTGCGGAACACGGGATCGATGAGGATAGTCTCGCACGCACCGGCATCGTGCAACGGCATGAAGGGCACTCGTTCTCGCCATTTGCCCATCGACTGATGTTTCCAATCTGGGACAGCATCGGCAACATCATCGCATTTGGTGGACGAGCCATCGACGGGTCGATGCCCAAGTACACAAACAGCCCCGAGACTCCGCTGTTTGCCAAGAGAAGGACGCTTTACGCGCTCCCTCTGGCTGAGCCGTCCATACGTGAAACCGGGACGGCTATCGTCGTCGAGGGATACATGGATGCTATCGCTCTCCACGCCGCAGGTTTCACCAATGTCGTTGCCTCGCTTGGCACGGCATTCACAGAGGAACAGGGTACCCTGCTGAGACGGAGCGCCTCTCGCGTTCTGCTCAATTTCGACAGTGACGAAGCCGGCCAGCGCGCTGCTCGTCTTGCACTCTCGATAGCCGACCGAACCGGGCTGGACGTAGCCGTGGTCAAGGTCGAGGGGGCAAAGGACCCAGATGAACTGTTGCGCGAACCTGGGGGAAAGGCTCAGTACCAGGTCGCCCTGGACCAGGCAAGATCCGTAGGCGATTTTCTGCTCGATGCTGCCGTCGTGGGCAGGGACATGAACTCAGTAACCGATCGAAGAGCATTTGTGCAAGAAATGATGGAGTCCGTGGACGACATGCAGGACTCACTGCTCAGAACTCAACTCCTTACTCAGATTGCCCGCAGGGTCAACGTTCGTGAGGAAGAGGTTCTCGCAATCTACCGCAAGGGCCGCACGCACACCGAACAGCCTGCAGTCGCTGATCCATGGAGACTCCCGCGGAAGAGTCTCGGACACTCCAGGATTCCGACGGGAGGGTCTCTGCAGAGCATGCGATCCGTGCTTGAGCAGGAAGTCGTCCATGGCCTGATACACAATCTCGACCGGCTTTCAGAGCTCTCGCCACTCCTCGACGGACTGTCGTTGCAGGACGAAGCCTGTCAGGAGATTCTCAGTGTACTGCGCCGCGAAACTTCTGGAGAAGCAGCTCTGGTGCCCTCGCTGGTTGCACAACTCGGACCGGAAGCTGCGGCCCTGGTTGGTCGATGGAGTCTTGAAGAACACCAGTTAAGCTATCAGGGAGTGAAAGATGCAGCCAGTAGGCTGCGATCGGGGTCGTCTGCCGTGACACCGGAAGATGGCTCGATAGCCCATGAAAGGGGTGAATGATGGCAGATAAGAAGCATGCGGTACGCAAGACCGAGGTTCGGGAAGAGGCTCATCCGGCCAAGGCGGTACGCAAGACCGAGGTTCGGGAAGAGGCTCATCCGGCCAAGGTGTCACGAATCCCGCACAAGAAACTGACAGAGACAGTAGCCCTGCCCGAGCCAGCCCCCAAGGCAAAACGCGCCAAGCCGTCTGAGAAGAGCCCTACGACAGCTGTCGTAGCCGAACTGACGGAGGCGGCTCCTCTGGCGAGGCGCGTTCCCAAAGCCAAGGCCCCGAAGAAGGAGAAAAAAACGGTCAATGAGGAAGGACACGAAGCCGACCTGGATCTGGAAGAGGAAAACTCGCACGAAGAAGGCCCTGCCACAGAACCGCTGCTCCCGAAGAAACGTGAGCTGGTGAAGTTGCTGGACAGAGCCCGCCAAGCGGGTGTCCTGGACTACGAGGGCGTCATGAACGCACTGGAAAAACACGACCTCTCCGTCGAAGAACTCGACGTCTTCTATGAGCGGATGGACTTCGAGGGAATCGTCTTCGGTACTCCCCGCTTCGTCAAATCCACAGCCAAGAAAGCCATAGCAGCGCCTTCTATCCCCTCGATCATCCGCGTTACGACTCAGGAGGAGCAAAACCCGATCCAATCCTATCTGAGCGATATCGGCCGCGTGCCGCTGCTGACACCGGATCAGGAGAAGTCACTGGGCAAGAGCGTCATGGCGGGCGACATGGAGGCACGGCGCCAGCTTATCGAAGCCAACCTTCGTCTGGTCGTCAGTATCGCAAAAAAGTACACGGGTCGCGGTTTGTCCTTCCTTGACCTGGTCGAAGAGGGTAATCTCGGCCTTATCAGGGCCGTCGAAAAGTTCGACTACAAGCGTGGATTCCGATTCTCCACGTATGCCACGTGGTGGATTCGGCAGTCGATGACGCGTGCGCTGGCTGACCAGTCACGCCTGATCCGGGTTCCGGTACACATGGTCGAGAACCTCAACAAGATCGACAAGATCAAGAAGGGCTTCCTGCAGGAACACGGGCGAGAGCCGACCAAAGAAGAGCTCGCCACCGCTATGGGCATCCCCGTCAAAAAGATCATACGGTACCTGCGCCTCGGGCAACAGCCACTGTCTCTGGAGAACACCGTCGGAGATGAGGAAGAGAGTCGTCTGGAGAACTTCATTGAGGACGAGAAGAGTCCTTCTCCTGAGAAGGAAACCTTCAACAAGTATTACAAAGAACAGCTAGAGCGTATCCTCGAGACACTCCCGGAACGCGAAAAGAAAATCCTCATCTACAGAGAGGGTCTTCAGGGTGAATACGAGCACACCCTGGAAGAAGTTGGCACAATGTTCCAGGTCACGCGTGAACGTATCCGCCAGATTGAGGCCAAGGCCAAGCGTAAGCTGAAGGAGATGATTGCCAAGGAGAATGGGATGAGCGAGGAAGATATGCACAATGATGGCAATGTCATCCGGCATCGTACGTCGTCGAATCGAAGACGGTCGCCCTCTCAGTCCTGATTGACAGTCGGCACCTTGACATACGGGCTGCCAACATTACAATTACTATTACGTTCCCCGATAGCTCAACGGTGGTAGCACTGGACTGTTAATCCGGGGGTTGTAGGTTCGAGTCCTACTCGGGGAGCCAGAATTGAATCTTTCGGCAGTGACGTTGTCTGCTTATAACAGAACCCGGGGGGAATCCCCCCGGGTTCTGTTATTTTTACCACATTTACGCCTACCTACGCCACGCCACATACCCTGTCTGTTATCTGTGGAAGCCGTCACCATTATCGACGCACGTGACTCAAGCAACGCATATCAATGCGCAGTACTTGACCGAACCGGTTGCGCAGCATCCTCCATTCTCTGGGACCCTCCTGCTGATACATTTCTCCGTCACGCTGATGGAAATTCCCTAAGACTCCGCTCATCGAGAGCCAAGTCAATTACCCATTGATTCTCAATGGAAGAGTGCGTTTACAGCCTGCCTTGTATTCCAGGGGATTGAACGTACGCTTTGTGGCTATGAATTATTGTACCTAAATGCCAAGAAGGGACAAACCAAAAAGCTTCCAAAGTTGTTGCGCAGATGGCTTTAGTGCGTAAATCGGTTCTGGTCAATATGTGAGGGGCACATCCCCATCAATCAGGGTATTCCCACCATGATGTCTGTTCCTTCAACCTTGACCATGCAACTCTCTTCATCCTTAACCTTCATTTTTATAAATCCGATCTTCGCCTCTCCAACAGCTTTCCCTGTCTTTACATCGAATCGAGCACCATGCCTCGGACATGTGACAATGCTTCCCTCCAGGACACCTTGTGCCAATGAGCCGCCAGCATGAGTGCACTTATTGATGATGGCATAGTAGGAATCATCCACGTTCGCCAAGAGAACTTCCTTACCATCTACGACAACGATTATCATCTTGTTTTGGGGTAATTCAGCTTTGTCAATAACTCTTACATAGTCCATCTCTATCTCCTTTGGGATCATCAAGTATGGTACTCACACATAATTGACTGCACCACCCGTTCATGCTGCCCAACTGCACCTTTCGGCAGTGCGCCTTTTGCAACACGTCGCCCGCAAGGACTTATTGGATGGCCGGCTGACTGGTACGTTCCCCGCTCCCGGCGGCGCTGGTAAAAACGCCTTGATGCAGTCGAAGGTATTCTTGGCACCGGCCTGCATCCCCTGGAGCCAGAACGGATCTATCGTGCCCTGCGAGACCTTGGTCGTACCTACCGCGGAGGTCGGACTTTGTAGAAAACCGACAAAGAGTCATCCTTTCCCGTAGGCATTCTGTGCCACTCATTATTGCTTGTAATGTTGCACCAAATGATCACCTGCTCAGCAACATGCTTTGTCGTGATGTTGATAATTGCCTTAGGCTCACTGGAGATCGGTTCGAAGACATCCTTGGAGCATGTCCAACTTATCGTATAATCGGTTGGATCGAATGCCGGATCAACTTCAATCTCTACCGTCAGTACGCCGCCGGGCCAAAGGACGCTCGTTGGTTGCTTACTTACTGAGGTCCTTCAGTACCCCGCCAGCAAAATCCAGCATCTGATTTCTAAAACACAGATTCCCGAAAGAGTCCGAGAACTTGAGGTTGGTCGGAACGTTGTATTCGCTTTGCATTCCTATCGCTCCATAGTGCTGCTTCAAAGACTCGATAATATCGGTCGAGTAGCAGACTACTTGCTCTGCCTGGTGGAGGCTGATCGGATTTGAATGATACAATCTGTTTCGTGGTCCAACAGTCGATACATAAACGTCCTTGCTTCATCTCGCCCTTCGGGGAAAGCAAATCTTAGCCCTGGGGCAAAGATGCTATAGAGCTGAGGGTTGCAAATGATGTCGATCGCATCACTAAGTAACACCGCGTCTATCTTGCGACTGTAGCGCGTTGCATCTTGCCTAAGTCGTTCTTCTAGTGCATCAACGATGCCTTTCTTGATGAGCCGGTTGCCCGCTCCGTCGACATGTGAAAAAAAGTCTCCGTAAGAAGCCGATAGCTTCTCATCAATAAGCCTCCTCAGCCAATGTTCGAGTGATTCGATCTTCTCTTTACAGAGGTCCCGTATTTGATCTTCGGTTAGGGTATAGAACATCCAACCCTCCGTGTATCGCGATACTCCCTCAGCGGTCGGTCAAGGCCCGCGAGAAAACAGCCGGTAATGAACTGGCGGCCGGGCCGGCAGTAATAATTCTCCCTTGAAACCCGGCCCGGCCGCCAGTTCCGGTGCAGGCGATTGTACGACTTTTCGCCAGGTTATCTCTTTCCGCCTCTTATGGCCCGCACGACGGCGATCAGCAATATCGCGCCGATCACTGCCGTAATGAGGGCTCCCCATATTCCGCTGCTCGGGATTTTCAGCAGCCCGAACACGTATCCACCGATCCAGCCACCAATCGCACCGATGACCAGATCGCCAAGCAGGCCATAACCACTACCTTTCATGACTTGACCCGCAATCCAGCCTGCGACGATACCGATGATAATCCACCAGAGCCAACTTGGCATATCCTAGCCTCCTTGTTTCGAAATCCCAGTCAAGGATTGACTGTCAGACGTCAAGTGAACCGCGTCTTCAACGCCTGCCGGCCTCTTCTTGTCACTTGACTTTGCTCCAGGGTCAGCTTGTCCGGACGTCGACGAATGTTGAACAACATACTAATGCTATACTATCAAGCTGGATTGATCGTGTCAATCCCCCAGTTTCCCTCTCTCGGACCACGTTTTCTGATTTCCCCTCCGATACTCTCCGACAGTTTGCGGCAGGCATCTCAGTAGCAGAGCCATCTCCATGACTCACGTCCAGGTGCTACGCGTCAATGGGTTCCCCGCTATACTGGATGCATGAGCAATTGGGCAGAACGACGTGCTGGCGATACCGATCAGCACTTTGACGTAGAGACAAGGATCAAGGTCAACGCCTGGCTGCGCGTGGTACCTAAACGGGACGGTCAGGAACTTCATGAACTGGAGTCGCTTTTCCTGAGCGTGGCAACAGGCGATCGACTTCACTTCGATACACTTCCCTCATCGCGCGGGGAGTTCCATCTCACATCTAATCGTCCTGATTTGGTTCCACAGAACTCTGTGCAGCAAGCCTGGGTTGCCTTCAACAACGCCATCGAGCCACTCCACGGGCATCGCATACTTCAGATTTCCGCGTACCTGGAGAAGCGAATCCCCGAAAAGACCGGCCTCGGTGCGGGCAGTGGTGACGCAGGAGCAGCACTGCTCGCGCTGAACCAGCTCCATGGGTTTCCCCTCGGCCATGATCAGCTCCTTGCTCTGGCGAGCTCGCTCGGTTCTGATGTCCCGTTCTTCGTCCGGCCAGGGCCGTGCATCGTGCACGGCACGGGGAAGATCGTGGACCCGATCTCCCCGCTTCCTCCCCTGTGGTGCTGCATCGTTCTTCCAATCTTCCGCATCAATACCAGGCGCGCCTATGCGGCTCTCGACGACGCCATCACCAGAGGAGGGGCATCAGAAGCCGAACCCTCGGTCGACCTGAACTCCGTCATCAAAGCCCTTCGCACACGCACACCACTTGGAGGCTCTGATGAAATACGCCTGAACTCCTTTGAGGCAACCCTCGGCGAAAACACAGCCAGTTTCCTGAGCATTCGCAGCATGCTCCTCGCAAGTGGCGCCATTCTCGCCGGTCTCAGCGGTTCAGGGAGTGCTGTCTTCGGTATATATGCAGAAAGGGCAGCTGCCTCGGCAGCTGCCCTTGACGTCCAGCAACGCGTCAGCGCCGCGCGGACATTTGTTGCGGAGATTCTATAGAGACTACTTGACCTCGGCGGTAGCGCCTGCAGCCTCGAGCTTGGCCTTGATCTCGTTGGCTTCCTTCTCGGGGATGTGCTCTTTGACGGGCTTCGGAGCGCCATCGACGACGTCCTTGGACTCCTTGAGGCCGAGGCCCGTGATCTCGCGGACAACCTTGATGACCTCGATCTTTTTCTCGCCAACGGTCTTGAGGATAACGTCAAACTCGGTCTTGACTTCGGCAACGGCGGCTGGGGCAGCCGCAGCAACAGCAACTGGGGCTGCAGCCGAAACGCCGAACTTCTCTTCGATCATCTTGACGAGATCAGCAAGGTCAAGGACGGTCATGCTCTCGATAGCTGAAAGGATTTCTTCTTTGGTCATGTCATTCCTCCTATTGAATGATGTTATGCTTGCGGTGTGACCTGAGCCTTCTGCTCACGGACTTTGTCAAGTGCATAGGCAATACTGCTTACAGTTTGCTTCAGTGCCATGGCTAGCCCTGTAACTGGCCCGTTCATGCCGCGGCACACCTGAGCAATAAGTTCGTCCCTGGTCGGCAACAGCGCGAGACGCTCGACCATCGGTTCGTCGAAAAAGCTCCCGTCAACGATTGCGCCCTTGACTACAAAGCGCTGTTCGCCAGGCTTGCCGGTCGGCTTCTTGTACAGAGCCTTTGCCAGAATGGATGGATCGGTCTTGCCCAGTCCGATAGCAGTCATCTGCGTGAACAGAGAATCGGGCAACGTCAGGCCAACTTCCTTCATGGCCCGCTCGAGGAGAGTATTCTTGACAACAACATACTCAATACCCTGCTTCGTCAGCCTCTTGCGTTCGTTCGCAACGAATGACGCCTTCAGCCCCTCGTAGCCCACGAAAACAATGGACTCCGACTCTTTCAGTTGCTTGACAAGGTCATCCACAAGTTGTTTCTTCTGATCCTTAGTTAGCATGTTTCACCTCCTCTTTGCATAGAAAAGAAAAGCTCTCTGCCAAAGACAGAGAGCCGTATTGCACATGGTCAACAAGCGCAAACGCCTCGGCGGGCAAGATTGAGGGGATGAACCCCGCTCGCTGTCTTGGGCTACTAGTTGTAACAGAAGTGTACTCTAAAGTTTGCTCGTGTCCAGTCGGATTGCCGGGCTCATGGTGAGCGACATATAGGTCTTGCCAAGGTAAGTTCCCTTGACCGAGGAAGGGCGAGCTTTCTGGATCGCTTCAAAAAGAGACATGAAGTTTTCCTTGATGGCAGCAGGAGCGAAGCTCGACTTGCCAAGAGGGCAGTGTACCGTACCGATCTTGTCAACACGGAACTCGATCTTGCCAGCCTTGAACTCGCGAACAGCCTTCCCTACTTCCAGCGTCACTGTGCCCGCCTTCGGGTTGGGCATCAATCCGCGTGGTCCCAGCACACGGGCTACCTTTCCAAGCGTCGCCATCATGTCCGGGGTTGCGATTGCAACGTCAAAGTCCAGCCAGCCGCCCTTGATCTTCTCGACGAGTTCCTCGCCACCCACAAAGTCGGCACCTGCCTCCTGAGCATCAGCAGTTTTGTCACCCTTGGTAAACACGGCAACCCTGACAGTCTTGCCCGTGCCGGCCGGAAGTGTCACGACGCCACGAACGTTTTGGTCAGCTTGTTTCGGATCGACGTTGAGCTTCATGCAGACCTCGATCGTCTCATCGAATTTGGCAGTCCTCAATTTGGGGAGCAACTCGACAGCCTCATCCAATGTGTAAATCTTGGCATGGTCGACGAGCTTTGCTACTTCCTGATACTTCTTTCCCTTCTTGCTCATGAATTACCTCCGTGGTTACGTGGAGAAACTCCTCCCACGTGCGCTATGAATCCGTTACTCGACGACCGTGACTCCCATGCTCTTGGCGGAGCCCCCAATGATCTTGATGGCTTGCTCGATGTCAGCAGTGTTGAGGTCCTCCATCTTGATCTTGGCAATCTCGGCCAACTGAGCCTTTGTGATGCGACCAACCTTCTTCTTGTTCGGTTCACCCGATCCAGACTCGATCTTGATGGCCCTCTTGATAAGGGACGATGCCGGTGGAGTCTTGGTGATAAAGGTAAACGACTTGTCTTCGAACACAGTTATGACTGCAGGAATGACCAAACCAGCCTTGTCCTTGGTCCTCTCGTTGAACTGCTTGCAGAACTCCATGATATTGACACCCTTCTGACCAAGAGCTGGACCAACAGGCGGTGCTGGCGTTGCCTTCCCTCCCTCAATCTGTACGCGCGCGTACCCTACGATCTTCTTCGCCATAGTGGATACTACCCCCTAAACTCAGATCTATCAGATCTTCTTGATAAAGCCAAAATCGATCTCGACTGGCATTTCGCGCCCGAACATCATGAGCTTGATGCGAGCTTTTTCTTTCTCAGGCGAGATACTCTCGACCTTACCCTGCATCCCATCAAACGGGCCACCGATGATTTGTACCGTGTCGCCAACTTCGAAGTGAAGCTTCGCCACAGCCTCTTCCTCAGAGACCCTGTTCTTGATAATCCGCTCAACCTCTTCGTCTGAAAGAGGGATGGGCTTTCCATAGTTGCCAACAAATCCCAGAATGCCGGGAGTGTGCGTAACCACATTCCAAGTCTCGTCATCCATGATCATCTCGACAACGAGATACCCCGGGTAGACCTTCTCCTGTTTGACCTTCCGCTCCCCATTCTTGATAATCACCTTGTTGTCCACGGGAAGAACCACAGAAAAGACGCGGTCCGCGAGAGCCAGCGTCTTGACTTTCTGTTCCAGGTTGTTCCTGGCCTTTTCCTCCGCACCAGAGTATGTGTGCAGGAGGTACCAGTTACGTTCAGCCATCCAGACCTACGAGATGAGCCACTTCAGGGCGGCTGCAAACAAGTAATCCCAAGCACCGATATATATGGCCCAGAATGCAACAAAGGCGATGATCGTTACTCCGGACTTCATAAGTTCACGAGGCCGGGGCCACGTAACCCTATGCCGAATTTCTGTCCACATAGATCGAATCCAGTTTTTGAAGCGTATACCTACCGGCTTGACTGTCTTTGAATTGCTCACACGTTCCTCCTCAAAGGAAGGTGGCAGGCCCGGAGGGGCTCGAACCCCCAACACTCGGTTTTGGAGACCGATGCTCTACCAGTTGAACTACGGGCCTACCTGGGGACTTGCAGTTACTTGGTCTCCTTGTGTTCCGTATGCTTTCTGCAATGCGAACAGTACTTGTTCACATGCACTTTGTCTGGGTCATTCTTTTTGTTCTTGACACTGGTATAGTTGTGGTTCTTGCAGACTGTGCACTCGAGCGTAATGATGTCTCTCATGGCAGCTACCTACTCCAGAATCTTGGTGACGA